>NZ_CAXYKD010000011.1:0-14544 GCF_964277905.1 uncultured Sphingobacterium sp.
AATATTGTTTGTTTTTGTCTAAAATAAACTTTACTTTTGCATTCCTCTTGGGGAGTTTTGTATTAATTGAAGTAAGAACAAATTAGCATAATAGCGTCATGAAAAGAACATTTCAGCCATCGCAAAGAAAAAGAAGAAACAAACACGGTTTTAGAGAGCGTATGAGCTCTGCAAACGGTAGAAGAGTATTAGCTTCACGTAGAGCTAAAGGTAGAAAACGTCTTACAGTGTCTGACGAATACCGTCACAAAGGTTAATCTTTGACAAGGATCGGTGGCCACTTATAAGAGCTTTTTCTAGTAAGATTAAGTCATCGTATGAAAAATACATTTACAAAAGAAGAACGGTTATGTGCGAAAAGGCGTATTGATACGCTTTTTAAAAGCGGTTCTTCTTTTGTTTTGTATCCGTTTAGGGTTGTTTTTATCTTCGAGAAAAACAACTTGACTGACCATATTCCCTCCAGTCAGTCTATCATTTCCGTATCCAAACGTAGGTTCAAAAGAGCAGTTGATCGCAATTCGATTAAGCGAATGATGCGTGAGAGTTACCGTTTACAAAAATCGAATGATTTGATTCCGTTTTTGTTGAAACATAATGTAACTTTGTATTTAGCTATTCAATATGTAGGCAAGCAGATCTTAGCGTATGATGTGTTTAGCACCGCAATGAATAAAATGCTGAAAAAATTGCAGGATGAATGTGCTGAAGCTTATTTGGAAAAAGGGGATTAGGCCCTTGTTTAGTTTTATTTTCTTGGCTATTATTCGTTTCTACCAAGTTTTTATCTCACCATTTTTAGGCGCCAATTGTAGATATACACCTACCTGTTCTCAGTACGGTAAGGAAGCTATTCTGAAATATGGTCCTTTTAAAGGTGGCTGGATGGCTTTGAAACGAATTGCGCGTTGCAACCCTTGGGGTGGCCATGGGCATGATCCTGTACCTTGATTTCTATAACGATGATGAATAATTTAATTTTACAAATTGATACATCAACCGCTGTATGTTCGGTTGCCTTGAGTGAAAATGGTCAAACGTTGCAAGTTATCGATCTCGATGAACCAAATGCTCATGCGGCTAAATTGACTATTTTGATTGAGGAAATTCTTAAACAGACAGGCCGAAAGATGCAGGATTTGAACGCTGTTGCGGTGAGTATGGGGCCTGGTTCGTATACAGGCTTGCGGATAGGGGTGTCTACGGCCAAAGGTCTCTGTTATGCCTTAGATCTACCTTTAATCGCTATTAATACGTTAGAAGCGTTGTTTTTAGGCTATAAAGGGCAATTCGGTTTAACAGAAGATGAAGCTTATCTTCCTATGCTCGATGCCCGTCGGATGGAAGTCTATACAGCAGTTTATAATCATAACGCTATATTGGAGAGAGCGACATCTGCAGAAATCATCGATGTTGATTATTTCAATGAATTATTGCTGAACTACCATCGTGTCCATTTATTTGGTTCGGGAGCCGATAAATTCCAGGATTTGTTCAGTGCAACGGATCGCGTGGATGTGCTGAGCGGATTTAATGTTTCCGCGGCTTTTCTATCGCCGTTGGCTTTTGATAAATTTCAGCGGAAAGAGTTTGAGGATGTTGCTTATTTCGAGCCATTCTATCTTAAAGATTTTGTGGTTACCCCTGCAAAGAAAAAGGTTGGCTTATTATAGCCAACCTTTTCTTTTGAACCACAAATAAATCGCAAGGGATATGGCAACCATGATTCCCATGGCCACTGGATATCCATAGTACCATTCTAATTCGGGCATATTTTTAAAATTCATTCCATAAATTCCTGCCACAAAAGTGATTGGCATAAAAAATACGGAGAAAATCGTCAGGATGCGCATAATCTCATTGGTGTGATTAGACGAGATGTTGAAATATACATTAAGCAGCTGTGCTACATTTTCCGATAAGTTTTCGTACAAGGTTGATGTCCGGACCTGGAGATCTTTTAAATCGCGTGTATAGACATCTTTTTTGGACGAGGAATGAAAATGCTCAACGACCTCTCTGTAGAGGAAGATGACCTTTCGTGCAACATCAATCTGCCTTTTGATAAAATAAAGGTTTTTCAATATTGGCTGTTGTTTCATGCGTTTCAGAAAAATCAATTCTTCGTATGCATCGATGCGTGTTGAAAGTTGCTCTAGGGTCTGGCTAAAGGTAAATACTGCTGCAGTCGTGATAAATACAGCCAGTTTACGGCTATTTTTTGTCTTGATGGACGTGAATTCAATATTCTTAAGTTTTTCTAAAAACTCGATACGACGTTTGTGTACAGTAATTACAAAATCACTTCCGTAGAAGATGGTCAGGCGATCGGTGATTTCTCCGATGCTGTCTGAATTTTCCTTGAAATTGTCCGACATGACACGGAGAATAACAAAGGTATAATTCTCAAATTCTTCAATTTTCGGTAGATGTTCTGGTTCTTTGGAATCCTTGATCGAAGCTTCATTCAAATTGAAGCGCTCTTTGATGAAGGTGAAGTCTTCTGAGGTTGGCTCAGCTATATCTATCCATTCGTAGTTTGCGATTTCCTTTTCAACAATCGTTCTGACCATAAATCTAATTTTAGTAAGGACAAGATAAGAAAGAAAATAAAAAAAGCCATCAACTGAGTTGATGGCTTTCCTAAATTATTATAATCTTCTATTTGTTTGAAGATTTATATTCTTCGTTTAACTGTTTGATTACTTCATTCGTGATTTCCAGAGATGGGTCAGCATACAATACAGTTGGGTTGCTTTTTGAATAGGTCAGCACCAGTTTGTAGCCATTTTCTGCAGCATGTTTTTTCAAGAATTCGGTAATTTTATTATAAACATTGTTAAATTCTTCAGACTCGTCTTTTGCAATAGAGGAAGAAGCTGTTTGATCTAAACGTGCAAGCTCATCTTGTTTACGTGCTAGTTTTTGTTCCGTAGCTTGTCTATCAGGTGCAGACATTGTAGCTGCATTTTTTTGATATTCGGCAACTTCCCGTTGGAATGCAGTACTTTTAGATTGCAGATCCGTTTGTGCTTTCTTTACCTTGTTTTCAAGCTTTGATTTAATGTCCTTAAAATATTGATATTTTTCAGAAAGTGAATCCGAGTTTAAATAGACGATTTTATCTTTGTTACTTCCCGGGCTCTCCTTGCTTACCGTATTGGAATCATTTTTTGCAGGTTCGTTTGCTGTTTTTGCACCTTGGTTACATGATGCAATAGTTCCAACCAATAAAAGGCCAAAGGAAACTTTCGATACAATTGAAAATATAGTGTTCATTTTTTTGTTATTTGCAAATTATTACTGAAAACAAACCTAACATAAAAAAATCGAAATTCTAGTTTTTAGTAATAAAAAAGTAAAATTATCCTGTGTATTATAATTCGGAATATAGGTTCAATACTTGTTCACGGACTTGATAAATCGGCCAAAATTTCGTATTTTTGAATATTACATTTAAGAGGTTTTCAATGAGCGAAGAAAATAAAAATGCATCCACCTATTCGGCCGATAATATTCAGGTATTAGAGGGTTTAGAGGCGGTTCGTAAGCGTCCATCCATGTATATTGGTGACACCGGTGTAAAAGGATTGCACCATTTGGTATACGAGGTTGTTGACAATTCAATCGATGAAGCTGTAGCAGGATATTGTACAGATATCTTTGTTACTATCCATAAAGATAATTCGATTTCTGTCCGGGATAACGGTCGTGGTATTCCTACAGGAATCAACAAAAAAGAGAATAAATCAGCCTTAGAGCTTGTAATGACTGTATTGCACGCCGGAGGTAAATTTGATAAAGATACATACAAGGTTTCTGGTGGTCTGCATGGTGTCGGTGTTTCCTGTGTGAATGCACTATCTACCCTTTTGAAGGCTGAGGTTCATCGCGATGGAAAGATTTTCCAGCAAGAATACCAAATTGGTAAGCCCTTGTATGACGTGAAAGAAGTTGGTGTTTCGGATAAGACGGGTACGATTGTAACGTTCCATCCAGATGCGACAATTTTCACGCAGACTACCGTTTATAATTACGATACATTGGCAAATCGTCTTCGTGAACTTGCATTTTTAAATAAAGGTGTGAGTTTGACGTTGAATGATGAGCGTGAGACTAATGAAGACGGTTCTGAAAAGAAAGAAACATTCTATTCAGAGGGTGGTCTGAAAGAGTTTGTGAAATTTTTAGACGGTAACCGTCAGTCGTTGATTCCTGAACCAATTTATGTTGAAGGCGTGAAACAAGGTATCCCTGTTGAACTGGCTTTACAATATAACGATACGTATTCGGAGAATGTCCATTCTTATGTGAATAACATCAATACGATTGAAGGTGGTTCTCACGTTGCAGGTTTCCGTCGTGGTTTGACACGTACCTTGAAAGCGTATGCGGACAAGTCAGGTTTGCTTAAGAACTTAAAAGTGGAAATTACCGGTGATGACTTCCGCGAGGGATTGACAGCTGTAATTTCGGTGAAGGTTGCAGAACCTCAATTTGAGGGACAAACGAAGACGAAATTAGGTAACTCCGAGGTGATGGGGGCTGTAGATGTTGCTGTTGGTGAGATCTTAGGTGTTTATCTGGAAGAGAATCCACGTGAGGCAAAATCTATTGTTCAAAAGGTTGTCATTGCTGCTCAAGCACGTGCTGCTGCACGTAAGGCCCGTGATTTGGTCCAACGTAAAACCGTTATGGGGGGCTCCGGACTTCCTGGTAAATTAGCCGACTGTCAAGACAACGATCCTACCAAATGTGAGATTTATTTTGTCGAGGGGGATTCTGCGGGTGGTACTGCCAAGTCTGGTCGTGATAGAAAGCATCAGGCGATCATGCCTTTACGTGGTAAGATCCTGAACGTCGAAAAAGCGATGGAACATAAGATCTACGAAAATGAGGAGATCAAAAATATGTTTACAGCTTTGGGGGTGAGTGTAGGTACTGCCGAAGATGCTAAGGCATTGAATATTGAAAAATTACGTTATCACCGCATCATCATCATGACCGATGCCGATGTGGATGGGTCCCACATTACAACATTGATCTTGACGTTCTATTTCAGATACATGAAGGAATTGATCGAAAGAGGATATGTATATATCGCTACACCGCCGCTATACTTGGTGAAAAAAGGGAAAGAGCATGAGTACGCTTGGAATGAAGACCAACGTATCAATGCAATTCAACGTTTGAAAGGAAGTGGTAAAGAGGATAGCGTACACGTACAACGTTATAAAGGTCTTGGAGAGATGAATGCAGAACAGTTATGGGATACAACCATGAATCCTGAAACGCGTACTTTAAGACAAGTAACTATCGAAAACGCTGCAGAATGTGACCGTATCTTCTCGATGTTGATGGGTGATGAAGTTGCTCCGCGTCGTGAATTTATCGAAAAAAATGCACGTTATGCTAAAATTGATATTTAATTGATCTGATCATAAAAGAATAAAAAAAGCCTGATGAAATTTTTCATCAGGCTTTTTTTATTCTTTTATATTTCCTAATTTCATACCAGTGAACCGTTTTTCTGCCGGGATAAAAGGTTCATCGCCTAGCATTTAGCCAATATTAATTAAAACCTATTATGAAATATTGTAGCAAGATTTTGCTCTTTATAGGTTGTTTTATTGGACTAACCTGTACGGCGCAAACAAATGAAAAAATCGATCTCCAAGATTTATTTGAAAGCTTATCGGAAGAACTTCCTGAAGATGCTGATTTGAGTGAATTCACTGAAAAGTGGTCTCATTATCTCAAACACCCGATCGATCTCAACAAAACTGATGGCAGAGAACTCACTGAATTACAGTTTTTGGACCCTTTATTAATCGAGCACCTATTGGACCATAGGACCATTTCAGGAGATTTTATCGATGTGCTCGAACTACAGTCCATTGAAGGATTTAATGAACGGATAGTCAGTTTGTTGTTACCCTTCGTAAGGGTAGGTCCGGGATCTCCTCTTGAAACCCTGAAATCGAGAAATTTTAAACAGGAATTTATAATACGGTACGCCCGGATACTCGAAAAAGCAAAGGGCTACCGTATGGTCGATACGACGAAATCCCATTATCTTGGCGATGCCAATCGCTATGCTTTTAGGTATAGAGCCCAGTTAAACGATGGGTTTCATCTCGCGATTAATATGGAGAAAGATGCCGGGGAGCCATTTTTTAGAGACAGACAAAAAATAGGATTTGATTTCTATAGCCTAAGTATATCAATAAAGTCTTTAGGCCGTTTCAAAAATATCGTGATCGGCGACTATGCTTTGCAATTTGGCCAGGGACTCAGTATGTGGAATGGTTTGAATTTTGGAAAAGGGGGATTGGTACAGCATACTGCAAGACAAGGGATCGGTGTAAAGCCATATACGTCATTAAATGAGGCTAATTTTATGCGTGGCATTGCAGGAACATTACAGATTAGGCACATTGAAATTACACCTTATTTCTCCTACCAATCCATTGATGGAAAAGTTAACCGTACAACTTCTCCGCCTACGATTTCAACGATCGCAAGCTCAGGCTTGCATCGGACGGCAACCGAACAGCAATACCGTCATGCCGCATCTCAACTGACCTATGGACTGAATCTATTATGGCGCTATAAACGATTCAAAATGGGTGTTCATTTCAATCAGACACAATTGAATGCCTTTAAAACAAAAGGCAATGGTATAAGGCAAAAGGCGGACTTTGAAGGTGATTTTTTGCGAAATATAAGTCTATATGCAAACTATACGATTCGGAATGCTTATTTATTTGGTGAGTATGCAAACAGCATGGATGGCGGTTCAGCACTGTTAGCAGGATCTATCATAAGTTTGCATCCACGTTTATCATCGGTTATATTGTTGCGGGACTATAAGCAGAATTTTCATACTTTTTATGGACAGGGATTTGGTGAATCGGATAACAGCTCCAACGAGCAGGGGGCTTATTGGGGACTAACGTATCAATTGGGTAGAAAATTGCTCTGGTCCAATTATGCGGATATATTTCGTTTTCCGGGAGCAAAGTATCAGGCTGATACGCTATCTACAGGCGCTGATTTTTTTAGCCAGCTGAGTTACATGTGGTACAAAAAAGGCCAGCTTTCATTGCGCTATCGTAACCGATTGAAACAAGTTAATTACCAGGGAGCGGGACAAACCGAGAATGGGCTTGTGAATACCAGCAAACAGCAGTTCAGGGTAGAATTTCATTACCGCTTAAGTTCAATATGGACGATTCGCTCCCGTGTAGAAGCCAATTTATTCCAAAAAGAGTATCAGGAAAATAGTTTCGGTTATATGCTTTATCAAGATTTGTTCTGGAAGTCTAGGGTCGGAAAATTCCAGTCGAATATACGCGTTGCGTATTTTGATGCGGCAAGTTATGATAATCGGATCTATGCTTATGAGCAGGATGGATTATATGCATCTGGTTTTGGAATGTACAATACAAGGGGATGGAGAATGTATTTCAATCTGCAGTATCGGTTAACCCGTCATCTTCAGGTATGGGCCAAATATGCGGTCTATTACTATCCAGCGCGGGAGAGTATCGGGACTGGATTAGATCAAATTGAGGGCAATAGAAAGTCAGAGGTTAAGATGCAGTTGCGGTGGCAGTTATGAAAGAGCTTAGTTTTATACAAAGATTAGAGCGGCTGCCTATTCTTAAGATTGCGATCCTATATCTTGTGACTCTTCTTCTGGCACCTCGATTGCCTATGTCGCTCCATGTTTTCCAATGCGTTCAGCAGCTATTGGTTGTGCTGGTTTTGATAACGTTCTGTTGTTATTTATTAAAGGGAAGAATCCGCCAATATGGCTACATCTACGGGTATTATGTGTCTGTTGTATTATTTGGAATTTTCCAATTTTGGCGCGAGGCACCTTTGGTTACAATCAGTCATTTCTCTCATATAGTGACCGATAGTTATGTAGTTAAAATTATTGAAGAGCCCAAGGTGAAGCGGGATATCATTCGTTTTTCGGCAGAAGTAGTAGGGGCTTACCAAAAAGGTGAATTTGTTGAAACTACAGGTCGACTAATGTTATCTTTAAAATCCAGCCAGAAGAACCCACTGCAGTTTGGTGATCTATTGTGGTTAAAAGGTCAAGTAAAGAAAATAGCTCCGCCATTCAATCCAATGGAATTTGACTATAGACAGTATTTGGAAAGACAGCATATCTATCATGAAGCTTTCGTAGTCGTTGGTCGTTATAAGCTGATCAGTAGGAGAGAAACAATGGCATTTTCCTTGACTGGGCTTGCTTTACAAATGAGGGGATATTTTTTGGTTAAGCTTCGTCCCCATATCAAAAGGAATGAGCACTTTGCTATTGCGTCAGCTTTATTATATGGTTCCCGAAGCGATATCAGTGCCGAAAGCATCCAGGCCTTCACCAATACGGGAACGATACACGTATTAAGTGTTTCGGGAATGCATGTTGCTGTTTTATTCGGTTTTTTAGCCCTTATTTTCAAGCGAATTGCCTGGCCTTCCTATCTCAGATGGCTGCCACTAATTTTGTTATGGAGTATGATCTGGATATATGCTTTTATTGCAGGGCTTGATCCGCCCATTACGCGGGCAGCTATTATGATTAGTTTTGTGCTGTGTGCACAGCATTTTAAACGAAGCTTTTCAACACTGAATTCGCTTATTATTGCCGCATTATTGATTCTACTGGTCGTTCCCCGGGCTGTTGTTGATGTGGGTTTTCAGCTGTCCTTCTTAGCCGTTTTGGGTATGACGATATGTTCGCCGCTTGTCGAAGGATTCCTTCCGGTTAAAAGACCGATATTACGGTTTTTGAGAGATGCATTGGCTGTTTCTATTGCTGCACAGCTATTGACAACGCCACTGAGCCTTTATTATTTTGGACAATTTCCAACTTATTTTCTGGTAGCTAATCTATTAGTCGATTTCCCTTCAACATTAGTGATGTACCTTGGTTTTATCATGACAATCAATCCAATACAGGGGCTCAACGATTTATTGGGCTTTCTTTTGGAGCATCTCATCGCTTTCATCTTATACTGCTTGAAATTTATTGATCACTTGGCTTTTTCAACAATAAAAGTTGAACCTATGGGGCTGGAGCTTCTATTTTTGATCTATTTTGCACTATTTTCTTTTTTATATGCTTTTCAATGGAAAGATAAAAAATACGTTTGGCTAGGGGGATGCTGTGCAATTGGAATACTATTGATCACTGCGCAAAAATACCTAGAAAATAAAGATGTAGAACGGTTTCGGGTCTATAATACGAAACATGAGCTGACGATCGGGTATTTCAAAGGTGGGCGCGGAATCGTTTACAGCACATTTGATTCTTTGCAATCCCGAGGTTTGCAATATGCATGTGGAAGAGAAATCCAATTACTGACGAGGGAAAAAGTTCAGTTTGTAGCTTTGAATGGTCGAGAGCGGAAAAACTATTTTGTTACGCTCCCTTTAGGTAGAATTGCTATTTTATCGCATACAGGGGGAACAATGACACATGCCGACCTTGTCATTGTCAGAAAAAATTTACTAAATGGTTTACCTCGTTTATTGAAGCAAATTAGACCAAAACTTGTTATACTGGATGGATCCAATTCAATGGAGAAATCCAAGCATACAAAACGTATGTTGGATAGTTTGGGAATACAGAATTATCTCATGAAAGATAATTTTGCGTATGTTTGGGATAAGGAGAACTTATGACGCAAGATAGTATATCAATCTTAAGGCAGTACTGGGGATTCGATTCATTTAGACCCCTGCAGGAAGAAATTATTCAATCGGTCATTTCAGGTAAAGATACATTGGCTTTATTGCCGACTGGCGGCGGAAAGTCGATTTGTTTTCAAGTACCTGCCTTGATGCGAGAAGGGATTTGTATTGTCGTTACACCGCTTATAGCATTGATGAAAGATCAGGTTGAGCATTTGAAAAAAAATGGAATTCAAGCGGTCGCGATTTATGCTGGAATGCGGAAGAGGGAGGTGGATATTACGTTGGACAATTGCGTCTATGGGCAGATAAAATTTCTTTATCTTTCTCCTGAAAGATTGTACAATGATATCGTAAGAGAGCGCATACGATTTATGAATGTAAATCTTTTTGCGATAGACGAAGCACATTGTATTTCTCAATGGGGGTATGATTTCAGACCTCCCTATTTAGAACTCGCTAAGTTACGGGAACTGCATCCCAAGGTTCCTTTTCTGGCCCTTACAGCGACAGCAACTGAGCGTGTCATTAGTGATATACAGCAGAAGCTGAATTTTCCAAAAGAAAATGTATTTGTCAAAAGCTTTCTCCGCGACAATTTGGCTTATATGGCCATTGAGGAAGAGGATAAGATGGGACGTATGGTCCGCATCATACACAAGTTGGGTGGATCCGGTATTGTTTATGTCAGAAACCGGCGGGAAACACAGGAGATAGCCCGTATTTTAGTCAATAATGGCATTTCGGCAGATTATTACCATGCCGGGCTCACGGGGCAGGAACGGGATCAGAAACAGCAAGGGTGGATGACAAATGTTGTTCGCGTTATTGTAGCTACAAATGCGTTTGGGATGGGAATTGATAAACCCGATGTACGGTTTGTCATTCATCTCGATTTGCCCGATTCGCTGGAGGCCTATTATCAAGAAGCCGGTAGGGCAGGAAGAGATGGCAAGAAGGCCTATCCCGTTATTCTTTATCAAAAGGCAGATGAGCGGAAACTTGTCGATAATTTGCAAGCCAGCTTTCCTGATATTCCATTTATTCAACAGACCTATCATTACCTTTGTAATCATTTTCAGATTCCCTATGGTTCTGGAGAAGGAGTGACTGTAGATTTTGATGTTGTTGCATTTGCAAAAAAATATCAGCTACCGTTGGTTCCTGTTATGAATGCGCTGAAGTTTCTGGAGCGGGACACTTGGTTGGTTTTGTCAGAAGCGGTTACAATACCTTCACGCTTTAAGTTTGAAATTGATAGCGCCGAATTGTATAAAGTTCAGGTGCAGTATGTCAAATATGATAAGCTTATTAAGGCTATTTTGCGCAGCTACGGTGGTGTATTTGAAAACTATATCCTCATCAATGAATATGAATTTGCACGTAAGTTAGGTCTGCCTTATGATCGTGTTGTCGAGCTGTTGAAGTCGTTGGAGACACTGGAAATAGCGAGCTATCTGCCTTCTACAGATGCGCCACAATTGACCTTTTTGCAGAACCGGGTCGATTACAAACACCTGCATATCGATCATATTTTTATTCGCGATCGCCATCAGGTGAAGGAAGAGGAAGTCAATGGCATGATCGGTTATATTGAACAGAGCAATTGCCGCAGTCAGTCGCTGTTGTTATATTTTGGAGAGAAAAATGCGGGGTTCTGTGAAGTATGCGATTTATGTCTGATCCGCAATCATCAGGAAAAGCAGCGGGCAAATATAAAAGCAGAAATCAAAAGCAGTTTACTCGCTGGAGCTAAAAATATTCATGATTTGGTGGCGAGTTTAACGATAGGTACAGAAAAGAAAAGAATAGAGATCATTCGTGATCTCCTAGATGCGGAAAAAATCCGCTTGGAGGATAATCTCTATTCTTGGAATACCTTGTTTTAAACTATTTCTCGATGGGTAGATTGAGCTCTTCACGGCCCCACTCTGACCAAGAACCATCGTATACACGGATTTGCTCATGACCAGCGATATGACAAGCAAATGCTAAGACTGAGGCCGTGATACCGGATCCACAGGAGAATACATATTCATTTCCGGTCGCATTAAAATGATCAAATTGCTGTTTCAATTCATCAACGGGTTTATAAACGATTCCGTCAAATAATTCTTCGAAAGGGAGATTTTTGGAATGGGGGATATGCCCACCATGAAGGCCTTTCCGGGGTTCAGCTACTAAACCACTAAATCGACCTTTACTTCTGGCGTCAAAAACATTCACTTGAGTATCCCGATAATGTGTTAAGATATACTCTTTATCGGCATAAAGGTTTGCTTGAAATAGGGCTTTAAAATTACCGGGACTTGCAGCGCTTGTATACTGGTCTACGACTGGCAGTTTGTTATTTTTCCAAGCAGGAACACCGCCATTTAAAATAAAGACCTGTTCAAATCCCATGACCTTAAACATCCACCAGGCCCTTGGGCTTGAATAAACGCCCCATCTGTCATATAATACGACCGTATTATCCTGATTTATTCCCAGGCTTTGCATTTCCCTTTCGAATACCTCTGCAGAAACGAGGGTATGCGGTAATTTGGAAGTAGTATCCGAAAGTTTCCCTTCGATGTCAAAAAATTGAGAGTGGGGAAGAACTTCGAACTTGGTATCCTTGATAGATTGACCAACTTTGTCGATGGTGCAATCGAGGAGGACAATGTCTGTATGCTGTCCCAGTGATTCCTGAAGTTCGGTGGGGTTAATTAAGGCTGATTTGAATGACATAACAATAACGTTTATTGATACAAAATTACAAAAGCATCCCTATAAAAACAAAGCGGCTGTCCTTTTGGAACAGCCGCTTTTTATGGATTGAAATTGCTAATTACTTAGCGTTTTTATCATTTTCCATTTGCTCTTTCAATTGAGCTAATACGTCTAAGTCGCCTAAAGTAGATTTTTCAACAGAATCTTTTACTTTTTTCACAGCTGAAGACTCAGCTTTAGCGTCTTTTTTACGGTTGTTAGACTCTTCTTTGCGAGCTTCTTCTTTCTCTTCTTCCCAGATACGAGAGTGAGAAATTACCAAACGTTTGTTCTCTTTGTTGAACTCGATGATTTTGAATGAAGTAACTTCATCAACTTTCAATGAAGAACCGTCTTCTTTAACAGAGTGTTTAGAAGGACAGAAACCTTCAACACCGTATTGTAAAGCTACGATATCACCTTTGTCACCAACTTTGATCACAGTACCTTCGTGGATAGAACCTTCAGTAAAGATCGTTTCGAAAGTATCCCAAGGGTTTTCTTCCAATTGTTTGTGACCTAAAGATAATTTGCGGTTTTCTTCATCTAATTCTAAAACAACTACGTCTAATGTTTCACCAACTTTAGTGAATTCGTTAGGGTGGTTGATTTTTTTAGACCAAGATAAATCAGAGATGTGGATCAAACCGTCGATACCTTCTTCTAACTCAACAAATACACCGAAGTTAGTCATGTTTTTAACAACAGCTGTTTGTTTAGAACCTACAGGGTAACGCTCAGTGATGTTTTTCCAAGGATCTGGAGTCAATTGTTTGATACCTAAGCTCATTTTACGCTCATCGCGATCTAATGTTAAGATTTGCGCTTCGATCTCATCACCAACTTTCAAGAACTCTTGTGGAGAACGTAAGTTTTGTGACCAAGACATTTCAGAAACGTGGATCAAACCTTCAACACCAGGGATGATTTCTAAGAAAGCACCGTAATCAGCAACTGTTACGATTTTACCTTTAACTTTAGAACCAACTTCTAATGCAGTATCTAAAGATTCCCAAGGATGCTCAGATAATTGTTTCAAGCCTAAAGCGATACGTTTTTTCTCATCATCAAAGTCTAATACAACAACGTTGATTGTTTGATCTAGCGATAAAACTTCTTTTGGATGCTCGATACGACCCCAAGAGATATCTGTGATATGCAATAAACCGTCAACACCACCTAAGTCGATGAACACACCGAAGTCAGTGATATTTTTAACTGTTCCTTCTAATACTTGACCTTTTTCTAATTTAGCAACGATTTCAGATTTTTGGTTTTCTAAGTCGTTTTCAATTAATACTTTGTGTGATACGACAACGTTTTTGAATTCGTGGTTGATTTTCACAACTTTGAATTCCATTGTTTTACCTACGTATACATCGTAGTCACGGATAGGTTTGATATCGATTTGAGATCCAGGTAAGAATGCTTCAACACCTTTGATATCAACGATAAGACCACCTTTAGTACGGCTCTTAACGAAACCAGTAATGATTGCATCATTTTCCAATGCCTCATTGATAGCTTCCCAAGATTTTTGAGTTTTAGCACGTTTGCGAGAAAGTACTAATTGACCGTTAGCATCTTCTTGAGATTCAACGAATACGTCAACTTTGTCACCAACTTTTAATTCTGGTAAGTCACGGAATTCTGATAAAGAAACTAAACCGTCAGATTTGAAACCAACATTTAAGACTACGTCTTTGTTGTTGATAGAAACTACAGTACCTTCAATAATTTCACCTTGGTTAACTTGGTTGAAAGTATCTGCGTATTGTGCTTCAAGTTTAGCGCGTTCAGCATCGCTATAATTTCCGAAACCTTTATCATTTGCATCCCAGTCAAATTCACCTTCTGGTGTGATCCAAGTGTTTGATTTGATTTCGTCGATTAAGTTTGAATCAGCTTCTGATTCAATTTTTTCAGTGTCTTTCACTACTTTAGTGTCAGCACCTTGTAGCTCTGCGTTTTTCGCTGCTAATTCTTTTTCTGCTTCTTGTTTTTTTGCCATTAATTAATTTTCTCCTTTTTCCTACTTTGTAGGAGTTGCAAAGGTACAAAAAAACTTTAAATGCAAAA
>NZ_CAXYKD010000012.1:0-68753 GCF_964277905.1 uncultured Sphingobacterium sp.
TTAAAATATTGTGCAAAGATATGCAAAAAAGGTGGGTACTAAAATCTAAAACTGATGTCAAAATAACCAACAAACTGCGCGAGGAATTAAACATCAACACTGTATTGGCAGAGTTGCTCGTGAGCAGGGGAATTGAGACTTTTGACGAATCAAAGCAGTTTTTTAGACCTCAATTATCGGATTTGCACGATCCATTTTTGATGCGGGACATGGAGAAAGCCATCACCCGTATTATCCAAGCCATCGGCAACAAAGAAAAAATTCTGATCTATGGAGACTATGACGTAGACGGTACCACAGCGGTAGCCGTTGTTTATAGTTTTTTCAGGGAATTTCATAGCCAGCTGGAGTTTTATATACCAGACCGCTATGCCGAAGGTTATGGCATCTCTACACAAGGAATCGACTATGCCGCAGCAAATGGTTTCAGCTTAATTATTGCATTGGACTGCGGTATCAAAGCAGTCGATAAAATAGATTACGCAAATAGCAAAGGAATTGATTTTATCATTGGCGATCACCACCTTCCCGGTGAAGAACTTCCTAAAGCCTATGCCGTATTAGATCCCAAGCGTGCAGACTGTGAATATCCCTATAAAGAACTTTCAGGTTGTGGAATCGGCTTTAAGATTATTCAGGCTTTTATATTGACCAATGGCATGGATATCAATGCCTGCTATCAGTTTCTGGATCTTGTGGCCGTGAGTATCGCTTCGGACATTGTTCCGATTACCGGTGAAAATAGAATACTCAGCCACTTTGGCCTTATTAAACTTAATACGAATCCCTGCGTCGGACTAAAGGCACTGATTGACTTATCAAATAATCGAACGAAGATCTTTACAGTTAACGACATCGTGTTCCAGATCGGCCCACGCATTAATGCAGCGGGCAGAATAGACCATGCCAAAGACGCCGTCAAGCTTTTGATTTCCAAATCGCTACAAGAAGCCAAAGACTTCAGTTCGAGCATAGACGATCAAAATAATGTCCGTAAAGACTTTGATCTCAAAATAACAGAAGAAGCGCTGGCACTCATTGAGGACAATGCCCTACTTAAAAGCCGCAAATCCACGGTATTGTATAAAGCCGACTGGCACAAAGGTGTCATTGGGATTGTAGCTTCCCGCCTGACCGAAAAATATTACCGTCCGACGATTATATTGACCGAAACAAATGGTCATATTGCAGGCTCCTGCCGTTCGGTACTGGGTTTTGACTTGTATGAAGCCTTAAGCGAATGCGCCGATCTATTGGAACAATTTGGCGGTCATAAATATGCTGCCGGATTAACGATGTCCTTAGATAATGTCACCCTATTCCAAGATCGTTTTGAGGAAGTGGTATCGCGACGTATCAGTCCTGAAATGCTGACCCAAGAAATTTTGATCGATGCTAAGCTAGCGTTGAAAGATATCGATGCTAAGTTCTTCCGTATTCTCCAGCAGTTTGAACCTTTCGGCCCCCAAAATGAATCTCCTATTTTCCTCAGTAAAAAGGTAAATGCAGTAGGACAAGCTTTTATTGTAGGCACCAATCACCTCAAGATGACCGTTGTTCAAGAAGACTCTCCTTCATTTGACTGTATCGGTTTTGGACTGGCAGAACATATCACACATATCAATTCCGGACAAAGTTTCGACATCTGTTACAGCATTGAAGAGAATGTGTGGCGCAACAAAAGAAACTTACAGCTAAACATCAAAGGGATTAAGTATTAGTATTGCAATAGTAAGAAGATATTAAATATATTTACACAAGATTTGGTCAGGCATAAAACCCTCATACTGGATTAGATACCAGGCATGAAAGAACGGTGAGGGTTCTTAAGTAGTCCTATTGAACAGATACATATAACACAAGACACTCCACGAAGATGATTTTAAAGGCAGAACATCTCATAAAAAAATATAAGCAGCGCACCGTTGTCAACAATGTTTCCTTCCATGTGGAACAAGGAGAGATTGTCGGGTTATTGGGTCCCAATGGGGCAGGAAAAACGACCTCATTCTATATGATTGTTGGTCTTATCAAGCCCAATGAAGGCAAAGTATTCCTCGACGATCAGGAGATTACGCAGGATGCGATGTACCAACGTGCCCAACGTGGGATAGGTTACCTAGCCCAAGAAGCATCGGTCTTTCGGAAGCTCTCCGTAGAAAACAACATCCTGGCTGTATTAGAAATCCACTATCCAAATAAAGAAGAACGTTTGGCAAAACTGGAAGAACTACTCACAGAATTCAGCCTACACCGTGTCCGCAAAAACAGGGGTGATTTGTTATCCGGTGGTGAGCGTCGACGTACCGAAATTGCACGAGCATTAGCTGCAAATCCATCTTTTATACTTTTGGATGAACCTTTTGCAGGGGTTGACCCAATCGCCGTAGAAGAAATTCAGACGATCGTAGCCAAGCTCAAAACCCGTAATATCGGCATCTTAATTACCGACCACAACGTACAGGAAACCCTATCTATTACGGACAGGGCCTACCTCCTGACCGAAGGAAAGATTATGCTGACGGGTACACCTGAGGAAATTGCAGATAATGAGCTTGCCCGTAAATTTTATCTCGGTCGACATTTTGAATTAAGAAGGAAAAAATTTTAAAGATTAAAGAATCTCTCCCCCTATGGCCTTATTAAACTCCATTTTTACTTGGTTCATGAAAAAAAGAATTCACCAGATTGAACTTTTCATGAAATACCCACACGATGTACAAGAAGAATGGTTCCAGAGTTTAATTGCCACTGCTGAAGCTACAGAATGGGGAAAAAAATACGATTATACAAGTATATTAACGCCAGAAATCTTCAAAGAACGCGTCCCTATACAAGACTATGATGATATCAAGGGTTACGTTGACCGCATGATAAAAGGCGAACAGAATATCCTGTGGCCTTCTGATATCAAATGGTTTGCCAAGTCCTCAGGCACCACATCTGACCGTAGCAAATTTATTCCCGTTAGTGAGGAAGCACTCGAAGAGTGTCACTTCCAAGGCGGTAAAGATATGCTTACAATCTATTGTCATAATAGACCCGAAAACCGCGTATTTACTGGAAAATCTGTTGTTATTGGTGGTTCTTCACAAATCAACAATTTCAGTCCAGACTCCTACTACGGCGATCTCTCATCAATCCTCATCCGTAACCTTCCTTTCTGGGCAGAATTTAAGCGAACGCCCAATATGGAGGTTACTTTAAATCCAAACTTTGAAGAGAAAATTGAGCAGATTGCACAAATTACCCTCAAAGAAAACGTAACGAGCCTAGCTGGCGTACCGACATGGAATATTGTTATGGCCAAACGTATTCTTGAGATTACAGGCAAAGACAACCTCTTGGAGGTATGGCCAAATCTAGAGTTTTATGGGCATGGCGGAGTGAGCTTCAAACCTTATCGCGAGCAATTCCAAAAATTGATCCCTTCTGACAATATGTATTATCTAGAGAATTATAATGCCTCAGAAGGATATTTTGGTCTACAAGATCAATCGGATTCGGAAGATCTTCTGCTTATGCTAGATTATGGCATTTATTACGAATTCTTACCTACTGAGCGAATGCACGAAGAAAATCCGTCAACCTTACGTTTGGATCAGGTGGAGCTTGGCAAAAACTATGCATTGATCATTTCAACGAATGCTGGTTTGTGGCGTTATAAGATCGGAGATACCATCAAGTTTACGTCATTATCTCCTTATCGTTTTCAGATCTCCGGACGTACCAAACAATACATTAACACCTTTGGCGAAGAGGTTATTGTTGACAACGCTGAACAGGCCCTGGCCGAAGCGAGCAAGTTGACACAGGCACGTATAAGAGATTATACCGCTGGACCTGTGTATTTTAAAGATGCCGAAGCCGGAGCACATGAATGGGTGATAGAATTTGAACAACAACCCAATGATTTTAGGCGTTTTTGTGAAATATTGGATGCTAAACTCCGTGAAATCAATTCGGATTATGACGCCAAACGTTTTAAGAATATGGCCCTACGACCACCTATTGTACACAATGCACCCGAAAATACGTTCTATAAATGGATGAAATCAAGAGGTAAGCTAGGTGGACAAAATAAGGTTCCAAGATTGAGCAATAGTCGCGAATATCTCGACCCGCTGTTGAAAATACTAACCGAATAATACGGCGTACAGACTGAAAAATTCCGCACATTGACCGAATAATGGGGCGGTCTCCGGCTGGAGATTAGCCAAAATTTTTGGATTCCCTTATTTTGGCTAATCTCGTATTGCTGAATTTTGTTGTTTTAAAGAACTGCTGTAAGTTCGTCTAATTGGTAAGCTCAAGAAAGCTTAGACTATAATGGAGGTTTGTTAAGGTTTAATTGCCGTTTTATATAAAAAAACAAAAAAACCAAGGATAAAATTCATAGAAATACCTTTCTTCTGAACTTCAACTTCACCCTGTAACACTGAGCGATTATCGCCTGATGTTACTTCACTACTTTTGTTAAGACTGTGAGTCAATTCCATATTAAGTTTATTTTTATGATAAGTGATTTTATAGCGTTACTGCGGACCAAAAAGCCCATCTATATGGCCGCATTCTTTATGGCCAAACTTTATGCCATAATATGAAATCACGGTGTTAATTAATCAATAATTAACACATTTAATTATTAATACAGACCAACCAAGAAATATGAAGTGAAATTCTTCCATTTCAAAAAAAGTGTAGTAAAATAGGGAACAACTGTCCGAAATAAAAGGCATATCGAAGCGGGTAAATTATCCGGATACAGGTGCAACTTATATTTCATTTTTTTCCTAACTTAGCCTAAGTAATTAAAAAATAAGATGAACGCGACAGAGAACTATTCAATTCGCGTAGAGCCAACTCAAAATTCAAGACTCTCGCAAGTAGATTTCGACAATCTAAAATTCGGAAAGATTTTATCCGACCACATGCTGGTCGCAAACTATGATGACGGTGAATGGAAAGATGTCAGCATCGTCCCTTATGGAGATATCAGTATTAGTCCTTCAATGTCCGCTTTACATTATGGTCAAGCGATCTTTGAAGGTATCAAAGCTTATAAATTTGCAGACGGAACAGTGAGTATCTTCCGTCCGGACAGAAACTGGGAAAGATTCAACAAATCTGCCGCACGTCTTCAAATGCCAGAGGTACCTGAGGAGATTTTTATGGATGGCCTAAGCAAACTATTGGACATTGACCGTAACTGGATCCCGGCAAAAGAAGGTTCATCATTGTACATCCGTCCTTTTATGTTCGCAACAGAAGCAGCATTAGGTGTACACCCTTCAAAGTCATACAAATTTATCATTATCACTGGCCCTGTAGGCGCATATTATAGCAAAGCAATCAGCTTAAAAGTTGAGACCTACTATACGCGTGCAGCAGAAGGTGGTGTTGGTTTTTCTAAAAATGCAGGTAACTATGCATTATCGCTTTACCCTACACAATTGGCCAATGACGAAGGTTATGACCAAATTATGTGGACAGATGCTTCTGAACATAAATATATTGAAGAAGCAGGTACGGCAAACCTTATTTTCCGCATTGGAGATACGATTATTACACCACATGGTGATACAATCTTACACGGTGTAACACGCCGTACAATTATGGAATTGGCGGAGAAATGGGGTTATAAAGCCGAGCAGAGAAAGGTATCTATTCAAGAACTAATTGACGGTATTAAAGCCGGTACAGTAACTGAAGCTTTCGCTGCCGGTACTGCAGCCACCATTACGGATATCAGCCGTATCGGTTTTGAAGGACAAGATTACCACTTGCCACCGGTAGAGGGCCGCGAGTTTTCAAATCGTGTTTTGAATTACCTCAACGACTTGCGCTATGGCAAAGTAGAAGATCCATTCGGATGGAACTATTTAGTAAAGTAATTTCCAAAATGAAATAAAAAAGCCTTTGTTATTAATAACAAAGGCTTTTTTTATGGCCTATATACGTTATGCACGTTATGTATACCTTGAAAAGCGGTCTATAACCCTCGTTTGAACCTTCGCGGATAATGTCTAGTTCACTGCTGCTAGATCCTTAGGAATGCTCTCCATTCAGCTCCTTTTGAATAAAATCAATTATAGCGGATGTCTCCTGGGATTGAAACCAGTGCGTATTACCATATTTTTTAAACCATGTAATCTGTCGCTTGGCATAACGTCTCGAATTTTGTTTGATTTTCTCGGTCGCTTCTGTCAAAGACTGCTTGCCATCGAGATAATCAAACAACTCAGCGTAACCAACAGTGAGCAATGCAGGCTTCGTTCTGAAAGGAAGTAAAGCTTTCACTTCGTCCAGTAAGCCATTTTTCATCATCAAATCTACACGTAAATTGATCCTTTCATACAAGTTCGCCCGATCCATATTCAAGCCAATGGTAAGGATATCAAAAGGTCTTTTCTCGACATCTTTCTTATGGTAAAATGACATCGGTTTACCAGTCGCCTCAAAAACTTCAAGCGCCCGTACGACACGTTGCGGATTATCAATGTCTGCCGTTTCAAAATATGCAGGGTCAATACTTTTCAATCGATCTTTTAAGGCCTCCAATCCCAATACTGCAAGTTCATGATTAAGCCGCTCGCGCACTTCATCCCCCGCCTTGGGCAGATCATCCAATCCTTCGCACAGGGCCCGTACAAACAGGCCCGATCCACCTACCATAATTACGACGTCATGCAATTGAAATAGTTCTTCTAGTTTCAGTAAGGCCTCACGTTCAAAATCGCCTGCAGAATAATCCTGCGTGATGGAGTGTGAATCAATGAAATAATGAGGAGCAGCAGCAAGTTCCGCTGAATCTGGTTTAGCTGTACCAATAGACATTTCCCGATAGAACTGACGAGAATCAGCAGAAATTATCGCTGTTTTAAAATATTGCGCCAATGAAATAGCCATTGTAGTCTTACCAACAGCAGTTGGCCCCACAATGGCTATCAATGTTTTTTTATTTGCCATAATATAGCACTTCACAGGCTGAAAAGAACCTGTAAAGTCTTCTTAATTAATATTCGTCTTCGTAGCCGTTGGATTCTTCACGCTCTTCACCTTCTTCGCCCTCTTCCTCATCGTCACCATCACTGTCGAAGCCATCCAATTCGTCTTCATCATCGACGCCATATTGCGTATCGTCTTCCTCCACATAATCGTCCTCTTCAACCGAATCTGACACTGGAAAATTAGCCGCAGTCATAGTTTTGGGAACCTGCCCCATAGACTTAAACAGCGCCGGATAGTCCTTTCCATCCTCTTCCTTCAAGATCTTGATCAATTCAACCTGGAAATCATAAGGACGATCAAAATTGTAAACGTAGTAAAATTTCTGATGCGGATCATCAATAAACTTACTTAAACGGATATTCTCCATCAACAATACCTCAGCATCTTTTTTACGTTGTGTAGGCTTGAATGCAATCTCCGTTCCCTTTTTCCACTGATCATTGCTCACATAGAATGAGGAAGATGCATCCGCAGCATAACCTGTTGATTTATGGATTTCCTCATGTAGGTCTATAAATGTACTTTTAGAAGGCATGTCGATCTCACGATATACATCTTCATAATCCTCAAAAGTAACTCTAAATCTATAAATTGCCATCTCTGCTATTTTCTTCTTTTAACCCTCTAAAATTAATACTATATTTTAAGAATCGGAAATTTCCAATGGGATTTCTTGTTTGATCGTCAGGTTCATTTCCCCTGCTTTTTTTATCAAGAATTGATAAGCTTCTACCCTGGAATTTGGAATCTCGCCCTCCAGAATAGCCTCACGAATCAAATTTTTCAGCTGGCCTACAGTACGCCCTGGCGCTAAGCCAAATAGGACCATGATATCCTCTCCACTGATCGGCGGCTGCCAGTTTCGAACCTTGTCTCGCTCTTCGACATCCTTCAATTTTTGTTTGACAAGTTCAAAATTCTGACGATATTTTTTCTTTTTAAACTCATTTTTTGTAGTCACATCCGCATGGCATAGCATCATAAGGGCTTCAATATCATCCCCCGCCTCAAACAAGAGACGACGTACAGCAGAATCCGTTACGATATCCTGCGCCAAGACAATAGGCCGAAGATGCAATTGTACCAGTTTTTGAACAAATTTCATTTTCTCATGGAGCGGCAGCTTCAATTCAGCAAAAAGCTTTGGTACCATACGGGCTCCACGATCTTCGTGGCCATGAAACGTCCAGCCGAGCTTTTTATCGAAACGTTTTGTTGCCGGTTTAGCAATATCATGCATAATCGCCGCCCAACGTAACCAAAGGTCTTCAGACAATTCACATACATTATCCAGTACTTCCAACGTATGGTAGAAATTATCTTTATGGCCTTTGCCATCAATGACATCAACCCCGTGTAAATTATACATGGCCGGAAATATCAATTCCAGGAGACCAGTATCAAAAAGATATTTAAAACCGACTGACGGCTTAGGTGAGAGAATAATCTTATTGATTTCATCGATAATACGTTCTTTCGAGATAATCTTTATTCGCTCTTTGGTATCGCTAATCGCTTTGATCGCATCAATCGTGATTTTAAAATTTAGCTGTGTCGCAAAACGGATAGCCCGCATCATACGCAGTGGATCATCGGAAAACGTCTCTATCGGATCCAGAGGCGTTCGAATAACGCGCTGTTCAAGATCTTGCACGCCGTCAAATGGATCCACTAAAGTACCATAATCCGCTTTATTCAATGAAAACGCCATCGCGTTGATCGTAAAATCACGTCGATTTTGATCATCGGATAAGGTACCGTCTTCCACAATAGGCTTACGTGAATTGGCACGATAAGATTCCTTTCGGGCACCGACAAACTCCACATTGAGTCCTTCATAAACCAGCATTGCTGTACCAAAATTCTTATAGACAGCAACTTTAGTATGTAGCCTCTCACCCAATAAAGTCGCAAATTCAATGCCGCTGCCGACGACAACAATATCCACATCATTCTTAAAAGGCCGCTTCATAATATAGTCGCGAACATACCCTCCAATGACATAACATTCTGTATTTGTTGTCTCGGCGAGTTCCTTAATGATTGAAAAGATTGGATGTTGTAAATTATCGTACATAGTCAAAACAGCAGGTAAAAAACCAAACAGTTTGCAAAAGTAACAATTTTTTTCCCTAATCCCTATCTTTGGACAACTTACGGAAAGCAAGTGGATTTTTAAGTAATTCGGCTTGTTCACGACGGCGTTTTACAATATGTAAAGCCGAGAAAATTGCCTCTACAAAAGAGCTTTCAGAAGCTAAGTTTTTTCCAGCAATATCATAGCCTGTACCATGATCTGGCGAAGTACGTACGATAGGTAAACCAGCTGTAAAGTTTACACCGGCACCTTTGGCAATATGCTTAAAAGGGATTAACCCCTGGTCATGGTACATCGCGAGTACCGCATCGAATTTCTCATAAGCACCTTTTGCGAAGAATCCATCGGCAGGATATGGACCAAAGCAGAAGATCCCCTGTTCGTTTGCTTTTTCTACGGTAGGTCTAATGATCTGATCATCTTCGGTGCCAATAATCCCATGATCGCCAGCATGTGGATTTAGTCCCAAAACTGCGATCTTAGGCTTTTCAATCCAAAAATCTTTCTTCAACGAGTCATTCATCAGGGCTAGCTTTTTAAGAATAGCTTCTTCGGTAATATTAGCCGCAACCTCATGCAGTGGAATATGACCTGTTACCACACCAATACGCAATTCATCACAAACCATAAACATCAATACATCATCAGCCTCTACTTTGGCCTGCAGGTATTCGGTATGGCCCGGAAATTGAAATCCCTCCTGTTGAATATTATGCTTATTAATTGGGGCAGTCACTAAAGCATCAATTTTGCCGGCTTTCAGGTCCTCAACAGCTTTCTCCAACGAAAGGAAGGCATATTTACCGCCAATTTCGTTTTCTTCACCCAACGAAATCTTGACGTCTTCCTGCCAGCAATTGATCATATTTGCTCTTTTGGAATGCGCCTGCTCAGCATCATTGATCACGTTAAAACTAAAATCATTTACACCGATCGCTTTACGGTGAAAAGAAGCAACCTTTGTATTTCCGTAAACCACTGGCGTAAAGAAATCGCACATACGCTGATCTACCAAAGATTTAATGATGACTTCAAGTCCAATGCCGTTAATATCGCCTACGGTAATTCCGATTTTTAATTTATCGCTCATTCTATTTAAATGCTTTGATTCAAAAATAGGGATTTTTTTCTTAGAATGACTTTTCACTTATTTATTTTTTACTTTTGCAACATGAGCACAGTAAGAGCAAAAAAACATTTAGGACAGCATTTCTTGAACGATAAAAATGCTGCACAAAAGATTGTGGAAGCATTGGATCCTAAACTGAGTTTTAGCCAAGTGCTTGAAGTAGGTCCAGGAATGGGTGTACTTTCTGATTTTCTCTTGCAAAAAGAGGAATATGAAACCTATTTGATCGATGTGGATGACGAATCCATTGCTTATTTGGACGATAAATATCCCCAATTGGGTAAGCGATTGATCCACGGTGATTTCCTGAACCTTGACTTTTCACAGTATTTTGGTGAGAAAATGGCTGTCATTGGCAATTTCCCTTACAACATCTCCTCCCAGATTCTCTTTAAAATTTTGGATGAACGCCAACGTGTCGTTCAAATGACGGGTATGTTCCAGAAAGAAGTAGCCGAACGTTGTACAGCTAAGGCGGGCAGCAAGGAATATGGTATCTTGAGTGTCTTTTTACAGGCCTATTATAAAGTAGAATACCTTTTTACTGTAAAAGCAGGAGCTTTTAATCCACCGCCAAAAGTATTGTCGGGCGTTATCCGCATGACGCGCAATGACCGTGAACAATTGAATTGTGATGAAAAACTATTTTGGCGTGTTGTTAAAGCGGGCTTCAATCAACGTCGTAAAACCCTCCGTAACTCACTTTCGGGCGTTGTTCCCAAAGATAAAATGTCCGACAATCCACTGTACGAGCTACGCGCAGAACGATTGACAGTAGATGATTTTGTCGTTTTAACAAACGAAATAGCAAACAGCCTTTAATATGCATTCGACGGACAGCACATTTATTATCGTAGGCGGAGGTATCGCTGGATTATGTGCTGCAATAGGGCTTGCAAAAGTAGGTATTGAAGCACATGTCTATGAAAGCGCCAATGAACTCAAAGGCATAGGTGCTGGATTCGGGCTCGCAGCCAACGCCATGCAAGCTTTGGAACATCTCGGATTGAAGGATGAAATCGTTCCGATTGGGCATTACCTTGCATCTTATAATGTCTTGGATCAAAAGGGAAATATTCTTGTTGAACCAGACACCAGGTCAATCAGTCAAAAATATCAACAGGACAATTTCGCTATCCATCGGGCAGATCTGCATCAGTTTCTCTTATCCAAAATCCCCAATGGACAAGTTCATCTCGGCAAACGTGCCGTTTCCTTTGAACGAGAGGGAGAAGATATTCAAGTTTATTTCGCAGACGGAAGCCATGTACGCGGCCAAGCCCTTTTGATTGCCGATGGCGTACACTCAGCATTACGACAACAACTCATACCAGGCTCGGCACCTCGTTATTCAGGCTATACCTGTTGGCGGGCCACCATCGATAATAGCAGTATACAGCTCAGTAAAGGGACAGAAACCTGGGGCAGCAAAGGCCGGTTTGGGATGACCCCACTTGTCAATAACCGCATCTATTGGTACGCATGCATCAATACTGAGGCACAAAATCCGGTCTTAAAAAACTGGAAAACAAAGGAGCTCCTCGAAAATTTTAAAGATTATCATGCCACTATTCCAACGATTCTTTCGGAAACAAAGGATAGCGAGCTAATTGCAAATGACATCATTGACATCGAACCACTTCAGCAACTCGCTTTTGACAATATTCTATTATTGGGTGACGCTGGACATGCAACGACTCCCAACTTGGGCCAGGGAGCCTGTCAGGCTATTGAAGATGTTGCTGTTCTCGTGGATGAACTCCAGACCGCAGCTTCCGTTAATTTGGCTTTTCAAGGATTCGAAAAAAGAAGATTGGATCGGGTAAATTACATCTGTAATACTTCCTGGAGGATAGGAAAAATCGCACAATGGGAGAATCCATTCCTGATAAGAATGCGAAATTTTGGCATGAAAATAATGCCTAACCGCATGAAACAACAACAATTAAACAAATTATTATCTGTAGATTTTATGCAGATCAACCATAATCATGACGCTGGGATCTAAATCATCGTACTACACCACAACAGTATCCACTGATCAGTCCCACATAAAAAAATAACTGAATGAAAACTACCATTTTGATCGTCGACGACATTCATGAAATCATGCTTGAGAAATTTGAACAGGCAGGAATCGCGTTCCATTATCAACCGGATATCAGTCGGGAAGCGGCTGAAAAAATTATCAGCAATTACTCGGGGATGGTTATCCGTTCCAAATTTCAGGTAGATAAGGCTTTTTTTGACCTGGCACCAAACCTCCGCTTTATCGCCCGTGCTGGTGCAGGTATGGACAATATCGACGATACAGTTGCTGCGCAAAGAGATGTGCTGTTAATTCCGGCCAATGAAGGCAATCGGGATGCTGTAGGTGAACATATGATCGGTATGTTGCTCAGTCTAATGAACAATCTGAATCGGGGTGACCAACAAATACGATCTGGCCAGTGGTTGCGTGAAGCCAATCGTGGATACGAACTTAAGGGACGTACTGTAGGCTTGATCGGCTATGGGCACAATGGTATGGCTATGGCAAAAAAACTATCCGGTTTTGATGTACAGGTGCTTGCCTATGATAAATATCGAATCGACTACGCCGATCAATATGCATCAGCAGCAGACATGGAAAAGATCTGCAAAGAAGCCGATGTGATCAGTTTCCATATCCCCTTAACGGATGAAACAAAGGGGATGATTGATGTGGATTATCTGGCTAAATTTGAAAAACCTATTTTCTTTTTACTGGGGGCACGAGGCGGTATTGTACAAGTACCCGCAGTGCTTAGCGGCCTTGATTCAGGTTCCATTATCGGAGCAGCATTTGATGTATTGCCCGTAGAAAAATTCCCAAAACTCGCTGAACAGAACTGGTATGCAGATCTTATCGGTAGAGACAATGTGATCTTATCTCCACATGTTGCCGGATGGACATTCGAAAGTTATTATAAATTATCGGAAGTGGCTGCCGATAAGATCATCGCCTTTCTGACAACTTAATTTTTACAAAGAGCTATTTGCCAAAATCTCCAATCAATCAATCAATCAATCAATCAATCAATCAATCAATCAATCAATCAATCAATCAATCAATCAATCAATCAATCAATCTCCTCCTATCCATACACGCTTAGGAGGTTAAAGTAACCTATTGCTCTTGAAACGTATAAAAAATCAGGTTCCGGCACTAAAGATACCGATAACAACAACAATCAGAAACTGAAGCACCAAGCTACCGTCAAGTAGATAAGCATAGTGATAATGATCTTTTGTTTTGAAAACGGCCAATTTTAGCAAAGCAAATATGAGCACGTTGGTCAGAATCAATCCAATTTTAATAGGTATCGTATAAGGTACCGTCAGGATCAAAACACAATGGAGGCCCAACAGCCCATAAGTTAGATTTTTAGCTTTTTGTTCGCCCAGCATATTGGGCAAAGTCCGCAGGTGATAATAGGAATCCTGTTGGATATCCCGAATATCAAAAGGCAGGGTACAGATAATCAAAAATATGAACTTCAATCCGCAGAGCGCAATAAAAACCCACTGATCTATTTTGACACCGACGTTGGCCAGTTCCACATAGGGAAGCACCACACTGCTGCAGACCCAAACTAGGGCAATATGAAAAATCTTGGCCCCGGGTATCTGTCGAAGGCCCACTTTGCGGTCACGGAAGGTAAACAGGGGCATTCCGTATAACAAACTCAGGATTCCAATAAAACCCAAAAACAAAAAAGAGTACACATGAATATACCACAAGCAATAACCGAGCACAAGCAAAGCGATACCATTGTTTAACCACATGACCCATTCATGATTAAAGATCCAGCGTGTCCGCGGGAATTTTGATTCTTTTGGGTTCTTCGGTTTGGACCACCACAGGCTAAAATTATAAAGCAACAAAGTCGCTGTTCCTTCCACTAAAACAATATACCAATTGATAGGTCGTTCAAATATGATATAAGTCAGCGCACATTGTGCCATGGCCGCCATGGCGATCAGAAGATTTGTATAGATTGTAATATAGAATAGCTTTCTTAGAAAAGACATCTTGGTAAATCTTGATGCAAGATAACAATCTTATAGATAAAAGTAGTTTAACATTATATTAAACATCAATTTTTTGATAAAATGGGCAAAAACCGCTAAATTGTACACCGAAATCGAAATATCAAAAACAATTTCGCAACGATAACAATATAAATTAAAATAATTCATAATAATCCTAATAACGATGAGCCTACAAATAAAATCATTTGAAGAATATCAAAGTGAATATAAGCGAAGTGTAGAACAACCTGAGGAGTTTTGGGCGAGCATTGCAGATCATTTTTTCTGGAAGAGAAAATGGAATAAAGTGCTGAGCTGGAACTTTGAGGAACCCAATGTCAAATGGTTTGAGGGTGCTAAATTAAATATTACAGAAAACTGTCTTGATCGCCATATTTATGCTAATGGTGATAAACCAGCCATCATCTGGGAACCTAACGATCCAAATGAAGCGCACCGCATTCTTTCCTATAAGCAATTACTACAAAAGGTAGAGCAATTTGCCAACGTACTTAAAAATAATAACATCAAAAAAGGAGACCGGGTATGTATTTACTTACCAATGGTTCCTGAATTGGTTATCGCTGTATTAGCCTGTGCCCGTATCGGCGCTATCCACTCGGTGGTGTTTGGAGGCTTTTCAGCGCGTTCGATCGCGGATCGTATCGTCGATGCGGAATGCAAACTGATCGTTACTTCAGATGGTAGTTACCGTGGTAATAAAACCATTGGTTTAAAAAACATTGTGGATGATGCTTTAATGCAATGTGACACTGTTGAAAAAGTAATTGTCTTAACACGTACACGTACACCGGTATCGATGATCAAAGGACGCGATGTATGGTGGGAAGATGAGATCAAAAAAGTAGAAACACAAGGAAATCCAGCATGTCCAGCAGAAGAGATGGATGCGGAAGACAACTTATTCATCCTTTATACATCGGGATCCACAGGTAAGCCTAAAGGTGTAGTACATACCTGTGGCGGTTATATGGTGTATACAGGCTATACCTTTATGAATACGTTCCAATATAAGCCAAACGATGTATTTTTCTGTACAGCAGATATTGGCTGGATTACAGGACACAGTTATATCGTCTACGGGCCATTATCACAAGGAGCTACTTCTTTAATGTTTGAGGGTATTCCAACCTTCCCGGATGCGAGCCGTTATTGGGACATTGTTGATAAGTTCAACGTCAATATTATCTATACATCCCCTACTGCATTGCGCTCATTGATGGCTTTTGGTGACGAATTTGTCGACAAGAACAACCTTTCCTCTTTGCGTGTTTTGGGATCTGTAGGTGAGCCAATCAACGAAGAAGCCTGGAACTGGTTTAATGAGAAAGTTGGTAAAAAGAATTGTCCTGTTGTTGATACCTATTGGCAGACAGAAAATGGAGGCCACTTGATCACTTCATTGGCGGGAGTAACACCGGAAAAAGCAAGTTATGCGATGTTCCCGATGCCGGGCATTCAACCCGCTTTGATGGATGAGAATGGAAAAGAAATCGAAGGCAATGATGTCACAGGAAACCTATGTATCAAGTTCCCTTGGCCAGGTATGCTACGTACGACATGGGGGGATCATGACAGATGTCGTCAAACCTATTTCTCGACCTATAAGGATATGTATTTTACAGGCGACGGGTGTTTCCGTAGTCCAGAAGGCTATTATAAAATCACAGGCCGTGTAGATGATGTATTGAACGTTTCAGGTCACCGCATTGGTACAGCAGAAGTGGAAAATGCCATCAATATGCACGCTGACGTTGTTGAATCTGCCATTGTCGGATATCCGCACCCAGTAAAAGGCCAGGGTATCTATGCTTATGTCATTGCGAATCACCATACCGATGCAGAAGCAACCAGAAAGGATATCATGGAAACCGTTTCACGTATTATCGGTCCAATTGCTAAACCAGACATTATCCAATTTGTTGATGATCTACCAAAAACACGTTCAGGAAAGATCATGCGTCGTATCTTACGCAAGATTGCCGAAGACGATATCGCCAATGTAGGAGATACTTCAACACTTCAGGATCCTGCCGTTGTAGAAGGAATCATCAAAGGCGCTGCGGCTTTGAGAAAATAGTCTATCTTAAATATTTTATATCTAAAAAGGGCTTTCCAAAAAATTGGAAAGCCCTTTTTAGATATTTTACCATTATCCCGCTAGAATTTCATTTCAAATATGCGAGAGATTACATTTAATATCTCCTTATTTAATGCTATCTAAACAGTTCTATCGCGATGTGTTCAAGCGGATTGGGAGCGAATACTTCACATTTAGTTTCTCTCCACGTTGTATTCCGGGCTTCCATTTGCCTGCTTTTTTTATAACACGGATTCCTTCCTCCCCTGTTCCAAAACCTAAATCTTTCCTTACTACCGGATCTTTTATGTTACCATCTTTGTCTATCACAAACGCTATCATGACCACACCAGACACCTGATTACTAATCGCGTCCTTTGGGTAGACATAATTGCTCGCTATAAAGCCCATCAGTCTAGAAATTCCACCGGGGTAATCAGGCGGACTCATAAAGTTAGACGAATCATATTTAAAAACCTCTCCGTCAACCTTTGTTTTAGTCCCTGACACTAATTGATTATTCGAGTACGTTTCAACAAAGCTATCCTTTCCCATCTTTCCTTTCCATTCACCTTCGCGCAAATTATTTTTCATTTGTCCCTCTTCATAACTCCACCCATAATTTAGCCGAATAAATCCGTTCCCATTTTCCAACGTTTTGTTGTTAAAAGAATCATAGTACAGAACATAAATGGGATCTTCTATTTTCAGTTTTCCTTTTTTATCGAGACTACTCGGATAAAAAACAATCTTCTCCAATTTATTCCCTGGATACAGATAAAAAGCAGAATCTATAAGAGCACTTTCGTCGCTGTAGTTTTCTAAGCTTTTTAACGTTCCCTGTTCATAAAATTCGTACTTTCGCCCGCGAAATTTAAATGGATAAAGCGCATTTGTACTGATGCCACTGAGTTTGATCGAATCATTGCGCGTGTAAAACTCCTCTACACGATAAACTTTATCCTTTCCCGATGCATCAACATGAATTGTCCGCATATAATAGGCCGAATCCGCTTGTTTTGTTTCATCGCCATCTTTCTTATGATAACTTGTAAAAGAAACCTGAGCATAAAGATTTGATAAGAAAAAATTGAATAACAAAAAACAGACGGTTGAGCCCCAAAAATGTAAATAATACTTCATAATAATTGATAATAATAACAAATATCCTGGTTAAATAAAAAATTAATCGATTAAATAATACTTATTTCTATTTATGGTCAACATCATGCTGTAAAATCAAGTTTTCCACATGATGTTAATAAGATTGTTAATAACCCAACTTGTCACCAAAATTGAGGACTTCATTTATTCACAGAACTTCATTTTAGTCTTCACTATAGGAACGGAAGAACAACTACACTCCAAAAACACAATCAGTCTTTTTGAGCGGACCATCAATCAAGGATTGGCATCTAACCGAATTGGCATCGTGAACATTACACCGATAGGCTCTCCACGCTGTATTCCCGGTTTCCATCTTTCGGCCATTTTTAACACACGAATACCCTCCTCGCCCGTACCAAAGCCCAAGTCTTTTTTCACAACAATATCTTCTAAATATCCTTCCTTATTCACAACAAAACTAATTTCCAATACTCCCTTAACATTATTTCGTTTAGCTTCTTTAGGCCATTTATAATGTCTAGAAACAAAGTTCATCAATTTTGGCATTCCTCTTGGGTAAACGGGATCAACCCAATAGGTCGTTGAATCATAGCTAATGGTCGTTCCATTTTCTTTGGTTTTGACACCAAAGAGCAGCTTGCCTCGCGCAAAGACCTCGGTAATTGGCAGCTTAGACATTATACCCTCCCATTTACCTTCACGTCGGTAATTTTCCATTTCTCCCTGTAGGTAATCGTCATGATCATACTCAATGCGAATAAAACCGTTTCCATTTTCAAGAGTCTTATTGCCTAACGAATCGTAATGTGCGATATAATATGCGACACCGCCCTTTATTTTATCGTTAAATGGGTAATGTGAAATTGTTCTTAACTTCCCATTCGGATACCAGTAAAATGCTGAATCAACACGTACATTTTCTGAATTAAAATTTTCTAGACTTCGCTTTTCACCATTGAAATAAAACTCCTCCAGCCTCCCAAAGAATTTTAAAATAATACCTGTATCCTGCACTGTTCCATTTAGCTTAATGGTATTATTCGGTAAATAATGCTCTACGATCTTAAAGTATGACATAGGCTGATCTGTCATATGAACTATGGTTCTGGAAAAAAAGGCTGAATCCTTTAGTTTGGTTTCTCGCCCTGCCTTTGTATAGTATGCTGTTCTCTCAACCTGAGCACTAGCATTAAATATAAATAGATTGAATAGCAAATAACAAATCAGCTTTGCCGCTAAATACAAGTTGGATTTCATAAAATTTGTTAATAGTATTGCAATAATAACAAATGGAGCAGCCAAACAAGAAATAAGCAGGTTAATTAATTATTACTTATTACAACTATCGCTGCAATTGAGGAAACTAGGTTATCAACATAATGTTAATAACTCTGTTGATAACTTAAAAACGTTACTCATGTAAGTAATAAAGCCATTTCAGATTCGCTAAGAGATTGTGAAACAAAAAAAGCCACATCATCCCGACGTGGCTAAAATAAACATATGAATTTAATTAAACAGTTTCTATTTATAGGAGTTTACAGAACTTGCAACCTTCCAGGTTCCCGATTCATTGATCAATGTAACCAAATCTGTTTTCGTGAAATCCTCAAAATTCATAGTGATACGTGCCACCATATAGTTTTCAGATTCCTCGAGTACTTCAGTACTTGTGCTGCAATTCAATTTTTCACCTTTTTGCTTTTTCAGGAACGAAATGACTTCTGAACGGCTATTGGTGCGTGCAGCTTTTCCCTGAACTTTTTGATTGAATTCGGATGCGAACAATTTTTCTACACCCTGAGATGCGCCTTCTGTCATTACCGATACATAGCTATCGATGGCCAAATCGGCTGTGGAAAGGTTCAATGCTTTACCAGGGTCAGCTGCTGCCATTGCGAAAGTTGATAGTGTAATCAATGCTGCTGCTGCGAATGTCTTTACTAAAGTTTTCATAATTGCTATACTTTATATTGTTAGTTTTTTATCTCTTTTCTTATTGTCGCAAGGATATTGATTTTGTTGCATCATTTCCTTTAAGATTCTGATTCAAAAGTAAGACAACGCGGCATCCCATTTTATTACATTTAGATCAACGGAATAAAAAAGTCGGTAAATGGAGGTAAAGGAGCGGTAAATGGATATCCGCTCCGGTAGGAAAAAATATACGTAAAGATTAATATCACTTTTATAACTGGAAAGCAGCTAGAATAGTTGCAGGCGTACAATCAACTTCATTGAGCACATTGCACCGTCGGCCATCTTTATAAAGATATATGATCGTAAATCCAACCAGGATGGGTGTACCAACAAATTCGTTGCATGGAATGCTGATCATCTTGGCCGGAATTGGATCCTGTCCATAGACGATATCAATTTCCCATTCTTCATCCTTTACCTCAGTGAACTCCCTTTCTTTGAAATTGAAAGAAAAGGTATGGAATTTAAAGGCGATAGCATTACAATCTTTGGGTATCAGCAATGCTCGGTTAATGTGAAATATTGGAAATGATATTTCGATCTGATTCTCATCGGTTAGGCTAACTGTTGGATCGATATTCAGTGCATCCTGCATATGGAAATTTTCATTGAATTGGAAATTCACCAATCTGTCGAGCTTACAGTTGTTTAGGCAAAGTGTTCCCCTATCGTCATTGATATTTGTCTTCATTGCCCTATAAATCTGTCTATTCAAGCGATTGCCCATTTGTCCATCATGCAGTGCCTGATGCACTAAGCCAAAAGCCTGCCTAATTGCAGCGCCTGCGCGACTTGCCTGTCCAAAATCTTTACCAGCATTCTTCGTGTCGACGTTTTGTTTTACACGGTGTGGTTTACCTTGAATGTAGTTCTTTGTTCCTACCTTTCTGCTTACCAGTGGGCCAACCAGTCCACGGATATAGCCATTATCATTTATTCCCATACAATAAATATACCACCAAAACGACCCTATGTCAAGTATCTTGTTCATTTTTAAGGATTTCGGAAGCTGCAGCAAATAGCAATTATAAATTTGAAAATTTAGTGATACCTTTTTGGGGATTAGTTATAACCAACTCCTAACCACCTTCTAATTGCAAGCAAGATGCAAACAGGATGTCTGTACAGTGAAAGCACCCTTAAAAGGTGGACTCAACGTGGACTCACTGTGCACACAAGGTGGTTACAGTACGGAGTTGATCGCAGGTTGGTGTAGAGTTGGTGCCAAGAAAATATGATTATTTGCGTCGAGCGACTGTGTTAAACTTTGAGAATAATGTAATCACGATAGAGCTTGATATAGCCCCCACGAACAAGGAATCGGGAATGGACGATTTCTCATCTAGGAAATAGTATACAGCAGCTGCTATTGAAAAGCAGACGATGAAGGACAATATTAAAACAAGTATAAATTTGCTTTTCATTGGTCAAGGGTTAATATAGTACAACTTAATATACAAAAACATTTAATATCCAAAGAGAAATTTATTTAATTTATACAATTAATCCATTTCGATAAAAAGAAACCTATTTAGCAACTCTGGATTGATAACGTTTTCCATAATGTTGTTAACAATTTGTGGAAAACTGCGAACGCATCAAATTTTAAACAAAATATAAGACGATATACTAGATTCGACCAAAAGTTTTTTACGATGTAAATAAGAGATACATATTATTGTTTATTCAGCATTCGAATAAAGCTACCATTTGCATAGTCGAGTTTCTGCGTATAGTAGTTTGTTTCAGGGCCTGCTACCAACACACCTCCTATTGCACCTAGCAACACCGAAGCTACAACAACATTGGTTGCAGATGCAGTTTCCACAACGGGGCCTACAAAAATAAAATCATCATCTTCCTTGATTAAAGCATAAAACTGATCCTGACTTGAAATAAAAGGATTACCAGCATGCACTACTGCATAATAATCTTTCGGGTTTACCTTTTTCAGTTTCCCTTTTTCATTCTCCTTAAAGAAGCCTAAGTTTAAATCGCCCTCTCTTAATTGGGCCTGCCCTCCTGATGGTGTTTGAAGGGCAAATTCTTCGTAGGTCAGATATAACCCATCTTTATATGTTTCCGTGTTATAAAGTGCCAATTGTTTCTTTTGAATATCGTCGTAATGTTCGATTTCGCTGAAACTGTAGCTTTTTGTCGTGTCGCCGCTTTTGGTTAAAGCGTCAAAAATCAGGTTATTGACCACCTCGCTGGCGCGTGCCAAAGTCGCTTTCGTTACATCCATCCCTTTAACGACGATAGCTGTATCAACTCGGGCCAGCTGTAAATATTCTCCATTAGCCTCTTTTGAGAATAAGATTGCTCTAAAATCCAAAAATCCCTTTTCAGAAAAAGCTCCCGTCAATTCCGCTATGCAGAATTTTTCCAACCGCATCAGCAATTCACCATTGCCGTTACGACCGGTTATTTGTTCCAATTGGCTCTGCAACTGTTTTTCCAATGATGGCTCCGCCACCAACAACCGGTTTGCGTTCATCATACCGACCTGTATGACGCCGAGATTATCTTTTATCTCTCTTGCGTCGTATAGATTTATTTTGCCATACTTAGCGTTCTCGACGATCTTATGTGGTTTCGTAAATAGAAACGCTCTGGTCTTTTGTTGCGCTTGCACTGCAACAGCCTTTATAAGAATAATGAATAGGAGGAAAATAATCCGTTTCATGGTAATTAAATTTCAGAAAATAGGTTTCGCTAAGTTATCGCATTATTTGCTTTTCTGCAACACCTATACTTCTTTATGGATCATACACTTTCTCTCCTATTCACCATCTATATGTTTTACAGCAAATTCAAGTAGGGCATTCAAAAAAGTATAACGATAAGTTAACTTATGCGGTAATGGTGCTAACTAAAACGTCCGAACATTAGATTAAATTTATAACTGCATCCGCTATTCCTTGTTTTGCTTTTATCGTCCAATACCCCAAGCCAATTGCAGATAGAAATGGCCCAGTCTATCCTTCGGAACATTCGAAACTGCAGCATTCACTACTTTCCATTCATTCTGTGCAATAGACGATTTATAACCTATTCTACATTCCGGGCGAAAGCTAGTGCGTTCGGAATTGGATGTTTTCAACGTAATACTTAAATCGACAATAGCAGCATCATGCTCCATTTTAGTTTGATTGGACTGCGTGGTCAAAAAGTCTCCAAATTCTCCATTCAGATTTTTCTTTTGAACCGTAAAAGTAGTAGACTGTGTACCGACTCCCAGCTGCGGACTAAAGATCAATCTGCCTGTACGTATCGCATTGGTAGATACATAAACCGTAAAATCTCCTGTGTTCATCGTATTGTCGTTTTTACTGCTTGTCGACAAGCTAAAATTCACGCCAATAAGGGTTTGTTTCATCCTGTATGCAAGTCCAGCTCCAGCATTCCAGCCAAACCCAGGTACCTTTCCGGAATCATAATCTTTCAAAATCCTATTCAAATTGCTTGCATTGTTAAATTGAACACCGGCAAAATAGATCGTCTCAAATGGCAGATGTTTAGTCTGACTGGTTTTTTGTTGCGCAAATAACTGAGCTGCAAAAACAAATAAAAGGGCACTAAAAAAATACTTCATAAAATTCACATTTTGGTTTATTTCAATTAAACTAATTAAGGTAAGGCCTACACCTTTTAATTATGACAACTAAATCAATAAATTCATTACATGGAAAAAAATATTTACAAAAAAGCCCCTCCAAAAAATATTCTGAAGGGGCCATTAAATAAACATATGAAACTTTCTCCCTGATTCCGTAGGGAGAAAATTGCTTTTAACTTTGTGGAACTAACTTGATCGTACCCGCATCGTTGGTAAAATACCCTTTGGTATACGCTCCTGTTGGTTCTACATACTTCAATTCTCTAAACTTCACTCCATTTACTTCATATTCTGTGTAAAATTCGAGTCCAGTAGGCGTATAACGATAAGCATATGGTTTAGTATTACCTGCAATCAATAATGCTCGTTTCGTTGCTGCGGTTGAAAATGTTGCTGCGAAGGATTCTGTCCCAACTTCAAATTTGTAATTTGAAAATGCATGGAATTTTGTAAGCGCAGCGCGGTAGGTCGCTATAATTGTAGAAGCCTCTGAAGATTTAATCGGGACCATCACAACCTTATTGTACGACTTTCTACCTTCCATAACAATGGAATCAGCTGATGCTTTTGTTACCAAGAAATCATTTTCGCCTTTCATTCCCTCATTAACGGAACCTATTTGTGCAGTTAGGAAACCAGGTAATTGATAAGCACTTGTTTTATTGAAATACCCTGGCAATGCAAAATAATGAAAAAGGCGATTATAGGTGTCAAATGTCAAAATAGGTCCTGCACCCGGTACGATTGTGTATGTACTTGTCTGTGCTGCCAGAGTCGTCATATCGCCTTCTACAGTAACATCAACTCCGTTTGTAAATTTTGCAAATAATGTATAACCACCAAACTCTAATGCGCTACTTGGATAGTATTTTATTATCCAACCATCTTTATTAGACTGCAATGTTGAATATACATTGGACACACTTGCATTCAACCGATCAGTCGGGCTCTCATCAAAAATCCGATCCATTTTCTTTTCACAACTTACGCTCAAAGATAAAATGGCTATTGCGAGTATAAATAGTTTTATTTTCATTTTTCTTAATTTAAAGTTGTTTGATCAAACGTACTGAGTCGAGGATAACGGGCAATAATATTAGCACGTAAAATGTCCATATCGATTCCCCATTCGGACTTCATATAGCTTTTTACAATAGCCAATTTTGATAGTATCAATGCCCTTCCCGCTGCTGTCGAATTTTCTACATTCAACATGGCATCAAAATCAGCTTGACTTCGCGTAACATAGAACGAATACAGTTCAGCAAAATCTTCAGTATCGGCCTTAGAAGCATATGGCGATATGAAGCCGGCTGCTATAGCGGTCCCAATTCCAACTGGGGTGTTTGGATACTTGGTATTCCATTCATCTTCAATATAGTTGCTACCCGAAATTTCTCTAAAATTGCTCGGATAGGGTTTATTTTGATTTAAGATATGCTGAAATTCATGGTGTACCGTCTTGAAGAATCCGTTGGTCAAGAATTGAGGATTTTTACCATTAGCTTCATTGAGCTCCAGTAAATTGTATAAAGAAACTTTTGTACCAGATTCAGCTGTACCAAGAATAATAACACCATTTGTCTGTACTGGTACAGAACCTGTGTAAGTAATGATCTTTGGAAAATTATTTCTTAAAAACTGTGTACTTCCAGTTACTTCACTATACGGATCCATCACCAAAAACAACATCAGTTTCGACAAACGAATCGAAGCGTCATATGGAGCTGGCACCAATCGATAGGTCATATTGGATTCCTTATCAACATATTTATAAAGTATTTCTACGTTATATGGCTTTGTATAGTTGTTGTACAAATAGTTATCTAATGCATTTTTGGGGATTTCTGAATCCACAAAAACACTTTTAGAATCAAGTTTATCCTCCTTATTACAGGCAGAGAACATCACTCCACAGGACACTAATATTGATATTAATAGATTGTTGTTTTTCATATTATCTAGGATTAGGGGTTAAGCCTGCATTAATAACATCTTGCGGCAACTGGATCGCACGTCTTTTATCACGCTTGGTAAGTGTATTATCTGTAACAGTATATGTCAAATTACCACCATACACTGCTGGTGCCTCCCTTCTCGTAATTTCTATTCCATAGCGCTTAACATCAAACCATCGCATACCGGTTTGCAAAAATTTCAGTCGTTTTAAAGACAATACGGCGTGAAGCATATTCTCTTGGGTACCAGACTCAATTGAAAACTCTGGATTCAGCTTTTTCTTTGGTGTAGGTGCTGTTGGTGTAAAATATTCAAATGAATTTGCCCATGTATTAATAGAAGCTTCACTAACTGTAGCAGGAACATTAATTGTATTATTGTCAATGTGGATCTGCATATCGGAAAGAGCTGCGCTATAATTTTTTAAATGAATATTTGCTTCTGCCCGATTAAGCAGAGCCTCCTCCGATACAATTGGCGCAAATACACCTTTTGTGTACCCTATACCCGCAACCTGATCGGTGTATTCAAACATGCGCGCTACATGTGGAAAAATAACCTTATTTGTTGTAGTACTTGAGTAAATTGTTGCCTTAATTCTGTAATCTGTACTCACCTTGGCCTGTCCAAAAGGTTGTTTGGCAAAGATGGTTTCTGTCGTTGCAATACTACCTCCGTGAGCAAGCCTATTATTTGTTGAGTAATTACCAAACGTCTGCCCCATAGAAGATGATGCGGTGGAAATCAGAAAATTTGCTTTTACAGAACTTGCATTGTACTCACGCGTAAAGTTTGCATAAGTAGCCGAGAAAGGTGCAATAGTCTTATAATCTCTCAACGTTATACTCGGATTTTCACCTAGGGCTAATGTAGCATACTCGACTACCTTCGACCAATCTTCCATAAACAATGCAACGCGTGATGCAAAGGTATAGGCTGCTGCACGATTAAAATGGTATTTCGCAACACTTGAATTCGCATAAGAAGCATCATTTATTAATGGTAATCCCTCTTCAACATCTTTCTTAATATAATCGTAAACCTCAGCAACAGTATTGCGCTCATACTTGGGATTTAGGGTGGTCTCTCCCTTTGTCATGTAGGTTATACCAAGGTCAGTTGTGCCATGTGTTTTTGAATAATTCTGCGCAAAAACATTGACGAGTATCCAATGATTATAGGCGCGGGCCAACAATGCCTCTCCTTTTTGAGCACTGAGGTTTGTAGGATTTCCTTGCTCTTCGATTGCTTGTAACGCCGCATTGGCGCTGGCTATTGCACTATAGCATGCTCCCCAAATACGTTCAATACCATCGTTATTCGTCTCCGATATATCTTGCCATTTGTAGATTTCTTCTATAAATCTTGGATAGTTTAAATATACCGGACCTACATCATCTACATTGTCTGAAGACAATTCTGTAACCACAACATAAGCGCTGCTAGGATATGCCCCAACTAGCATTTTACCTATTTTGTCGGTAGTATTCAACTCGGCCCTGTTGTCTGGCAATTCATCAAGATACTTTTTACAAGACGATAAGCCCATTGCCGATAAGCCGGCCAAAATCAATATGTATGATAGTCTATTTTTCATATGCTAAAATCCCATTTTTAAGGTTAATGTATATTGCTTTGCAATTGGTAGAGCTACACCTCCTGAATTAACAAATTCTGGATCTTGCCCATTTAGACGCTTATCTGCATAGATCAACCATGGATTTACCATATTGAAACGTACACCTAGATTAGACATCTTTAAGGACTTAACAACACTCTTCGGCAATTCATACGCTAATGAGATATCTTTCAAGCGAATAAAATCACCTTTTGCAACAGTTTCCGTAGAATAGTTGTAGGCATTGTATGCATACCTATACTGACTATTGTTCCGAATAAAACGGGAATCCAAAATGACAGGTATATTTGTGAATGCTTCTTCACCTGGAACTGTCCAGGCATCTGCGAACTCTTTCGGCATGGCATCTAAATCTGTATAGCCTGTTGTGTAAGCAGGATCTAATCGTACCACATTTCCAAAAGAATAGGTAATGAATACATTGAGTTTAAAATTCTTATAAGAAAATATGTTTCCAAAGCTTCCCATATCTGTTGGCTCAGTAGGACCTTCATATTTCAAGAAAGCTATATTATTTCGCTCCTGAAAATAAACACCAGTAGTTGTCTGCGTACCATCTATATAATTATAAAGTGGCAATCCATTTTCAATAATACGGTTGAACGGAATAGAGAACAAGGGGCGCACAGGATAACCTTCTACACCGTAGCCGCCTGCCGCAATTAGATCAGAAATTCTACTGTTGTTTTCCAAGGCAGTAATTTTATTCTTCGCTTTTGAATAGATAAAATTAGATACCCAAGAGAAATTCTCTTTTTTCAGGATCGTTGCAGATAAACTAAGCTCTATACCATGCGATTCCATATCCGCAACGTTACCGTACTTCGAGATTTCTCCTCCTAGCCCCTGTGTATTGACAATACCTATAAGATCGTAGTTATTACGTTTATAATAATCGACATCTAATGCAATACGGTTTCGGAACAAACCGATTGAGGTACCAATATTCAGTTCGTGTTTTTTCTCATAGGTCAGCTCAGAGTTTTCCAGATCCGAAATAGAAAGACCGGTTTCTTTATCAGCTGTACTTGGTCTCCATGGATTATAACTTTGAATGATAATCTTCGAATTGGTTACAAAGTCGGGACCTCTATCAGCAGTCAAACTATAAGAACCCTTAAAACTCAGGTTTGAAAAAGGTGTCTCCAATTTCTTGAAGAAATCCTCTTCCATTACATTCCACATTCCTGAAACGTTCCATGTCGGCATCCAACGTGCAGAGGTTGTACGTCCTAAACGATTTGTACCTTCATAACGGAATGTTCCATTGATCGTATACCTATTATCAAATGTATAGTTTGCGGTACCATAAAAAGCAACTTGTCTATTGCGCGCAGGAGCAACATCACCGTTTTTTTTGCGATCTATAGAATAGTAATCAGCATTTTCCTCTTGATTTTTTTTAAATAAGGTGTAATCAATATATGGGATCTCTCCTAGATCGTATTGTAAGCCCCAGCCTCTAAACCAATTTTGATTACGATTCACGGAATTGGATTCGGCTCCAGTAAATACATATAATTTATGGATGTCATTGAATGTCTTATCAAAAGCTGCGGTAAAACGTAAATCTCGCGTAAACATCTTGTTGTCGGTACGATTGTATATACCACCAGCAGGTAAGACAGAAACAGGAACAGCATAAGGATCACTCGGATCAGTATATAAGAAAGGATTCGCGTCACGGATAAATGTTGTCGGCATCCAACGGTAGGCTAGTGCCTGATTCGACTGATCTTTGATATAATGCTGTTGCGAAGTTTGCTGATAGCGTGTAGCAGCTAATACACCCAATTCAAGGGCTTTAATAGGCTTCCACTTTAGTTCACCCTGGAATTTTATATCAGCAGCATTGATATCCATGTAATTGTTATCCAACTCATGCAGGATATTAAAAGGAGCATAATTCCGGGTATAGAACTCGTTAGGATCGAGTGTTCTGGAATTTCTTAACGCATATGTATATGGATTGATATCAAAGTCTCGCTTAATTTCCATGGAGACTCGATCCACAGATGAACCTATTGTACCTGGAGCTCTTTGATCCCTATAGGAACCATTTGTTCTTAGATCTAATTTTAGATTATCAAACAAATTGTAGGACGCGTTAAACATACCGGTGTAACGCTTCACATCAGATTTACGCGTCCACCCGTTATCAAAAACTCCACTGATGGATGTATAATACTGTGCTCGGTCTGTACCTGAAGAAAGACTGACCGAATGATTTTGCATAATCGTTCGGCTGAACAATTGTTTGAACCAGTCTGTATTACGGTATTCAGCTTGCCTTAAATAAGCATTTCTTGCCTCCTGTGTATTTTCTAATTGTCCCGCTTTGATCAACTGATACATTTTTCCGTAAACTCCCGATTCGGACCTATTAGCAACATCAGCCATTGTTAGCCACCCTCTTTGTTCAAGAGTTTGATAAAACGCCATCTGCTCTTGGGAGTTCATGATATTAAAATTATTATAAGAAGGGATAGCTCTGGAAGTAAACTCTCCTACATAGCTTGCAGAATTTCTACCTGCAGTTCCTTTTTTAGTTGTAATAACTATAACACCCCCCATCGCCCGAGCTCCATATATTGAAGTCGCAGAACCATCTTTTAGCACGGTAAACGACTCGATGTCATTCGCATTTAATCCAGCTACGGCAGAACTGATTAGCGTCAATGCATCCCCTGAAGAAAGATCATCTGAAGAAACATTTGCCACATCCTCTATAATAATACCGTCCACTACCCAAAGTGGTTTTGAACTACCATAAATTGATGTTGCTCCACGAACTCTAATTTTCGGTGCGGATCCAAATGTTCCAGTTGTATTTTGAACCGATACACCGGCTACACGTCCTTCCAAAGCTCTAGAAGGATCAGGAAGCCCTCCCAATTCTATATCTTTCATATCGACTTTAGCGGTAGCTCCGGTAAATGTTCTCTTGTCAATTTTAGCTCCAAGACCTGTCACAACAACTTCGTCAATTTGATTTTGGTTAGAATCCAATACGATAGTGATTGTACTTCTATTGTTGACAGCAACCTCAGTGTTGTTAAATCCAACATATCGCACAACCAATACCGCATTTCCCCCAGCATTTATCTTAAAATGTCCATTTGCATCAGTTTGAGTAGAAATAGAGGTTCCTTTGACCGTGATTGTAGCACCAGCCAACGGATTTCCATCAGCATTTTTAACCGTTCCGCTGATCGACTGTTGGATACTCTCGAAAACCACTTCGCTCTTTACATTGCTATTGACAGAAATTGTATTTGCAATAATCTTATACTCAATATTTTTATCGCTTAGAATCGAGTTTAATGCTTCTTCTACTGAAGCATTTTTCAGATTGATTGTAACGCGAGATTTAGCGTTTAAGTTTTCGCTATAGAGAACACGCAAGTTGGATTGTTTAGAAATCGCAGAAAGCGCTTCCTCAATCCGTGCATTCCTCATTTTCAAGGTAACTTTTTGGGCTGTTCCTTTAGCATGAACACCGGTTACAAATGCGAATAAAAGGCATGTACTAATTTTCATAATACGTAAGGGTTTGCAAAACCTATGATCTTGGGGTAACAAGGACCAGGCTTTGCTAAATGGTAAGTTATTCATACATTTACATTTTGTGGTTAATTAGGTAATTAATAGTTCACTTTTAAGTTATGAGCCCTTTGATCACATTTCTGAACAGGGATGCGCCAACATTCCTGTTCTCTTTTTTTGGGGCACTTTAATGATTGGATAGTAATATTATATCATAAGCCTTGCTGAATTAGTTTTATATTTTAAAATAAGTTAGCTTTTGTTCTCAATGATCAATTCCTTACCGTGAACTTCAAATCGAAGGTCACTGACATACGATAACATCTCCAACACTTGAGAAAGTTTTACATCGCGCTGTATACTACCGCTATATTCTTTGCTGAGTTGTACATTGCCTCTAAATTTTACCTCTAAATCGTACCATCGGGACAATTGATGGGCAATATTTACAATCGTTTCCTTTTTAAAGTAAAATTCATTGTTATGCCAAGCCAAATCTTGCTGAATATCAGCATTCCCCTTTATCATATTAGTTTTCGAAAGGGAAGCAAATTCACCTGGATTCAGTTCTAATTTATTTTCCTTTTGTCGCACCTCTACTTTGCCTTCGACTAGCGTTGCTCGGATGTCATCGTGGTAGGCGAATACATTGAAATGCGTGCCCAAAACCTTGATTTCTCCAGCTTTTGAATCAACGTAAAAAGGCTTTTTAGCGTCATGCGCCACTTCAAAATAGGCCTCCCCCTCTAAACTCACCCTTCTTTCATCTGCTGAAAATTGCGCCGGAAAATTTAATTTCGACTGTGCGTTAACCCAGACTTTGGTACCATCGCTCAAAGTGATTTTATAATAACTTGCACGTGGCACTATGAGCGAATTCAAACGAGATACTTGCTGGTTTTTATCGTTTTTAACGATTAATTCCGCACCATTCCCAACAAATGTCTTGTTTGTATTGTAGGTTTTGGGCGTCTTGTTATTAAGCACAACTTTTTCACCATTGGACAACTGTAAAATAGCCCCACTCTGTGCGGGTTCGACATCCTGCTCCAAATTCAAAGTTAGATTATGTACAGCATCTTCATCTGTCTTCAAATAACTGCTCTGCCATAGATAGAAAAAAGTGGCCAATAGAAGTAACGATGCCGCAATGCCGATAAACCACTTATAATTAGATTTATTATTCTTGTTGTTAAGCTTTTCCCAAGCTCTATTTGCATCCAATTGCTTGACAATAGCTAAATCTTGTTCAATATTCTTTGCTTTTCGAAATGATTCTAGAAGCCGTCTGTTTTGGTCACTAGCTTGTAGCCACTCATCAAATTGTTTTTGTTCTATTTCGGTCAATTGACCAAATAAAAATTTTTGAAGCAGCTGGGAGATATGCCCTGAGTTTTCTTCCATATTGTACAGTAAAGAAACTTAAGGCTAGCAAAGGGGTGACAAGAATTTAAATATTTTTTAACAAAAATATAATAAGGGGTAAAAACTCAGGATTTAGCCGTTTTAACAACATTTTCATACCGCGTTGTTTTTGGGTTTTTACGGTATTGATGCTAATTTTCAATTCCCGGGTTATTTCAAGATTAGACAAGCCATCTAAATAGCCAAGGCGAAAGACTTGTTGACAAGAGGTTGGCATCTGTTCGATAATTCTGTAAATTTCCTGGATAGCCTCGCTATGAATCATGTTCAATTCAAGGGCTATATTATCCTCTTCTGTAAAACCGACAACATTCCAATATCTTTGTTGTACTTTTTCGTGGCGAATATGATTGTAACAGGCGAAACGAACCGAACTATACAAGTAATTTTTAACAGCAATCTCATTGTCACTGACCTGCTCAGTATTTTTAAAATAAGCGACAAATGAGTCTTGAACCAGGTCTTCAGCCACAGCTAAATCACCAACAATTTTCCAAGCAAAGTGGCACAATCCGTTATAGTGTGTTTTAAATAATACTTCTTCCTTCTGCATCGTTAAGATTCCGTGACTACAAATTGTACTTCGTAGCGGATATTTTAGGACATGTATGTGCACTTACATGTAAGTGCTTAATAATTGTTTGGTAAAAGTGCTAAATATTTTTTACTATTCACACAAAAAAGTTACCAAGCAGAATTTCATACTCTCTTTTTTCCTTATGAACTTAGAAAATCGGCAATGAAAAATAAAAGATAATTGCTTAAAAGGAAGTAAAAACAAAGAATAACACACAAAATGAGTTTGTTCCCAAAAAGCCAATTTGTATTGTAACAAGAATTGTACTGTTATCCTTTTCAGCTTATATTCCTAAGGACAATTTACTATACAGAACGCTCTATTTATGGCGATTATCGACTATATCACAGGATCTCCAATTAGCAGGAAGCCAGAGTCGTTTAGCACAAGTAACTTTAGGATCTACCAACAGATTTGGTTCGATATAAGTGACTCAAAACGGTAAACTATTTACCTACTATGACATCGATATTCGGTGCAATCTGTTTTAATTTATCAATAAATTCGGTAGGATTTTCTGGATCGACGAATATATCGTCGATCTTATTATAGTGCAGTACCATTCCTTTTCTATAAGGCCTTAAAATTGTAAGTCTCATCGTACCAAACCAGTCTACCTTATCAGTTTCTAATTTACGTATAGAAGTAATATCTACAGACTTTGTACCCGAGACTGTCTTAATAAAAAGCTTATCGCCCTCAATCCAATACCTTTTATAAAAGAATGTAAAATACCAAGTTATCGCGAATACGCCAAATAACAATAGTGTGCCTAGATACAGTCCTTTTTCAAGACCTCCATAAGATAGCATCACGATAAATATAATCATCGCAGCTCCCCAGATATAACTACCGAAGTTTATCTGTGTTTTAAAGACTTCTCTCATAACTAATGATTTTTAATAGGTCTATTATTTTAATTATTATTGGCCAAATTCTGTCTCACGTTAAATGGAAACAAGTTATATATTTCACGATACCGTTCGACATCTTCTTTATTGTTTAACTGAATTTGATAAATACGATGAATGACCTCATTGTCAATATTCTCTTTCATAAAATCGATTTCTTCAGTTAACAGTTCGTTCTTCACATCAACCAACCAGTCTTTTGATAAGAGCTTTTGTATTCGACCTTCTTCTTGCAAGAATCTATGATCACTATAACGTACTGCTACTTGCTGAAGACTATCTTTTTGATGTCTGTTTTTATCCTTATAACGATCCACTAATGTTAAGTATTCAATATATAACTTGTTGTTTTTTCCACCTGATACAACCGCCATTTTAATAGATTCGCTTCCATTTTTAGCCAACAGTAGTTTTTCTAACTCCGCTTGTTTACCAGGACTTTCAAGCAAGAACTTATATTTTACGGACTCATTGGGATCGAGCCAAAATGTAGTTGAAATATAATACTTTGGTGTACCAAGTTCAGGCTGACGGGCAAATCGCTCAATCTCCTGCGGCTTCACCACATTCCGCTCCCACGAAAAAACTAATTGATAAATCCCCTTTGGAAACGATTTACTAGTTAAAACAAAATCTTCTTGATCTAATGTATCAGACATCATCTTTTCACCTGTCTCGAAACTATATAAATCGATATAGAAGGGAGCTGATACGGGAAGCTTTCCTATAATTTCAGTCTTTATCACATGAGTATGCCTATGACAAGCACAAAAAATAAGAACTAAAAAAAAGATAAGTAGGTTAAGAATTTTTATCATAATCTTGCTCACTTGACTTAGCCATATTATCTAGGATTTTCCAAACTGCTTATAGATCTCACCATTTTTTATTTCAACAATAAAATGATTCTTCTCATACAAACTTTGATGCTCTGCTGGTAATCTATATAAGCCATCTGGTACATATTGGGTAAAGCTACTATTGGAGTACAGTTTATTGTTAAAACCATTAAAATATATGCTAGTACTAGGCATAGGCTCTATTCGCGGATCTTGATAAATCTTTTCCCAAGTTGGTGCATATAAAGCGAAGCTAGAATTATAATTTATCTGTACAGTTTTTGGAACCTCAGGAAGAATATTTTCTTGGTTCGGCCCGCCAGTGTTACCTATATATATCCAACCAATATTTTGAACAACAGGATAAACAATGGTTTCATTTGAATTACCAGCAAAATATTGATTATAGATCTGTTCATTAATGTCTCTTGTTCCTACCAAGGTCTGTATCGCTGCTAAAAGATAAAATCCACTCCAAGGATCATAATGTGGTAAAGGATTAATATAGACATTCTCATAGCCATCATTTACGACCTGCTTAGAAAACAACAAAGTTCTTTCATTGATATCACTTACAATCAGGTTCTGAGCTATGAGAGATTTGTACGAAGAAATCAAACATTTCATTGTCGTCAAATTGGAAGAACCGATATAATGCGAAGGATTATCTAAATAAGTATAAATTACATCAGGAGTATAATCTATATTCACGTCGATTGGCTTGGGAGTCCATGGCTGAGGTCCAACAGGTGTATTCGGTGATGTTGAAGCTGAGCATGCCAAACCTGATTGAATCAGCTGCGACATTTTCGTTGCAAAGTCGTAATTTGACACGTCATGTGTACCAGCATATCTCATATATCGCATCGTAGAATCATTGTATTTTTCTGCACAAGAATTAAATTCTGTAGCTGAAACAACTACCTTCTCAATAAACTCGTTGTCTTTACTAGCAGCAAATTTTTGCGACCTATTTGGGTCTAATGAATTTTTACCACATCCCCCAATAAACAGTAATCCAAGAATTAAAATACTTTTATAAAATTCTTTCATAGCAACATCATTATAAATAGAAATATCAGTATCGACCCGACCTCCGCCCGATCGATACTGAAATAAAACATTAATTATTTTGACCTGTAAAATAAAAATCAGGATGCTCAACGCTCTTAAATTGAGACATGACTTCTCCGGTTTCGGAATTCACAAAGTACCCCAGTTCAAACGTGTCAACATTAATCCGCTCCTGCAGTAAATAGCGAACATCGTTGTAAAGTGCTCCATCATTTCCCGTAGGTGTCCCACTTAATGTAAATTTAAATTTACCATTTTCAACTGTATAGGTATAGTTATAGGTTAGGTTGAATGTCTTCGAACCTTCGTATGTCGTATTAAACACAATAGACATCCTTTTATTAACCGATTGGAACTTAAAATCTATAGTCCTTAAAATAAAGAAATTAACCCCGTCGAATGCCCATCTATTAATTCCTGCTTTTGCTTGCGCTTTACGTGTTGCAAAATTTGTACTCCAGCCATTATACGTCGTCACATCCGGAATTGTAATCACAGAGAAACTTGCCCCTAATGCTGTAAGATATGGAACCACAGAAGAAGAATTAATTTTCAACGGATATTCCTTACCATCTTTGTCAAGACCAACAAGAGAGTTCTCATCCTTCCATATGAAACGCTGTAGTTGAACATTATTTATCAGCACGCCGCCAACGATTTCAATGCCGTCAATTGTATTACAGAATTCAACAAAAGAAGAAGAAAAGCTTCCATCAGAATTGGCTGTAATAATAGACATTCTTTTGGTTCGAAAACCAAATGCCAATTCTGCTTCCACATTGCCCACAACAATGGAGGTCAAGGGGTTTTTCTTAAAAAATGCTTTGTTTTTATTAATTACATCAAGATAGCCCTTCGAAGTATATTTTTTTGCTTCATCTTCTTTTGCTTTAACCAGAATAAGCGGTTTAATAAACTTCCGTCCCTGAAAGAACAAGGTATCGCCATGAGTCTTCACGTAATCGTATTCATTGTCACTACCATGTCCCTTCCCAGCTGTTCCACCAAAAACACTAGGATCTGGATCTTGCAACATAGTAATATAGTTATACGTGTCAAAAGAAAGCGTAGCATACATTATCTGACGTATGCGATAGGTGGACTCTTTTATTACGGAAGACGTAGTCTCGTTCAAATCCGCAACCATCTTTAATCGATCATTTTCACCAAACTGCATATAGAAGCCATATCCCCCTTTGGATATCTCCGTGGTTGTATAAGCTTTCCATCCATATGGTGCATCTACCAATGTCTTTTTAACATACAATAATGTATCGGAAATCCTATCATCGGGATTACCGAATATGGGATCCATTTCTTTTGGTTTGCTACAACTGAAAGCCAATAGGACCAAAAACATTAAATAAAATATCTTTTTCATAATCTAATACTTCCTCAAATTTACTTTGCCCATAAATGTTGCATTTGGATCCTTTGTATCTTTTAAGATCAAAAATTGCAGATAATCGCTCGGATTGACCGACAAATCAACTTGTTTCCAGTCGGCCGAAAAACTAGTACTGCCCAAATAATCGATCAGGGGTTTCGTATCTCTTAATACCCAGTCAATGTTACCATTACCATAATTATTGCCTGTCCCTTGGGTCGCCGACTTAGCGATTTTAAATGTATTGTCTGCGTTTTTTACAATATCAAAATCGTAGGATGCCGTGTAGGTTACACTATTATCGCCAAAACCGATATTTAATGTTGCCTTTGTGGCTGAGATAAACTGGAAGGTCATAGATTTGGTGGTCCACCCACCAAGCTCATCCAAAATTGCCATAAATAGTGATCTTTGCTTGCTGGAAATCGTGTTTTCTAATCCCCAGGTGTTTCGGATATCCCAGTCCAACGAACCAACATAGTCATTGCTCAATGCTGTTGTGGCGGAGTACCGGCTAGATTTATATTTTTCCGCCATGACGCGCTGAAATTCAATCTGCAATTGCGTTACATCGATGTTAAAATTCTGCATCATATAATCCCGTACAATCGCTTCTTTTTGTTTAAACTTGGGGTAAGCATCCTTTCCACTATCGTAAGCAAAATCGTCATAATACAATTGACCAGCGACGATTAAATGTGATAAGACTTCAGCAAAATCTTCTCCTATCGACTTTCTCGAATAAGGTGTAATGAAGCCCAATGATCTTGCTTTTGCCTGGTCATTCTCCTGTGCAGTCCAATTCGAATAATAATCACCTGCACAGATTTTTCCGAACTCAGCAGGGATAAATCTCATCTGATTTAAGATATGGGTAAATTCATGGTGAATAACCTGAAGGTTACCGGTTACAGAATTTGAATTCGCGATGTCAAAATTATTAACCCCATACAATGTGATCCGTCTACCTCCGTCTGCAGTTCCTCCTTTTACTGAACCATCCACATCGTAGTCACCTGATCCAAATAAAGCAAACTGTTTGGGTGTGTATGTTTTTATAAAGGGTACTCCCCCAATTTTCTTATAAACATCCAAAAAACCATTAATTACCACATCCATTTGTGGAATAACCTTGGATTCGTCTGCCGGTGCTATATTTTTATTGATATCATGCATATTTCGCTGATACCGATAGACTACTTCAATATTATAGGGATCGGTCAAATTCTTTGTAATCCATTCGTCAATAGTTCCTGGAACAAAGGTGTCGTAATTTTCAATTTTAGTATTCAGCTTCTCCTCTTTTACACAGGAATATAAACTGGCGAACAGACCGACTATTATACATGTTTTTGTTATCGTTTTCATAAAATTACCTTGGATTTTGTTCAACACCTGACAACTTCGCTTCTTGTGGGATCTGGAAAACACGTCTTGGATCCTCAGGCTTTAATTCGATATAAGACTCACTCTCATCGTTGGCAATAACAAGATGTCTTACTGTTATGCCTTTACGAATAATATCGAACCAACGTAAACCCATCGACATAAATCCAACTTGTTTAAATTGTAGAACCGTCTGAATAAGTGCTTCCTTATCATCTTGAACACCAAAAAATGCTTTGGATTTTGCAGCCGTTACAGCATGGTTTGTAGGATTGTAACCATCTATTCGATTGCTTGCCATTAAATTCATATCGGCAATACCAGCTGCATTATTTCCCAATTCCAAATAGGCCTCTGCTCGATTCATTAGTGCCTCATCTGTAATTAATACCGGGACCATAAGCATAGGAAATCCTGTATTTGCGGTTGCATTTGTTACGTACCAAAATTCCTTCCAGATATAAGTAGTATAGTGTGGAGCACCATAGGAGACACCGAAATTATAAAACTTCGCTCCTGCAGCCGTAGTACCATTATAAATCTTTTGAAACACATTGATACCCATAGCATAACGATTATTCCACCAGCGTTGATAACCACTGTAAGTTTCGTTAATCAGCAAGCTATAAGGTTGATCGGCTTTGGAAAAGACCGTATGCACCTCCTCGAAGGTCATTTTCTTGAATGTGGAATTATAGGGGATTAATTTTCCTGCAAAATTTCCTCCTGCAAAAATTTTGTTGGCATTGTCAACCACTTTTTGCCATTCGCCTGTAAACAAATAGAATCGAGATGCAAAGGCATGCGCAGCAGCTGGTGTAAAATGGTATTTTGGCACATTCCATTCTGCTGGATTCCCGTCTAAAAGTGCTAATCCCTCTTCCAGATCCTTCCGAATATTATCATAAACAGATTTCACCGTTCCACGATCATACTTCTTAATTACAACTGTCTCCGGTTCAGTAACATATGGAATACCAGGTGAAGTATTAGCCTCCGGATTTTTATAGTCGTAGACTTTTGCAAAGAAATTGACGAGCATAAAATGTGCATACGCCCTTGCAACTAGAGCCTCGCCTTTGAACGCTGCAATCTCTTTTCCGAAGTTATTCGTTTCAATTGCTGCCAAAGCATGGTTTGCAGCTGCAATTGCTGCGTAACAATTATTCCAGTAGCTATTGGGGCTGTCTGTATCATTGTTGTTGATGTCTTGCCAAAAATATAAGAAAGGAACTGGCTGGTATAGACCGCCTACCCCTTTATCTTCCACATTATCTGAATAGGTTTCGGCCATAGCAAGATAATTACCAAAAGGGTAAGCTGACGTAATCAGTCTTTTGACTTTATCAACCGTATTGATCTCGGCGCGCATATCTGGTTGCTGATCCAGATATTTGTTACAACTGCTGAGTAGCAGCGTAGAAGAAATGAATAAATATTTAAGATTTGTAAGTTTCATAATTTAGTCGTTTAAAATCCCAATTTTACAGATAGAGTTACTTGCTTCGGAACGGGTAAGGCTACCCCTCCATTGTTATAGAACTCAGGATCGACTCCATTTAATTTTTTATCGGAATAAATCAGCCAGAGGTTATTACCCACCAAATTTACTTGCGCAGTTCTAAATTTAATTTTACTGACAACAGATTTGGGAATATTATATCCCACGGAAATTTGCGATAAACGTAGATAATCACCTTTTGCTACACGTTCTGATGAATAATTGTAAGCATTATAAGAATAAACAGATGCCGTACGGTCACCAGCAGCATTCTGGACATCAAATTCTGCAGTTAGCCCATCGAGTGTAGAAGGAATTACTGTTAAATATTCGTCGCCTTTGTAAATAAAACGATTGATCAGTTCCCTTGATACATTATACATATCTAGATACACAGGAGAATAGTTAGGCTGTAGACGAACCATATTGCCCAAACCAAACTTCAACAAAAAGGAAAAACTAAAATTTTTATATTCCAATCGGTTGTAATAGCCTCCGGCAAGCGTCGGATCCACAGGTCCTTCATATTTAAGAAATTCCGTTTGATTGTCCTGAAACCAGAAATAAGTTTCACCAGGAGTACCATCCGTACCGATATAGGTCGGATAACCTCCATTGGCTGCCAATTTATCAAAGTCCAGAGAATACAAACCTCTATGGGGTTTGCCGACCATTGCTCCACCTTCGCCTGAAATCAGATCCCAGATATTGCGGGTTACATTTAATTTGGTAATTTTCGTTTTGTTAAAACCAAGTGTAAGCTGTGTACGCCAGGTAAAACCATTCGGGTCTTTAAATGGATATCCGCCAAGCTGAATATCAACCCCATGACCTTTCATATCAGCGTAGTTTGCTAATTTCTCAAATTGTCCACCAATCCCTGAAGTACGAATTGGCCCAATTAAATCAAATATATTACGCCTATAATAATCAAAATTCAGATCGATTCGATCGTTCAAAAATCCTAAATCTGTACCAATATTAAGTTCGTACATTTTCTCCCAGGTTAGCTCGGAATTTTCCAGGCCATTTATGCTAATCTTGCCTTCTTTTTCTCCGTCGTAAGGTCTATAAGTAATAGCATTATAGAAAACAGCCGAAGAATTAGAAGCATTCCCCATATTAGCAACCAGACCATAAGTTCCCCTTAACCTAGCGCGTGACAAGATCTTATTATCTCTATTAAAGAAATTCTCTTGATCGATATCCCATGCTCCAGATACGTTCCATGTAGGTAACCACCTTGCGACATTCGTACGGCCCATTTTATTGGCCCCGTCATAACGGGTTGTAAAGTTAAATGAGTATTTATCTTTATAATTATAAGCACCGCGCAATGCATAAGCGAGTTTACGGTCGTAGGTATAATTCATCGCAAATGGTGAATCGCCAGATTCAATCTGCTTTTTATAATACCTATAGGCAGGTAAAACCAGATTGCCATTTCCATATTCGATTCCCGGTCCATTAAAATCGTGGCTCTGCTTATCTGCATATTGGAGTTCATAGGTTCCAAACAAGTTCATGGTATGGTCATTCCACTTTTTGTTGAATTCCAAATTGTGCCGCATATAATAACTGATCATATTGTTATTGGCGACATTAAAAAATCCTCCATTGGGAAGAATAACATATTTATCGGTATTTGGAAAATCGGGGTCAGCGTAAAGAAAGCGATTTCCGCTATTGACAGTTTGGTCTTGGTTTGCCCGATAGGCTTTAGAAAGGTTGGCATTCTCAGTGATCATATGTTGCCTTTCGGAATTATAATAACGATACATTCCGGTTGCTGAATAGGTCAAGGAGGGCAAAATCTTATACGTTAAACCCGCCTGAACTTTAATATCCATCAATTTTAGTTTGATGTAATTGTTATCGAGTTCATTGAAGATATTAAATGGCGCATAATCTCGCGTAAAATACTCCAGATCACCATTTTCATCGTATGGTGTAATTATACGACTGGTATTGAGCGCATAGGAATATGGGTTAATGTCAAAATCCCGGGAATAACTACCATAAACTGCATCGGAGTTACGATTTAGAGTTCCAGGCGTACGTTGATCACGGATATTTCCCTGAAAAATAAACTCTGTACTCAATTTATCATTGATCTTATAGTTGTTACGAATATTCGCCGTAAAACGTTTTGCCTGATTGCCAAGCGTATAACCTGGATCATTCATAAAACTCGTTGAAGCATAGGTCTGTGCCTTTGCAGTTCCGGTACTCATACTTAACGAATGGTCATGTACAAAACTGTTTCTAAACAATAGGTCAAACCAATCTGTATTTACATTTGCATAACGTTGTAAGAAATTATAACGAGAAGGTGCATCATTTCTGAGTTTGAAAGAATCAGTGCTAGGGTCATACTCATACATAAGGTTATACATTTTGGTAAATACTCCTCCTGTTCCAGCTCTCGAAACCTGAGAGTGATTGAGATAACCTTTGTTTTCCATATCAATTACCAACTGCATCTGCTCAGCAGAATTCATGATATCGAATTGATTATAGTTGGGTTTAATATAGGTCGTAAAGTTTCCAGAATAATTAAAATGTACCTGCCCATCTGTATTTTTACCTTTTTTTGTATTCACGACGACCACTCCATTCATCGCAGCAGCACCATACATCGCAGTTGCGGCAGCATCTTTCAACACAGTAATCGATTCGATGTCGTCGGGGTTTAGCCCTGCTACAGAAGACCCTAATAATGTATTAGCATCTCCTGTAGATAATGCTTCGTTGGAGATATTGACGGCCTCATCCAGGATAACACCATCAATTACCCATAAGGGTTTATTATCCCCAGTTAATGAGGTTGCGCCCCGTACCCGAATTTTTGGTGCTGCACCAAATGTCCCAGATACGTTTTGAACAGAGACACCCGCTGCTTGGCCTTCCAGCATCCGGGAAACATCAGGAACCCCAGCTCGTTCGGCTTCTTTCGCATCAATTTTCGTGGATGCCCCCGTGAAAAACTTACGATCAAGATTCTGATATCCGGTCGCAACGACGTTGACTTCGTCTAATTTTAAATCATTAGCCGTCAGTGTAATATTTACGGTTGACTTACCGTCCATTGAGACTTCCCGGGTGCCAAATCCTACATACCGAACAACCAAAACAGCCGATGTAGAAGCATTGATTTTAAAATGGCCCAAGTCGTCAGTCTGTGTTGAAATAGAGGTTCCTTTTACGGTTACTGTTGCACCGCTCAACCCTTTTCCATCCTGACTCTTAACAGTTCCAGAGATACCCTGTTGCAGCGCATTTCGATCCGAACGACTGCCTTCCTCGCCATTAACTGAAATCGTATTTGCTATAATCTTATAGTCTATATGATTGTTGCGTAGGACAGAATTCAATGCTTCTTCTACTGAAGCATTTTTTAAGTTCACATTGACCCTCACCTTAGAATCAATATTCTCCCCATAAAATAATTGCAAATTGGATTGTTTGGAAATCGCATTCAATGCTTCTTCAATCCTTGCATTTTTCATCTTCAAAGTAACTTTCTGTGCAAGGCCATTGGCTTGAACTCCGGTCACAAAGGCGAAAAGAAGGCAGGTACTAATTTTCATAATACGTAAAGGTTTACAAAACCGTGGGTCATGAGGTATCAGTCGCCACGTTTTGCCAAATGGTAAGTTATTCATACATTTACTCTTTGTGGTTAATTGGGTTTACTTAATTCGCTTTAAAAATTTCTAGGCCTTTTGATCATTTCGGAACAGGGATGCTGCAACATTCCTGTTCTACTTTGCATGTAAGACCTTTAGGTTAGGTATTATTTCTCTTACATAAGCACTCCTTTTTATTTGTTTTCGACAATTAATTCTTTTCCTTGAAGCTCAAATTTCAAATCACAGACGTAAGTCAACATTTCCAAAACTTCGGACAGCTTAACATCGCGTTTAAAATTACCGTTATACACCTTATCCAGCGCCACATCTTTCTTAAATCGAACCTGAACATCGTACCATTTAGATAGTGTAGAGGCAATCTCTACAATCGTTTCTTTCTTAAAATAAAACTGATTATTATGCCAGGAAAGATCGTGATCTAAGTCTGCCTTCCCTTTGCTGAGAAGTTCACCTTTGAGATTCGCATACTCTCCGGGCTCAAGAACAATAATATTTCCTGAATGGCTAACTTGAACTCTTCCCGAGGATAATGTCGTACGGACATTACTACTATAAGCGTTAACATTGAAATGTGTCCCCAGCACCTTCACTTCGCTTCCTCTAGATTCCACAACAAAAGGACGCTTAGCTTCATGAGCGACCTCAAAGTAAGCCTCTCCCTCCAAAATGACACGACGCTCATTTTCTTTAAATTTTACAGGAAATTTAAGCTGAGAGTTGGCATTTACCCAAACCTGGGTGCCATCTTCTAAATTTAATTTATAAAAATTACCCTTAGGAACAACCAGCGTATTAAATTGTATTCGAGTCTCTGCTTTCGGATTATTCAGTTGATCAACACTGTCTTTATTCGTTAAGGCAACTATTTTCGGGTCAACAGCTTTGTTAGATTTCTCCAAAGGCATGATCGATCCATCCGCCAGGACGAGTAAAGCTCCAGATTTCGCCGGTGAAATATCCCCTTTTACAGGATGTACAATTGCTACTTTCTCTAAAACTTTACCTTTCTGCTGAAGGATATAAAAGAGCGATGTTCCCAGCAATATCACGAGAATGGCTGCCGCATGAAGAAGTGGTCTATAATTTCTCTTTGCTTTAGCGGAAACATGTTGAATTTTATGCCAAGCACCATCTTCATCCAAATTGTCCAAAAAGATAAGATCCTCCTCAATATTTTTTGCGTCTCGAAAGCTTTCAAGCAAATCATCGTTACTTTTGTCCGATTTCCGCCATTGCTCAATAGCATCCCGATCCGTCATGGTTTCTTGACCACGAAGCAACTTATTGATGAGTTTGGCTATGTAATTGGTATTAGCTTTCATATCTATAGGTTAGAAACCCTATAGATTCGTCAAGGGTGACAGGAAATTAAAATTATTTTAATAAAAAAATAATAAAGGGTAAAAATTCGGGGTGTAGCTTATCTAATAAAATCTTCATACCACGCTGTTTTTGCGTTTTCACTGTATTTACGCTGATCTGAAGTTTTTCAGTAATTTCAAGATTCGACAATCCTTCCAAATAACCCATCTTAAAAATTTTCTGACAAGCAACTGGCATTTCAGCAATAATTCGATAGACTTCATTGATCACTTCAGTATGAATCATAGAAAGCTCAACTGAATGCGCATCTTCCTCAATGAACTTTACTCGGGTCCAATACTTTTCCTTTACTTTTTCATGCCTTAAATGCTTCAGACAAGAAAACCGCACCGCAGTATATAAATAGTTCCGTACAAAAGTTTCGGATTCATCCATTCGTTGCTGCTCTCTAAAGAATGTAATAAATGCCTCTTGAACCAAATCTTCTGCAATAGCAGATTCTCCTACAAATTTCCATGCAAAATGACACAAGCTTTTATAATGCGTTCTAAATAACTTCTCTTCAGGGCCCATAATTCCAACGGGTATAACAAAATTGATTAGAAACAGTCCTTGGCGGCTGATTAACTACTCTAAAGATAGAATTTTTAAATTTTGTTTAACAAGATTTAACATTTTTATTACATAAAATATGAATATCATCGCGTAAAAATCATATTTCTCAATAAATTAGTGTTTTTTCATTCATTTTTTTAAGAATTTTTAACCTTGATTTTTCCCCCGAATTCAAAACAAAATCCCTGCTTTTATTATTTATAGAGAGAGAAAACCGTTAAAAACTAGCATTTTTTCGCTTTTTTTTACTATATTGTAAACTTTCAAAAAACCTTCATCGCCATATAAGCGTTGGCAACGATGAAATATAGAAGGTTCTTATTGACAAATAAAACAAACACTTCAATAAAAAATTAAAACAAAGACTAAATGCTATTTACTGTTCTGTCAGGACTAATATCATCGAGCCTTATTGTTCCATTTGGTCGATTCCTAAAAACCAAATGGGGTTTTATTCTCGCATTCTTACCGGTACTTCTATTTCTATACTTTGCTCAATATATTGTACCTATTGGTCAAGGCTCCTATTTCGTACAATCAACGTCGTGGGTGCCCTCCTTAGGCATCAATCTGGATTTTAAATTAGATGGACTGTCACTACTTTTTGCCTTATTGATTACTGGGATCGGCTCCTGTATATTCTTTTACGCGAATGCCTATCTCAAAGGTCATCGATATATCGATCGATTCTTTGGCTACCTCTGCCTTTTTATGTCGGCTATGCTGGGGCTTGTCCTATCGGACAACATGTTACTATTGTTTATCTTCTGGGAACTGACCTCGATCAGCTCATTTTTTCTCATTGGATTTAACAATGACAAAAATGATTCACGCAAAAGCGCACTGACTGCACTATCCATTACTGGGTTGGGTGGTTTTTTTCTACTGGCAGGTTTTATTTTGCTGGGTAATATTGCTGGTACTTACCATATTACAGCACTCATCGGCAAAGTATCAATCATTCAGCAACATCCACTCTTTCCCCTGGTCTTTGGCCTCGTAGCACTTGGAGCGATTACGAAATCAGCACAATTCCCTTTCCATTTTTGGTTACCTGGCGCCATGAAGGCGCCAACACCTGTGTCGGCCTACTTACATTCGGCAACTATGGTAAAGGCAGGAATCTACCTTTTGGCCCGTTTTTCACCGATACTTGGGGGCAACCCGATCTGGATGTATTCCCTCATGGCCATTGGTGGCCTCACGATGCTTTATGCCGCATTCCATTCGCTTTTCAGAACAGACCTCAAAGGAGTACTCGCTTATTCAACCATATCCGCCCTCGGTATTTTGGTTTTCTTATTGGGTCTCGGTACCAAGGATGCCATTATCGCTGCAAGTGTCTTTATACTCGTACATGCCCTATATAAAGCCGCATTATTCTTGATTACGGGGATTATAGACCATGAAACGGGAACGCGGGATCTGACAGTCTTGCGGGGGCTACGCAAGGTATTAATGCCTGTCGCTATCGCAGGTTTCCTAGCGGCACTTTCCAGTGCAGGTATTCCACTTACATTTGGATTTATTGGAAAGGATCTGATTTACGAGGCAACACTACATGCCACACCCGATTTATTTCTTTATTTGACCATCGCTGCAGTAGTAACAAATATACTCTTGGTCTCTGCTGGATTTATGGCCGGCATCAAACCTTTTATGGGTAAGCTACCCGAGCAATTTAATACAATCCACCTGCCCTATAAAGCCATGTGGATCCCACCTCTGCTTTTAGCGATATCAGGAGTTGTCTTTGGGTGCATCCCAGGACTTGTCGGCGAATGGATTGCTGGACCTACCGCAGCAAGTATACTCGCAAAACCCGAAACATTTCAGCTGAAAATCTGGCATGGATTTAATTTAATCCTGCTATTAAGCACTATTACAATTGCCGCTGGTACGTTACTTTATTTCACAAACAGGCCCAACGAGAAAAAATTGGCTTGGATTGCAAATTTCAATAAGATTTCTCCTGAATATATCATTCAATTATGTGCGCAGGAAATTGTTTTGTTCTCTACTTTCTTCACCAACAAAATGCACAACGGCTATTTGCGTTCGTATCTGTTGAAAATTATCTTATTTGCCGAATTATTGATCGCCTACCAGTTATACTTGGGCGGGCCACTCCATATTAAATGGGAAACCTTATCTCCAGTGAGTTTCTACGAAGTCACCACAGTCTGCATTTTGATCGGCGCCATTGTACTCACCATCCGCACCTCATCCCGTTTAACAGCCGTAGTAGCCACCAGTGTTGTAGGCTATGCCATATGTCTTATTTTCGTGTTTTACAGTGCCCCAGATCTAGCGATGACGCAATTCACCATTGATACACTCACGGTGGTACTCTTCGTATTAGTACTCTTTAAGCTCCCTTCTTTTCTGAATTTGGCCAACCGACGCACCATCATTCGCGACGCCGTGGTCGCTATCGTTTTTGGAATTTTGCTATCCATGGTCGCACTCCGTGTACTCCATGAACCAACAACAACCAATATCAGTGATTTCTATGGCGATTATGCTTATGTGCTTGCTAAAGGAAAAAATGTCGTCAATGTAATACTTGTGGATTTCAGAGGTTTTGACACCATGTTTGAAATTGTAGTATTGAGTATTGCTGCATTAGGGGTATATAGCTTACTAAAATTACGTTTAAAATCCTCTGATAAAGAATAATGATAGATAAAGGTTATGCACAAATGAGCTGATAACTCCTTGCTAAATAGTAACAAATGAACAGTACAATATTACAGACCGCTACGCGGTATTTATTACCGATACTCTTACTTTTCTCGGTGTTCCTTCTACTCAGGGGGCATTATTACCCCGGCGGAGGTTTCGTTGGCGGCTTAGTTGCTTCGATTGCCTTTGTGCTGCATAGTTTTGCCTTTGGCCCTCAAAATACCATGAAACTGATTCAGTACAAACCCTTGTCACTTATTCCCATAGGATTGGGGATTTCGGCCATAAGCATGTTCTTACCTACATTTTTTGGCTATCCCGTCATGACCGGGCTTTGGCTGGAAGAGAAAATTCCCGTTATCGGGATGATAGGAACCGCCTTATTTTTTGACCTTGGTGTATACTTTGTTGTCATCGGTGTCGTCCTGACGATTTTATTTACAATTGCTTTAACTACTGAAGAAGAATAATGGAACTGATACTCGTGTTATTGATCGGCATCCTTTATGCGGCCGGAATATACCTCATCTTGCGTCGAAGCATGGTGAAATTGTTGCTGGGGATTATGTTACTGGGCAATGGTACCAATATATTGATCTTCTTATTGGGAAACATTATTAAAGGTAAACCACCCATCATTGGCCCCGATCTGAAGGTATTCACCGATATTTATGCGGACCCGATTCCGCAAGCACTTATTTTAACGGCCATCGTGATCAGCTTTGGCCTAACCTCCTTTGCCATCGTTTTACTCAAGCGTGTATATGCATTGCTGGGTACAGATGATCTGGATGATTTGAACACGCCTGAGGAAGAAGATATATGATAGACAACCACATTATTGCCACGATCATCGTGCATTTATTTATTGCTATTGTCCAACTGATGTTGTGGCGCAAATCCACTGCACAACGTTTTCTGAGCGTTGGCGGAAGCTTGCTCGCACTCATTCTTGCCTTTAAACTGTTCTTCAAAGTTTATGATGATGGTATTTTGACCATGAATGCAGCCAATTGGAAAGCTCCTTTTGGGATCGTTTTTGTTGCCGATCTATTCAGCAGTACCCTTGTTCTCCTGACTTCTATAGCAGGTCTGGCGGTCTCCATCTTTTCCTGTGTCGGTGTGGGGCGTCAGCGCATCCTCTATGGCTATTTCCCGATCTTTCACTTCTTGATGATGGGACTTAACGGCGCCTTTCTGACAGGTGACATCTTCAACCTGTACGTATGGTTTGAAGTCATTATTATTTCGTCTTTTGTACTCATGACCTTGGGGGGTAGAAAATCCCAGTTGGAAGGAGCAGTAAAATATATGGCCATGAATATCCTGGCTTCCACATTTTTCCTAACCGGAATAGGTATACTTTATGGTATTTCAGGCTCGTTAAACATGGCCGACCTGGCCCTGCGTATTCCTAAAATACAAAATCAGGCTTTAGTAGAAATTACAGCAACATTTTTCCTGATCGGTTTTGGGATTAAATCCGCCGTATTTCCACTCTATTTTTGGTTACCGTCCTCTTACCATACGCCACCTTCGGCCGTAGCAGCGACATTTGGAGGCTTATTGACCAAGGTTGGGATTTACGCCTTGTTCAGGGTATTTTCCTTACTATTTATTCCCAATCATTTTACCAAAGAACTCCTTATCGTACTAGCCATATTGACAATTCTGACGGGCGCCTTTGGTGCATTGATCAAAACCAATATCCGGAGGTTGTTTTCCTATTTGATCGTTTGTCATATTGGTTTTATGATTGGCGGATTGGGCCTGTATAGCAAATGGGCTTTATTGGGCGCAGTATTCTATCTGATCCATGATATCATGGTCAAAACGAATTTATTCCTCATAGCCGGTGTTATACGGCAACTCCGCGGCACCATGGATATGACTAAACTGGGTGGACTTTATGCCCAATACCCAAAGATTTCATTACTTTTTGCCATTGTTCTTTTTTCACTGGTGGGCATCCCGCCTCTCTCGGGCTTCTGGCCTAAAATCTATCTATTCAAAGATGCCTTCCACTTAGAGAAGTATGCTTTCGCGGGAGCCCTGATTATTGGCAGCTTTATCACCTTGTTTGTCATCGCCAAAATGTGGGCGCAAGTATTCTGGAAAGATGCACCTGATCCGGAAATCATTGAGGACAAATTTGCGGGTATGATCGGCTATAAAAGAACAATGCTCATACTCCCTGTCATTATTTTAGCATCTGCGTCCCTGTATATCGGACTCAATGCCGAAGCGATTATCCATGTCGCGGATCAGATCGCTACACAATTATTGGACACATCACCTTACATAAACGCTGTATTAGGAGGGCAGAAATGATATGATAAAACAGTTTTTAATGAACCTCATGTTATCCTTTATCTGGGTCGCATTGACGGGATCGATGTATTACACCAACTTCCTTTTCGGCTTTATGCTGGGATTTGGCATCCTTTGGCTTATGAACAGGAATGAGGTGGATCAACGCTACTTTTATCGGGTCCCCAAAACATTGAGTTTTATTCTTTTTTTCCTGTGGGAAATGATTGTCGCCAATGTGCAGGTTGCCTACGACGTGATAACCCCCAAGTTTTTTATCAAACCTGCGATTGTCAAGTATCCCATGGATGCAAAAACCGATTTGGAAATTAACCTGCTTTCAACCTTTATCTCGTTGACACCTGGCACACTTATCCTCGACGTAAGTGAAGATAAAAAAACGCTCTTTATTCACGTCATGTACATGAAAAGCAAGGAACAGTTTGTTTCTACCCTTAAAAATAATGTTGAACGAAGACTTTTAGAACTCTTAAGATGACTTTAAATAGCTATTTTGATTATGTGATCCTTCCGATCTTGACTATCTCAGTCATACTGGCTTTTATTCGTCTGTATAAAGGTCCCCAGATATTTGATCGTGTTATTGCCCTAGATCTCATTATCACCATCGGAATTGGCATTATTACCGTTTATAGTATACGAACTTCGCAGGAAGTGTTTTTAGACATTGCCATGATCTTGGCGCTTATCGCATTTCTTGGTACGATCGCATTTTCATTTTATTTAGAAAAACAAAGCAAAGATGATTGATATTACTTTAGCCATTCTCAGTACCATCGGGGCATTGGCCATACTTTTTGCGTCTATTGGCATCTTGCGGATGCCCGATTTTTATTTACGTCTTTCGGTTACGGTAAAGGCGGCAACGCTGGGTGTGGGACTTTTACTTATCTGTGCGGCAATGACCTTCCCGGATGTCTCCGTAACGACCAAGGCTATAGCTATTGGATTTTTTCTTATCCTCACGGCTCCGGTTGCAGCACACATGATTGGCAGAGCTGCCTATATACAGCGGGTAAAAACATGGAAGGGAACCACCTTAAATGACCTTGAAAAGGAAGGTAAATTAGATTGTAGAAAAGAAGATTTTTAAGAAAAACCGTATGCGCTTTTTCCTAAAAATCTTCTTTTCTTATTCGAACTTCTTTTTTGGATTAGAAGATAATGCAAACTGGCGCTGGTACAGCAATTTCTTTTCCAGTATCTGTCAACAAACCCGTTTTAGCATCCCGGCTAAACAAAACAATGTTGTTGGTATATTGATTGGCGACCAAAAGATATTTCCCATCCGGAGAAAGGTTAAAATTACGCGGACCTTTACCTTTTACTGAAAGATTCGCTATTTTCTTCAATTCCCCATCCTTCTCTACCGAAAAAGTAGCTATCGTATTGGCATCGCCACGGTTGGTCGCATACAGGAATTTTCCATCAGCAGAGATCTTCATATCAGCACCGCCGTTACTTCCTTTAAAACCTTCGGGGTTGATATCAAAGGTACTTTGATACATCCATGCATCACCATCTTTCTTATACGATGCAATTTGGCCGGTCATTTCCAATACGACATACAGGAATTTCTCTTTCTTATCAAACACGATATGACGTGGTCCCCCTCCTGCTGGTGTAAAGATATTTTCTGATTCATCTGCAAGACTATAGGCATTTCCAGTTTTATTCACCGGATAAATAGAAATCTCATCCAAACCAAGATCTTGGACGTACAACTTATCCCCTTTATTGGAGAAAAAAGTAGAATGTACGTGTGGCTTTTCTTGGCGTACGGGATCTACCCCCTTGCCCTCATGTTGTATTAATCGTGCTCTTTTGCTTAAAACACCATTACTTTCTAAATCAAACAGCGCTGCAGAGCCGCCTGTATAATTTGCCACAGCGAGCAAGCTACCCTTAGGATGTACTTCAACAAAACAAGGCGACTCCCCTCCGGAAGGAAGTGAGTTTAGAAAAGTTAAATGACCGTCCTTAAAAGAATAGGCAGAAACAGTCCCCTCTTGATTTGGAACCTCATTAACAGCATAAATAAAGTTATTATTTCGCGCTAAAAAGGATGGATCTTTACTTTCTTGCGTGCTCGACAAGGTTGTTTCACCAGTTTTAACATCAAAATTATAAATATAGATGCCTTTGCTCGCGGTTTTGCTCGTATATGTGCCCACAAACATGGGAATCTGTTGCGCAAAACTAGCCAGAGGTAAAATTGTCATCAAATAAATAAATGCTTTTTTCATTGAAATTATTTTATAGATGTAGCTACTCATTTGTTGAATGAGACCGTTACATCAAGTTTGTTGCTAAATTATACGGGAACCCAATTAAATTTTCCCATTCATTCCTCCGTGTGAGGATCTAAACCCCCTCCATTTTACAGGCGTAAATATCGTCAATAGACTTGTTAAATTTGGTTAAAACCGTCCTTTCTAATAGGCAAATGCGTATTTTAGCACATCAATTTTAACAATTCTAAAATCACCCATTTAAAATATTGGGAATACAAAAATATTGTTAAATAAAAGTACGAATAATTCATATAATCTGATAATTTTGTGCTGTTGTTCAAAAAAGTATATATTGAACACAATTACTACGCATACTGCCGAAGGCAGCGTGAATGCTTGTGACAAAAAAATAAATGATGAACAAATAACCGAGTGAAACGAGTTCATTTATACAAATGAAGATCACTCATAAATATCATAAATAATTTATACGGATGAAAAAAAACATTTATATATTGTTTTTATTGCTGTTTGCATCAATTCAGGCCAGTCTTGCGCAACGTCAAGTTATTGATCGCGTTGTAGCAACGGTTGGATCGGGCATTATCTTACAGTCCGACGTGGATATGCAATATTCTCAATGGTTAGCGCAAGGGAATAAACCTAATGAAAATTTTAAATGCGGCGTACTTGAGCAGTTAATCATTCAGAAGCTGCTTTCCCAACAGGCAGTAATTGACTCTATAGATGTAACGGAAACCGAAGTTGACGATAACCTTAACTCCCGCCTACGTCATATGTCACAACAGGCAGGAGGGCAAGAACGTCTTGAAAAATTCCTCAACCGCTCTTTATTGCAATACAAAGAAGAAATGCGTTCAAGTGTTTTTGAGCAATTGAAAGCTAACAAAATGCAGCAAAACATTGTTCAAAAAGTAGACGTAACACCATTGGAAGTAAAGCGTTATTTTGAAGGATTAAATAAAGACAGTCTGCCTTACTTCAATACCGAGGTAGAAATTGGTGAGATTGTGATGATGCCCAAATTGACAGATGCAGAAAAAAAAGAGCAGCGAGATAAGATTGAAGGTATCCGCAAGCAGATTGTAGATGGATCGGACTTTGGTACAATGGCTCGTATATACTCGCAAGATCCCGGATCTGCTCCTTATGGAGGTGATTTAGGTTTCGGAACACGTGACAACTACGTAAAGGAATTCTCCGCGATGGCTTTTAAATTAAAACCGGGAGAAATTTCACCAATTGTAGAATCCAAATTTGGCTTTCATATCATTCAGGTGTTGGAAAGACGAGGCGAAGAGGTGCATACACGCCATATCCTCATGAAGATCAATCCTGGTGCGGCAGCGTTGGAACGAACCAAAAATAAATTGGACAGTATCTATAAACTGGTAGTTGACAAAAAAATGGACTTTTATCACGCTGCTACAAATTATTCAGATGCAGAGGAAAGTAAATTCAATGGGGGTATGATCCTAAATCAAGAAGGCTCAAGCCGCACAACCGTAATTCCTATGGATGGCTTGGAAAAATCAGTATTTACTGCAATTGATCCACTAAAACCAGGAGAATACTCCAAACCAGAGCAATTTACAGACAAAATGGGAGATGTTGGTTACCGTTTCAATTACTTGAAAACACGTATTCCGCCGCACAAAGCAAATTTGGACGAGGATTTCACCAAAATCAAAGAGGCTGCCAGACAAGATAAAATCAATCGCAATCTAAGTAAATGGTTCGATGATAAATCGAAAACAACATTTATCAATATCAGTGACGAGTTTGGTTCATGCGATGAATTGAAAAAATGGAAAAAACAATAAGTGTGCAACACTTATCCTATAAAAAAAGGGCTTGAATAGTATATATTCAAGCCCTTTTTTTATTTGGTAATCGTCCTATTATTTCTCAAACATCATCTCGATCAGAATATTCCAGTTCGCTTTCTTAACATCATCCTTCGCCAATTCGCTCAGTTGCCAGATACGAATATAATTATACTTCACCACCTTATCCTTTTGTCGTACCGTTGCAGTTCCCTTGGTATAGGCAAAATCGCCACTATACGAACGTTTTACTTCTTCGGGCACTGTTTCTATCGTCATCCGTTGTTTTTTGAGGTAAGCCATCATTGTGGCCTTTCCCTCCATAGGACTGGTCCAAGGGAACAAAAAGCGGACATCCTCACTTAAGAACTCCTTATATGCGGTTGGGTTATCGGCCTTCAGAACTGTTGACATCAATTTGTCTGTCTCCAGGACAATATCTTCACGTTGATTCAATCGCACTTTAGAGCGATGCTTCAGATACCACGAATCGGTAGGTTCGATATATTCAAGATCAAATTCCCCATCCTTCCCGTTGTTTTCAACTTCGGCCCGAATATCGACCAGCCACTTACCCTTTTTGTTGCGTTTCCAGACAGTCAAGTATTCTCCATGACGCAATCTTGCACCTACTTTCTGAAAGTCCATAGATCCCGAAGTCACACCAAACTCCTGACTTTTAGCAATCAACGCAAACGTAGGCTGCCAATTTAAAACATCGGGAATATTTGGTCTATTATTAAGATAGTTATAAGCATTTACTGCCGATGGGACGTAAAACGTAGATTCCTTATCAATGATCGAAAGAAACGCTTGATGCGGAGTAGACGCTTTAGCCAATGCGGCAGCATCCTTATCGGCCTGCAATAGGCTTCCAACTTTCTCAGGTATCTGCGCATATAGTGTTGTACCAGCAACACTCATGAATGCGACGACGGATAGCCTATTCCAAAAATTCATATGCAAATTGATCTTTCTTTTAAAGGTTATATGGAATATCCTTTGGTTTCCACGGATAATGTGTTTTCCCAATAGTAATATTCCATTTTATTCCTTTTTTATAAATTCGATTTCTTATCTATCAAATCTTATTCCAAAGTGTTCCTTCTTTGCTATCTTTCAATTGAATTCCAATAGAATTAAGCTCATCACGAATACGGTCAGAGGTGACGAAGTCTTTATTTGCTTTGGCTTCATTACGTAGTTTAATGACCAGATTCATGACGTCATCGATATCATCGGATGCTGAAGTCTGATCGTTTCTAAGCCCTAGGATATCCTCAACAAATTCTTTCATGAATACTTGAAGACCTTCCAATCCTTCAGCGGTTACTTTCGCTTTACCATCATAAATCGAGTTGATGATACGGACAATTTCAAACAATTCGGCAATGAGTACAGGACTATTAAAATCGTCATCCATAGCTGCGTAACACTTGCGGCGGATTTCAGCTAAATTGAATGAATCAGCACCTTTCGACACCTTCAATTTGTCTAAAAGACTGATTGCAGTCATGAGTCTTTTATACCCCTTGTCGGCCGCATCCAATGCCTCATTGGAGAAATCCAACGTACTTCTATAATGCGCCTGTAACATAAAGAAGCGTACGGCCATCGGCGAATAACCTCTATTCAATAAGGGATGATTTCCAGTAAATAGTTCGCCCGGTAAAAATCCATTTCCTGCAGATTTGGACATACGCGCACCATTTACAGTCAACATATTCGTGTGCATCCAATATTTGGCAGGGCTCGTATGGTTACATGCTTCAGACTGTGCAATTTCATTGGTATGATGTGTAGCTGCCAAATCCATTCCACCGCCATGAATATCAAACTGATCACCTAAGTACTTTCTGCTCATGGCCGAGCATTCAATATGCCAACCTGGGAAGCCAACACTCCAAGGTGCAGGCCAACGCATAATCGTTTCAGGTTTTGCTTTGATCCATAAGGCAAAATCCAAACGCCCCTTTTTCTCATCCTGACCGCTCAATTCACGGGTATTATTGAGCATATCCTCCAATTTACGATTGGTCAATATCGTATAATCGTATGTTTCAACGTATTTTTCAACATCAAAATAGACTGTACCGTTCCGCTCATAGGCATAGCCATTCTCTATAATCTGTTCGATCATTTCAATCTGCTCGGAAATATGTCCTGTCGCAGTAGGCTCAATACTGGGCGGCAACGTATTGAAAAGACGCAATACGTCATGAAAACCTATCGTATACTTTTGAACGATTTCCATCGGTTCCAATTGTTCCAATTTTGCTTTTTTTGCAAATTTGTCATCCCCTTCATCACGATCGCCTTCCAAGTGCCCCGCATCGGTAATATTGCGCACATAACGCACTTTATAACCAAGGTGACGCAAGTATCTAAAAATCAAATCAAAAGACACAAACGTCCGACAGTTCCCCAAATGCACATCACTGTACACTGTGGGTCCACATACATACATACCAACAAGGTTGGGATGAATAGGTTCGAATTTTTCTTTTGTTCGCGAAAGCGTATTGTATAAATAGAGATTATGGTCCATGTTTAATCGCTGCTTGGAAATCTATTTTTGTCTGAAATATATTTGAATTGGCACACCTGTAAAGTCAAAGTTCTCACGCAATTTGTTTTCAATAAAACGTTTGTACGGATCTTTGATGTATTGTGGCAGATTACAGAAGAATGCAAACATCGGTGTCCGTCCTGGCAACTGTGTTGCATATTTAATTTTGATATATTTACCTTTTAAGGATGGCGGTGGATAATTCTCGATAATATCCAACATCACTTCATTCAATTTGGAAGTAGGGATCTTTTTGGTTTTGTTGGCATATACCTTGTCGGCAACTTCCAACACCTTAAGAACACGTTGTTTTTCGGTTACGGAAGTAAAGATAATAGGCACATCTGTAAATGGTGCTATTTTCTCTTTGATGCGATCTTCAAAAGCCTTCATTGTTTTGTTGTCCTTTTCGATCAAATCCCACTTATTGACAACAATTACGATACCTTTACGGTTCTTCTCTGCCAGGTTGAAAATATTAACATCCTGCGCTTCTAATCCATCCTGTGCGTCCAACATTAAAATCGTCACATCAGAATCTTCCAAGGCTTTGATGGTACGCATCACCGAATAAAACTCAATATCTTCATTTACTTTGGACTTACGACGAAGACCTGCAGTATCGATCAATAAAAAGTTATGTCCATATTGATTGTAATGTATACGGATTGAATCACGTGTTGTCCCTGCCATTGGCGTTACAATGTTGCGATCTTTGCCAATCAAAGCATTTGTCAAAGAAGATTTACCCACATTCGGGCGGCCTACGATGGTATATTTAGGTAAGGATTCTTCTTCTTCCTCCTCCACTTCGAAATGAGAAACCACAGCATCCAACAGTTCACCTGTACCCGATCCTGTAGCCGACGAGATATTGAAGACCTCTCCTAAACCAAAGGCATAAAACTCTGCCGATTCATGATGCAATTTCGCGTGATCGACTTTATTGGCCACTACATACACAGGTTTGGAGCTTCTTCTCAGAATATCAGCGATTTCGTCATCCAAGTCGGTAATACCAGTTGTGACATCCACCATGAATATAACTACTGAAGCTTCTTCAATAGCGATATAGACCTGATCGCGAATAGCCTCTTCAAAGACATCATCCGAACCATGTACAAAACCACCTGTATCAATTACTGTAAATTTCTTTCCGATCCACTCGGCTGTTTCATAATGACGGTCGCGCGTCACGCCGCTAAAGTCATCAACAATCGCTTTTCTACTTTCTGTAAGACGATTGAATAAGGTAGATTTACCAACATTTGGACGACCAACAATTGCAACAATATTTGCCATATTTATTTTATTTGATCCACCCACTATCACAGCAGGCGGCACTTTTATGCTAAAAATATACTTAAGGGAACAAAGATACGGATTCGAAAGGGATTATCGCGACACAAAAACAAAAATGGCTTTACCGTGAAGTAAAGCCATTTATAGGGTTTAAATTATCAATATTCGCCTAGTTAGACGTTGGATTCTGAGTCAATTTGCCAGGATATGAATTGATCGCATCCTGAGGAATAAAATAAGTTACTCTAAAATCTGTTGGTAGAATATCTTCAAATTGTTTTTGTGGCCCCGGATATGTACGGTTTAACGGGTCTCCGTTACGGAACACATCGTAGCTGCGTTCAGCCTGATAGGCCAATTCTAACTGGCGCTCTTTGTCAATCAGTTTGCTTGCACTGGCCGCATCAATTGAAGTATATCCGCCATTGACAATAGAACGATTTCTGATGGTATTTAAATCATTTAGCGCTGCACCATAATTACCTAATTTTGCATTAGCCTCTGCGCGGTTTAAATAAATTTCCCCCAAGCGGCTGATTACAGGGGAGTGCAGTTGAGACTCCTCGCCTTCACGTGAGCATTTCACAATATAAAACTGTGGATAAGCACGGTTTAAGGAAATATAGTAATCAATCATACCCGAATAGGTATTACCGTCTTCATAGGTAATGGAATAAGTCTGCTGACCAGCATTAATTGTCGCTAAAGTATATTCTTTAGCAACTTCTTGATCACCTACCTTTTTTACTTCTCGAGCAATTACTGTATTCCCATTAATAATGGCCGGAATTTGCACATAACTTAATGTTTTAGGGTCACCGACTTTTGCAGGTGAGTTCTGTTTGATAAATCGAAAAACAGTTGAGTAATTACCTTTATCGTCTTTGGAATAAGTTGGCTCTATAAAAGCTGCGCGTGCATCCACAATACTATAATGATCTGGTCGCCAGTCATTACGACCAGTTTCATTTAAAAGATCAATATATTTTGCACTGGAATACATCTCACCCCAGCCCATACCACCAATATTGGAATACATACCACCGATACCATAATAATGATCATCGCCCGAGAACTCAGACGCAACACGTTTCACCGCAAAGATGGTCTCCTTGTTATCTTCAGGTCTAAAGGTATTGTATTTCATGAACTGCTCACGGCCCAACAGGACATATTTGCCTGAGTTAATCACTTTATCCGCATACTCTACAGAAAGACGCGCATATTCCGCATTTGGATTTTTATACGTACCACTCATATACAGATATATACGGGAAAGCATCGCTTGCGCTGCATCCTTAGACGCATATGCTGCCCCTTTATCAAGTGTCATTAAAGCTTCTGCTTTTTTCAGATCACTGATCGCTTGCGCGTAAGTATCTTTTACAGATGCACGGTCCGGTAAGTTCAAATCATTGAAAACATCTTCAGGTGTACCATTGACAATCGGAACGCCTAAGTTTGTTTCTGGACTTTGGTAGTAAGGCTTCCCGAATGCGCGACAAAGGTAAAAATACATCATTCCACGGATGTAATAACATTCACCCAATTTATTATCCATTTCTGTACTCTGACCTTCCGCAAACATCTTGATTACGTTCGAAGACTGTGCAATAGCCTTATAGCCATAGTCCCAAAAATTTTGCAAACGGTAATTATTTGGTGTTCTTGCATAGGAAATAAATTCGTAAAATGCATCTGTCGATGACCCGCGGATCATCATATTATCACCGGCATATTCTCCAAGTCGATGCATCGGGTCGGACCAGGCTTTTAACTGCGCATAGGTACCTGTTACCATTGCATCCGGATTATTAACGATATTTTCTTCATCCATTGAAGTATAAGGAAGACGATCTATATCACAAGAGGACACTGCTGTAGCTATTAAAAGTCCTATTAGTATTTTTTTCATGATTGATTTTCTAAACGTTAAAATTAAAATGTCACACTTGCGCCAAACATATATTTACGAACCATTGGGTACACCGAAACGCCCGTTGAACGGATCATTTGACCACCCCCTCCTTTGCCATCCGGCTCAGTCAATGGAAGCTCTGGATCGACACCTGAATAGTTTGTAATCGTAAATAAGTTCTCCCCAGCTAAGAAGACACGTAAATTTTTGATGTTATATTTCTTTAGATCAAAGTTGTACCCTAAGGTCAGTGATCTCATTTTCAAGAAATTGTTACTTTCTAAGAAGCGTGTTGAAGGTGAATTACCTTTATCTTGGTTGTCGTATCTTGCAATCGGGTGAGTGGCAACATCGCCAGGTTTCTCCCAACGGCTCCAACCATCCTGTAACTTCATCTGGTTACGATCAGTATAGGTTCCATCCGAATCAAACTCCTGACGCGAGTAATTATATAATTTACCACCCAAGGAGAAACCGAACACCGCATTCAGGTCAAACTGCTTATAACTTAAAGCCGTACTGAAACCGCCGAAAAGATCCGGATTTCCTTTTCCTACATTACGGAAGGTTGCATTGGAATAGTTCGACGTCGTTGTCCTTGTTTCATTGCCATTGGCATCTGTCTCGTATCGATACCACATTGGCAAACCATTATCTACGTTAATACCTGCCCATTCTTTTAAGTAATAGGTATCTACCGGAAAACCTGGCTGAAGCAGACGTTGCGCTGATCCAGCGATACCCGATCCGTCACCTGCGATAATTGGTTTTGAAACAAGATTACCGTTGGCATCTTTTGTCGCAAATAGCTCGGTCAATTTATTCACATTGTGACTCAAATTAACATCCAAGCTCCAATGTACATTGTCATTTCGAACGATGTCGCCACCGATGGTCAATTCAATCCCCCGGTTTTGCATCTTACCAATATTTTTCCAGATAGAAGTGACACCGGTCAGACCGCTGATTGGCACTTGATAAAGTACATTATTGGTCTTCTTGTCATAATAATCAACATTGAATCGCAATCTATTCTTAAACAAAGCTGCATCAACCCCAAAACCAGTTGTGTAGGTTTTTTCCCAAGTCAGGTCTTTATTACCGATCTGGCTAATTAATGCCCCTGGTATACCATTATAACTTGATGATGCAGACACCGAGTAAAGACTATATTGCGGATATAATGAACTTGGTCTATTACCTACCGATCCATAAGCCGCTCTCAGTTTTAAATTATCTACCCAATCAGCCTTGAACCACTCTTCCTTATTGATATTCCAACCACCACTAACTGAAAAGAAATTTCCATATTTTGCATTGGTACCAAAATTGGATGCTCCATCACGACGGAAAGATACCTGTGCCAAATATTTATTATCGTATGCATAGTTTGCATTAGACAAAAATGACTGTACTGCCCATTCGGAAATGCCACCTCTGGTTCGCTCTGGTTTTGCAACAACATCCAATACCTCGAAACCATTTACAATACCCGTTCCATAAGCATCTAAGGTTTTTGTCCAATAGTCGTTAAATTCATATGCAGCCAATCCATTCAGGCTATGTTTATCCCAAGTCTTGTTGAAACGTAAAATCTGGTTGGTATACCGACGGGCAAATTCCATGCGATAATCTGTCACACGACCAATTACACTTTCGCCGCTGTTTGATCGTGGATCTTGATATCCGCTATCAGAATAACTATTGTAACGATAATTGTTTACAGAGGAGAACGTCAACCAATCTGTTAATTTGATATCGAAATCTAAGTTACCCATAAATTCATAATTGGTATTGGCACTATGATTCCATTGGAGGTCATACAAGTAGTTTGTACTTGCGTTGTTGACCCATCCGCTGTAACGATGTGGCACTAAATTTCCATTTGCGTCGTAAGGACTATCCCAAGGAAGATTGCCGTACATGGCATTGACATCATATTGACGATCATCTACAGCACGTCTTGATCCAGCAATAGATGGCTTAATGGTCAACCAATCGAAAGGCTTATAGTTGGTACGTAATCTAAAATTATAACGATCGTAATCATATCCTTTTACAGCACCGGCCTCGTTGTAGTAACCTAAAGACAAATAAGACTGTAATTTATCATTTCCACCCTGAATAGACAAATTGTGGTTTTGGACAAATCCGGTTTTTGTCGCCAGTCTCCACCAGTCAAAATTGCTATTACGTAATTCAGAATTCCATCGTGGAAATTTGATGTCACCTGGATTAGAAAAAGAGGCAAAATAATCATAAAGTTCAGCACCATCCATCATTTCCATGTGTCCATTGGAAAGTTGGTTGATACCCATTTTTGTAGAAAAGCTAATGCTTGTTTTGGATGCAGTAGGGTTTTTAGTTGTCACAACGACAACACCATTTGCGCCTTGAGAACCATAAATTGACGTTGAAGCAGCATCTTTTAGGATGGTTAATGATTCAATGTCGTCCGGATTGATATCGCCTGGGCTTGAGCCAACAATAACACCGTCAATGACCCACAATGGGCTTGTCGTACCACTTAATGTTGCCTGACCACGAATCACAACACCGCCATTTGAGCCTGGTTTACCGGCTCCTGGGGCAACATATACCCCGGCAGCTTTACCATTTAGCATGTTTTCAACCGATGGCGTAGTGACATCACGTAATTTGTTTCCTTTAACCGCCTGAAGAGCGCCAGTCAAACTTTCTTTTTTCTGTTGTGTTCCATAACCAACAATGACAACTTCCTGAAGTGCCTCACTATTGGACTCCATATTGATGTTAACAACCGGTCCTGTCACGGTCACTTCTTGTGCTTTATAACCAACACTTGTAACGACCAGTACATCACCATTTTTAGCATCTATTGTAAAACGTCCATCTGCTCCAGCGGATGTCGATTTACCGCTCCCCTTAACGCTAATGGTTGCTCCAGCCAATGGGCCGTCTGTAGACTGCACTTTTCCATTCACTTTTTGTTGATAAACCGCATCATTCAACAAAATATTGTTGTTTGGAAACGTAAGACCATTAGCATTAGCCGAGTTGTGTGTACTTGCAATGAGTAAAGCTAATGATAACAGACTCAACTTGTGATTGTCGAGAATCTTTGAAATCATAATATTTAATAGTTAGTTTAAAAATTGATTAGCGTACTAATCAAAATTTAGGTACATGAATGCTAAATCTAAAGCAAGATGATAGTATATCAAAATTTAGCAACAACGAAATCGATTGCGCCAATTAAACAAACGATTGCATAAACATCCAATAGCAACGAAAAGAAACGCCTATCACCACAGGATGTAATTCATAGTGTATAAACGATATAGTATCCCTAAAATGATTAAATAAAACGGGCTCCTTCAATCATGAAGGAGCCCGTTTTTGCTTCAAGTTATTGGAATATTAATAGCCTTTATTTTGGCTCAATATACCATAAGAAAGGTCTATCTGACTTTGAGGAACCGGCATTAAATATAATTTATCATTCCAAACACGTTCCTGTGCTAGTCCATTGGTTACGTTGTAAATATTTTTCATCACAATGGGAGCTGTCTTCCAACGACGAATATCATAGTAACGTGTACCTTCCAGGATCAGCTCAATTGCTCGTTCATTCCGAATGAATTCGCGCAATTGAGCTTGAGATGCATAAGCTGTGCGGTCAACTTTGGGCATACCTGCCCTAACACGAATTGCATCTAAAGCATCATAAACGGAAGCTTCTGGACCAGATACTTCATTCCGAGCCTCAGCATAAGTCAACAATATTTCGGCATAACGCAATAGGATAATATTTGCGTAAGAATCGATTTGTTCTTTATTGGAAGTTGGATCAACAAGTTTCCTAAAGTTATAACCAGTTTGCGACATATTAGACTTACCACTTTGCCAAGTAAAGGTATAGCCACCATCTGCTGTCAACGCATTCCATGGCGCAGTTTCAAATAGAATAGAAGCATAAAAACGCGGATCTCTATTTTTAAATTCTTTCACAAAATCTGCTTTATTAGCTTTTGCATAATTTTCTGCACGTACCTTAGGATCAACTTTAGCAGTCGGCTGTCCAGTTTTGTAACTCGCATATAAGTCAACAAGATTCTGTGTTGGAGTCAGCGAGCTCCAGCCCCCAACTCCGCCTTCCATAAGTAATGTATTATTGGATTGACTTTGGGTAACGCGAATATATTGCCGATCCAATATAACTTCACTATTACCTTCATTTTCCACTTCGAATAATGTTTCATAGCTACGCAATCCCAATCTGAATTTATTTTCATCTGCAGCATTATCAAAATCAACAAATTGGCTGTAATTATCTTTTTTATCTACTTCAGATTCGCTTCCTACCTTGAAAAGCGAATAACCTAAGCCCATTACTTCCTTTGCTGTAGAAGCTGCCTTTTCCCAATTATTTTCAAATAAATAAAGGCGTGCCTTTAAAGCCAATGCTGCCCCTTTGGTAATTCTCCCTTTATCGGAATCATATGAAACAGGTAATTTTGTCGAAATATCCTGCAATTCATTGAATAGAAATTCCAGAACTTCGCTTTTTGAATTACGTGGCACATTCGACTCTTCTCTTGTCAGAACTTTGGTCACCAAGGGAATATCACCAAATTTTTCTACCATGGGGATATATAAATAAGCGCGAATGAAACGTACTTCTGCCTTATAGCGTTCTTTAAGCTGCGTATCCATATTTGCTTTATCTACGTTCTCCAGAAAGTAGTTACAAGAACGTATAGGGAGATAATCCCAACCTGCATCCAAATCTGTCGCTACAGATCCCGATGAGATAACGGTAGAAGCACTTTCCCAAGGGTACTGCGCATGAACCAAGTCAGAAGCACCATCCGTATACATACCGTCCGATAGTTTATTGTAAATAGCATTTGCAGCTAGCTTCACATCATTTTCAGTTCGCCAAAATTCCTCTTCTGCTGTTTTATTTGCCGGAATCCGATCCAAAAAATCCTTTGAGCATCCACCAAGTAAAAGCATTGTGGCCAATAGTGGATATAATATATTTCTTTTCATTGTGTGAATGTTAAAAATTAAAACTTAGCAGTTAAACCTATCGAGAATGTTTTTACACCAGGGTAACTAGCTCTACCAGAACCTGTTTCAGGATCATAATCTCCGAGACGTTTATCCGCCATAAAGGTAAATGGGTTTGTGGAAGAGGCAAACAATCGCAATTGAGACATTTTCATATGTGATAAAACTTCTTTTTGAAAAGTATACCCCACAGTAATAGCTCGAATCCTAAAATAATTACCACTAAATAGCCAAAAATCAGACGTTTTATAGTTTTGAGGAGCATCACCTGTCAATGTAATACGTGGAAATGGTGCATCGGCCTTATTATTTTCTTCCGACCAACCGTTTACCCAACTTTTTTTAATGTTTGCACCATTGAAAAAAGGTTGCGAGGCTTCGTTTTCCAAATATGTTTTCACTCCCCCCACTCCATAGGTCAACACATCTAAATCAAAGTTTTTATAGGCAGCACGAACATTAAACCCGTAATTAAACCAAGGCACATCATTCCCTAAAATGGTGCGATCTTTGGCGTCTATGATTTCATCACCATTAATATCAACGTATTTAACATCACCTACTTTCGTTGTTGCTCCAAGACTGCTTTGATCCGCATGGCTGTCTATCTCTCCCTGACTTGTAAATACACCGGATGTCTTATATCCGTAGTAATCCCCAACAGAACCTCCTACGCGATTAATATAATAGCTGTCTACAATTTCGTTTACGTCACCCAATGAAATGATTTTATTCTTGATCTTAGAAATATTACCCGATAGAGAGTAGGTGAATTCATCGCCAATTTTTCCATTATAAGTCAATGAAATTTCAATCCCCTTATTTTGTGTAATACCTTGATTATAGTAAGGTGTATGTTTTTTATCAAAACCATAGGTAGACAAACTCGCAGGTTGAAGCAAAATATCTTCTGATTTTTTCACAAAATAATCAGCAACCAAATTAAATTTTCCACCTAAAAATGTTGCATCAATACCTACGTTACTCATGGTCACTTTCTCCCACAAAGCCAAACGGTTGGCACCATATAGCTGTTCCAGACCATCCACCGCATTGCCTCCAAAACTATAGGCGGAGAAACGATCCAATAAATTAAAATAGTTTCCGATTGCAACAGCATCTTGGTTGCCCAACGAACCGTAGGATCCACGAAGTTTCAACAAGTCAACCCATTTCACATTTTCCATGAAAGACTCCTTATTGATATTCCAACCCGCTGAAAAAGATGGGAATGTAGCTCTTCTGATCTCGGGCGAAAATCTTGATGAGTAATCCATACGTAAATTCGCTTCCAACAGGTATTTATCTTGATACGCATAATTGAATCGACCAAATACCGAACGCAATGCCCACTCATCTTGAGTTGTACGGTTAGCTAAACCTGTATCGTCCTTGCTAATTTCACCCGAACTCCCATTGATAATGGTCGATGCATCATTACTTACGAAATTCTGTCTTCCCAGGAAGGCTTCGCGATATACATTTGATTCTTGCGAAGCACCTGCTGTAATTTTCCCAAAGTGATCACCAAATGTACGTTCATAGTTGATCGTTCCTTGCAACAATAATTCTTGACGTTTACCCCAATATTCTTTAAGCTCATTGATCGCATTAGCAGTCGAAGCCATTGGTTGCTTGGTAATGAAATTGATGACCGGATCTGTTCGATTGATAAAATCGAACGAATTGGTATTCGTATATTTCAAAGATATCGCACCATCGATTGAAAGACCTTTTAACGGTTTTAATGATGCGTTTGCAGCCAGCTGCAAATAATTATCTCGGTTGTTTCCGCGGCCACCTTCAGTAATAGCGCGCAATTGGTTGTTTTTTGCAATGGTTGCGTTCGCTGTTCCGTTCGAGATAGAACCCCAAGAACCATCAGACTGACGTATTACTGTAAAAGGCAAAGCCCGTCCCATCTCGACCCAACTTATCTCACTCCCGACACGATCATAGTCCTGTTTCAAAAAAGATATATTCGTGTTAAAAGTCAATAAGTCCTTAATAACATCGGTATTGGTATTAAGCTTCATATTGATACGATCTTGCTTTCGTCCTGGTGTAAGAGACTGCTGATCAAAATAATTCAATCCCAGGTAATAGTTTGTAATCTTTCCTGGCGCTGTCACATTTAGACCAAAATCACGTTGTGGTGCTGTATGTTTTAAAACTTGATCATACCAATCGTTATTCGGATAATAATCTGGCTCAGATTGGTTTTTGAACTTCTCGATTACTTCCGGTTTAAATGTAGCTGCCTTTCCGGCATTTACCATCGCTTTGTTATAAAGTTCAGCATAAGTCACGGCGTCTGCAAATTCAGGTAGGAAAGTCGCCCGTTGAAACCCATAGTTTGCATTAAAACCAATGACTGCTCTTTCTCCACCGCCACGTTTTGTCGTAACCAGGATGACGCCATTGGCTGCTCTAGAGCCATAAAGTGAAGCTGAGGCCGCATCTTTCAGAACAGACATGCTTGATATATCATTAGGACTTAAAGCCGAAAATTCCGCACTCGTTGCAGGAATTCCATCAATAATAAACATTGGTGATGGTGACCCCAAGTTTGTTCTTCCCCGAACAGTAATTGCCCCTGCATTGGAGGCTGCTGAAGTTCCTTTCCGAACTTCACCTGGTCTATTTAACACAGTTATACCTGGAGAAATACCTTGCAATGCGTTTTGGAGAGAAGTCACTGGACGTTCTGCTAATTGTTTTGGTGTAATTGTAGCTACCGAACCAGTCATATTCACTTTCTTTTGTGTTCCGTAGGCAACAACGACCACTTCTTCTAACGCCTCATTAGCAGATTCCAAATTAATGCTTACAACTGGGCTCGTAACGATGATTTCCTGTGGTTTATAGCCTATACTATTAATCAATAAAACGTCGCCGTTCTTGGCATCAATAGTAAATTGCCCATCTGCATCAGATGAGGTAGATTTAGAAGTCCCTTTAACACGAATGGTTACGCCCGCTTTTGGACCATCTGTGGATACAATTTTACCCGTTACTTTTTGTTGAAATAGCAGGTCGTGAGACAAAACACTGTTTTCGGAAAAATTAAGGTTTTTCGCATTAGCCACGTTATTTGCACTTGTGACAAGTAGGGCTAAAGACAATAAGCTCAATTTTTGATTACTAAGAATCTTTGAAATGATCATATTTAATAGTTAGTTTAAAAGTTGATTAGCATTCTAATCAAAATTTAGGTACATGAATGCTAAAACTAGAAGAAGATAGGAGTATATCAAAATATAGAATAAACGAAATCGATTGCGCAAACTAGGCAAACGATTGCATAACCATGTATCTACATACCTATTTTGCATCCTTCGTACGTAAATCGACTATATTCTAAAATGGGGCACAGCGTAACCTATAAAACATGAAATGAGATTGTTTTTTAGCAGCTGAAAGTTTTACTGGAGAGACTAAATTAGGACACAAAAAAAGCCAAGATATTCACCTCGGCTTTTTTCTTTTAGTAGCGGGGACCAGACTCGAACTAGTGACCTTCGGGTTATGAGCCCGACGAGCTACCAACTGCTCCACCCCGCAATATATTTTTGAACAAAATTGCTTTTTTCTTTTGAAAAAACAAGATTATGATCCTTCCGAATTGGAGTACAAAGATATATTTTGTTTCTTTGTAATCCTAATAAAATTTAGAAAAATGTCACATAAAGCAGGATTCGTAAGTATCATCGGAAAGCCAAATGCTGGTAAGTCCACCCTAATGAACGCTTTAGTGGGTGAAAAAATGTCTATCATTACACCCAAAGCGCAAACGACAAGACACCGCATTATCGGTATTGTAAACGATGAAGACCATCAAATTGTGTTTTCGGACAC
>NZ_CAXYKD010000013.1:0-102253 GCF_964277905.1 uncultured Sphingobacterium sp.
CTAATTTTTCGTATTTCTCGTTCATAAACCTCACCCTTCAATAATCTTTGTCCTATATAGCCTTCGTAACTCTTGCCCCCTGTCTCATAATCTTCATATAAAAAAACACCTGAATTCTTGCTATCACGATTATCATTTGGTAAAACCGTTACTAATGTAAAAGTCCATTTGTCGGCGTACTTGATCGCCTTTAGCCAAATTCTCCGGTTCAATGAATATTTAGTATTGTTCGTTGTATAAGAAGATAGTTTTTTATCTGTACTCATTGGAATAAAAAGACTTCCCTCAAATTCAATCCGTTCTTGCCATCGCGGCAAATAACTAATATCCCTTTTGATTGAACTCTGTTTCACTTTATCAAACGCAACGACAACCTCATCATCAGATGACCCTTCATAAGTTTCGATATGCTTACAAGAGAAAAATAAAATTAGCAAGGTAAACACCTTTAAAATTCTATACACAATTTTAATTGGTTAAATTTATTATTATGGCTATTCATGAAATAAATGCATTTTTTCAACAAAAACACTTACATTGAATATAGTATTTATTTCTTTTATGATTAAAAAAAATCAAAATACTACACAATTGTGTATATAAATAAGACTTATGGATCAAATCCACATGGAGGTTATATGGCATTCTGTTAGGGAATCACTAGCATAAAGATATGCCAAACAAAGTTAAAAAAGAAATCGGACTACATCCAAATTCGTTTTTAATGCGTTGCAGTTTGTCATACTTGATGCCTTAGTAATCCCTTCACTTCATAAAAGCACCTAAATCTTTTTAATAAGTGCCATGCACCCATTAAAAATCTTCAAGCTTTTAGAGTTTGGCTCGCCTGCTGATCGCTCAGGCTACGATGTTGTCACTATTTTTAACCGCTGACACTCGATCCAGCATATCAAAAATACCGCCAACAGTCTCCGTATACTTCGTATATATCGCTGAATCATGCTAGCGCATTTCTTTTCAGCGACCTTCGCTCAACTCGCAGGACGGCGAGCGATGAAACTTTATTCTAAAAGCTCATAATCCGATCTTTTTAATTTGGATATTCTTATATTTAATAAAAGATATTATTTAAGCCAGTTTTACCAGCAGTATGAAAAAAAATCATCTCTATTTGATAGGAATCACAATACTATTACTTATGCTATTTTCTTGTAAAAGTATATTGCAGGAAAGGCTTGAAGATGGAGGATGGACAGTGCAAATAATTAGATATAATTCAATTAATATCTATAAAGACCTGAGAGATAATGTTGTCGTTTTTCACAAGGATGGTACAGCTAGATTTGATGACATCAAAATTAAGGATTTAAAAACTGAAAACTGGCATATTAAGGGAGATACTTTAGTAATAGAAGGAAATAGTGTACCTTTCTCAGGAAAGTATATCACTGAACTTCAAATTGATCCAGAGACAAATGTAATGACATTATATTTGAAATCTGATTCAACGGAAATTAAAATGACAAGAGGTCCAAATCCATTAGATAGACTTCTAAAACGCTAGAATTAGTAACGATTTTGTGAGATAAATCCGAAGCGATATTTGTAAAAGAAGACAGGTTGAGCGAATAAGCAAATAGCAGAGATACACAAAGCGTTATTCAACAAAGTCACTAAAGTAAAAGAAGAGAGGGAAAGGAGGATAGCATATATGACTGCGCAAATCTTATTGAAAGATGTTGCTAAACAAAATAAGCAGAAACAGTAACCATTTAAAATAATGGTTGCAGAAACTTAACAAGAAAACTTAAAATTTATAACAGTAAAAATTATAATGGATTAAGACACAATAATTACTGGGTTTAAACCTTAAAATATTATGTCCTAACTAAAGAAATCGACTTGAAAAGTGCGCCAAAAATGCGCCAAATGTTTCTCGATTATACACTATTGTTATAAAGATTTGTGATCTTTGTTAAAGAATAAATTAAAGTTTAACTGCTCAACCTACGAATACTTATTTAAGTTGTTGATTTAAAGCTATTAAAGAGGGTTTTGAACAACAAATCCCCATATTGCTATGAGGATTTATTTGTGCTCCCACCTGGGCTCGAACCAGGGACCAAAAGATTATGAGTCTTCTACTCTAACCGACTGAGCTATAGGAGCAGGTCTTTTGTTTTGTCAATTTAAATAGCTGTTGTGCCGTTTTGACGATGCAATTATCGATATTTGTATCGATATTTCAAAATAATTCGATGGAAAAAATTAAAAATATTGTTCTTGATTATGGGAATGTGATCTTTATGATCGACTTTGTAAAATTGAAAGATGCTTTTACTCAGTTAGGTATAGAAAATGTTGATGCCGTATTTGGACATCATGGTCAAAGTGCACTTTTTGATAATTTTGATAAAGGAAAAATTGATTCGACGCAATTTCGTGAGGGGATAAGAGCATTAACCCAAAATCCAGCACTGACGGACGCACAGATTGATACGGCCTGGAACAGTTTACTGATTGGTGTACCACAGGGTAATCATGAGATTTTAGTCCAGTTGAAAGATCGATACCGTACCTTTTTGTTAAGTAACAACAATGCAATTCATTATGCCTATTGTATGAATGATATTCATGAGAAGTATGGTGTTGCCGACAATGAAGTTTTTTTTGAAAAGACCTATTACTCTCATTTAGTAGGGATGCGCAAACCGGATGCGGAGATCTTTAAATTGGTTATGCAAGAGCAACAATTGGATCCGGCGGAGACTTTATTTATTGATGACAGTCCTCAACATCTGGCGACAGCAAAACAATTGGGTTGGCATACGGCATTGTGTACGAAGGAGAAACCGCTAAGAATTTTGTTGGAAGAATTCGAATTGTTATAAAAAATAATTTTGTTTTCCTTTTTAAAAATAAATAGCTTACCTTTGTCCCACTTTAAATTTAAAAGCGGCGAAAGGAGGTATATATAACGCATGATTATCGTAAATGTAAAAGAAGGAGAATCTTTAGATAGAGCATTGAAACGTTTCAAAAAGAAATTCGAAAAAACTGGAGTTTTAAGAGAGTTGCGTTCACGTCAAGCTTACGAAAAGAGATCTGTAACTCGTCGCATTCAAGTGAAAAAAGCGATTTACAAACAATCTTTGAATCAAGATGTAGCTAACTAATTGATTCGCTGAGAATTTTAAAATATAAAGGGAAAAGCATTGCTTTTCCCTTTTTTTTGTGCTTTTAAGTTTGTAATTTAAGCTATATAGCAAGGGAAAATATGTTGGAAAAGGAGTTTATTCGGTTTTTGCAGATTGAAAAAAGGTATTCAGAACATACGGTTATTGCCTATAAGCATGAGCTGGAGATGTTCCAGTCTTTTTTGGATCGTGAGGGACTGACTGTGCAGGATATCGTATACCGTGATTTACGTCATTATTTCGCGCAAATGGTAGAGTCCGGAAAAAATGCAAGTTCAGTCAACCGGAGTATGTCTTCAATGCGAACTTATTTTAAATTTTTGCAAAGAGAAGAGTGTATCGCGAAAAATCCCATGACGCTCATTAAAGCGTTAAAAACTGCTAAAAAACTACCTGTAGTCGTTGAAAAGGAAAAGCTGGTGCGTTTATTGGATCAGATGGAACAGGAGCAGGATGGATTTGAATCCTGTCGCGATTATATGGTTATGGAATTGTTGTTCGGTACCGGGATTCGTTTGGCCGAATTGTTGAAAATTAAGGAGCAGGATATCGATTTTTTTAATAAAAATATTCTTATATTAGGTAAAAGGAACAAAGAACGCTTGGTTCCGATCAATAATCTTTTATTGAAAGAATTGAAAAACTATTTGCAACAAAAGGCGACGCAATTTGTTGATACTAATAACAGCTTACTAATCGTTACGAAAGAAGGAAAGCCGGCATATGCCAAGCTGATCTATGATATTGTACATCGGCAATTGACGCTGATTTCTACTCAAGGTAAGAGAAGTCCTCATATTTTGAGACATACTTTCGCAACGGCCCTGTTGGACAATGGGGCGGATTTAAATGCAATTAAAGAGCTGCTGGGGCATGCAGGGCTTGCGGCAACACAAGTGTACACGCATAACTCAGCAGAACGATTGAAGTCAATTTATAAACAAGCTCATCCAAAAGCTTAAAAAAAGGAGGAAAAATGAACATTACTGTGCAATCCATTCGATTTACTGCTGATCAAAAGCTAATCGAGTTTATCAAAAAGAAAACAGGAAAATTGGAGCAGTTTTTGGATTCCATTATTGGGGGCGAATGCTACCTGCGATTGGAAAATGTCGATGATGAGGCAAATAAAATTTCAGAAATTAAATTGAATATCCCGGGAAGCCAGCTTTTTGCGAAAGGGCAAGCGAAAAGCTTTGAGGAGGCGACAGATATTGCTGTAGAATCCTTGCGTAGACAGATTAACAAACATAAAACAAAGACGAAAAATACAGTTATCAATGGGCGTAATGAAGTTCTTGCCGTAGAGGAAGAAGAAGAGGAAGAAGAATACGATTAATAACTATTAAAATATAGAAATACATACAGGAGGTCAGTGGCAACTGACCTCCTTTTTTGTGGCGATTGGTCAGAAAAAAACGTCGGTCGGTTTTCAAAATTTGGAGCGTGCGAAATTAGGAAGGATTTATTTTGCATGAGTTGTTGGTAGGCTTATTTATATTAAATCAAAATAATCTTCTGTTTTACTTGGATTGATTATAAATAATATTTATTTTTGATCGATTTAAATGATAAGGGAAATAGAAATGTCAGAATTGGTTTGTCCGTTAGCAAATGTTGAGGAAGTTTTTTCAACCACAGCGGGTACAGTCTATCAATGTAGCCGCAAAAATTGTTTCTGGTTGGAATATAATAATGAAACCACCTCTTTCTCGGTATCGGATTTTTTGAAGTTTAAGAAACGTATCGATGCGATTGATGTTGAGCACATGCTTCACGATACAACACGTTCATCGGATTTTGAAATCATCATGCCTTTCCGTACGGAAAGATGTTTCATCTTAGCTGTAGAGGAAGTACTTCAGTTGCGCGAATTGTTAGATGGCGCTAAATTTATGATGGAACTGAATAGCGTCGTCAGAACTTGTTTGCAGGTTTCGCCATTTGCAGTGTTTGCATAAGGCTATACATATAAATGAATTGAAAAAAGCGGTGTACGTCTGTGATGTACACCGCTTTTTGTTTGGAAAGACCTTATTTAATTTTAATTTAAATAAGTATCAATGAGACCGCCCGCTGGTTTTATTGACATTCAATGTTTTTTAGGCCTTTAAGCTACTTATTGTTTTAATTTATCGCTTATTGAAAGTATCAATATTACGTATTTGTAATTATATTGATTCTAAACAAGTTGCGATTTCCATGTCTAATTTAGACTGAATTTGTATTGCATATTCTTGATACACATTTTAAAGATCTGCTGTATCTTTGTAGTGTAATCAGGTGATAATGTGTTTCACCTGTTAATGTTTTAGAAATTAAACTTAAGGTAAATATGAAAGATTTATTGAAATTAAAATCTTCTTTGAAAGAAGAAATCGAAAATATATTGAATGCACAAATTAAAGTTGAAGCTCATTCTTCAGCCTTATATTTGGCAATGTCTTCATGGTGTGATGATCAAGGTTTGGAAAATGCTTCAGAATTTTTTGCGAAGCAATCCAACGAAGAGCGCGAGCACATGTTGAAGCTTTTCAATTATATCAACAACCGCGGTGGTCGTGCAATTTCTCCGGAAGTTACAGGTATCCCTCAAGATTTTGAATCGTTCCGTGGCGTTTTTGAACAAACATTGGAACAAGAGATGTTTGTTACTGAACAGTTCAACAACATCGCCGATAAATGTGCTAAAGCGAAGGATTATGTTACTTTTAATTTTGTACAATGGTTCTTGGAAGAGCAAGTAGAAGAGGAGTTTGTTGCAAGACGTATCCTTGAATTGTTCGATGTAATTGGTGAAGACGGTACTGGTCGTTGGGAAATTGACAAACACCTGGTTAAGGTTACCTTTGCAGGTGAATAATAAATTGTAAAAAATAGTGTAAAAAACGAGCTGTTGAGAAAACAGCTCGTTTTTTTATATACAAAATCACAACTTTTTACGTTAATAGCTTAAGAATTCTTATATTGAATTGTATTATTGCAAAGTCTATTTGATGGAACTAAGGGGCGGGAATATTATCCGGTTAGTACTTTTTTTAGCTATAACGAACTTGTTTTTTTTACCCAAAAGCGCTTTAGGGCAGGTGTCAAAAAAAGAAGTTTATGGAATTGTTGTAGATACTGCAGGAAGGCCCTTAAATGGCGTCAGTGTTCATCTGACGAGTTCTCGCGATACCTTGTTCTCATCCACTTCCGTAACAGGTTATTTTCATTTTAGTCGTGTACTCGGTAATGATATTCGTATTAGCTGTAGCCAGCTGGGCTTAAGTATATTGGAGCGCAGTTATCCCTTGTACAATAGCACGACAGCTAAATTGGATGTCGGAAAATTGACCATGTTTCCCCATGTATCTCTTTTAAAAGAAGTTGTTGTACTAAAATATAAACCCATAGTATATAAGCAGGATACTGTTCAATTTAACCTGGATGCCTTCCAATTTGATCGTCGAGCACTCTTAGAAGAGGCTCTTAAAGCATTGCCCAATATACAGGTGTCCCGTGATGGTTCTGTCTATGCCTTCGGTAAGCCCATATCCTCTGTTAAGGTGGATGGAAAAAAATTTTTTGGTGGTGATGTGCTCACCGCTACACGTAACCTTCCTGCAGATTTTGTGAAAAGTGTACAGGTTATTGATTTTTATGGTGATGAGGCGACGGCAAAAGGAATTAAAAGCGCTGAATCTGAGAAAGTCCTGAATATCGTGCTCAAAGATGATAAGAAGAAAATTACTTTTGGTCAAGCCACGCTTGGCGGTGGTTCGGTAGATCGTTATTTGGGGAGTGCTGGACTGAATCGTTTCAATGACGGTAAAGAGTACTCTGTTATTGCATCGGTGAATAATACGAATACCAATCTCTTTTCTTTCGGCTCTCCCAATGGAGGGGAGCGGGAACGGGAAATGGGCGAGCTAGCCGACTTTGCGGATCCAACGGATGGGGTCAATAAAATCGGATCTGTTGGGGGGAGTTTCTCTAGTCCGCTTTCTAAAACGGTAACAGCAAGCGGTAAATATTCCTTTACGCAGCGCAATAATTATATCCAGGGAAATTCCTTATTACAATCGATATATGGATACGGCAAAGCAGCGAATAATTTGATTAGTAATTATGAAGACTACAAGATAAAATCAATCGATCGTATACATAAAATGGACTGGGATTTTGATATGAAGCTGTCGCCCAAAGATCAGCTTAAAATATCGCCTAAACTATCTTGGACCAATTCGACCAGCAATACGTTAAAAGATAGAAGGATTCAAAATAATCGGTTGAGCAGTACGGGAAACTATGGCGCGGCCAATAGTACAGAAAGTCCTGCTGCAGCTTTAGATCTTTTTTACGTGCGAAGTTTTACTAAACCGGGGCGGAAAGTACTTTATACATTGCATACGGATTTTAATTCCCTGGATAAAGATGAGGAAGTACGCGATTTTAATAGAGCGATCGACAGTAGCACGAACGTGCCAAAAATAACAGAGACTTATCTGAATCAAATGGTACGTTCCAGCAATGAGAATAAAAATATCCAAAGTCGGTTGTCGTTGGTGGAGCCTGTTGATTTAGGTGGTACCTTGGAGATCAATTACGATTTCGACTATACCAAAATTGATGCTCGCCGCTCCACTTTTGATAATAACAATAATTTTAACAACGGCCCCATACTGGTAGACTCCCTTAGTTTGAAGTACGACTATTCCTTTGCTAGCAATAAAGTCGGCATGATTTATCGGCAAGATTTAAGCGACAAAGTGAAAGTGAACTTCGGTTTTGCTGTTCAGCCTTCCGAATTAACGGGAAGTTCAACGGACAAACTGATAAAAACCTCCTATTCAAATGTTAATCTCGTGCCTTCTGCTGGATTAAAATGGAAGTTTACCAAAGAAGAGGATCTTTCCATGGACTATTATGGACGTAATAACCAGCCTAGCTTCTATCAGATACAGCCTGTGGTAGATAATACCAACACACAAAATATTGTGATCGGAAATAAGGATTTGAAATCCGAATTTGCACATAGTATTGTTTCAAAGTATCGGAAGTCCATTACACGAAGGGGTCAATATTTAGAAGCGAGTCTGGCTTTTAACTTGGTAAATGACAAGATTGTAGCAAACCGGACAATTGAACCCAATTCAACGATACAGAAAACGACCTATCGCAATACAGAAGGTTATTATGATATTAAGAGCTATTATTTGTTTACAGCTTCTTTATTGTCGGATAATTTGCAGATGAGCTTGAATGGTAATGCAGATTATTACAACAATATTTCCTATGTTAATGATAAAAAGAGCTTTGGTGGACACTTTTTGTTTACACAGGCTCTTCAATTCCGCTATACTTGGAGTGATATCTTTGAAGCCGAATTAAATGGAAACTATTCTTTAAACAGGGCGACATTTGACTGGCCTGTACAAGATAATATCACGGCACATTCAGGGATTGTTGGGTTGGGATCTAAAGCTTATTTAGGGAAACATTTTACCATGGGACTTGAGCTTTCTCAAAAATTTAATGCGGGTTATTCGAGCTCATGGAACAATATTAATCCGACGATAATCAATGCCTATATGGAATATACTTTTGGAAGGAATAACTTGGGGATGTTGAGATTTCAGGGATTCGATCTGATGAATCAGAATACTGGTATTTCACGTGCCGTGGTGGGAAATGATATTTTAGACGTTCGAAACAATCGTCTGGCTCGTTATTTTATGCTTTCGCTTAATATAAGATTACAGAAATACCCAAAAAAATCATGATGAAAGCCGTCATTATTACTGAACCGGGAGGACCGGAAGTTTTGGAAGTCCGCGATGTGGAGATGCCGCAGATCGGTGAACTTGAAGTTTTGGTGGAAGTAAAGGCTGCAGGAGTGAATAGACCTGATGTCTTTCAGCGTAAAGGTAACTATCCGGCACCAGCCGGTGTGGATGGGCGAATACCGGGCTTGGAAATAGCAGGGATTGTAGTCGCTAAAGGGAAGGATGTGGTCGATTGGGCTATTGGTGATCGTGTATGTGCGCTTGTTGCCGGTGGGGGCTATGCTTCCTATGCGAAAGTCTATCAGGGACATTGTTTACCTATTCCCGACCATTTGGGTTTTGCGGAGGCAGCCTCGCTGCCCGAGACCGTTTTTACGGTCTGGGACAATGTCTTTCGAAGGGGTAAGTTGCAGGCCGACGATCATTTTTTGGTGCACGGTGGTGCTGGAGGGATTGGCAGTACGGCCATTCAGTTAGCGACCTTGTTTGGTGCGGTAGTATATACGACAGTCAGCTCATCTGAAAAGGCTAGCTTTTGTAAATCATTGGGAGCTGTCAAAACAATAAATTATAAAACGGAGGATTTTCTGGAGGTGCTGAAGCCTTTGCGAGTTGATGTTATTTTAGATAGTATTGGCGGATCATATTTTGAGAAAAATATCAATCTATTGAATCCTGATGGTCGATTGGTTTACATTAATGCGATGGAAAGCGCAAGAGTCGAGTTAAATTTGCTCAAATTAATGCAGAAACGGATTGTTCTAACGGGAAGTACGCTACGGGCGAGAGACCGTGAATTTAAGCAAGTGCTACGGGATGATATCTGGTCTCAAGTATGGCCGAAGCTCAGCGTTGGCGATTTCAAACCTACTTTATACCGTGTGCTTCCTTTTGCGGAGGCTGCTGAAGCCCATCGATTGATGGAAGATTCAAACTTATTGGGTAAAATTGTCTTAAGTTTTTGATCGCTGAAAGCTGAGCGGTGTAGTGCCAGTTACATTTTTGAAGTATTTATGGAAGCTCGAAAAGTTTTGAAAACCTGATTCAAAGCAGATCTGCTTCACCGTCTGTTTGTTTTCTATTAATAAATTGCAGGCTGTCTTCACACGCATTTCGATCAGAAACTGAAAGAGTGTTTTTCCGATTTGTGATTTGAAATAACGGCAGAAAGAATTGGGTGTCATTCCCGTTAGGGAAGCAAGTTCCTGCAGCCGTATCTGGTCGCGATAATTTTCACCGATATATTTCATGGCAATCTGCATACGGTTGGCGTCCTGATCTTGCAGCTGGATGGTAAAAGTGGGGCTCGTTAATAGATCATGTTGTTCTTCTGCCGAAATAAATTGTAAGATTTCTAATAAATGAATAATACGTTTGGTACCTGTTGCTGCCAAGATAGCGTCAATTAACTGCACAGTTTTTAGTCGGCTGCTTTCCAATAATGAAATGCCTCTTTTGGATACACGTATAAGGTCTTTGATGGATTTATTTTCAGGTAAATTAATGAAATCATTTCCCCAAAAGTTTTCCTTAAAATGAATTACACGAATATCTGCGCTTTCTGCTCCTTCCTCTTGAAGATAAATCTCGTCAAATAACCAATAGTGAGGCAGGTTTGAACCAACAAGGGTAATATCGCCTGATTCAAAGCGCCGGACACTATCGCCAATAAATTGGGTGCCTGAGCCTTTGGCAAAATAAATTAATTCCAGTTCTTCATGGTAATGCCAAAGATTGTGGTATTGGGGCGTATTGTCTCTTCTCGCGTTGAACGAATGCTCAAGATTGCTATTTAAATGAAGCAGCTGTGCTTTCATAATTATGAAATATATGCAGTAAAGTTACATAATTCAGTTTAGCTATGGTAATATAGCTTAATAATTTGATAATATACTTGAATATTGTCTAGCATTTTTAAGCTTATTTTACATTAAATAACTACTTATAACCATTTGAAAAATATGACGAATAAAAAGAGTTACGCATTTGCCTTGATTTTGGTGACATCCTTGTTCTTTTTTTGGGGATTTATTCATAACCTTGATCCAATCTTAATTCCGCATTTGAGGAATGCGTTTAGTTTATCCCATTTCCAGGCTTCCTTAGTCGATTCGGCTGTATTTATCGCTTATTTTGTGATGGCGATTCCTGCTGGAATTATCATGAAAAAATATGGCTATAAAGCCGGTATTTTGATCGGATTGATCTTTTTCGCCATTGGCTGTTTTCTTTTTGTACCTGCGGCTAATACGATAAGTTATGTTTTCTTTTTGGGGGCTTTGTTCGTTGTAGCCTGTGGTCTTACCATTCTGGAAACCGCTGCAAATCCGTATGTAGCGATTTTGGGAGATCCAGCTTCGTCGGCACAACGACTTAATTTTGCGCAGTCCTTTAATGGGTTAGCGGCCTTTGTTGCTCCGATTTTTGGGGGGAAATTTATTTTATCCCATGAACCCAAATCACAGGAAGAACTGGCGCAAATGGCCGAGCAGGCAAAGATGGCGTATATTCAGTCGGAAACAGCTGCTGTGAAATTGCCTTATGTGGTACTAGGGATATTGATCTTATTGATTGCTGCGTTGTTTTTCTTTACCAGATTACCTGATATCAAAGATGCTGAGGAAGAAGGTAGAGCCGGTTTTTTTCACGCGTTGCGTCATAAAAATGTGCGTTGGGCAGTGGTGGCTCAATTTTTCTATGTCGGAGCGCAAGTTTGTATTTTAAGTTTCCTCGTATTATATGCAACAGAAGCTGCCGGCATATCAGGTAAGGATGGTGCCGATTATGCTGGGTTTGCTGGATTGGCATTTATGTTGGGCCGGTTTATCGGTACATTTTTTATGCGTTTTGTATCAGCATCCAAGCTTCTGATCATCTATTCCGCTATAGCGATCGTTCTATCCCTATTTGTCATCTTCGGATCAGGTATTCAGACTTTATATGCGCTGATTGGCATTGCGTTCTTTATGTCCATTATGTTTCCAACAATATTCGCGTTTGGTGTACAAGGTATCGGTGCCGATACCAAATCTGCTTCTAGTTTGATCGTCATGTCTATTGTTGGCGGCGCTTTATTGCCTCCAATATTGGGTTTTATCTCCGATAAAACGGGACATTTCCAATATGGCTATTTTGTACCATTGGTTTGTTTTATTGTTGTCTTGTTGTTTGCTTTCCAAAATAGAAATGTCAGTATTGCGGAAACGGAAAATCTTAAATCACATTAATTAGTTAGTAATGAAAAGATATGTCATGGCCTTGGATCTTGTGGACGATCCACAATTGATCAAGGAATATGAGGATTACCACCGTGAAGTGTGGCCGGAAATAAAACGCTCGATTCTGGATGCAGGTATTTTGCAGATGGAGATCTATCGTTTTGAAAATAGATTGTTTATGAACATGGAGGTGGGTGAAGATTTTTCATTTGAGAAAAAATCAGCTATGGATGCTGCCAATGAAAAAGTTCAGGAATGGGAACAGCTGATGTGGAAATATCAGGCGGCTATTCCGGGGGCAAAGCCAGGAGAGAAATGGGTAATGATGACAAAAATATTTGAATTAGTATAATTATGGCTATACAGCGCTATTTACAGATCCATCCAATGGATAATGTCCTTGTTGCATTACAGGACTTGGCGGAGGGAACAACGATTGTTTTTGAAGGTAAGGAATTTACATTAAAGCAAGCTGTTGCTGCCAAACATAAATTCACGATCCAGCCAATGGAACAAGATACAGAGATATTGATGTATGGTGTTCTGGTAGGGAAATTGAATACACCCTTAGCTGAAGGGGAACTTATTACCACCGAAAACTTGCGTCATGCGTCGGAAGATTTTAGAATGGGCAACCGTAAGACAGCTTGGACAAAACCTGATGTTGCTGCATTTAAAGATAAAACGTTCAATGGATTCCACCGTTCAAATGGAACTGTTGGTACGGCCAATTACTGGTTGGTTATTCCATTGGTTTTTTGCGAAAACAGAAATGTATTGACCTTGAAAGCTGCTTTTGAGGAAAAACTCGGCTATAAAGTAAAAGCGAATAATTACATCTCTGAAGTAGAAGATCTCATTGGCTTATATAAGTCCGGTGCTGATGTAAATGCGATCCTTAGTCAGGATCTACTTGCTAATTCGACTTCCAGCGAGCAGGAACGCCTATTCAAAAATGTCGATGGAATCAAGTTTTTGAATCATGAGATGGGATGCGGTGGAACGCGTATGGATTCGGATGCTTTATGCGGTCTTTTGGCTGGCTATATTACCCATCCGAATGTTGCGGGGGCAACCGTATTGAGTTTAGGATGTCAGCATGCGCAGGCTTCTATTCTGAAGGCGGAAATTGAAAAGCGAAGCCCGGGTTTTGATCGCCCGCTATATATTTTCGAGCAGCAGAAAGAAGGAACTGAAAAGGAACTTATGCAAAAGGCTATTAAGGCAACTTTTGCGGGGATGATGCAAGCTGATAAAAATGAGCGCAAACCAGCCACATTGGACAAATTGTGTATTGGACTGGAATGTGGTGGCTCGGACGGATTCTCGGGTATCTCTGCCAATCCTGCGCTCGGTTTTGTGTCGGATATTTTGGTGACTTTAGGCGGATCGGTGATTCTGGCGGAGTTCCCTGAGTTATGTGGCGTGGAACAGGAGTTGAGTGATCGTTGTATCGATGAGCCAACTGCGGAACGTTTTATGTCGCTGATGCGTACTTATAATGCAAAAGCCGAAGCTGATGGCTCGGGTTTCTATATGAATCCTTCTCCGGGAAATATTCGTGATGGCTTAATTACTGACGCGATTAAGTCTGCAGGGGCAGCCAAAAAAGGAGGAACCTCACCTGTTGCAGCGGTGATTGATTATCCTGAATTGGCCAACGGTCCGGGGTTAAACTTACTATGTACTCCTGGCAATGATGTGGAAAGTACCACTGCAGAGGTGGCCGCAGGTGCCAATATCGTCTTGTTTACGACGGGCCTAGGTACACCTACAGGTAACCCGATTACACCGGTTGTGAAACTTTCAACAAATACCAAAACTTTTGAGAAAATGCCCGATATCCTGGATCTGAACTGTGGTACCATTATCGAAGGTACAGAGACTATTGAGGAGGCTGCACACCGTATTTTGGATTATGTGATAGAAGTTGCTTCCGGTGAAGTGAAACCAAAAGCGGTGTTGTTGGGGCAAGACGATTTCATTCCATGGCGCAGAGGTGTTTCATTGTAGTTGAGTATAATGAATTTATTGAAAATCCATGACAACTAATTATTTACATATGAAACTTAAACATGTAATCTGTGGTTTGGCCTTGCTGATGGGATCCATATCCGCGAGCTATAGCCAGCAACATTATCAACCGAGTCCCGAAAATCTAAAAAATAGGGAATGGTTTGAACAATCTCGGTTTGGTGTTTTTATCCATTGGGGGGTATATAGTGTGCTGGGAGATGGTGAATGGGTCATGAACAATCAAAATATCAGTTTGGATGAATATGCATTGCTGCCTAAATTTTTCAATCCAATTTCCTTCAATGCGAAAGAATGGGCGAAGTTATTTAAACAGGCCGGAGCAAAGTATATCACCTTTACCACAAGACATCATGATGGGTTTTCGATGTGGGATAGCCAGATTTCGGATTATAACGTGGTGAAGAAATCGCCCTTCAAACGCGATATTGTGAAAGAGTTGGTGGAAGCTTGCCATGCTGAAGGGATAAAAGTGATGTTCTATTATTCACTTTTAGATTGGCACCGGGATGATTATTTACCCGTTGGTAAAACGGGTGGCGGCATTGCGGGCCGCGATTCAACAAAAGGGGATTGGAATCATTATGTCCAGTTTATGAAAAGCCAATTAACGGAGCTGTTGAGCAATTATGGCAACATCGATGGGATTTGGTTTGATGGTCATTGGGACAAGCCCAATGAAGATTGGCATTTCAAAGAAATCTATGAATTGATTCATAAGTTACAGCCGCAATGTTTGGTCGGTAACAATCACCATTTGGCACCATTTGAAGGTGAAGATTTTCAGATGTTCGAACGTGATTTACCTGGGGAGAATACCACTGGGTTCGGCACGAAAGCACATGATGTTGGGAAATTGCCGAAGGAAGTATGTGGAACAATTGCAGGATCGTGGGGATTTGAGCTGAAAGATCGGACACGAAAATCTTTTCAGGAAGTGTTGAAATACCTGGTCAAAGCAGCTGGTCATGGTTCCAATTTATTGCTCAATGTAGGTCCGATGCCGAACGGTGAGATTCAGGACTATCAACAGGAGCGTTTGAAAGAACTTGGAAAATGGCTATCGGTGTATGGTGAAACAATCTATGGAACAGAGGGGGGAGCGGTGTCGCCAACAGACGATTATGCGTTGACAAAAAAAGGAAATCAGGTGTATCTACATGTGTTTAAAACGGATAAAAAGGAATTGTTGATCAATAACCTGCCTTATCAGGTGAAAAAAGTAAGCACATTTATCGGAAAGAAAGAGATTAAGTTTAGTCATAAGAACAATAGTCTACGCGTGGATTTGCCAACATCGACAGATGAAGCAGATTTGGTATTGACATTAACAATTAAATAACAATGGGAAAATTAGAACAAAAAGTAGCTGTAATTACCGGTGGTGGTAGTGGGATAGGCCGTGCGATCAGTCTGCAATTTGCTGCAGAAGGAGCAAAAGTTCATATTCTGGATTTGAATGAAGACGGTGGTAATGCTGTGGTTGATGAGATCTTGGCTTTGGGTGGTCAGGCTGTGTTTAATAGTTGTAATGTAACTGACCAGCAAGAAATTACTGCTATAGCACAAAATATCGGAAAAATTGATATTTTAGTAAATAATGCAGGTATTGCTCATGTTGGTAATTTGGAAAATTGTCAATCAGAAGATTTTGAGCGTGTTTTTAATGTGAATGTTAAGGGCGCTTATAATGCATTGCATGCTATCGTGCCGATGATGAAAGCGCAGGGTTCTGGAGCAATCCTTAATCTAGCATCCATCGCTGCATGGGTTGGTATCACGGATCGTTTTGCTTATTCGATGAGCAAAGGTGCTATTTACGCGATGTCAATGTCTGTTGCAAGGGATTACATGGCATACGGTATTCGTTGCAATAGCATTTCGCCTGCACGTGTACATACGCCATTTGTGGATGGATTTATCGCAAAAAACTATCCTGGAAAAGAGGAAGAAATGTTTGAAAAATTATCAGCAAGCCAGCCAATAGGCCGCATGGCACAACCGGAGGAAATTGCCAAATTAGCACTTTTCCTGTGTAGTGATGACGCGGGCTTTATCACTGGAAATGACTATCCAATTGATGGTGGTTTTATTAAATTGAACAATTAAAAAGCTAAAAATAAAATATCTATTATCTCAATACTATAAAAATGAAATTAATACGTTTTGGAGCTCAAGGCAAAGAGAAAATCGGTGTTCAGATCGATGGTGTAAATTACGATGTAAGCGCATTTGGTGGTGATTACAATGAGCAATTCTTTGCTGAGGATGGTGTAGCTCGTTTAGAAGAATTTGTGAAGGCAAATGAAGGTAAGTTGATTGAAGTTCCTCAAGGCGAGCGTGTCGGAGCACCTTTTGCTCGCCCATCCAAAATTGTTTGTATTGGATTGAACTATTTAGACCATGCAAAGGAGACCAATGCACCTATTCCTGCTGAACCGATCATCTTTATGAAATCGACCACTTCGTTGGTAGGTCCATACGATAATGTGATGATTCCTAAAGATTCTTTAAAAACAGATTGGGAAGTGGAATTCTGTATCGTGATCGGTAAAAAAGCCTCTTATGTAGAAGAGCATGAGGCCTTAGATTATGTGGTTGGTTATGTGTTGCACAATGATGTTTCCGAACGTGAGTATCAGTTGGAACGTGGCGGTACTTGGGATAAGGGAAAAGGGTGTGATACTTTTGCGCCAATGGGACCCTTTATGGCGACAAAAGAAGAAATCAAAGATATCAACAATGTGCGTCTATGGTTAAAGATAAACGGAAAAACTTATCAGGATGGCAATACCAAGGATTTGATCTTTTCGGTAGCACATGTGGTATCGTATGTGTCTAAATTTATGACCTTGTTGCCTGGCGACGTTATTTCAACAGGTACACCTGCAGGTGTTGGGTTAGGATTTAATCCACCGATTTACTTGAAGCCTGGCGATGTTATCGAGTTAGGAGCAGATGGTCTTGGGGAGTCCCGTCAGACTGTTGTAGCGTATTCAAAAAATTAATTGCTCATCAGGTTTTCATTTCATTATGCGTATAGATACCCATCAGCATTTCTGGAAATTCGACCCAATTAGAGATAGTTGGATTACCGAAGAAATGCAGGTCATAAAACGTGATTTCAGCCCTTTAGATATTCAGTTTGTGCTTGAACGAAATGGATTCGGAGGGAGTGTTGCTGTTCAGGCAGATCAATCCAAAGAAGAGACTGCTTATTTGGTTCAGCTGGCTAATGATTATCCTTTTATTAAAGGCGTTGTGGGCTGGATTGATCTTCAAGCAGCAGATATTCGACAACAGTTGGATGGCTATCAATCAGATACGGTCATCAAAGGATTTCGTCACATTGTTGAAGGCGAAGCGGATCCTGATTTTCTTATCCGCCCTGCCATACTAAATGGACTGAAGGCATTGGCAGATTATGGTTATACTTATGATCTGCTCATCCGTCCACGTCATTATGCAGCAACACTGGATTGTGTGCAGCAAAATCCAAATCTACAATTTGTGTTGGATCATATTGCCAAACCGCCAATCAAGTCGAAAGCATTTGATGAGTGGGCAACGTTTATCGATGCGCTATCGGCTTTTCCGAATGTTGTATGTAAAGTTTCTGGACTTGCAACAGAGGCCGATTGGGAGGGATGGAAGCTTGATGATTTTAAACAATATCTGGAGCATATCTTTGCACGTTTTGGAAAGGAGCGCATTATGTACGGGTCAGATTGGCCGGTATGTCTATTGGCGGCATCTTACGAAGAAAGTATTGCCATAGTTGAAGATAAACTAGGGCAATTTACAGCTGCAGAGAAGAACGCATTTTGGGCAGAGAACGCTATACGCGTGTATAATCTTTAAAAAGAAAAACTTCAGCATGTTATGAAAGGGAAAAATAGCATGCTGAAGTTTTTTATTGGCCATGAAGCCGGATAAATGGGCTGAATAAAGTCAATATAAAATTAATCAATAACCATAGAACGAGTTCATTGTTGCGATTGTTAATCACAATCAATGAAACAAACCATTCAATAAAAGTATTATGGATCTTCATTTAAGAGATAAAGTTGTTATTGTTACCGGCGGAGCAAAAGGAATCGGGCGGGCCGTAGTTCATGCGTTAGCTAAAGAACAGGCTATTCCGGTCATTGTTGGCCGTAAACAGGCGGATAATGAAAAAGTCAAGGAAGAAATCAAGCAATTTGGTGTGGATGCACTCTGTATTGAGGCGGAGTTATCTAAACCCGAAGATTGTGAACGAGCCGTCCAGAAAACATTGGAAGTATATGGCCGTATCGATGGTTTGGTGAATAATGCCGGACAAAATGATGGTGTCGGATTAGCTTCAGGTAATTATGAAAAATTTGTTGCTTCTCTGCATAAGAACTTAATTCACTACTATCTGATGGCACACCACGCTTTGGATGCATTGAAAGCTTCTAAGGGCAGTATTGTGAATATTTCGTCCAAAACTGGCGAAACAGGACAGGGGAATACCTCGGCTTATGCGGCATCCAATGGCGGACGTAATGCGCTTACACGCGAGTGGGCTGTAGAATTGTTGCCTTATTCGATTCGTGTAAATGCCATTATCGTAGCAGAATGTGCCACTCCGCAATACGATACCTGGATTCAAACCTTATCAAATCCGGAGGAGACCTTGAAGAAAATTACGGATCGCATTCCATTGGAGCATCGCATGACGACAGCAGAAGAAATCGCTGATACAACAGTCTTTTTGCTGTCTAACAAGTCAAGTCATACAACTGGCCAATTGATCCATGTGGACGGTGGCTATGTGCATCTGGATCGCTCTATTATTGCTGAATCGTAGCAGAGCAGCGATTGGATTTTGGAAATTAAACTTGTGTGTTTTTTAAAGTGACAACTCCGGTTCATTTCCAAAATCCTTGATCGTTTTTTGATATTGCCCTTCAATCAATGAAAACATCTCCCATCGAACTCGGGTAGTAGTGGTATGGCGAATGTTCTAGATAGCGAAGATGAAGGGGAAGTTGTATGAAATGCAGTTAGCTAAAACAAAAAAAGCTTGTTCAATGAACAAGCTTTTTTTGTGGTGCCACCTGGGTTCGAACCAGGGACACAAGGATTTTCAGTCCTTTGCTCTACCAGCTGAGCTATGGCACCAGTTGACCTTTTATTTAAATCTGTGATCATCAGATTGAAGCGTGGTGCCACCTGGGTTCGAACCAGGGACACAAGGATTTTCAGTCCTTTGCTCTACCAGCTGAGCTATGGCACCGCTTTTCTGCTATGGGTTTGTTCCCCTATTGCGATGCAAATATAGTCCGATAATTTGAATTCTAAAACTTTTATGGAGATTATTTTTATACTTTTTTCGAACGTGTTGATTTTGATCGAGATAAAATTACAAGAAACTAACATATAGGAAAAGGAATAAGCTGTATCTTTGCATTTCAATAATTAGAGATGAGTAAAAGAGGAAGAGTTTTAGTTGCAATGAGTGGAGGGGTAGATAGCTCCGTTGCTTCTGTCATGCTCCACGAACAAGGATATGAAGTTATCGGTATCACGATGAAGACATGGGATTATGCATCCGCAGGTGGTTCGTCGAAAGAGACCGGATGTTGTAGCCTTGATAGTATCAATGACGCTCGTACATTAGCCGTAAACTATGGTTTCCCTCATTATATATTAGATATACGTGATGAGTTTGGAGATTTTGTGATTGATAATTTTGTAGAAGAATATATTGCTGGACGCACGCCTAACCCATGCGTATTGTGTAATACCCACATCAAATGGGAGGCTTTAATGAAACGTGCTGACAAATTGGACTGTGAATTTATCGCTACCGGGCACTATGCCAATATCCGTATGCACGACAATGGTCGCTATGTGATATCAAAAGGTAAGGATGAAAATAAAGATCAATCTTATGTTCTATGGGGCGTGTCTCAAGAAAACCTTGCGCGGACGCAGTTTCCTTTAGGATCTTTCACGAAAAAGGAAATTCGTCAGATGGCTTTGGATATGGGGCAAAAAGAATTGGCCAATAAGTCTGAAAGTTATGAAATCTGTTTCGTTCCTGACAACGACTACCGTGCGTTTTTGAGACATAAGGTGCCAACATTGGATCAACAAATTGGTCCGGGGAATTTTATCCTTTCCGATGGTACCGTCGTCGGTAAACATATTGGCTATCCTTATTTCACCATCGGTCAACGTAAAGGCCTAGGTATTGCCTTGGGTAAACCGATGTTTGTGATCGAAATCCTTCCAGAAAGTAATACGGTGGTATTGGGTGAAGAACACGAACTTGAAAAGTCACATGCCTATGTTCGCAATGTGAACTTTGTGAAATATGCCGGACTGGATCAACCGATGGAAGCAATTTCAAAGGTACGTTATAAAGATTCTGGTGCTTTGTCGACCATCTCCCAAGAAGGCGATAAAGTGCGCATTGATTTTGTACACAATGTGAAAGGTATTGCTCCTGGACAATCGGCCGTTTTTTATGAAGGCAATGATCTACTCGGTGGTGGTTTCTTAATGAAATAATAAGAAGCTGGATTGAGATCTAGCATAAGAATTTTAATCCCTATCCTGTAACGACAGTATAGGGATTTTTTGTTTGGTTTAAAATGCGACTTATCTGGGCTTCTAATTCGAAGATATTCACTTTCCGCTATAAAGATTGAGAAATCTTAATTTGATATTACTAATAATTTTAGTAATTTTAATTTATGAATTCGTCAGAATATTTTAAGGGTAGAGGGGCGCAGATCAATCCCAATAACAAATTTTTTTCTAACCAATACGTGCAGGAGCATGTTGAAGGGCTGGATGAGGAGTTTTTGGGGGCCGAAAAAACACAATTTATTCCGACTCATCCAAAATCCATTATTTCCAAGTCAAATAGTCCGGATCTCCGTTTTGAAAGATCCATTAATCCCTATCAGGGCTGTGAACATGGGTGTATTTACTGTTATGCGCGCAATTCGCATGAGTATTGGGGTTTTAGTGCAGGATTGGATTTTGAGCGTAAGATCTTGGTAAAACATAATGCCGCTCAGCTTCTCGAACAGGAGTTTAGAAAATCGAGCTATCAGCCCGATTTGATTATGCTTTCCGGTAATACAGACTGTTATCAACCTATTGAACGGAAGCTGGGTATCACACGTTCGCTTTTAGAATTGATGGTCAAATACCAGCATCCGGTCTCTATCATCAGCAAAAATGTACTGATGCGGCGGGATTTTGATCTTTTGCGTGAACTTGCAGCACGCAATCTGGTTTCCGTTGCAGTAACCATCAATTCGTTGCGCGAGGAGGTACGTCAGAAAATGGAACCACGTACTGCAACGGCATCGGCCCGGTTGAAACTGATCGAGGGATTGACAGGGATTGGTGTACCCGTCATGCTGATGATGGCACCCATTGTTCCGGGGATCAATAGTGATGAGATTTCAGATCTGATTCGTTCGGGGGCAGATGCGGGCGCAATTACAGCCTCTTATACCATCGTGCGGCTCAATGGACAGATCGGTGGTATCTTTAAGGATTGGCTCTATCAGAACTACCCTGACCGTGCTGAGAAGGTATTACATTGGATTGAAGCCTGTCATGGTGGAAAAATTAACGATACCGATTTCGGGCGGAGGATAAAAGGGGATGGTCATATGGCCGAGAGTTTACAGCATTTATTCAAGCTTTCTGTCAAGAAATATATGAATAATGGGACGCTCCCATCCTTGAGAAGGGATCTTTTTCGCTTACCCGATGCAGGCACACAGCTGGGATTGTTTTAGTTATTAGTGTCAAATGGCAGCAGAAAATAAGCCATTTGTGTAATTTTAAAAATGGAAATTAAAACAGAACGGCTCAAGCTCAGATCCGTAGAGAAAATAGATTTGGAAAATATCCATTCCCTATTAATGTACCCTGAATCTGCATTGTTTAATCCGAGTGGATTTCCGGATGGAATAGCCCATACGGCGCAAATGGTGGAAGCTTGGTCAGCGCAAATCCATGAATCCGATGTCCGAAAGGATTATACCTTTTATATAGAAACTCTAGAAGGAAAGGAGTTTATTGGTCTAATTAATATCAGCGTTGTCAAGCTACGCTATCGAAATGCAGAAGTATGGTTTAAGCTTGTTCCGACAATGTGGAATAAGGGCTATGCAACAGAGGCATTGAACCGAATCCTGACATTTGGTTTCAAGGAACTTAATTTTCATAGAATTGAGGGCGGTTGTGCGGTTGAAAATATCGCTTCCGCTAAAGTAATGGAGAAAGTCGGCATGGTCAAAGAGGCTCGCAGACGGAAAATTTTACCGTTAAAAGATGGTTGGAGCGATAATTATGAATTTGCTATTCTCGAGGAGGAATACCCGCTTTAAATTTTAGCAAAAAAGCCTGATTCATGCAATGAATCAGGCTTTTTTTATTGATAAGATCGAGGTTCTGTGAACTAAGATTTCTTTCTTTTGATCAAAACATAACTCACATAGAGTAATATAAGCCAAGCGGGGATCAATTCTACCGGAAGTTTCATTCCTGTGATCCACATGATGCCAAGTACAGCGATCAAAAAGATCAGACAGATATAGTTACTTAGGGGATATAGAAAGGATGGGAACTTGGTCCGCAAGTGGGCATCGAGTTTATTTTTTCTGAAATACAAATGTGTAATGGAAATCATGACCCAATTTATAATCAGTGAAGATACCACAAGCGACATCAAGATCTCCAAGGCATTTTTCGGCGCAATATAGTTGATAAATACACAGATCGCAGCGAAAAGTGCCGAGACCAAAATTGCGTTAATAGGCGCATGATTCTTGTTGAGTTTCGAAAGAAAACGAGGGGCATTCCCCTGTTCTGCCAGTCCATATAGCATTCTGCTGTTGCTGTACACACTGCTATTATATACTGATAATGCGGCGGTAAGAACAATGAGATTTAGCGCATTTGCGATAATTTTTGTGAAATAGAAAGTCTTTCCAAAGAGGGTAAATTCAAATCCATTAAGTTTGTCAAATACCAGTACAAAAGGACTTGTATCGGCGGTGATATTCGTCCACGGTGTCAAAGAGAAAAGAATAATGAGTGCACCTACATAAAAGATCAAGATCCGATAGATCACCTGGTTGGTCGCTTTGGGGATGTTCTTTTCGGGATGTTCGGCTTCTGCAGCAGTAATACCAACCAACTCTAGACCACCGAAAGAAAACATAATCAATGCCATGGCCGAAAGGAGACCTTCAAAATTGCCATCCGATGTTTCGCTAAACCAGCCTTTTGGGAAAAAACCGCCATGTGAAGTCAGGTTGCTGAGACTTGCCTGCTCACCTCCAGTACCGCTTACCAGTAAGTATACACCAAAAACAATCATTGCGATGATCGCAATAACCTTAATGATAGAAAACCAAAATTCCGTCTCGCCATAAATTTTGACAGAGGCAAGATTAAGGGCGTTGATTGCAAAGAAGAAAAATAAACTTGATGCCCATAGGGGTATTTCAGGCCACCAGAACTGCACATAAACACCTATTGCTGTAAGTTCGGCCATGCTTACCAAGATATACAGGACCCAATAGTTCCAGCCCGAAGCATAACCTGCAAAAGAACCCCAATATTTATTGGCGAAGTAGCTAAAACTTCCTGAAACAGGTTCTTCAACGACCATCTCGCCCAATTGGCGCATAATAAAAAAAGCAATAATTCCAGCGAAAGCATAGCCGAGTATAACTGCCGGCCCAGCCAGTGTGGCAGCCTTTCCGATACCTAGAAATAAGCCTGTACCAATTGCACCACCCAGGGCAATTAATTGAATATGTCTATTTTGAAGTCCTCTTTTTAATTCTTCCTTATTGTTCTGTTTCTCCATGTGTATGGTTAATACGGTTACTAGTCTGTTTTGACCGATCCTTGGCAGGGGAAACCTGTGAAGACTTTACTCCTTACCAGAATCGAATTGGTCAAAATTGCTGCCGCTGTATGATGTGCCGACGAATAACGTGGCTCCCAGTGCATCTTTTGCCCTAAGCGCATAAAGTTAATAAAACACTTAGGTATTTGTGCACATTCTGTTGTGCTTTTAATGTATTTCGTTGTTTTTTTATAAACAATGGCCGGAGCCATGTTTTTGGCTAAGAAATAGAAAGCGCCGTAATTTAGAAATACGGCGCTTTATGAATTAGTAGCTAGTGTGATTTTTGGCCACTCTAGCTAATAACGAAATCTTATTTACAAATGCTACTCAAAAAGATAAATTAATTTGCTTTTTGTGTTTTTTCTACGCTGCAGTCGCATCCACAGCCTTTCGAGCAGCTCGACTTGCCCTTTAATGATTTTCGGACATTTTTAACGACATACCATACAGCCGCCAAGACGAGAATTCCTACGATGAGATATTGTACTGTTAAATTATCCATAGCTTTTTATTTTAAAAGTTGATAAGCAATTAAGGCACTGAAATAGGCCAAACCTGTCATAAAACCAAGCTGTATTAAAGTCCATTTCCATGAGCCTGTTTCCCTTTTTACTGCCGCAATTGTACTCATACATTGCATAGCAAAAGCATAGAACAGTAATAAGGATACACCGGAAGCTAAATTGTAAGCCGGTAAACCGGTATTCCGGTTAATTTCGCTTTTCATTTTGCCTAATACCGTTGTTTTAGATGCTTCATCTTCGATATCCACTTCATCACCAAGGCTATATACTGTTGCCATTGTGCCCACAAACACTTCACGGGCAGCAAAGGAAGAAATGAGACCTATGCCCATCTTCCAGTCATAGCCCAATGGTTTAACAACAGGTTCAATAGCCATGCCAAGATAACCAAGGAAGGAGTGTTCCAGACGATATGATGAAACTTCATGCTCCAAATCTGCTTCGGACAGGTTGGGGTTATTTTTTGTTACATATTCTTCTGCTTGGCTAAATTTGTCGTTTGGACCAAAACTACCTAATGCCCAGAGTATAACAGAAATGGCTAAAATAATTTTACCTGCGCCGAAGACAAAGCTTGATGCTTTTTCCCAGACATTTAAGGCTACATTTTTCCAATCCGGAGTCTTATAGGTGGGGAGTTCAAAGATGAGAAATGATTTGTGTTTTGATTTGATGACTTTGGTCAGGATAATCGCGGATAGCAAAGCGGCGAATATGCCAAGCAGGTACATCACAAACAATACAATCCCTTGTATTTGAAAGCCTCCTAATTTCGTGTCCGGTATCACCAGTCCGATCAGAACGATATAAATAGGGAGACGTGCTGAGCAGGTCATAAAAGGTGTTACCAGAATAGTGACCAGTCTTTCTTTGCTATTTTCGATGTTACGTGCAGACATGACTGCAGGAACAGCACAGGCCACTCCGGAAATCAATGGAATCACTGATTTTCCATTTAGACCAAAGGGACGCAGCCAGCGGTCCATCAGGAAAACAACACGGCTCATATAGCCCGTTTCTTCCATGATCGAGATAAAGATGTATAAAATAACAATCTGTGGAATGAAGATTACAATCCCGCCAATACCTTTGATAATACCATTGCTGAGCAAATCGGTCAGAGGTCCTGCAGGAAGTGCTGTTTGCGTATAGGCTGCAAGATCACCAAATAAGCCATCGATAAAATCCATGGCTGGTCCAGACCAGGTATAAATTGCCTGGAAGATTAAAAAGAGGATACCAAAGAAGATGACATAACCAAAGATTGGGTGAAGCAGGATGCTATCAATCGTATTGGTTTTGTTTTTATTCGAGGATTCATCCTTTACATAGATTTCAGCAAGGCTGCTATCTAGGGATTTACTGCGCAATATGGCTTCGTCTTTTTGCAGCTTCTCGGCCCGCAATTGATATTTTTCACGGATTTGCTGAATAGCCTGATTTTTTTCCTTCGATAAAAAGGATACTTCGCCTTTGGCCAGGTATTGCCAGGTGTGGTATTCCGTATCTAATGGGAAAAGACGTTTAGTTTCCTCTAATGCTGCATCAGCTTCCGTTGGTAGACTGAATTTGCTGATATACATGGGCGGAACAGCATCAAAGTTTTTGATCAGCTGATCGATACCTTGCCCCGTACGTGCATTGGTTTCGTATACTTTAGTATTTAATAGGTGTTCAAGTTTTTGAACATCGATTGTAATTCCTTTTTCTTTGGCTTCATCAATCATATTGATGACAAAGATGGCCGGCAGACCGAGTTCCCGGGCTTGTTGATAAAGAATAATAGACCGTTTTAGGTTCGTAGGTTCAGCGACGACAACGACGAGGTTTGGTCTGAAACTGCTTTCTTTATTGACTAAAGTGTTGAAAACAACTTCTTCGTCCAATGAACTTGGGAACAGGGTATATGTGCCCGGTAAGTCAATAATACGATAAACTTTGTTGTTGGCTTTAACTTGCCCCTCACGTTTTTCGACCGTAATACCGGGATAATTTCCTACTTTCTGATTTAATTTTGTAATCCGGTTAAATAGAGATGTTTTACCCACATTTGGATTACCCAAAAGTGCAATAATCGGGTTATTCATTATTTCTGATCAATAAGGATGACTTTAGCTTCTGATTTGCGGATAGCAATTAAGGCGTTATTAGCACTAATATTTAGACATATAGGACCGTCCAAAGGTGCGATATGTTTCACCTCTACTTCAGTACCGGGTATAAACCCCAATTCGAAAAATTTAGCTGGAATTTCGTGTGAATCAAAATCTATAATTACCGCTTTTTCCCCTTTTTTTAGCTTATCTAAGCTAGTTCTATTACGCATCTGCCTGTTTTTTTTGAATTCTTCAAATATACAGAATTTCTACCATTTAGAATGATTCTAATGTCATAGTTATGTATTTAGTAAAAAACAGCTATCTTTACTATTCAGAACGATTAATTATCAACCAGAATGAAGATTGAGGACGAAATCAAAGTAAGTAAATTCAGCAATGAATGGCATCGTTGTACGGTAAATATTCTTTACACGTACAATTGGATTAACAATGAGCTTGAACAGCGTGCTGCCAAAGAAGGAATCACTTTGAAACAGTTTAATGTCTTGCGCATATTGAGGGGCCAATATCCCAAGCCTGCAACCAATAATCTGATTAAATCAAGAATGTTGAGTACTACACCAGATATTTCGCGTATGATTGATCGCATGGTTTCCAAAGAATTGGTTTCACGTTGTCAATCGGGTGGTGATAAAAGGGCAGTGGATTTGGTTATCACTGAGAAGGGCCTCGAGATTCTTAAGAGTTTAGATGAGGATATGTTGATGAAGGATCTTTTACCCGATCGAATTAGCGAAGAAGAGGCAATGACTTTAAGTGCACTGTTGGATAAACTTCGCGGCTAAAGAAATTAATGCGCATGGTCATGATGTTCATGATCATGCGGTTGTTGATGCTGATCGTGCCCATGATCATGTTCTCCGACAAATAAGAAACTTCCGAGTGCAATAGCAACACCGGCTATCACAGCAATCATTTTCTTTTTATTGAATTTATGATGGTCAATTGAGCCCGATTCAAAAAGTATCGTTGTCGATATGTGCAAGAAGATACCAATAACCACGGCCATGATTTTATCAAAATATTGTTGGATATTGCCTACTTCACCTGCACTGATGGCTTTGCTCAGCAAAAAGCCAAAAGGGGTCATTGCTGCAAATAAAGCTAGTGTAATGAGGATGGTGTTTTTCTTTAAATGCGTGCTTATTAGAATACTTCCCAATGCAAATGCCGCCGGAATGTGGTGGATGGATATGCCTAGTGCAAGTTCAGTCTGATGTGTTGCCGCGAGTGGCATGCCTTCAAGGAAAGCATGAAGACATAGACTGAACATAATACCTATTGGAAAACGATGATTGTGGTGGTCGTGATCATTGTCGGTATGGATATGGCCATGCTCGATCCCTTGGGAGAACTGTTCAAGAAAGAGCTGGAAAAGAAATCCAGCAAGCACATAAATACCCAATACCTCAGGTGAAGTATTGTTAGACTGATAGACATGCGGAATGAGGTGCAGTACCGTAATAGAGAATAAATAGGCTCCACTGAAAGAAAGGATGAGTTTAAGGAAACTGGTTCCTTTCTTTTGTACAAAAAATACAGCAATTCCACTTGCAAATGCAGGTATGAATAAAATTAAAATCAATAAAATTGAATTCATTATACGTGTTCAGTTTTAAAAAAGCTAGGCACAAACCGTTTGAATAAGTAGCCTGTTGCCAATCCAACCAGGATACCTAAGGCTGAACCACAGAGGACATCAAACGGGTAATGGACACCAACATAAATTTGAGAGACTGAAATTAGGGTTGCCCAGGTAATACAAAGCCAAAGCACATGTTTCCATCTTCTCCGGAAAAGTACAATCCAGAAAAAAGCAAGGGAAAAATGATTGGCCGCATGAGAGGAGGTAAAGCTAAAGCCGGAGCCGCATCGCACCCGGATGTTGACATTTTCTTTAAACTCCACGTCGTTACATGGTCTAATCCTTTTTACAGTCTTTTTGATCAAATGAGATGATATACCATCGGAAATTCCGAAGGTAACCAAGGTCATGGCAACAATTAGAATTCCCGTTTTTCCATAGGTCTTTATGAAAAATATGATCAGAAATAAATACAAGGGGGCCCAGGTATATGGATTGCGTAGTATAGGCAATAACCAATCAAACACGGGGTTACTCAAGCCCTGATTAATGGCCAGAAAAATCTCTTGATCGATGTGTACTAATTGTTGAATCATAAATGTTGCTGATGACAATGAAATTCCTAAACTTTAAAAACTCACTTTTCAAAAGTAAAAATAATTTCATTGCAAACGGTTGTTTCTTTTAAAAACAACTTTGTTGCAACAAATATACGTTAAATATTCATTAATTATAATTTTAATTCGATATTTTATTGCCATTGTGCTAAATTTACACGTTAATCAATTCAAAAGAAATGACTTTAATTAAATCAATATCAGGAATACGAGGTACGATCGGCGGGCGTGCTGGAGAGGCACTTACCCCAATAGATATCGTTAAGTTTACAGCTGCTTATGGCAAAATAATTGTTAAGCAGAGTGGTATCAAAAAAATTGTTGTTGGAAGAGATGCGCGTGTTTCTGGTGAGATGGTAAGTAATTTGGTGATTGGAACCCTGCAAAGCATCGGTGTTGATGTGGTTGATTTAGGTCTTTCAACAACGCCAACGGTAGAGATCGCTGTACCTATGGAAAAAGCTGCTGGTGGTATTATTTTGACTGCTTCACACAATCCAGGTCAATGGAATGCGCTAAAGTTACTGAATGCAAAGGGCGAATTTATTTCAGATGCCGAAGGGCAAGAGGTATTGGCCCTTGGTGAATCCTTAGACTTTGATTTTTCCGAAGTTGAAGCATTAGGACAGGTTCATAAAGACTATTCATATTTACAGAAACATGTAGACGCTGTATTAGCGTTGGAATATGTTGATAAGGAAGCTATTAAAGCCGCTAATTTTAAAGTTGCTTTGGATGCCGTAAACAGTACAGGTGGTACATTTATACCTGCCTTATTGGATGCGCTTGGTGTGCAGACAATCTATAAAATCCATTGTGAGCCGAATGGTCAGTTTCCGCATAATCCCGAACCATTAAAAGAGAATTTGACAGATCTATCAGCTGCGGTTATTGAAAACAAAGCTGATTTAGGGATTGCTGTAGATCCAGATGTAGATCGATTGGTCTTTATGATGGAGGATGGTGAGTTATTTGGTGAAGAATATACCTTAGTGGCAGTAGCAGATTATTTATTGCAGCATAAAAAAGGAAATACAGTTTCTAATTTATCTTCTACACGCGCACTGCGTGATGTGACTAAAGCACATGGTGGCGAATATTATGCCGCTGCTGTTGGTGAAGTCAACGTGGTTACAAAGATGAAGGAAGTGGATGCGGTAATTGGCGGAGAAGGAAATGGCGGTGTTATCTATCCTGCATCTCACTATGGCCGTGATGCACTGGTAGGGGTAGCGATCTTCTTGACACATCTGGCTAAACTTGGTAAAAAAGCCTCCGAATACCGCGCCTCTTTACCGCAGTACTTTATGTCAAAAAACAAGATTACACTGACTCCGGAATTGGACATTGACAACTTATTGGCCAAAATGGAGGAAAAATATAAAAATGAAGACCATTCAACAATCGATGGATTGAAAATAGACTTTGAAAATGAATGGGTTCATTTACGTAAATCGAATACCGAACCGATTATTCGGATTTACTCGGAGGGACCTACGCCTGAAGCTGCTGAGCAGATCGCGCAGAAGATTATCCGCGAAATTGAAGAAATAATTAAATAAAGATAAAAAGCTGCCTATGCAGCTTTTTGTTTTAAGACTGATCTCATCGGAAGAGGATTGTCTTAGCTATTACGAAGTTTTATAATGTATGATTAGAAAGATCATTTTAGGTACGTATTGTTTTCTTAGTTTAATTTTATTTGTCTTTCCGACAAGTGCCCAGCAGCCTATGGACGAAATCAATGGGCTACTGGATCGTTGGCACAAAACTTCGGGTGAGGTAAAGTATGGTCCATTTTTGAATGTTATTGCTTCAGATGGAGTTATTTTGGGTACTGATCATGATGAAAGGTGGGATAAAGCCCATGCAGAGAAGTTCAGCGATCAATATTTCAATCCCAAAAATGCCTGGACTTACACCTATGACAAGCGGCATATCAGCTTTAATGCCGATAGCACGACGGCCTGGTTTGATGAAACGTTTAAGATCAATACCAAGTCCTTTCGTGGCGTGGGCGTATTAAGTAAGCAGGACAATGAATGGAAGCTTCGTCAATACAGCATGTCCATGTCGGCACCTTATGCGGATGTGAAAGCGGCCGTAGGTGGAAAGGCAGGTCAGAAAATTCACAGTAACCTGTTATTGGTGATGGTGCTGTTTTTCTTTATGGCCATGTTATTTGTGCTGAGTCAACGCCTCAAGATCTCTTACCCCATTCTGTTGGTTGTTGGCGGACTTGTGATCTCGTTGATCCCCGGGGCACCTGTCATAAGTGTTGATCCTGATATCGTGTTTATGGTATTTTTGCCACCCTTACTTTTTGAAGCAGCCTGGTATACCAATTGGGGGAATTTTCTAAAGTGGCGACGGTCTATTTTTATCATGGGCTTTGGTTTGGTCTTCTTCACATCGCTGGCGATTGCCTACTTTTCGGTCAGTATTATTCCGGGATTTACCTTGGCGCTGGGCTTTTTACTGGGTGGGATTATCTCTCCTCCAGATGCCGTGGCTGCTAGTTCTGTCCTGAAAGGGGTAAGTATTCCTAAACGTGGAATTGCGATATTGGAAGGGGAAAGCCTGGTGAATGATGCAGCCTCATTGACGGTATTTAGATTTGCATCCATTGCGATTCTTACTGGCCAGTTTGTGATGAGCAATGCGACGACGCAGTTTCTGATGTTATCGGTCATGGGGGTTGTCGTTGGTCTGGTCATCGGTCACATCCTCTATATATTCCTACGTTATGTTGCTAAGTCTTCGAGTATTTCAACACCCATAACCCTTATTGCACCTTACCTGATGTATATTGTTGCGGAGCATTTTGAGTGGTCGGGGGTCTTGGCCGTGGTTAGTGGCGGATTGTTTCTTTCCTTCCGGGCAGGGGATTACCTCAACTATCATACACGGATCCAAACCAAAGAAGTGTGGGCGACAGTGGGTTTTCTCTTAAATGGATTTGTCTTTATCCTCATTGGACTTGAACTCCCGGTGATCATCAATGGTTTGGGGGAATACTCCATGGAGGAAGCTATTGATTATGCATTGGCGATTTGTGTAATTGTTATTGTTTTGCGATTAATCGCCGTTTATCTTTCGGCTTTTGTTCCCAGGATATTATTCAAACGGGTCCGCATCAAGGAAAAGAGTCCAGGGTGGAAATTACCCCTGGTCGTTGGTTGGGCCGGTATGCGCGGAGTGGTTTCTTTGGCATCAGCATTGGCAATACCATTGACTTTATATGATGGAACGGCCTTCCCACACCGAAATCTGATTTTGTTCATTACGTTTGTGGTGATTTTAGTGACGCTTGTTTTTCAGGGGCTTACATTGCCTTTGTTGATTAAATTGATAAAAATTGAAGAGGTCGATGAGCAAGCTTCAATGGAGGAGCAAATCGATGAGATTCGGGTACGTCTTGGTAAAGAATCTATTGCGTATCTGGATAAACATTACGCAAAGGAAATGCTGGAGCATGAGACAATTGCCCGTGTTAAAGAGCAGATCATCCGGAGTGTAAATGCATCCGAACGAGCGAAAGAGGAGGATACACGTGCGCAGCTTTCTGCAGTAAGGGGGCTCTATAATAAAATTATGTTGGAACTTTTGGCGCTACGTCGTGACGGCCTGTACAAGATCAAGGAAAGCAAGGCCTTTGACAGTGATGTTATTAAAGAGATCGAGTATTCCCTGGATTTGGAAGAATCGCGTTTGTCGCGCAAGTAGTTGTTTATAAGTGAGTAAATCTCAGTTTTTTTGCACTGCGAAACCTAGCTCCAGTGTTGCAAAAAATAGTGCGCCGTTGTTGTAAGAAATAGCGTGTAGAGGTGCAAAAAATAGCGAATTTAGCTTATAATGCTAAATTCGCTATTTTTCCTTTATCACCCACTAAAAATATCGCTTGGCCTTTTTTTGCCTTTTGTACGGCATTGAAGCTTTCCTTTCCGATAGGCGTCCAGTTTTTTCCGCCGTCATTCGAGAGGTCTGTTCCCGAGGTACCCGTGCTGATCAGCTGTTTTTTGGAAAGGTAAATAACGGCCGACTTAAAGCCAGCGGGAGCTGTTTCTGGTGCAAACCATGTTTTACCGCCATCGTTAGTTAGTAGGCTATTTTTGTCTTTGTTTTTATCCTCTTTGTAATCGCCACCGACTACGATACCAGTTTTCGACGAGTAAAATGCTACGGAAAATGGACCGGTGCTATTTTTCCCCTGAATGATGGGGCAGCTGTAACGTTGCCATGTGTCCCCCTGATCTTTGCTGCTGTAGATATTGGCCGCTGTTCCACCGGTGGCAATCCAGTATGTCCCTTTATTATCGCAGTATATGGATGTTCCACTGGCCGCAAAACCGGCCTCTCCTTCGGTAATTGTAAAGTGCATATTCGCGGATATATCTTTCCAGGACCTTCCGAAATCGATGCTTTTTAATAGGGGCATTTTCCCCTGAATGGCGTCGCCAAAGGCAATGCCGATCCCTTTTGGTGTAAAAGCAAAACCGTCATAAAATATTTCGGGTCGCTTATCTGTGAATACTTCTTTCCAGCTTCGACCGCCGTCATGGGTACTTAAGATGATGGCAGGGGAGCCTGCCGAAATAATTAAGGCTTCATTCTCATCAAATGCTTCGATATCCCTAAAATCTGTTTTTTCGTAGCCAATTGGATTGACCCACTGCCAGTTTTTTCCGGCATCGGTGCTGAGCCCGACGGTACCATTGCTTCCGCTTACCCATACAGTTGTATCATCGACCACACTTAGGCCTCTGTAGCTGCTGTTACGTTCTTGATTTACAATGTTAATTTTTGATTGTTGAGCGCTCAGCTGGCTCAGTAAGAAGATTTGGATAATAAAGACCAGAAATAAAGGTTTCATGTGGTTATGCTTTTTATTTAAACAAATCTACTCGTCTTTTTGAAATTTTTCCCTGTTTTTTTAAGATTGTTTTGCGGAGCTGAAGAAATCCAACGGTCATTTTCCGTGGTGATTTAAAATAAGGAATGCTCAGTACGACCAACAGCGCGATGCAGGCAGAGGTGCCGAGGGCCCCACCATAACCAGTAAAAAATTTACTAGTATTGAGCAGAATTGTCGTAAAAATAACACCAGCTAGAGCCAAACCGAAATAGGTTGATAGCTGGTTTTTGGAGACCATGCCTATAAATGAAGCGCCTATAAAAATAGGGGGGATGTATTGTGCGAGATAAGGAGAAACACTTTGTGGGAAGAAGTGAAGGAAACCTGCAACAAGTAAGGTCAGCAATGCGGATGAGCGCACTGCCCCTTGGTGAAACTTGGTGTTGACATAGTATGTCGCGGTGCTCCCGATGATGCCAACTAGGTATAAAATGAATGTTTCCATATTACTTAAAAATATATAACAGCAGGTAGGTCAGTGAAACACCAAGAAAGGCCAATGTGCCTAGTTTACCGCCGACACCATTTAATAAACTTTTCGATACAATCAGAAAGATCGCTGTAAAAATACTGGCTGCTAAAATAAAAGAGAATCCATGAGCCACCTGCGCGTTGGACATTCCTACAAATGCGCCGCAATAAATTGCTGCTGGAAGGTGGGGCAGATAAGTCGAATTTTTGTTGATATTGGGAATGAAAGAGGCTATGGTACCTGTCAGCGCCGCCCCCAAAACAGGGCCCAAACCGAAGATCTGATTGAAATAGTAGGATGAAATCGCACCTATAGGTACCCAAATAGCAATTTTAATCGATTCATATTCATGCCTGTGATGATGAATGGGCGACCTGAGGTAACTGTATAAAATCAGTAAGGACAATAGGCCGATAAAAGCCAATACAATATAAGAATGTGTATTTTCTACAAAGATGGCCACTAAAAAAAGGGCCTGAATGACAAATAATAAGCAGATGCTTATTATCCTAAATTTCTGCCGGGCTTGCATTTAAACAAATTTAGGCAAAGGTACTGATTATTTGTCTATTCTATTGGTAGATTTTCTTTTTATCAATATGGGATCAAGAACAATCTGTTCGATTGCTTCGTACGGATTTTTTTGTTTGACCATTTTTAGAAAAAGCGTGGCACATTCTTCCCCCATTTTGTTGGCCTGTTGATCAATACTTGACAGTGTAGGGCTGATAAAAGAAGAAAAGGTCTGGTTTGCAAAACCGATCACTCCTGTCGCTGGAATGGCAATATTTGCAGTTTTTAGGGCCTGTATAATCCCGACAGCTGTGAAGTCATCACCACCAATAAAGGCGTCTGGTTGGATTGCAGATTTTAGAATCTGTTCGGTTCCTTTGATGCCGGCTTCAATGGATAAGTCGCCGCGAATGATAAAGTCTTCCCGTGGGGAAATCTGCGCATCTTTTAAGGCCGCTTCAAAACCATGGAAACGATCCTGGAAAATAGCGATTTCTTTGTCCGTTGTGATAAAGGCAATGTTTTTGTAGCCCTGTTCGAGTAGGTGCTGTGTTGCAAGGTAGCCGGCTCTAAAATCGTCAAGTTTGACCACAGGAGCAGGAATATCTTTATGGGTACGGTCAAAAATAACCAGGCATTTGCGCTGATTGATCACTTCCTGAAAATGCTGGGTTTCTTGCGTCTCCAGCGACAACGAAGCAATGATGCCGTCTACCTGAGCTTCAAGTAAAGTTTTCACGCCATTGACTTCATCTTCAAACGATTCATTCGATTGATAGAGCAATAGGCTGTAGTTGTATTTTTTTAACTCTTTTTCAATGCTATGCACGGCTTCTGCAAAAAAATGGATTTGCATGGTAGGAACAATGACACCGATGGTATTGGACTTGCCGGAGGAAAGAGAAGAGGCCAACTTATTGACGCTGTAATTCAATTCCTTTGCTTTGTCGAGCACCAGTTTTCGTGTCGCCTCGCTGATCGTAGGCACATTATTCAATGCGCGCGATACGGTAGAGACTGTCACTCCAAGCGCACGGGCTATATCATAAATTGTCGTTTTTTTATTCACGCTCCAAAGTAAATAATTTTATTTAATATTTTGATAATTCAGAAACATACCCTACTTTTATGCAACCGGTTGCAATATTAGGCCGATGTTGTTTTTTATAACCAATTTGAATTGATTACCATGTATTTATTAGGTATAGACGTAGGTACTTCTTCTGTAAAAGTTTCGATTGTCGAGGCATCTTCACAACGTAAGGTTTGCTCGGTGCAATATCCGGACGTAGAGGCTCCCATAATTACTTTAGAGCCCAACTGGGCAGAACAGAACCCGCTCGATTGGTGGGACTACTTTAAACAGGCTCTGTTGAAGGCAAACAGGCTGGGCCTGTATGACCCCAAAGCAATTTCGGCCATTGGCATTGCATACCAGATGCACGGCTTAGTCGTGGTCGATAAAGATCAGCATGTGCTGCGAAATGCCATTATCTGGTGCGACAGCAGGGCTGTTGAATTAGGAAATATCGCTTTTGAAGAAATCGGAAGGTCTTTTAATCTGAGTCATCATCTGAATTCACCGGGTAATTTTACAGCGTCAAAGTTGGCCTGGGTAAAAGCAAACGAGCCGGAAATTTATGAAAAAATAGATAAGATCATGTTGCCGGGGGATTTCATAGCCATGAAACTTTCGGGGCAGGTGACAACTTCCATCTCAGCCCTATCTGAGGGGATATTCTGGGATTTCAAGGATAATGTATTGTCGCGTACGATTATGGACTATTATGGCTTTGATGATCATCTTATTCCTGAGATCTTACCTGTGTTTTCAACGCATGGTCAAATTAAATCCGCTGTTGCTGAAGAACTTGGGCTATCTAGTACAGTGACCATCAATTATAAAGCCGGCGACCAGCCTAATAATGCACTTTCGCTGAATGTCCTTCAACCTGGCGAAGTTGCTGCGACAGCAGGTACTTCAGGGGTTATCTATGGCGTCAGCGACAAGCTGATCGCCGACCGCGAATCGCGCGTAAATACATTTGCTCATGTGAATTATCAGGAGAATGATATCCGTACAGGTGTACTGCTCTGTATCAATGGAACAGGCATTATGAATAGCTGGGGTAGACGGTTGTTGGGACGCGATTTGTCTTACGAACAGATTAACGCCATGGCTGGTGCATCTCCTATCGGTAGCAAAGGTTTGCAGGTTATCCCATTTGGCAACGGTGCCGAGCGGATGCTCAACAATCAAACGGTTGGAGCTTCAATTTCAGCGATAGATTTGAATAGGCATGAGACAAGCGATATACTTCGCGCTATACAGGAAGGGATTGCATTTGCTTTTCGCTATGGTTTGGATATCATGCGCGAAAACAACCTGTATCCAAATATGATTCGTGCAGGTTATGCAAATTTATTCTTGAGCGCTGTTTTCAGGGAGTCATTTGTGGGAGCCACTGACGTTCCAGTTGAAATCTTTAATCATGATGGCAGTATTGGAGCCGCTCTTGGAGCAGGTATAGGAAGTGGGTATTATGCGGATTCTACAGAAGCTTTTCGTTCTTTGAAACCTGTATATACAGTGGAACCTCAATTTGTAGCGCAATATGAGGAGCATTATCAGCAATGGAAGGAATTATTAAACAAACAAATAAATAGTAAATAAGATGAATATTATCAAAGGGAAAAAAGAATTTTTTAAAGGCGTTGGCCAAATTCAATTCGAAGGAAAGGACAGTACAAATCCATTGGCTTTCCGTTATTATAATCCAAAACAAATTGTTGGTGGCAAGACCATGGAAGAGTATTTTAAGTTTGCCTGTTCGTATTGGCATTCTTTCAATGGTAATGGGTCTGATCCATTTGGCGGACCGACACATCAATTTCCATGGGATGAAAGCAACGATGTAATCACAAGGGCAAAAGATAAAATGGATGCGGCATTCGAATTTATCAGTAAAATAAATATACCCTACTATTGCTTCCATGATGTGGACTTAGTTGATTATTCGGATAATGTGGTTGAAAATGAAAAACGTCTCTCCACTATAGTCGATTATGCGAAGGAAAAACAACAGGAAAGCGGTATAAAATTGCTTTGGGGAACAGCCAACCTTTTTAGCCATAAACGCTACATGAATGGAGCAGCAACTAACCCAGATTTTCATGTTCTTGCACATGGTGGCGCACAGGTTAAGGCAGCCTTGGACGCAACGATTGCTCTTGGTGGTGAAAATTATGTGTTCTGGGGTGGTAGAGAGGGGTATATGAGCCTTTTAAATACCAATATGAAGCGTGAGCAGGAACATCTTGCACAGTTTTTACATATGGCTAAGGATTATGCCCGCAAAAATGGTTTTAAAGGAACTTTCTTTATCGAGCCGAAACCATGTGAGCCTACAAAACATCAATACGATTATGATGCGGCTACCGTGCTGGGCTTTCTGCGCCAGTATAATCTTTTGGAAGATTTTAAATTAAATTTAGAGGTAAACCATGCGACATTGGCCGGACATACGTTCCAGCATGAGCTACAGGTTGCTGTAGATGCAGGTAAATTGGGCTCCATTGATGCTAACCGCGGTGATTATCAAAATGGATGGGATACAGACCAATTTCCGAACGATATCAATGAATTGACCGAAGCCATGTTGATTATTTTAGAAGGTGGTGGATTCCAAGGTGGAGGTGTGAATTTTGATGCCAAAATCCGTCGGAACTCGACAGATCCCGAAGATTTGTTTTATGCACATATCGGTGGTATGGATCTTTTTGCACGCGCGCTTATTACGGCAGATCGTATCCTGCAAGACTCGGATTACAAAAAAATACGGGCCGATCGTTATGCTTCTTTTGATACAGGCCATGGTGCTTCATTTGAAGAACGGACATTGACTCTGGAGAACTTAAGGGATTTAGCTGTAGAATTGGGGGAACCCAAAACGATTAGCGGTAAGCAGGAGTATTTAGAAAATTTGGTCAATAGATATATATAGTTCTAAAAATATTTCTATATTAGGCGATCAAATTAAACCAATTACCAATACATGAATAATTATTTAAGCACAAAAGATTACATCGTTTTCCTGATATACTTTGTTATTGTAGCAGGTTACGGATTATGGGTGTATTATCGCAAAAAATCTGAATCTGTAGGTTCCAAAGACTATTTTTTGGCTGAGGGGTCATTGACTTGGTGGGCTATCGGAGCTTCACTTATTGCGTCCAATATTTCGGCCGAGCAATTTATCGGTATGAGCGGTTCCGGATTTAAGATGGGATTGGCTATTGCGACTTACGAGTGGATGGCTGCCATTACACTGATTGTCGTTGCGGTATTTTTTATCCCGGTATATTTAAAGAACAAGATCTTTACGATGCCACAGTTTCTCCATAAACGATATAATGGAACTGTTGCGATGATCATGGCCGTTTTCTGGTTACTGTTGTATGTTGTCGTTAATTTGACATCCATCCTCTATTTGGGAGCCATTGCGGTAAGTAGTATTTCCGGTATCAGTCTGGATGCCTGTATGTATGCCATTGCGATTTTTGCTGTGATCATTACATTGGGAGGAATGAAAGTAATCGGTTATACGGATATTATTCAGGTTTTCTTTTTGGTATTGGGTGGTTTGGCTACCACTTACCTAGCCTTGAATCTCGTTTCAGAGCACTATGGTGGCTCAGGAGTATTGGAAGGCTATCACTTGATGACCGAAAAAGCTTCCGACCACTTTCATATGATTCTGGATCGAAAAAATGAGAACTATCTCGATTTACCGGGGTTAACCGTTTTGATCGGGGGGATGTGGATCGTTAATTTGAATTACTGGGGATGTAATCAATACATCACACAACGCGCCTTGGGTGCAGATCTGAAAACCGCGAGAAACGGTATCTTGTTTGCCGCATTTCTGAAGTTATTAATGCCTATCATTGTCGTGTTGCCGGGTATTGCAGCCTATGTAATGTGGAAAGATGGCTTGTTCCAAAATGAAATGATGCAACATGGTGAGGTAAACCCTGACCACGCTTATCCAGTTTTGTTGAATTTATTGCCAGCAGGTTTAAAAGGCTTGTCTTTTGCGGCATTAACAGCTGCAGTGGTCGCTTCATTGGCAGGTAAAGCAAACAGTATCGCAACAATCTTCTCCTTGGATATCTATAAAAAAGTATTCAATACAGAAGCATCGGACAAGAAATTGGTCAATATCGGCAAGCTAACTGTTGTGGTTGCCATGATTTTGGGTGTGCTGATTGCTCCACATTTGGGTATTGATAAAAAAGGTGGATTCCAATATATTCAAGAATATACGGGTTTTGTATCTCCAGGTATTTTTGCGATGTTCATTTTAGGATTCTTCTGGAAGAAAGCAACTTCAAATGCGGCTTTGTTTGCAACAATTGGTGGTTTTATTTTCTCCATCATCTTCAAAAAATTGCCGGATTGGGTCGATCTGTCATTCTTGTCATCGACAGGTTTCTCCGTTCCAAATCCAACAACAGGAGTCTACGAAATTCCATTTTTGGATAGAATGGGATTCGTCTTCATCATCTGTATTATCGGTATGATTCTCATCAGTATTATCGACAATAAGCGTGGTGTCGTGCCAGCTGGATTGGAAGTTGATACCACGATGTTTAAACCACACCGGGCGTTTTTGGTCATTGCATTGATCGTAGCGCTATTGGTTACAGCATTATATTCTATTTATTGGTAATCCAATAGCAAATAAGATTTTAAAAACTCCTATCAATCTCGGTTGATAGGAGTTTTTTGTTTGTTTTAAAAATACCTATCTTGGTTTTACTAAAACCATTGCTTAACGAAAGATTGCTGCTATGAAAAGAAGATCCCCCTTGCTACTGATGACGCTGTTTGGATTGCTCACTACCTGTACGCCGATGCTGAGTACCGCTCAGCGTACACAGAAACCACCTTTACATGGAAAACATTGGATGGCTATTACGGGTAAGCCCTTGGCGGCAACAGCGGGTGCCCAGCTATTTCAACAAGGGGGAAATGCGGTGGACGCTGCTTGTGCAATGCTCGCAGCGACCTGTACGATGTGGGATGTACTGAGTTGGGGTGGAGAGACGCAGGCTTTGATTTATCATCCGAAACTAAAGAAGGTCATTGCGATAAATGCCTTGGGGGTAGCACCAAGTGGAGCGACAGTCGATTTTTTTAGATCAAAGGGCTACGAATTTCCACCAGAATACGGTCCTCTTGCTGCTGTCACACCGGGTACACCCGGCGGTTTGTGCTATATGTTGGCTCATTATGGAACGAAAAGTCTAGCAGAAGTATTAGCGCCTGCTCTTGAAATGGCTGCAGGGTACCCGATTGACGCGCAAACTGCAACGAGTATTGAACGTGGCAAAGAGCGCATTAAAGAATGGCCGTACAGTAAAAAGGTATTTTTAGTACATGAAGGTAAATCCTGGGAAGCTCCCGAGGCCGGAGAGGTTTTTGTACAGCAGGATCTGCATAAGACCCTATCCAAATTGGTAGATGCGGAAAAGAAGGCTCTTGCAGCGGGTAAAGACCGGAAGGCAGCAATCATGGCTGCTTATGATCGGTTTTACACCGGCGATATTGCAGATGAATTTGTCCGTGGCAGTAAGGAGCAAGGAGGCTTAATCACGAAAGCAGACCTAGCCAATTGGAAACCTATTGAGGAGGAACCATTGTATGTCAATTATAAGGGTGTTGATGTATATAAATTACAAGAATGGACACAGGGACCAGCCATGCTGCAGAGTTTGCAGTTGCTGAAAAATTTCGATCTAAAGGCAATGGGTTATAATTCGGCTCTTTATATCCATACACTCTATCAGGTTATGAACTTAGCCTTTGCCGATCGGGATTTTTATTACGGTGATCCCTACGGTAAACCTAAGACACCTATTCAAGGCCTTTTGCATGAATCCTATGCCAAGGCGAGGGCCGCAACCATTGATCTTAAGCAAAATAACCCGAATGTACTTCCCGGAGACCCTTATCCCTACGAAGGTAAGCAGAATCCGTATCTATCGTTACTGGAGCAGCGTAAGAAGGAGTTTACGCCACATACGGAGCTGAAAAATGATTTTGTCCCTAAACATGACGCACGCGCAAGTTCGTCACTAAGGGAATTGCCAAAAACAGCTCTTTTGGCGTCTTTAACGGTGGATAGTGCTTATGTCGACCGTTTATTACGGGGAACCACAAGCGTTGAAGCTGCGGATGAAGAAGGTTGGGTCGTTTCGATCACACCGAGTGGTGGATGGCTCCCTGCCTGTATCGCCGGGAATACCGGGGTGGGCATGAGCCAACGTTTGCAGAGTTTTGTCTTAGATTCGTTGATTAACCCGTTCAATGTGGTCGAGCCAGGCAAAAGACCGCGTGTAACGCTTACGCCTTCGATGGCTTTGAAAAACGGAAAACCTTACCTTTCTTTTGCTGTGCAGGGAGGAGATACACAGGATCAAAACCTATTGCAGTTTTTCTTGAATATGGTCGAGTTTGGTATGACGCCACAACAAGCCAGCGAGGCGGCCAATATCAACAGTAACCAGCTTTGGCTATCGCTGGGAGGAACGAAGACCGATGATCGAAAACCGCGCTCAGGTAGCCTTCTATTGGATAAAAATACAGCACCTGAAATTATTGAACAATTGAAGAAAATGGGGTATAGCATACAGCTCGGTGATCGTACCAGTGGACCTATCAATGCTATTTATTTCGACCAGCAGCACCATACACTTTGGGGTGGCAGCAGCAACAATGGGGAGGACTATGGCATCGGGTGGTAGTTTGTCATTAGCCTGCTGCTTGGTTTTGTTATCTCCGCGGTATTTGTTATCTTACCTACTGATCGGAAACTGATTTTTGTTATGGAGGGTAGTGTCAATAAATATTCGTTTGTTTTTCAGCCTGATGAAGCTGGTATTGTCTTGGTCGATGGCTTGAAGCGGCGACTACGTGCATCGTTAGCCGAACTGTTTCCCGACAAAAACAAAGGCTGGTACCCCAGTTGCAACTCCAAAGCCCATGTAACGATATGTGCTTTTGAAGCAGATGGGAGTAAACTGACAATGGCTATTGAGGCTTTGCAGGAGACTTTGGTCTATGAGCGGAGTCAGTATGTTTATTTTGATCATTTTTCGTCATTTGCTGGAGGTGCGTACTATATTGCACCGACAGTACATGCCCGGAGTTATCTCAAGGACCGGGCGCGAAAGGTTGTTCAAACTTTATCGGAGTTTGATTTGATCGAGATTAGCGACGAACCCCATATTTCGATTGGACGACGTCTGGAACCAGAACAGCTTGAAATTGCAAAAGAACAGTTGCGGTCTGTCGACCTGAGCTTTATGTGCAAGGGCGTTCATGTGCGGCAGTTTAAACCTGATTTAGGGCAGTATGAGATCATCGATTTCATCCAATTTGGCAACCAATCGAAGGAAAATTCTGGCCAGCTGGCATTTAAATTCTAATAATATCGCGGTTTAATTGCCTAATAATGTAAAGCTTTTTATCTTTAAGGCTGACAATAGACGATATTGCACTTACAGTATTTTATGCATTACGACGAATCTCATCATAAATCCCTATCTGATATCCATGAAAGTGTAGATGTCAATCAAGGGAAATCCAAATTTAAGAAGATACTTAGTTTCTTTGGTCCAGCTTATCTCATTAGTGTGGGGTATATGGATCCAGGTAACTGGGCTACCGATCTTGCTGGAGGAAGCCAGTTTGGCTATACCCTGATTTGGGTGCTGTTGATGAGTAATATCATGGCGCTAGTGCTACAGAATCTATGTGCCCGTCTAGGTATTGTACGCGGTAAAGACCTGGCGCAGTGTAACAGGGAGACCTATCCTAAACGGATGAATTTTGTGCTCTATGTGCTTGCTGAAATTGCGATAGCAGCCTGTGACCTGGCGGAGGTTTTGGGTATGGCAATCGGTCTTAACCTCCTTTTCGGCATTGATCTGCTCTGGGGGGTAATGATCAGTTTTGCAGATACCTTCTTGTTGCTTTATCTTCAGAAGCTGGGGATGCGGAAAATGGAACTTTTTATCATTGGACTCATCGCGCTTATTGGCATGTGTTTCATGGTAGAAATGTTTTTGGCGAAACCGGATTTTGCAGAGGTAGCTACTGGATTTATACCCAGTATCCCGAATAGTGCCGCACTATATATTGCCATAGGCATTATAGGCGCGACCGTCATGCCGCATAATCTATATTTGCACTCGGCTCTTGTACAGACACGGAAGATTGACCGGAATGAGGTTTCTATTCGAAAATCGCTCAAGTATAACTTTTGGGATAGTGCCATTGCCTTGAACCTGGCATTTTTGGTAAATGCCGCGATATTGATTCTTGCAGCTTCTGTTTTTCACAAAAACGGTATGCACGACGTAGCCGAACTTGAAGATGCTTACCACCTACTGGGCAATCTTCTTGGAACGGAATGGGCCTCAAAATTGTTTGCTGTTGCCTTGATTCTTGCTGGGCAGAGCTCAACGGTGACGGGAACCCTAGCCGGTCAGATTGTGATGGAGGGATACCTTAGATTGCGGATTAGTCCGACTTTGCGAAGGATTATAACCCGGCTTTTGGCGATTATCCCGGCTGTATTGGTGATTCTTATTTCGGGGGAAGGTCGCGTTGGACAGCTGTTGATTTTTAGTCAGGTGATCTTGAGTATGCAGCTCGCTTTTGCTGTCATCCCGTTGATCCATTTTGTGAGTGATAAAGTCAAGATGGGTATTTTTGCCATTAAACCGCTAACAAAAATTGCGGCCTGGTTGATAGCGGCCATTATCGCTGTTCTGAATTTTAAATTGGTATACGACGAAGTGGTCGGCTGGATTGGTGAAGCCAATAATATTGTGGTAACCGTATTATTGATCTTGGGCGCTGTGGGTTTGTTTGCCTTATTAATGATGACGGTATTGTACCCTATTTTACTCAAATCGAAACCAACGGAGCTTGAAGTTCACCCACCATTCGAGGCATTGCATTTTGAACATAAGGGCTCTTTTAAGAAAGTTGTGATCGCATTGGATTTCTCAAATTCAGATCAGAAAGTAATCCAATATGCTTTACAGCTGTCGCATGACGACACGACCTTTGTCGTTGTCCATATTGTTGAGAGTGCATCGGTGAAATATACCGGGGATTCTACGGATGATTATGAATCGCGTCAGGATTTGGAACGGCTGAAATTGTATGCTGATTTTCTATTGTCGCAAGGACATCAAACTGAATATGAACTTGGATACAATAACCGGATCAAGAGTATTGCAGAAGTATGTGAAAAATACGGTGCCGATCTACTGGTCGTTGGAAGCCATGGGCACAGTGGTGTGAAGGATTTTGTTTTTGGTGAGACAGTTAACAAGCTACGGCATGCGGTGAAAGTCCCTGTTTTTATCGCCCAATAGGTCTTAAGGAGCTATCCCAAAGAGCCTCTGTCTATTCACTGTAATTTTATTGCTGAAAAAGTGAAGGGAGGGGTCGGTAAATGCTAAATAATTCGTACTTTTGCGACATCAAATCAAGATATGAGCGACGCTATTAAACACGAGTGCGGAATCGCACTAATTCGCCTGTTAAAACCCTTATCTTATTATCAGGAAAAATATGGTACGCCATTTTATGGCATCAACAAATTGTACCTATTAATGGAAAAACAGCACAACCGTGGACAAGACGGGGCTGGAATTGCAACCATTAAATTTGATGTTAAACCTGGAAATCGTTACATTTCGCGTTACAGAGCAATGGGCTCAACTGCTGTGGCAGACATATTCGAATATGTACAGAAAAAATTTGCTTCTGTTCAGAAAGCATTTCCAGAAGAGTCAAAAGATACGCAATGGTTAAAAGATAACGTAAGTTTTACGGGAGAAGTACTTTTAGGACATTTGCGCTATGGAACGCATGGAAAGAACAGTATCGAAAGCTGTCACCCATTTTTAAGACAAAACAATTGGATGTCTCGTAATTTGGTGGTAGCGGGTAACTTCAACATGACCAATGTGGATGAATTGTTGCAACAATTATATGAGTTGGGACAACATCCAAAGGAAAAAGCGGATACCGTAACCGTTTTGGAAAAAATTGGCCATTTCTTAGATGATGAGAACCAAGATCTTTTCGATAAATTCAAAAAAGAAGGTCATTCTAATATTGAGATCAGCTCGCTGATTGCTAAAAATATTGATGTTACCAAAATATTGAAGCGTTCGGCCAAAACTTGGGATGGCGGTTACACCATCGCAGGTATCTTTGGTCATGGTGATGCTTTTGTTATGCGCGACCCAGCTGGTATCCGTCCGGCGTTTTATTATCAGGATGAGGAAATCCTGGTTGTAGCATCGGAAAGACCGGTCATCCAAACTGCATTCAATATTCCTATTGGTGCTGTGAAGGAAATTAAACCAGGCCATGCCCTGATCGCTAAAAAAGATGGTACAGTATCCCAAGAGATGTTTAGACAGCCCGTAGAACAACGTTCTTGTTCTTTCGAACGGATTTACTTCTCACGTGGATCAGATGCTGATATCTATCAAGAACGTAAAGAATTAGGAAGATTACTGGTACCTCAGGTATTGGAATCTGTCAAAAATAACATCAAAAATACCGTATTTTCGTTTATTCCAAATACAGCTGAAGTATCTTACTATGGCTTAATGGATGGTATCAACACTTATGTTCGGGATTTTCAAAAAGATACTTTATTGAATCGCTCGGAAAAAATTTCTGATGAAGAATTGGATGAGATCTTGAGTATTAAACCTCGTTTTGAAAAACTCAACGTGAAGGACGCTAAACTGCGTACCTTCATTACGCAGGATGCGGACCGTACAGACATGGTACAGCACGTATACGATACAACGTACGGTATTGTAAAGGATCACGAAGATACGATTGTTGCCATTGATGACTCGATTGTTCGGGGAACAACATTGAAACAAAGTATTTTAACGATCCTGGATCGTTTGAATCCGAAAAAAATCGTGATTGTTTCATCGGCTCCTCAGATTCGTTACCCAGATTGTTATGGTATCGATATGTCACGTATGGGTGAGTTTGTCGCGTTCGAAGCCGCTATTAATCTCCTAAAACAACGTGGTATGGCACATATTATCGATGAAGTTTATCAAAAATGTGTGTTATCAATGACTCAGGACGTTAATGATATCGATAATTATGTCAAAGCGATCTATGCACCCTTTACTGATGAAGAGATTTCGGAAGAAATTGCTCGTATCGTAAGACCTCACCACCTGAAAGCAGAGCTCGAAGTAATTTACCAAACTTTGGATAATTTACACAAAGCTTGTCCAGACCATAAGGGTGATTGGTATTTCTCCGGTGATTACCCAACACCTGGAGGAAACAAGATTGTTAACAAAGCTTATATGAACTGGATTGAAGGAAAGAATGTGAGAGCATATTTCAGTAATTAAGTTCAAAAAAATATCATAGGAAGGGATGCATTTATGCATCCCTTTTTTTTATATTCGTACTCAGAAAATTCTGAATCCTAAATAAAAAAACCAATTAAAGCAAAGGGAATTACTGTCCGTAAATAAATCTATCATGAAGCATATTTTTAAGAGCCTCTATTTTCAAGTCATCGTGGGTATACTTGTGGGGATCATCTGTGGTATCTATTACCCCGATTTTGCTGTTAAGCTAAAACCATTAGGAGATGCTTTTATTAAACTGATCAAGATGGTTATTGCGCCATTGATTTTTAGCTCCATTGTGATCGGTATAGCGGGAATGCAGGATACGAAAAAAGTAGGGAAAATCGGTTTAACCTCCATTATCTATTTCGAGATCATGACAACCATTGCCCTGATTATCGGTCTGGTCTTTGTTAATTGGATAAAGCCGGGTACCGGGATGAACGCCGATCCGGCTAGTCTTGATGTGTCTTCGATATCCCATTATATTTCAGAATCCAAGGAGCCACATAGTTTTATGGATTTTATCATCGGGATCATTCCAGGTAATGTGATTGCTGCGGTAGCGTCGGACAACATGTTGCAGGTACTCGTTTTTGCGGTGCTATTTGGGATCGGTATGACAAAAATAGGGCAGAAAGCATCCGAGCCTGTACTCAATGTATTGCAATCTTTTCTGAAGGTTCTCTTCTCCATTATCAAAATGATCATGTACCTGGCTCCAATCGGGGCAATGGGAGCAATGGGTTTTACGATCGGTAAGTTTGGAATCCAGGCCTTATCTAAACTCGGTATGCTGATGTTGAGCTTCTACCTGACCTGTTTTATCTTCGTGATCGTTGTGATTGGGGCGGTATTGTATTTTTATCTCAAGGTGAATGTTTTTAAGTTTTTAAAATATATCAAAGAAGAGATTTTGATTGTATTGGGGACTTCCTCTTCCGAGTCTGCATTGCCGGGCATTATGCAGAAGATGGAAGATGCGGGCTGTGCCAAACCTGTTGTGGGTTTAGTTATTCCCACGGGTTATTCTTTCAATCTCGATGGGACAAGTATCTATCTGACTATGGCAGCGGTCTTTATTTCGCAAGCCCTCAATATGCACCTCAGCCTGGAACAGGAAATTACCTTATTGCTGGTATTGCTATTGACCTCCAAAGGGGCTGCAGGCGTAACAGGAAGTGGTTTCGTTACCCTTGCTGCGACCTTGCCTGTTGTAGGCCATGTACCGGTGGAATCTGTTGCTTTGATCTTTGGTGTGGACCGTTTTATGAGTGAAGCAAGAGCGATAACCAATTTGATCGGAAATTCAGCGGCAACGCTGGTGATTTCAAAATATGAAGATAGTTTGGACGAGGAGCTCCTACATGAAAAGTTAGGTTCTAAACGATGATTTCTGCAATCAAAAGCTATGATAAAAGAAGCTTAGCTTCAACTGAAAAGAAAGTGTTTGGAGATCAACTCAAACTGTTTAAGAATAGCTGATAAGGTTCTGTGAGCGAAATCCATATAATGAAGGAATGCATATAATGAGGGAATACGTATAATCTGTAAGGGGAATACCTATAAATTATATAACAAATGGGCTATCCAATTTGGATAGCCCATTTCTATTCAAAACCTTTCAGGTATCTGTTAATTCTCTTTTTTGGTATTTTCTATATCTTGAGCCAGATCGATGGCACCAGTTACCTTTTCTTCCAATAGCGCGAGTTTGATCACCTGCGACATTTCAGTCACATAGTGGAATTGCATGTCTTTGATATAATCTTCCTTGATTTCCAAAATGTCTTTTTCATTGGATTTACAAAGGATAATATCTTTGATGTTCGCACGTTTTGCAGCAAGGATTTTCTCCTTAATACCACCAACAGGCAATACTTTTCCACGTAACGTAATTTCACCTGTCATGGCTAATTTCTCCTTCACTTTACGTTGGGTAAATAGCGATGTCAGTGCTGTGAGCATGGTTATACCAGCTGAAGGACCATCTTTTGGAATGGCACCCGCAGGAACGTGAATATGGATATCCCAATGGTCGAAAACGCGGTAGTTAATGCCGAAATCCGAAGCATGGGCTTTCAGGTAGGCTAGTGCTATCGACGCAGATTCTTTCATGACATCACCCAAATTACCTGTCAGGCTCAAACGTCCTTTTCCTGGGCTCAGAGAAGATTCTATAAATAAGATATCGCCACCTACGGAAGTCCAGGCCAAGCCCGTTACGACACCGGCAACATTGTTATTTTCGTAGATGTCCTTATCAAATATTGGAGCACCTAGGATATCGAGCAGATCCTGTTCGTTGATACTCGGACTGTAATCCTTTTCCATGACAATGCGTGTTGCAATACCACGTACCACGGAGCCGATCTTTTTTTCTAATCCGCGGACACCAGATTCGCGTGTGTAATCCTCGATAATCTGTTCGATGATCTTAGCCTTTAACGAGACATCTTTGGATGCCATTCCATGCATTTCGCGTTGTTTTGGCAAAAGGTGTTTTTTCGCGATTTCGATTTTCTCCTCGATGGTATAACCATTCACTTCGATAATTTCCATCCGATCCAATAACGCTGGTTGAATAGAGCTCAAAGAATTGGCCGTCGCAATAAACATCACTTTGGAAAGGTCAAACTCCATTTCTACATAGTGATCATAGAAATGTGTGTTTTGTTCCGGATCTAATACCTCCAATAATGCCGACGAAGGATCTCCTTTGAAATCCGCACTCATTTTATCGATTTCGTCCAAAATAAAAACCGGATTTGCTGCTCCTGCTTTTTTCAGGGACTGGATGATACGGCCCGGCATTGCGCCGATATAGGTTTTGCGGTGTCCTCTGATTTCTGCTTCATCGCGCACACCACCCAAAGCCATACGGGTATATTTACGCCCCAATGCTTTGGCAATAGATCTTCCCAAAGAGGTCTTACCGACTCCCGGAGGGCCTACTAAACAAAGAATAGGTGCTTTCATATCATTTTTTAATTTCAATACCGCAAGGTATTCAATGATACGTTTTTTTACTTTCTCAAGCCCATAATGATCTTTATCGAGCACTTTTTGTGCTTTGTTTAAATCAAAATTGTCTTTTGTTGTTTCATTCCAGGGTAGATCAAGCAGTAGCTCAAGGTAATTAAGCTGTACCGAATAATCTGCAGCCGCAGGATTGATACGCGATAGCTTTTCAAGTTCTTTTGTGAAATGTTTTTCGACATCAACACTCCATTTCTTTTTCTTACCCCGTTTTTTAAGCTCTTCCAGCTCAAGATCAGGCGTGTTTCCACCCAGCTCTTCCTGGATTGTTTTGAGCTGTTGGTTCAAGAAATAATCACGTTGTTGCTTGTCAAGGTCGACACGTACTTTATTCTGAATCTGGTGCTTTAGTTCCAGCATCTGGATTTCTGTTGTCAGCAGCTCCAATAAAAGTTTGGCACGATTCTCTACTTTAGGTATTTGAAGTAGCTCCTGTTTTCTGACCATTTCGACATTGATATTCGACGAAATAAAGTTGATCAGAAACGAAGGGCTTTCAATATTTTTAATCGCGATACCAGCTTCACTAGGTAAGTTTGGCGAAAGCTGGATGATCTGCAGCGCCATTTCTTTTAAGGTAGAAATTGTCGCTTTAAAGTGCTTGGTCATCTTCGGCTTCGCTTCATTGAATTTCTCCACACGTGCCCTTAAATAAGGCTCAGTTTCGACAATTTCCAACAAGTTGAACCGTTGTTTTCCCTGGATGATGACGGTGGTATTACCATCAGGCATTTGGAGGACTTTAATGATATGAGCTACGGTGCCCACTTTATTTAGTTCTTCAAATCCTGGGTCCTCTACAGTCATGTCCTTTTGAGAAACAACACCGATGGTCTTGCTGCCTTTATAGGCTTCTTTGACCAGTTTGATGGATTTATCTCGACCTACGGTAATCGGAATGACAACACCGGGAAATAATACGGTATTACGCAAAGGCAAAATAGACAATGCTTCTGGAATTTCAGCATTCGCCATATTATCTTCATCCTCTTGTGTAAGTAAGGGGAAGAATTCGGTATCCTCTGCAACGATTGGAATTGCTTGACTGAAATCAAAAGTTTCGAATTTGCTCATAGTATTTATTTTGTGTATTTGGCAGTCGCTGACATGTTGACGGCTGACTTTCAAATTTTAAGCTTCTATTATTGTTTCCCCTATATTGCAAGGGAAGTGCCAATTGCTAAAAGTGAGCAAAATTACAAATCTATTTTCTAGAATAGGAAAAAAAGGCAGGTTAAATAAAATTTATCTGCCATTTGTTGGAGAAATAGGCATAATAATTGTAATATTGGAATGTGAAAGGTCGCCGATGGCAGTTTTTAAGTTTAAAGAAATCAATCGGATGCTTTTTTACAGATGTAGAAACGATCACAAGTGATCATTAAAGAGCGAATATAAAAACGTAACTATTTAGATATGAATTTAAAATCATTTAAATTGGGTTTGTTTACTGGGGTTTTTGCCTTAGTTGCTTTTAGCGCGAATGCACAACAACCAAAACAGGCTGAGCATAGCAACGCTAATGTGAGAATGGGGCAGAAAGCTCTTTTGGATGGTGATTTCAAGAATGCAGAGTCATACTTGACTAAAGCCCTCCCTCAAGAAGGGAAAGATCCGGACGTATTATATATGTTGGGATATTCTCAATTTCAAAATGGTGACTATAAAAAATCAGCTGAAACTTTTGGAAAAGTAGTTGCATTGAACGGTAAAAATGCAAATGCTTTATACTTCAAAGCGAAAGCAACAAACAATCTTGCTACTCAAGCCACAAATAAGACATCTGTTGCTAACAAAGAGCAGTTGTTGAAAGTTGCTATTGAGGATTATTCAAAAGCAATTGCTATTACGCCGACTGATTCGAAATTCTATCAAAATAGAGCGATCGCGAATCGCGATTTAGGTATCTTGATCGGAACGGAGGGCACACCTAACTACAATAAGGCAATGGCAACTGACGCTTATAACAATGCAATAAAGGATTACGAAAAAGTGTTGAGCTTTGATGCATCGAAAAAAGATATCCAAACAGAAATCAAAAAAGCGAAAGTATATAGAGATAACTTAAAATAGTATCGCTATAAAAGCATAGAAAAAGGGAATGCCAATGGTATTCCCTTTTTTTGTGCTTGTTGATTTTGTACCTATTGATTTGTGCCGGTTGAAATGTACTTATTGGAATGTAACAGTTGGTCACAAATGAGATCCAGTTTCATTTAGAGGAGTGAATTTTCGACAGTTTTTACTTTGATAAATTTCAAACGAAATAAGCACTGAAACTGTTCTTTTTCTAAATCAAAATGAATATTATGGAAACGAATCGATTGTCAAAGGAAATGCAGCAAATTTTAATCAGTCAGATGACAAAAGAAGCTGAGGCTGCACAGATTTATTTGGCGTTGGGGGTATGGGCAGATGATCAGGGTTATGGCGGAATCGCCAATTTTCTGTATAGACATGCCCAGGAAGAGCGAAATCACATGACTAAAATTATGGGTTATATTCTGGAAAGAGGTGGACGCCCTAGAATACAGGCTATTGCAGCGCCGCCAGCTGACCCAAAATCGCTGACCGAATGCTTTAATCGCGTTTTTAAACATGAAGTAGATAATACCGAAGCGATCTATAACATTGTCAATTTAGCGATGGCCGAGAAGGACTGGGCAACATGGAACTTTGCACAGTGGTTTGTGAAGGAACAGATTGAAGAAGAGAAATTGGCGCTGGAATTGATGGATAAACTGAAGATTGCCGGTGGTGACCGCGCTTCAGATGAATCCTTGTTTGCGTTGGATTCCTCCCTGGAAGCCATGCCCGACGAAGTAGCCTTGGCAAGGGAAGCGACAGCAGATGACCCCAAATAATTATAAAATAAAAAAGCGGGATCTTCAAGATCCCGCTTTTTTATTTTGCCGTGTACTAATCTTAATCGATCTCATGATCATTTATTACCAGGCTTAATTTACTTTATGCTCAATGGCAGATACACACCGAAGGTGATGTTTCTTCCCATATTGTAGACACCAAAGCTCTTGTCTTCCTGTGAAAGACGTCCTGGGCGCAATCTGCTCAACGCATCGTAATAACGTTTGTTGGTCAAGTTTGAAGCTGCTGCAAATACTTTCAGTTGCTGCGATCCGAGATGTAATGTCGTACCGATTCCCGCGTTCAATAAAGTATAAGAGGTTGCTGGCGTTTCGAAGGTTTCATCAATGCGGTTCTGTTTGAAATAATTGTCCAGCCCTACAGAAACGTAGAAAGCATTCAAGCCGCTAATCTTGGGCTCAAGCCGCAACGTATTGTGTACAACACCAGCTGGAATCAATGCCAAGGGTCTGTTAAAGGTATTGTTCTGTGCATGGGTATAGCTAAATGTATTATCCAGGTGTATCCAGTTTAACAAATGAAAATTCAGGCTTCCTTCGACACCGTAAAGATTGGCGTTTACCTGGCCATAGCGATATACGTCGTAGGTATGCGAATCGCCATCTTCACCTACCACGGTTTTCGTGTCGCCTTTTGTTGTTGAGGCATAGATAAAATTGTGGATATAGTTTTCATAGATTCCGATACTTCCGGTAACGATGCTATGTCCAAACTCGAGGGTTGCATCCGCTTGGTAACTTCGTTCAGGTTTCAGGTTTTCATTACCAACTTCATAGCGGTACGTTCCTTCGTGTACCCCGTTGGAACCTAATTCTGCAGGATTAGGCGCTCTAAAAGCTGAACCGGCATTTGCTTTGAAATTGAGGTCTTCGCTGAAAATATGGGTATATCCAAGTGCTCCACTAACATTACTGAAGCTATTTTTAAAGCCAGCGAACTGCTCTTCGTCTTCAATAAAGAGCTGCTTGCCTTTGTTGTTGACGTAGTCATAGCGTAATCCGACGTTAAAGGTGTTTTCGCCCCAGGTTTTCTTTGCATAGCCAAAAGCGCCCAATTCCAACTGATCATAGGCCGGAATTAAGAACTCAACACCTTTGTTTAAACTGTGTTCCTGGCTAGCACTAATACCAAAGACATGTTGCCAACCATTTTTTTCACTTAAAGAATATTTTGCGTCAAGTGAATATGTATTCAGATCAAAGAATAAAGAAGGTGTTGCTTCTTCAAGCTCCTGACGTTGATTTTTTTGATAGCCCAGATCAAGTTTTAAACTACCCGAACCGATGACAAAGTTATTGTTGAGGGCCAGTTTGTAATGGCGGATATCCTGTTTAGGGAAATCTAAGGTCCGGCTTTTTGAGTTTATGTAAAGCGGGTCACCAGGTTCGGCGTCGTAAAAGCCTATATTATTTTTCAGGTATGAAAAATTCAAATGAGAGTAGCCCCATTGCTTGTTTAACCCAAGCATACCACTGAAATTACTGGTATTAAAACCACTATTGCCATATCGGCCTGCGGGTGTATTATAGGAATAGGCGTTTTGATAAGAACCACGCCCACGCCATACGAAGCCATTTTCATTACCGGTAAGCATAACCGAACTATTGGTTAGTCCATTGTTGGTGGAGTAGCTGCTCAATACTTCACCTTTAATTTGCCCAGCTGTAGGAACATTTGGTTCAAGCACATTGATTACACCGCCAATAGCATCAGATCCGTACATCAAAGAGGCTGCACCACGCAGGACCTCCACACGATCCGGTTGATTTTGGTCGATTTCAATACCATGTTCGTCTCCCCATTGCTGTCCCATCTGTTTGACACCATCACTCACCGTGACGACACGATTATAGCCAAGACCCCGTATAACAGGTTTTGAAATACCTTGTCCTGTTGTGATCTGGCTTAGTCCGGGAACTTGTCGGGCAAGCGCATCAATAAGATTCGTCGCATTTCCCTGTAATTCATCTTTGGAGATTACAGCAACCGAGGTACTGTTGCGCCGGCTCCGCGAAGTGACCAGTGTACCTGTAACGACGACTTCATTGGTTTCAATAATACTTTCGGTTAGGGCGAAATCAAGGGAAAGATTTTCCGAAGTTAGATCGACGGTCTTGACAACGGACTGATAGCCCAAGAAACGGACCTCAACCAGGTAGCGTCCACTTGAAGGAAGTGATTTAAAGCTATACTGACCTTGTTGGTCTGATGCGGTGCTCGAACGAAGCTGTTGCAGTGATATTGTAGCACCGGCAATGGGAAGATTTGTTTTTGCATCCGTTACTTTACCGCTGATTGTTGCGGCAAGGGCCGGAAATATGGAGAAATAGGAGACAAGCATAAAAATGCAGCCTATAATTTTAAGTTTCATCTGTACGAATAATTTTTACGTATATATAACATCAAGGATAATAGCAACCCGATAACTCATCATATGAATTCTTGAGATTGTCGAGTTCTAAAAACTTTTATGAAGTTGTTTGTCGCAATAATGAGAAGAATATAGGAGTGACATTATTGGACTTATGTAAAAACTAAGCGATGGGGGGACCACGGTTGCCAGAAAGCAGTGATCGAATAATTTGATCTCCCGTGATAAACAGGCCAAATTCAACTTGCTGTGTCGGGAGTATTAATTCGCGTAGCGTAAAATGAAAAACAATTTGTGGATGTGAATTTTGGTCACAGATGGAACACTTCGGATGGTCTGCATGGTGTTTTTTTGCAGGACTGTCTACGATACTGAGTGCAGTTTGCGGATGCGCATGGGTATACACAATGAACTGACCAATTAAGAAGGTCATTAAGAGCATGAATGCTGCGAATTTGTTCAATGAGATATCTTTCACGCTGAAATCACTACGTTTAAACCCATTTATCCGTTGAGTTATTTTGTTAATCTGGTCAAAGATAAGGAAAATAAAATATAAAGCAATTGTGTTGCATTTATTATTGTTGTGACATTGTATAAATGTCCGCTTAAAAGATAAACTGAATTTACAGAAAAGCCCTCAAAAATGGATGCTATTCTTGAGGGCTGTGTATGGTGCTGATCAGGCGGGCTATTTTTTGGAAGGAATAAACTTGCCTTCAATTTCGTATTGATTGGCATCCAAACCTTGGACATCCTGCAGTTTGACAATTCGATACAGCGAGTCGCTGTAATAGTCTAATTTTTCTTGACTATCGTATAAGGTATTTGTTATCTTTTTATCGATATGGATGTGTTTTACCTTTTCGTTTTTGTCAAATTCGATACGCAGTTTCTGTATCTGCAGTTCTTTCTTTTTAGCTGTAAATTCTGTCACACAGTCTACAGCTTTGACTTCATACAGTGATGGGTCGAAGTTTTTGCTGATATCGGCAGACTGAAAAGCGGAGAGTTCATTTTTCCAGTTGCCAATTTTTAGTTCGCGTTGTTCTTTCTCACCGTCTTTGCTGACAGATTTCAGAACTGCGGGATTGAGCTGCTGCAAGCGATTGACTTCGGCATTAAAAAACGAATCGACAGAAAATATAGCTGAAGATTTTTGTGTTTTTTTTGTCGCCGATGGAGATCCACAGCTCCAAAAAAGCAGAGCACTGCCCATAAGAAGGAAAAGTGCTCTGCTGCTATTTTTAAGTAAATTATTATTCTGATACCAATACATTTCCTGTCATTTCAACGGGGATATTGACGCCTAAAAGTTGTAAGACGGTTGGGGCAATATCACCTAATTTACCATCTGCTATTTTCTTATACTGATCGTCAATTAAGATACACGGAACCAAATTGGTTGTGTGTGCCGTATTTGGCGATCCATCTTCATTGACCATAAACTCGGAGTTACCATGATCGGCCAAAATAATAAAGGAGTAACCATTTTTAAGGCCTGTTTCAACAACCGTTTTTGTACATTGATCAACAGTTTCTACCGCTTTTATAACAGCTTCAAAAACACCTGTGTGACCTACCATGTCTGGGTTTGCAAAATTCAGACAGATAAAATCTGGTTGAAGGGTCTCCATGTCATTAACGATAGCTTCTGTAATTCCTTTGGCAGACATCTCCGGTTGAAGATCGTAAGTCGCAACTTTTGGGGATGGAACCAACAAGCGGTTTTCACCTTCAAACTGTTGTTCACGACCTCCTGAAAAGAAAAATGTCACGTGCGGATATTTCTCTGTTTCGGCAATACGCGTTTGTGTTTTATGGTTTGCTTCCAACACTTCACCTAAGGTATTGGTCAAGTTATCTTTTTGGAAAACAACTCTGACATTTTGGAATGTTTCATCATAAGAAGTCATTGTCACATAATATAGATCTAATGGTTGTAGATCATATTCTGGAAATGCCTTTTGAGTTAAAGCGATTGTAATCTCGCGGCCACGATCTGTTCTAAAGTTGTAACAGAATACAACATCTCCTTCTTGGACTGTTGCCACTGGCGCACCATTTGAGTCTACCAATGCAATTGGTTTCACAAACTCATCGGTTACACCTTCGTCGTATGATTTTTGGATCGATGCAACAAGGTCATTGGATTTTTCACCTTCCGCTTTTACCAAAAGATCGTATGCTAATTTTACGCGTTCCCATCTGTTATCGCGGTCCATCGCATAATATCGACCGATTGCAGAGGCAAAAGTACCTGTTGTTGTCTTTAAATAGTCTTGTAGGTCCTTAACATAACCAATGCCGGAGTTTGGATCCGTATCACGGCCATCTAAAAATGCATGTATAAAAACTTGGTCACTTGTCAAGCCAGCATGTTTTGCAGCATCACATAAGCCTTTTAAATGCTTTGTATGTGCGTGTACACCACCATCGGAAAGCAATCCGATTAAATGTACCTTTTTGTTATTTTCCAATGCATATTTAAATGCGTCTTGAATAATAGGATCCGAATTGAATACACCGTCATTAACAGCTTTGTGAATACGACCCAATTCTTGGTAGACGATTCTTCCGGCGCCAAGATTCATGTGACCAACCTCAGAGTTACCCATTTGCCCAGCAGGTAAGCCTACAGCTTCACCAGAGGCCTCTAAGCTCGAGTTTGGATAAGCTTCTAATAAATGATCTAAAAATGGGGTGTTTGCAGCTTCAACTGCATTTGATTTATCATGTTTTCCATATCCTAGTCCGTCTAGGATCATGAGTGCAACTTTTTTCTTATTCATCGTATAACAAAGATAATCTTAATTTTAGAATCTATCAACGGATCTTAAAAAGTTCCCTTGTTAATCCCTAATAATTTTATAGGTTTGTGGCATAGTTTATGTTCGGTTAAAAAACGGAGCTACCTAATGATTGATATGGATGATAGAAGCTGTTCTATAATATGTTGAGCTATATGAAATTTTTAAGCTATTGCGCATTTATACTTATTAATAGTCTTTTTGTACACACTGCGGCCTTCGGGCATTATTTAAAAGAAGTGAATACAGCGGTAAAGGTAGCTTTACCAGGTGATGATGATTCTTTAGGAAGTATTTCAGAGGAACTGAAATCATATTTGAAAGAAGGTAATGCAAAAAATATGGCCAAGTATTTCGGTTCAAACTTAACCTTATCTATTTTGGGGGAGAATGGCGTCTACACAAAATACCAGTCGGAAATCATGTTGGCGGCATTTTTTAATCAGCATAAACCCAAGACTGTTAAAGTGACGCAAGCCAGCAATGCGAACAATGGCTATCAATATTTTACATTTACATTAGCTACAGAACAAACAAACTATCGTGTTTTTATTAAGATCGGCGTAGGAAATAATAACCATTCGATTGAAGAGCTAAGAATCGACAAAAATTAAAGCTAGCGATGCTTTTTTTATAAATCTATTTTTCGATTAAAAAATTATTCCACATCTTAGCCCAATAAATAGTATTTATGGAGAAGGAAATCAAGGACTATTTGGCCCATTTTGTAAAACAGGCTGTCGCTGAGGATTTGGGCGATGGAGATCATACCTCACTTTCTACAATCGAGACTGGGGCGCAAGGTGAAGCCAAATTGATTGTTAAGGATAACGGTATTTTGGCCGGGGTTGAAGTGGCGCAGGCGATTATTGCTTATATTGACGATACGTTGGCCTGCGAGGTGTTTATCCAAGATGGAAGTCAGGTTAAAGTAGGTGATATTGCTTTCTATGTGAGGGGAAATATCCAAAGTATTTTGCTGGCAGAGCGTTTGGTGCTGAATGTCATGCAGCGTATGAGTGGCATTGCGACAACTACCCGAAAATACGTAGACCTTCTCAAAGGTACAGATACGAAAGTTTTGGATACCCGGAAAACCACACCATTGTTGCGTGTATTGGAGAAAGAAGCCGTTCGTATAGGAGGTGGGACCAATCATCGTTTTGGCCTTTTTGATATGATTTTAATTAAGGACAATCATGTGGACTATAGTGGCGGTATTGTACCGGCTCTAAAGCGCGCAAATGATTACAGAAAGAACCTAAATAAACCAATAGAAATAGAAATTGAAGTCCGAAATTTTGCGGAGCTTGATGAAGTTCTTAACTTTGGCGAAGTGGACCGAATCATGTTAGATAATTTTTCGCCGCAAGATGTAGCCAAAGCTGTTCAGCTAATTGACCATCGATTCAAGACAGAGGCCTCTGGGGGAATAACTTTCGACACGATCCGATCGTATGCGGAGGCTGGGGTAGATTATATTTCAGTAGGTGCTTTGACACACAGTGTAAGGAGCCTGGATCTTAGTCTGAAGGCCAAATTAATATAAGAACTGATTTAATTAATGATATCAATTTATTTAGTAACTGCAGTATTACTAGCTTATTTGTTTGGATCCATACCTACAGCCGTTTGGTTGGGACAGGCATTTTATGGGGTAGATGTTCGTGAGTATGGTAGCGGTAATGCTGGGGCGACTAACACCTTTCGCGTCTTGGGCCCTAAAGCGGGGTCGATCGTGATGTTTGTAGATATATTTAAAGGCTGGACAGCAACAAACCTGGCTTATTTAATAGAACTGGGGCAAAATACGAGCGATGTCCAATTTGTCAACTTTCAGTTGGCACTTGGCGTTATTGCGGTATTGGGGCACTTATTTCCTGTATTTGCGGGATTTAGAGGTGGGAAAGGGGTGGCAACCCTGTGTGGTATGATCCTCGCTATACATACGCCTGCCGCTTTAGTCTGTGTTTCAGTGTTTATCATCATCCTGCTGACAACCCATTATGTTTCGCTCGGTTCCATTTCTGCAGGTTTTGCATTTCCTTTTAGTTTGGCCTTTATTTTTAAAACAACCATACCTTCTGTGCTGCTTTACGGAATAGCCATCTGTATCCTATTGTTAATTACCCACCAAAAGAATATAGAGCGTCTGTTAAAGGGGCATGAATCCAAGATTTACCTCTTTAAGAAAAAGCCGAAGGAAAAAGAATAGGCACAATAATTGCATCCTCTAAAACGTATTTAATAATTTATTGTGAAATATCCATGTTGGAAAAGCTGAAAGCCGATCACCATCGCTCGGATATTCCATATGGCCATTGAAAGAAAATATATACATATGAACGGAGTGTTTAAGTATTCGGCTATGGTATTAGCGTGTGTAACACTGGCATCGGGGTTGTCAGGTTGCGCAACTTCAGCTGTTACGGGTAAAAAATATTTGAAATTGGTCAGCGCAGATCAAGTGAACCAGCAAGCTGCATTAGCTTATAAAGATTTCTTATCGAAAAATAATGCTAAAGTAGTAACCGGAACTGCAGATGCAGCCATGGTGAAACGCGTTGGTAACAAGCTTGCAACGGCGGTTAACCAGTATTTGCAAAGTACAGGTCGCGCAAATCAATTTAACTTCAACTGGGAGTTTAATTTGGTGAAGAGTGATGATGTGAATGCATGGTGTATGCCTGGAGGTAAAGTTGCGGTATATACCGGAATATTGCCGGTAACACGTACAGAAGCGGGCTTGGCAACAGTTATGGGACATGAGATCGCACATGCTATTGAGGAGCATTCTGTAGCTCAGGCTTCGAATCAGATCGCTTTACAGCTGGGAGGACAGATTTTAGGTTCAGCTGCAGGGGTATCTGGAAACAGTACGCTTGGTGTTTTTAACAATCTGTATGGTTTAGGTGGCAACCTGGCGCAATTAAAATTTTCGAGAAGTGATGAATCAGATGCGGATGCAGCAGGTTTGATTATTATGGCTTTGGCAGGTTATAATCCAAATGAGGCTGTAGATTTCTGGAAACGTATGGCATCGGGTAGTCAAAAAGGGCAGCCTGAGTTTTTGAGTACGCACCCGAGTGATGAGCGACGGATTGCGGATATTCAGAAATTGATTCCAAATGCGATGAAATATTATAAAAAATAAAGAGTCAATACAATTGAAAAAGCGGAGTATGCTAGGTGCATACTCCGCTTTTTTTATTAGCCTTATTTATGAAAGTATTATACGCCGGCAAAAGCATCACTAATGCCGAGCACGACACCAACGACTAGTCCCATCAAATTAAAGGCGATGGTGATGATGACCATAATGCCAATAAATTTGTAATGTTTTTTGAGTGCATCTAAGCATAACTCGAGTTGGATACTGTCGCGATTCTCGATTGCTTTTTTCGCTTTTGATCCGAAATTATAAAGGTAATAGATGGGAAGGCAGAAGAAAGCAAGAAATAAGAGATAGAGTACACCGAATGTGGATAAAGCCCCTGCTGTTACATATTCGTCGGCCCCGAGTGATAATGCACTGGCTCCAAAGATTAGGCTGACCATGGTTATGGCAGAAATGCCGATGAAAATAAAACAGACAATGGCCAAAAAATTGGTCCATTTGGCCGCTGAAGCCAAGAAGGAGAGCCCTGCAGGGGACAATTTAATGTCTGCAGGTTCTTGAAAAGAAGAATTTTGAATACCGTCTTCCATGAAGCATAAGTTATTAGGTGCGCGAATTTCTGAAAAGTTCTCGGTTTTTGAAACATTTTTTATATAAACCATCACGTCTATACAATCGTTTTGATTTTTTCGATCAGAATAGGTTACAGTGGCTCAAATTCGACAAGAAACTGAGGTGTTTAATAAAAGTCTCGATTGAAAGGAAATTAGTTAAAAATTTTTAAAAAGTTAAATTCCGATTGGAAGAATGTTGTTACAAAAGATTTTTGCGGATTTGATGTGGAAAATTATTTTTGATCGCTTCGTGTGGAGGGAAATGCTGGTTTAAAACATGTTATAACGTTTTTTTTGCTAATAAATTGTATGTTAATATAGTAATTATCGCCTGTATTTCATGAAGTATGTGTGGTTTAGTGTGTTAAGTTTATATTAAGTCCTTTGTAATTTGAAATCTCTTAGTAATTTTGCTTAACATTTTTTAACAAATCACATTATATGAAAAGATCTTTACTCTTTTTCGCTCTTGTTATGGCCAGCTATGGTGCTGTACAAGCTCAGGTTACAACAAGTAGCGTTACAGGTATTGTAAAAGAAGCAAACGGCAGTCTAACTTCGGGAGCAACAATTAAGGCTACGCACGTGCCATCAGGAACTGTTTATTCTGGCTCGGCTAACGCTGCTGGCCGGTTTAACCTAGCTAATATGCGTGTTGGGGGACCTTACAAAATTGAAGTAACTTATGTTGGTCAAAAGCCTGTTGTTTACGAAGATGTTTATTTGCAATTAGGTGAACCATTTGTTTTAAATCCAGTTTTTGGGGATGCTACAACTAACCTTGAAGAAGTTGTAGTAACTCGAGGAGCAGCCTTGAAAAGTGAAAAAAATGGCGCTTCTACAATTGTTGGACGTCGTCAAATTGAAAATTTACCATCTATTACACGTAGTGTTAATGATTTAACACGCTTGACACCACAAGCTAATGGGGCTTCTATCGGTGGAGGTAATTTTAGATCAAATAACTTTACGTTGGATGGAGCCAACTTCAATAACCAATTTGGTATTGGAAGTAATGTTCCTGCAAATGGATCTCCAATTTCTATTGATGCGATTGAACAGATATCGGTTAATGTGACTCCTTATGATGTACGTCAGTCTGGATTTACAGGAGCAGCGATCAATGCTGTTACTCGTTCAGGCCGTAATGAATTTTTTGGTTCGGCTTTTTATACTGGTCGTTCTGATAAACAACAGGGTACTAGAATTGGTGATGTATTGACTCCCGTTAACCAATTGTCAGTTAAACAATATGGGGTGAGCCTTGGAGGTCCAATTGTCAAAGATAAATTATTCTTCTTTGTGAATTTGGAACAAAATAAAACAGAAGAACCAGGTCCTGTTAAAATAGCTTCTTCACCTTCTAATCCGTTCGGTGCTGCAGGAACTCCTACCTATGTTGCTAGACCTACAGAAGCTTTTATGGATGAGGTATCCTCATTTTTAAAAGAAAAGTATGGTTATGAAACAGGACCTTATCAAGGATATTCCAATAAAAGTAATAACGATAAAATCTTTGCTCGTATTGACTGGAATATTGCCAATAACCATAAAATAAATTTTAGATATAACCAAGTTAAAGCTAAATCTCCTTCTGAAATTAGTAACTCATATACTGGTTCTGGTGTTTCAGGATTGAGCCGTACTGGAAGCAATGCTTTACATTTTTCAAATTCAAATTATTTCCAGGAGACGAATTTGTTTTCGGGAACAATGGAATATACAGGAAAGTTAGGTAATGTAAATACTTCTGCAAGGATATCCTACGTAAACCAAGATGAGCCTCGTTCGGTAAACGGTGGAGAATTTCCTCTTGTAGATATTAAACAAGGAGATAACGTTATCACGACTTTTGGTTATGAACCGTTTTCTTATGGAAATTTACGTTCTGTGAAAACTTGGACTGGGAATATGGATTTTAATTATACTTATAACAACCATGATTTTACAGGAGGTCTACAGTTTGAAACAAGTGATGTAAAAAATGGGTTCCAACGTTTTGGAGCAGGATATTATCTCTTTAATTCATGGGATGATTTTAAAAATGGAGCAAAAGCTACGAATTATGCTTTGACTTATCCGTTAACTGCAGATGGCTCGCAAGCCTTCCCTGGTTTTAAATTTAATCAATGGTCATTGTATGTACAAGATCAATTTACAGTTAACGATAAGCTGAAATTGACTGGTGGTATTCGTTTAGAATTGCCAGGGTATCCGAATGTAAATGAAGTTAAAGAACATCCATTAATTTCTGCTCTAACTTTTGCAGATGGTTTAAAATTGAATACTGGAGCATTGCCAAAAACGAAAGTAATGGTATCACCTAGATTTGGTTTTAACTATGATATCATGGGGGATCGCTCATTAATGCTTCGTGGGGGAACAGGTATCTTTACTGGTCGTATTCCTTTTGTGTGGATTGTCTCACAATCTGGAGATTCCGGAATGTTACAAGCTTCAATCACAAAATCGGGTGCTGATGTTCCTGCTTTCAGTCCTGATATTAAAGCTAATTATCCAGCAACTATTGCTGATCCAACGACACAGATTTCATCATCGAGTATTTCGGTTATGGACCCGAATTTGAAATTCCCATCGACATGGAAGTCTAGTATCGCGGTTGATTATAAATTACCGTTTGGAGTAGTTGGTACGTTAGAGGCTATCTATAATAAGGATATAAATGCTGCTGTGGCAAAGAATGTCAATCTAGCTGACCCTAAACAAATGAACATTGCAGGTTATGGTGATAATCGTTTTGTTTATGCTGATGCTAACGTAGATAAATACATCAATAAATTGTCAAATGGTCAAGCGTCACCTACAGCTACAGGTGCATTTTCAGCCATTCAAATGTCGAACCAAAAAGGGGGGCATTATTGGTCTGTAACTGCTCAACTGGCAAAAGCATTTGAAGATGGATTTTCAGCGAGCTTAGCTTATACACGTAGTGGTGCAAAAAATTACGGTGATGGAGCAGGTAGCCAAATTGCAAATTTATGGTCATTGCCTTACCAATCTGTCGGAAATTCAAATAATCCTACTTTAGGATATACTGATAATGTTTTGCCTGATCGTTTGGTAGGATCTGTAAGTTATTCAAATAAATGGATTAAAAACTTGAATACTTCTATTACAGTATTCTATTCAGGATCATCGACAGGAAGAGTATCTTATGCTTACTCAGCTGATTTTAATCGTGATGGACAAAATAATGATTTGATCTATGTTCCTAAAGATGCATCTGAAATTTCATTTGTTGATATTGTTGCGACACCAGGTTCAATTTATGGTGGAAAAGGCTATACAGCTAAAGAACAATCAGAAATATTCTTTGCTTTGATTGATGGTGATGACTATTTGAAGTCAAGAAAAGGAAAATATGCAGAGCGTAATGGTGGTGTAATGCCTTGGAGACATCAATTCGATTTAAGATTTACACAAGAATTGTTTAATGGAATCGGTGGTAAAAAGAATTCTTTAGAATTTTTCTGGGATGTATTTAATGTCGGTAACCTCTTTAATTCAGATTGGGGAGTGTATAAAATTAGCAACAATCAATTGTTGATTCCGACAAATATGGCTAGCACAAGAACTACTCCAGCTTTAGATGTACAAGGGAACATTAAACCGGAATTTAGATTAAACGGTGCGAATGGTGATGTAATTAGAGAAACTACACGTATTAATCAGACAATTACTTCAACTTATTATATGCAGTTCGGTGTTAAATTTAAATTTAACTAAGAAGAATATATAGTAAATTAATCTACGACACCCCAAAAGCTTGATGAAAGCTTTTGGGGTGTTTTTATTTTGAAAAAGCTGATAATGAATTAGTTTTTTTGTACTCCTATCCCCTGCATGGATGAAGCACGAATAAAGCACTGCCTAAGCACAGATATAGCACAGTAATAGCACGGTTTACGCAAACGTTGCGTAAGCCTATTGGCAAAAGAGAAAAGTACAATAAGAGTACTTATTCCGTACAACTAAACTGCCGACACGAACTCTGCTAACTTTCGGGATACACTGTACAAGTAAAGTGATGCCATGCGGATAGTATCCATTACCAATCTTTCCACCTAAACGAACAAAAACTACCCCCTTAATACAGACTGGCTTGCAGATATTTGCCTTATAACTTAATTATAAACCCAACTGATGATGAAGCAGTTCTGTATGTCCATACTCTTGGGTATTGGCGTCTGCATGTCCCTTTGTGTATTTGCGCAAAGCACAGACCTGGTTAATTGGCCGGCGCAGGCTGACCCCAGATTAATAGGTGATCTCGTGGCTCAACGTTTTGTGGCAAGTCCGCATAACAGTTTTAAACCGCCAGCTCCACCAAAAAACATTACTTATCCCGAAGTCTGTGCCTGGTATGGAGCATTGAAGTATGCCGAAGTGAGCAATGATCAGAAATTGTTTACGCAATTGACACAACGCTTTATGCCTTTGTTTGACACGGAAAAGCACCTTGTTCCGCGACCTTGGCATGTGGACTTTTCCGTCTTTGGAACGGTTCCGCTGGAGATCTATTTGCAAACGAAAAACAAGAAATTCTATACCATGGGAATGCGTTTTGCAAATGCACAATGGTCCATTCCGATTGACTCCCCTCAGGTTGTAAAAGATAGTTATCAGAAATTTCTCGATAAAGGACTTACCTGGCAGACCCGCTACTGGATTGACGATATGTATATGATTACCATGATTCAATCCAAAGCCTTTCAGGTAACGGGAGATCAGCACTATATTGATCGTGCCGCCCATGAAATGGTTGTCTACCTCGATACCATTCAAAAGGAAAATGGTCTTTTTTATCACGCACCGGATGCGCCTTTCTTCTGGGGCCGCGGGAATGGCTGGATGGCCGCGGGAATGAGCGAATTGCTGTCTTCATTAAAGAAAGACAACCCCAATAGACCCAAAATATTGGCTGCTTACCGCAAAATGATCACAAGTCTAAAGAAGTATCAGCGGCCGGATGGCCTTTGGGGGCAATTGATTGATAAACCTGAATCCTGGGTAGAAACTTCGGGTTCTGCCATGTTCACTTATGCCATTATTATGGGCATAAGGCAGGGATGGCTTGATGCGGAGGAATATACGCCCATCGCACGCAAGGCATGGATTGCTCTGACGGGCTACATCAACAAAGACGGCGATATCAGCAACGTCTGTGAAGGTACCAACCGAAAAAATGATTATCAGTACTACCTCGATCGAAAACAGAAAACTGGGGATATGCACGGCCAGGCGCCCATACTTTGGTGTGTGTACGCTTTATTAAAAAAATAACCAGCTATGATGAGATTATGGACAATTTTGCTGCTTTTGTTGGCGATTGAAGCATCGGCACAACCTATTCGTTGGCAGGAACAATACCCGGGTGTATGGAAAGGAACATTTGGCAAACCCGATAATTATACGCTGCTGTCTGCAGCAGGGGCTACACCTCAAGCTGCGACCCTCGAACGGTTGCAGTCTGTCGATTTTCCATTGCCCAAGATGGAGGTGCATGCCGAACTGATCGATGGTAAAACATACCTGCGGTTCCCGCTGCAAAAAAACGAACAGATCTACGGACTAGGACTTAATTTTCAGACGGTACATCAGCGGGGCAAGATTCTTAACCTGCATGTCGACCATTATGGTGGCAAAGATAATGGGCGCACCCATGCACCTGTTCCGTTCTACGTCTCTTCCAAAGGATATGGTGTATTAGTCAACTCAGCACAATATTTAACGTATTATGTGGGAACAGGCGTACGGAAAGATGCTAAAGTTCCTGCAGAAGTAAAAGATCGCAATACCGATAAAAGCTGGAACTCCCGGCCTTACTCCGATGCGGTGGAAGTATACGTCCCTGCAGAAGGAGCGGAAGTTTATGTATTTGCAGGCATCAATCCGCTCGATGCCATAAAACGCTATAACCTCTTTTGTGGCGGTGGCGCCCTGCCGCCGAAATGGGGGCTTGGTTTTACGCAACGTGTACAAAAGCTTTATACGGCAGATGAAGTGATCAAGGAGGTAGCGGAATTTGAGGAACATGGCTTCCCGCTTGATTTTATTGGTCTCGAACCCGGCTGGCAGTCCAAGGCTTACCCTTGCTCATTTGAATGGGATAAGGGACGTTTTCCAAATCCGGCAGCCTTGGTAAAGAAACTGGCCGATAAAGGTGTGCGTTTAAACCTATGGACAAACCCTTATATCTCTCCAGAATCTCCTATCAGTAAAACTATTGAACCTTTTACCGGCTCGCATACGGTGTGGAATGGGACTGTTCCTGATCTGAATCATCCAGACGCAAAACGCATCCTTGCAGGCCAACTGAGCCGTTCGCAGATCGATATAGGCATCAGCGGATATAAGATTGATGAAGTCGATGGTTACGACTACTACCTTTGGCCGGACATGGCCAAATTTCCCTCAGGCATCAGTGGGATACAAATGCGGCAAACCTATGGTGTACTTGCACAACAATTGACCGACAGTCTATACCGCCAGCAGAATAAACGAACATTTGGGCTGGTACGTGCATCTAACGCCGGAGCCAACAACATGCCCTACGTGATCTATAACGACTATTATAGTCATCAGGACTTTATCACTGCACTGGTCAATAGTGGATTTTGCGGCGTACTGTGGACACCAGAGGTAAGGGGCTCCAAAACAGGCGAGGAATGGTTGCGCCGTTTCCAGACTGTTGTATTCTCACCAATGGCCATGATCAATGCTTGGTCGAGTGGAACAAAACCCTGGTCTTTTCCTGAAGTGGCCGAAAAAGTGAAGTACTATGCGCAGTTGCGGATGGAATTGATGCCTTATCTCTATTCTGAATTTGCAAAATACCATTTTGAAGGAACACCTCCCTTTCGGGCCATGGTGCTGGAAGAGGGATTTCAGGGACAAACAACCGCAAGCCTGAGCAATCAGGATCTGGAAACAAATCCTTATCTGGAAGCGGTAAACAAAGAGGTGAAAGATCAGTACATGTGTGGCGAATATCTGTTGGTGGCGCCTTTATTTACAGGCGAATCTACTAGAAAGGTGCTTTTGCCTAAGGGTAACTGGTACGATTTCTATTCGGGCCGTTATGTCGGTAATGGCGAGGAAATCGTTGCCAAACCCGAAGACGATCGGATACCCGTCTATGTAAAAGATGGTGGCATCATTCCAATGACGACAGCGCGGCTTCATGCGCCTGCAGCAGGAGAAAAAGTGAACCTAATTATCCGACATTATGGGGAGAAGGAGGGGATGTATAACCTGTATGACGATGATGGTCTGAGTTTCGATTATGAGAAAGGGGCCTATTCTTGGCGTAGGATTGTTCTGAAAAGAAATGCGTCCGGGAAACTGGAAGGCGATATCTCGGCACCAGCCAAAAATAAACCGAATACGATAGGTACAGTAAAGTTTGAATTTATGGGGCAATGATATTGTTTTGAACAATAAGCTATCTTTTAAGCGCCTAAAAACCATTTTTTACTGCTAAAAAGACCAAAAAATACACTGTTTAACCTCGCAGATTGACTGATATTTGAGATAACTGATTATAAAAAATAACCAATTTATTAAATGCATGGCCGAGTTATCGATCATCTACTCATGATAGACAATCGCCATAAAAACTGATTTATTATGATAAAAAGTATCACAAAAATGGGGTGCTTTGTACTCTTCCTATTTCTAGCCTTGGGGAGTATAGGCTTACCGGTCTTTGCCCAACAAAACATTCGGCTTTCAGGAAAGGTGACCAACAAAAAAGGAGAGGCACTGCAGGGAGTCACTGTTCGTATCAAAGGGAAAAGTCAGGGGACAAGTACAGATGCCACGGGGAAGTATCAGCTTGATGTTGTATCATCCAGTACCGTTGTCTTTAGTCAAGTAGGCATGAAAGAGCAGGAGCGCGCTGTCGGTAGCCAGCGACAACTTGATGTCACGTTGGAAGATAGTGACAATGCGCTGGATGAAATTGTTGTTACAGGTTATGGTGGTGTTGCAAAGAAACGTGACCTTACGGGCGCTATATCTTCCGTCAACGCAAAGAAAATCGAAGAGCGTCAACCCATTAACCTTTTCGATGCCTTACAGGGGCAGGCTGCCGGAGTCCTTATTGTCAATGACGGTGGTGGAGCACCTGGGGCGACAGGATCTATTCAGGTGCGGGGTACCTCCACATTAAATGGGGGAAATGGTCCCTTATACCTGGTCGATGGAGTAATTAACCCCGATGGTGCGACCATAAATCCAACAGATATCGAGAATATCGAGGTCCTCAAAGATGCTGCTTCGGCATCTATTTATGGATCGCGTGCAGCCAATGGCGTTATCCTCATCACAACCAAGCGCGGATCAGAGGGAAGACCCATGGTGAATGTCAATTACAATCATCTTTTCGGCCGTCTAGCCCATTATATCCCGGTAAGTAATTCTGCCGAAGTAAGGGCTTTCCGATATATTCAAGGCCTCAATACCAATACGGATTCCATCAACCCAAGTTTCAATTCGGATAACGATTTACAAAGACTTTTGTTGGGAAATCTTGCTCAAAAGAAGGAAATTAAGATGAGCGTATCAGGTGGTCAGAAAAATCTCCGGTACTACAGCAGTTTGAATTACCTGGATGATAAATCGATCATCTTGAATAGTTACGCCAAGCGTTTACAGTCACGTATCAATGTTGAATATCAGTTTTCATCCAAATTGAGGTATTCCAACAATATTTCCTTTTCCTGGCAAAAAGGCAATACGATTCCAATCGGCAATACGATCCGCGTCGTCATGGACCGTCCGGCATATTCCTTGATTTACTATCCTGATGGCTCTTTAACAAGCTACATCGGTTCGAAGCGAAATCCTGTCGCCAACGCCTTGTTTGAAAAAAATATCGATGAAACCTATTCCGGGCAATTGAACAATCAGTTGGATTATCAAATTCGGGACGACCTGAAATTTACGACCTTGTTTAATGTGCGGTTGGACAATTTACAGAATACCCAATTCTCACCACGTTTTTTATCGGCAAACAAGGATCAGAATAGCGGAACAAACGAGTTTAATAAAACGTTCACTTGGGAGTTTCAATCTTATCTAAATTATAATAAGACTTTTGCACAGGACCATAATGTCACGGCCTTATTGGGATTCAGTTCGGATCGTAGACGCTATGATCGTTTTCATTCTGAATATATGAATAGCGTCAATGAGGAAGTTCTGGTGACTTTTCCAGATTACCTCACGCCGTCAAAAACCTATACCACAGCAACGGCCAACGCTTCTGCCTCTGTTTTTAGCCGGATTGGCTACAATTACAAAGGACGTTATCTCGTTCAGGGATCCTACAGAAGGGATGGTTCATCGCGGTTCGGCGCAGCAAATAAATGGGGGAACTTTCTCTCAGCATCTGCTGCCTGGCGTTTTTCGGACGAGAATTTCATGAAATGGGCGAAGCCGGCATTGGTAGATGCTAAATTAAGATACAGCATTGGACAGCTTGGAAACGATAAAGTAGGCGATTATGAATCGTATACAAAAGTGGCCTTCGGCGGGTCTTATAATGGCGTCGGCGGAGCTGCATTGACAAGTACATTTGGAAATAATCGGATCAAATGGGAAACAACCACCCAAAACAATGTGGGCTTAGATCTGACCTTCTTAAATGGCCGATTAGGATTTACGGCAGATTACTATGTCAAGACCACCACCGATCTACTGTATCCACGGGAGCTTGCCAAGGAAACTGGTTACGCAAAAGTGAATGTCAACCTGGGAACAATTCGCAACCGCGGAATGGAGTTTGTAATTAGTGGAAAACCAATCGTAACACCTGATTTCAGCTGGGAAGTGAATGGTAATATTTCTTTTGAACGCGGTAAGATCCTGAAGCTGGCAGATGGAATTCCATTTTTCCCTGGCAATAAATGGTACGCGGAAGAAGGCGGCCGTATCGGAAATTTCTATGGCTGGCGCAATTTAGGGGTTTACGCCTGGGACGAGTCCAATGCCTACAATGATAATTGGGAGAAATTGACACTTGTACTTGACGATCAGGGCAAACCGATGTATCGTGATGGAAAAGCGGTCTATACCTTCAATGGTAGTGATTACCAGGGTACAGTACATCAGCTATATGCGCCCGATGGTAAACTGAAAGGTGGCGATGCTGAATGGCTTAACAATAAGAAAGATAGTTTGATCAATGACGAAGACCGTATGATCCTCGGTAATGCGACACCAAATTTCTACTTTGGTTTTATGCAGACCTTTAGATATAAGCGATTTACCCTAAATGTACTCTTTAATGGTTCTTTTGGTGGGGAAGTTTACAATGCGTTGCTGCAACGTCAAAATTATCCGACCAACACAGGAGCAGGCTCTCCGGATATGGTCTATAATGTATGGCGCAAACCCGGCGATGTGGCCAAATATCCAAATTATGTGGAGAGAAACAACCGTGGAAATCTAAAAACAAACCAGAATAGCCTTTATATCGAAGATGCAACATTTGTTCGTCTGTCAAGTGCACGGTTGGCCTATACCTTCGATCCGCAATTGATCAACAGATTAAAAATGAAAGGGCTTACAGCCTTCGTTTATGGAAGCAACCTGTTGACATGGACCAATTATAGGGGCTACGATCCCGAATTCAGTACAAACAATCCGCTGACACCGGGAGAGGATGATGGCCGTTATCCGAGGAGACGGGAGTTTGGATTTGGCGTAAATATCAATTTTTAGCATTTATCGATTAGGGTAAGTTCCGTCTGAAGGATGGAGCAGAAAAAATATTTTTGACATGAAAACAAAGATCTTAGCACTGTTACTGCTGTCAGCTACATTGGGGGGCTGTAACAAATTTTTGGAAGAGAAACCGCTGGCCGAAGTTGCGCTGGACCAGCATTATAAAAACTTATACGATGTGCAGGCCGCAATAGCCGGAATGTATAGTGCCTTTCAGCTTGAAATGGTTGGTAAGGGTAATTATCAGGACAACAAAGATAATTATCTCGAAAAGTACCTGTATTGGGGCGAGTATCGTGCCGATAATTTTGACCGGGCAATTAGTTACACCAAAGACTATGTGGACGAGATCGTACTAAATAGCCTTACGCCAACCAACCAGTTTTCAGACTGGAGCGGGCTCTATACCGCCATCGGGCGTATCAATAACAATATCAAGTATATTCCAAAGGCAGCGGAATTGGATAGCCGTATTACCCCGGAGATGCTTAAGGATTATCTCGCGCAGTGTTATGCGCTTCGAGCGATGTGTTATTTCTATCTCGTCCGTGTATGGGGCGATGCTCCGATATGGCTTGAACCTTATGAGGATGTACAGCAGCCCGCTGCCAGCGCACGCGAACCGAAAGATAAGATATTGAACGAGGTCATTATTCCAGATCTGGAAAAAGCCTATTCTCTGGTCGATAAAGATGCGAAAAACGCCCTATGGACAATCGGCGGGGCAGGAATATGCGCGATCATGTCTGATGTGTATATGTGGAAAAAGGATTATCAAAATGCAACAAAATGGATCACACGCCTGTTTTTGACAAAGTCTCCTACAGGAGTGAGCTATGCCGGAACCAATGAAACCAATTTGCAGGATGGCGCAAGCTGGAAAACTATTTTTGTCAATCCAACTTCGAGTAAAGAAACGATTTGGAGTATCCACTGGGATTACTTAAAAAATGGCTGTGCCTGTATGCAAACGTCGTGGTCTCCCAATAATAAGCAGATCATAGTCGATGAAGGAGTGTGGGCAACCTGGTTTCAGCCACAAACGACAACCTCGCCAAGTCCTGATATTCGACCTCAGCAAACATTGGATGTCTATTTTGGATTGCCAAGCAACAAGAGAGATCGCTTTATCAAGTGGTATCCAACCGATGCAAATCCAACCAAAGCGGATCCATGGCCGGTGACAAATCAGGCCCTGCCGGTTTATTTGACCATGTACCGACTGAGTGACATGTATCTCTTATACGCTGAAGCGTTGAATGGCCTCGGTGACCGAACCAATGCCCTCAAATATTTAAACTTTGTCCGCAAGCGTGCACGCCTGCCACAATATGATGCGAATGATGCAACTATTGCCACAAGCTACCAATTGGAAACGGCGATTTTGGATGAACGTCGTCTGGAACTTTTTGGTGAAGGTAAAAGGTGGTTTGATCTGGTGCGCACTGGACGTGTGAAGGACGTGATGGACCCAATCTTGAAACGTAGACAGGAAGAAGCGGGTAATTTAGATAAACCTGGATTCCTAGATCCAACAAACAGAGTGTATTGGCCTATTCACCGGAATGTTTTAAACTCCAATAAATCATTGGTTCAAAACCCAGGATATACAGATTAACAGAAGAATTTAAATCAGAGAGTCATGAAAAGAATGTTTAAGACCAAATGGACATATAGCGCTATCATCGTAGCAAGTCTATTAATGACAAGTTGTTCACTTTTCGATTTGGAACTGCAAAAAGATTACGACTACGAACATAAAACTTTAGATCCCAATATCGGGATAAGTGCACGGAAATTTTTGGAGAACCGATCGTATGAGACGGTAGAAAATCCAACGGATACAGTTTTTAAATGGATGCGGAAGGGCTTAGAATATGCAGGAATTCCTTTGGAAGAATTTGAAAAAAACGATCGAACCTTTATTTTCTTACATAATGAAGCCATAAAGACCTGGGATACTAAAACGAAGAAGGTGACAGCAGGCCTGTTTTTTGACTTTCCAATTGTGACCGGAGTGGATGGAACAGGCAAACCGATTACGAGACCGGCGACAAAATGGGAAGAATACAACAAAGATGATGTCCGTAACTATTTCCTTTACCTCATGTTACAAGGGAATTATAACTTCGGTAAGCTGACCATTGAAAATACAAAAGCCAAAACGATGCTTCCAGCGAACACTGTTGCCAGCAAAAGTTCTTTATTGGGATACATGAATGAAGGCAAAGGTTTTGATCAGGAAGGACTGATGGTGTTACGGCTGGTCAATAACAGTGATTTGGCGCCGATTCAGATTAACAATAAAACAACCAATCGGTCCGGGGGGTATATTGTGACGAATGGCGTGGTTCATGTCTTTGGAAGCAAGGGCAATACAACAGTTTATCCTTTTTCGGGAGCACTTTAACGAAAGAACCTTTTAAACAAATTTAAATATGATCAAAAAGAATTCAGTTATTGCTTCACTTCTGCTGCTATTGGCGGTAGGAACTAGCTGTGAGAAATCGCCGGCCGAAAAACTCACTTTAAACAGTATTGCCTGTGTGCAATGCCACAGCATTCAGTCGGCAGCGGATCTTCAGGCACTGAGCTTACAGCCCGGAGACACGGTCATTATGAAGTCCGGTCAATGGACCAATCAGGAACTAACCTTCAGTGCTCAGGGGACAAAACAGCAGCCTATTGTATTGATGGCAGAGCAGCGGGGGGCAGTTATCATGAAAGGTACTTCTTCTGTTAGTATCACGGGACAATGGTTAGTTGTGGATGGACTTGTATTCCAGGAAGGGTATACGACAGGCAAAAATGTGGTGGATTTCACTTCTTCCTCTTCAAACTGCCGCCTTACCAATACGTCGATTGTGGACTATAATCCACCGGCAGCAACGACCGACTACCGTTGGGTTTCCATCAATGGTTCCTATCATCGCATTGACCACTGCTATTTAAAAGGAAAGACCCATCAGGGACCGACCATGGTCGTATGGGGGACCAGTAAACCAATGAAACACCGAATTGATCACAACTTCTTTGGTGAGCGTGCTGCGGTACCGGACAATGGCGGGGAAACCATCCGTGTCGGAACTAGCGACTGGTCGATGACAAATGCACTGACAACCATTGAAGATAATATTTTCCAGCGCTGTAACGGTGAAACGGAAATTATATCCAATAAGATGGGGGCTGATACGATCCGCAACAACTATTTCTATGAAAGCCAGGGAACCCTATGCCTGCGGCATGGCAATGGATCAGCCGTTTATGGCAACTATTTTGTTGGTAATGGCAATAGCGCCGCTGGCGGTATTCGTATCATCGGTGAAGATCATCTTGTCTACAACAATTACTTCCAGAATATGGCCGGCACGGGACAAAAAGCTGCGTTGGCCATCATGGACGGTGTGCCAAATTCACCTTTAAGCGGTTACTTTCAGGTAAAACGCGTAAAAGTTGTTGCCAATACCATGATCAAGTGTAAGCAGTCATTTGATATAGGTTCAGGTAAAGGCGGCAATAGCCGGACATTGCCGCCAACGGATGGGAATATCGCAAATAACGTGGTTTCTCAATCTGCCCAGTCTACCATGTTGACCTTTACCGATCAACCGGTCAATTTTGTATATCAGGGAAACATTGTTTTTGATGTGCCGACAAGTCAGCAGCTGCCGGCTGGATTTACCCGAGTTAATCCACAATACACACTAACAACAGATGGCATTTATGAGCCAACAAGTAGCAGCCCGGTATTGGGTGCCTTTGTGGGAAATTATCCTTTTGCAGCGGCAGTAGATGCTGGAGCGCCTAAACTGGATACAAAACATCGCGATCTGCTGAAAGCCCAAAATATAGGCCCTGTATTTATGACCGGCCTGGGAAATAGCTTGGTTATTAATCCTTAAATGACCTTAAGTACTATTTTATGCGGGGAATAAATCGTTTATTCCCCGCTTTTTTTGCGGTAAATAATGCTTGTATTTGCCGCATATAATTTCGAGATCAACGGCAACAATATACTGCTACCAAATTATACCTAAAAACAATTTTCAATCAGTATTTAGACAGTAATCAGTCAGTGTTTATTCAGTCATCACTGAGCAAGCACTGAACGAGCACTGAACAATCACTGAACGAGCACTGTAAAAAGGCCGAACTTGATCACCATCTGATCTTGGTTTGCTGAAGCTATACTATCTTTCGGTGGATTGGCCGTTGTTCAATGAATTCCTGCTGCGCAACTGGAGCTGCTATGGCCTTATCGAAAAAATTAAATACAAGGCCAAAATGGTCGGTATCAACATTATTATAGAATGAATTAATCCAATTTTTCGCCCCGATAAAACTTCGTATATGCATCCCGTGCATAGCCGTTGTCTAAGTACTCAAAAGTGCTAGCACCTGCTCCCTTTAACTCCTGGCCGCGATAGAAAACTGCCCAGGAGTCTTTTGCATAACCTCCTCCAAGCGCTTTAAATGTAGATGGCGAGGCACCCTTAACTTTTACCCCCTGATAATAAACTACCCAGGGATCTGCTGCATAGCCGTTTCCGATTAATTTGAACGAGTTGGGGCTGCCACCCTCGACTTTGACTCCGCGATAAAAAAGATTCCAGGCATCTTTGGCATAGCCGTCATCAAGGTATTCAAAGGTTGAAGCAGAAGCCTCTTCCACTTTCTGATTTTTATAAAAAACAGACCAATTGTCCTTAGCATATTGACCGCCAAGGGGCTGTGTGGTAGGACCAGCAAATTTATCATTCTTTTCGCCTCTATAATAGCTCGACCAATTATCTTTTGCATAACCCCGGCCGAGATTTTCAAAGCTTGAAGCATTGGCTCCATTAATTTCTTTGCCTAAATAGTAGGCTTTCCAGGGGTCTTTGCTGTAACCATTTCCCAATATCTTGAAGGAAGATGCTGTTGCATTTGACAATGGCTTGCCATAAAAATAAACCTTCCAGGCATCGCTGGCATAACCGTCTCCCAGGAACTGGAAAGTGGATGGACTTGCATCAGCTATTATTGCTCCTCGAAAATAAACCTTCCAGGTATCCTTTGCATAACCCGAACCTAAAAATTGAAATGAACCGGCATTGGCGTTCGGAATTTCTTTACCGCGATAATAAACGCGTGATCCGATTTTGCTGTAACCATCGCCCAGATGATCCTGAAGCAAAAGGGCAGTACGGTTATATTGCGCAATATTTGCACAAATAGCCTGTGTGGCAGTAGTCAAAAAAAGAAGAACGAGCATGGTTTTAAATGGGACTTTTGTCATCATATAGGGCATCGGGTTAAATTTAAAGCAATAATCATGTTGTACTCTTGTTAATGAGACCCGGTAATACTAGTAAAGTTTAGTCATTAATTAAATTTTTTTGAACTGTTACTTTGCACTTGTTCGGAGATTGGTTTGCTGTATAGTTACTGATTCTTTGCTGTTTCTCTGCTGTTTGATTGGTGGTTCTTTGCCGTTTCTTTGCTTATTCTTCGGGGCTTCTTCGTATCTGCTTCGAGAATGGTTTGCTATTCGTTTGCCGTTTCTTTGGTGTTTCTTCGCTGTTTCTCTGCTGTTTCTCCGCTAAAATGGTAATTAAATAGCAACCAATCGGCAGAGAATAGGCAAAGAATAAGCAAGCAAGGGGGCCAGTAAGCCCCTAGCATACCTTACGCGAATACGACCAATCATCCTAGAGAAGGCTAATGCAATCGCAAAAACAGGGCCTATGGGTAAGCTAACCTTCCTAACAGCGAAAGGCTGGATACAAGGCTGAATAGATGGCACTTATTTGGTCGGCTGTAAGTGTATTTCGGGAAAGGAGTAGCTGGAATCCTGGACCGTGGTAAACAGGGAATAATCGGTGTAATCCGGAACGGCTATCCGCAGGAGATAGCTGCCCTTTTTTACCACCTGTATTTTAAATTCGCCATTGCTGTTTCTAACGGTATCTCGACCTAATAAAGCCAAGGGTTCCCTTTCCTTATTGGACGCATAGGTTTCAATAATAAAATACCCAACGGGGTTATACTGATGGTCAACCAACCGACCGGTAATACGGTAAGGCGGAGTAGTAAACAGCCCATACAGTGAACAAGAGAGTAGCAGTAGTTTTAGCATATTTTTCCATTGTGCAGCTCGATAACATACAGGTATCCAGCTGATGAATTTTAAAACGGAGATCCTCACCGCGCGATTGGAATGACGATCTATGCAAAGGTAGCCTGCTGCGTCATTGAATAAATATCACAAGTTTATGAAAAACTATCATTTTGCATTTTCTGCTTGTAGGCGGAAGGAGATAAGCCCGTCAGTTTTTTGAAAAATCTGGAAAGATTATTAGGATCGCTGAAATGAAGTTCAAAGGCAATTTGGGCGATAGACTGTTCATCCAATAGAAGCCGCTGTTTGATTTCCTGTATTTTTCGGTGTTGGAGGAGGGTAATTGGACTATGTCCCGTGTAGGCTTTGATTTTGTGATTCAGCTCATTGCGGTGTATTTTTAGTAAACTAGCATATTGGTTGCAGTTCAGGTTGGAGTTGACATGCTCTTCCATGAGCATTTTAAATCGAGTGAGCAAATTGTTATTCGCGCTTTCGCTGGCTATATGATGAAATGCACGAAATAGCCGGTCCAGTCGAAGTAAAATACTGGCAAGTAGTGCGCGGATCATATTGGGGCTGTCAGATCGGAAGGCGCCGATTTCAAAAACAATTTCGGAGAGCATGGACTTGAACAACTCAAAATCACCCTCCATAGCGACAATATAAGGTGCAAATGAATAGTTGTAAAAATAGGGGAGTTTGTATACCAGTGTTTTATCCTGAAAGAAAGATTCCAAAAACTCGGGTTTAAAGATTAAATGAAATCCTTTGACACCGTTTTTATCAAAGTCACATTGCTTAATTTGGTTGGGTGAAGCGAATAAGATTGTGCCTGGGCATAATTCGATACGTTTTTCATTGGTATATGCGACTCCGTTTCCCTGTTCAAAAAACATGATCTCAAAAAAGTTGATGGTGTGCGGACCGGCCTCAAAAATCAGATCGGTATTATCCTCGAACCGGTGGGCATCCATCGCTAAGGGAAAGCCGTATTTGCTGTCGTCAAAATCAAAATAACGCATAATAGTGTCTTCAAACAATAGGAAACGCCTAAGCGTTAAAATCGCAATGAATAAATATAATAGTTTTTCTGAATATTACTTGACAGGGAATTGAGGTCCTATCCGTGCATTGAGGTCCTATCCGTGCAATGCAAGTGCTGTTGGTCAAAAAAATACGAGTCATGTCATATTCAGGTCAATGAAAGGCTGTATAAGCTCCTTAATTTGAAAAAGTAATATTTTTTTTGTATATTGCTGGTTATGAGTTTTAAAGAAAAATTAGAGAACTGGCGCACGTCAATCAATCGCGCCGGTAGTGGTGAGGAATTGTATATTTTGCTTTTGAACTATAAAAGGTTTATCAACAAAAATTGGGTGGACGATTTTGGCGATCCGGGCAACTGGAAATCGGAATTAAATCAGGTCATCAGCAAAGTAAGAAACAAGGTGGATGTAGCAGATATCAGAGCCTGCCAAGATTTATCGTCCTATCAGGACGATGCCCGGCAGACCGCACATTCACTCAATCATACGTTAAAATATCATCACTCATTGACAAAAGGGTAGGCTAGGCCTACCTTTTTTTGTGATCAAAATTTTTTAAATTATTTATTAAGCGGGGTGTATAATCAGCCATGATTATACATCCCGCTTTATTTTTCCCCTATTTCCTCGTGGTAAATAGTGGCTCGCTAGCCTGGTTATGACACACAGCCTGAACCTATTATTGTAAAAAATATTTGCCCATGTCAGAAAATGTTTTTACTATTGTAAAGTAGTATAGAATAGTATAGATTACTAACCGCTATACTATAAACTAATAACCAATCTATAAGAAGACCAATTTATGATCTACCACATGTATTACCGAATCTGTAAATGGCAGCGATGTAGTCTTGTCTTCCTTTTTCTTCTGCTAACGGGCTTTGTAAACGCACAGTCCAAATCATTTGAATTAAGAGGAGTTGTATTAGATAGTGTCGGACATTTACCCATTTCCAACGTTACAATTGCCTTCGTGGGAAAGAATGCAGTTGTATCAACGGATGCACAGGGGCAGTTCCTGATCAAAGATGTACACCTCAATGATCAGCTTGTCCTGACTTCAGTCGGATTCGACCGAAAAACTGTTCAGGTCACCAGTACCAACCGGATGACCATCTTTCTGTCTTCATCAAGTTCAAACCTGGATGAAGTGACTGTCGTCGCTTATGGCACACAGAAGAAAACGAGTATGGTCGCTTCGATCACCTCGATCAATCCAAAAGAAATTAAAGGCCCTACCTCCAATCTGACCACCATGCTGGCAGGTCGGGTAGCGGGTTTAATTGCGTATCAGCGTAGTGGCGAACCCGGAAATGATAATGCCTCGTTCTTTATTCGTGGTGTCGGGACCTTTGGTGCCGGAAAAAAAGACCCTTTGATTCTCATCGATGGGATGGAATCGAATACAACAGCTTTAGCGCGGCTTCAGCCCGATGATATTGCTGGTTTTTCGGTGCTGAAAGATGCGGCCGCCTCTGCATTGTATGGTGCCAGAGGTGCAAATGGTGTGGTCCTGGTGAATACCAAAAGTGGTATCGTGGGAAAGGCAAAATTTAATGCGCGTTTCGAAAACTCCATTTCTACCAATACACGAAATTTCCAATTTGCCGATAACATTACCTACATGAACCTGGCAAATGAAGCGGTATTGACGCGCAATCCTAAAGGGGCTTTGCCTTATGACCAAAATAAAATCGATCATACCGCAAGGGGCGACGATCCGCTGCTTTATCCGAATAATAACTGGATCGATCAATTGATTAAAGATTATACCAACAACCAGCGCTTCAATTTCAACGTAACTGGTGGGGGAAACCTGGCACAATATTATGTCGCCGGTACTTTCAACAATGACAGGGGAATTTTGAAATCGGAAAGCGGTAATAATTTTGACAATAACATTAACCTCAAAAATTATTCGATACGTTCCAATATCACTTTAAATGTAACCCCGACGACCATAGGAATTATCCGTACTTCGGCACAATTTGACGATTATAAGGGACCCATCGGTGGTTATGATGATTGGGGCAATTTGATCAATGGTGGCCAACGGGTATTTAAAGAGGCGATCTGGTCCAATCCGGTGATGTTCCCCGCAGTCTATCCAGCTTCTTACGCACCGTTTACAACCCATCCGCTCTTCGGAAATAGCTTTATACCGACGACAAAGACTTTGTACAATAACCCTTATGCCAAGATGGTCAACGGTTTTCAGGAATACAATAGTTCAACAGTCAATGTACAACTGGAGCTGAAACAGAACTTTGATTTTATCACAAAAGGTTTGTCGGCCCGTTTGATGGCTTATACACAACGGTACTCGTATTTTTCAGTACGCAGAAGCTTTGAACCCTTCTACTATAATCTGCTGAAAATACCGGGTACAAACAATACGGTATTGAGCTTGCTGAATGAAAACCAGGGAACGGAATACCTGGACTACAGCCAAGGCGATAGGATACAGAATACAACGACCTATGGCGAATTTGCGGTCAATTATAACCGAACCATCGGAAAGGATCACGACATCACGGGTATGCTCATCGGTATCATGCGCAATTATCAGACAGCAAATGGAGGCAATTTACAGGCTTCTCTGCCAGCACGTAACATTGGTGTGTCTGGACGCGCAACGTATGCGTATAAAAATAAATACCTTTTCGAAGCAAACTTTGGTTACAACGGTTCCGAGCGCTTTTCTAAAGATAAACGATTTGGCTTTTTCCCCTCTTTTGGGGTAGGTTGGAACCTCCAGGAAGAGCCGATGTTTGAGTTTATGACACCGGTGGTATCTCGTTTAAAACTACGGGCAACTTATGGTTTGGTGGGTAACGACCAGATCGGTAACGACCGCGACCGCTTTTTCTATTTATCACAGGTTAATCCAAATGACGGCGGAAAAGGATTTTCCTGGGGAAATCTTTGGGATTATACCAGACCGGGTTATTCCATCTCGCGTTACGCCAATCCCAATATTACTTGGGAGCGTGCCAAAACATTTGATGCAGGTTTTGACCTGAATCTTAAAAATGGATTGGGTGTTGTCTTCGACTATTACAATTCCAAGCGAAGTGATATCTTAATGGTACGCTCAACGATTCCGACGACTGCAGGTTTTCAGGCCGATATTCAATCCAATATGGGCAAGGCGGAAAGCAAGGGATTTGACCTGGCGCTGGATTACAACAAATCCTTTGCAAATACCTGGTGGACGCAGTTGCGCGGTAATATGACCTATGCGACCAATCGCTTGCTGACCAACGAAGAGCCAAACTATCCGGCAAATTTATCTTACCTGACACACTTAGGGTATCCGATTAAACAACAATATGGTTTGATCGCCGAACGCTTATTTGTAGATGATATTGAAGCCGATAACTCGCCATTGCAAAATTTTGGTGGTGCATTGAAAACAATGGGCGGTGATATCAAATACCGTGACATTAACGGTGATGGCAAAATAACTGATCTGGATAAAGTGCCCATCGGTTTTCCAACGGATCCTGAAATTATCTACGGTATGGGATTCACCGTCGGTTTCAAAGGATTTGATGTCAGTGCTTTCCTACAAGGCTCTGCACGTTCATCGTTTTTTATCAATCCCGGAAATATCACGCCTTTCGCCATCAATGGCCCCTATCAAAACGGGCTGTTAAAACAGGTGGCCGATAGTCACTGGTCGGAAGATAATCAGGATATCCGTGCATTTTGGCCACGATTGACCGACGGATTCAATAACAACAATAATCAATTCTCGACCTGGTGGATGCGCAATGGTGCCTTCCTTCGCCTAAAATCTGTTGAATTGGGTTATACAGTACCAAAGAAGATCCTGGATCGCTGGAAGATGTCCAATATCCGCATTTATACCAATGCCCTGAATCTTGCCGTATGGAGCAAATTTAAAATGTGGGATCCTGAAATGGGTGGTGATGGTTTGGGTTACCCGGTTCAGGCGGTATATAATATCGGAATCAATGTAGGATTATAAAAAACAATGTATCATGAAAAAGTTAACTGTATTTAAATCGATGGTGGTATCAGGTCTATTGTTTTTTCAATCCTGCAACTATTTGGATGTCGTACCCGACAATGCCCCCACAATAGATAATGCCTTTACCATGCGTAGCGAAGCAATCAAATATCTGGCAACCTGCTATTCTTATTTGCCCAATGACGGTGAACCGACTATAAATCCCGCTTTTATGGCAGGAGATGAGCTCTGGCTGGATTACCCAACGCGGAGTATCAACGGGACAAACTGGAATATCGCTCGTGGCAATCAAAGTGTCACCGATCCTTATGTCAACTACTGGGACGGACATATAATCAATAATGTTCGCGAACGGTCGATGTTCAATGCCATTCGCGACTGTAATATCTTTTTGGAAAACATTCAAAATCCCGAAAAGGTACGCGATATGACGCAAGACGAACGTACCACCTGGGAGGGTGAGGTGCTGTTCTTAAAAGCCTATTATCATTTTATGCTGATGCGTCATTATGGACCTATTCCCATTATGGATGTCAATGTTCCTGTCACAGCACCAATTGAGGAGACACAGGTAAAGCGTCAGCCGATCGACCAGGTAGCGGATTATATCGTGAAGGTACTGGATGAGGCCGCAAGTAAGCTGCCAAGTGCGGTGCAGTCGCCAGTAACTGATCTGGGGCATATCACAAAACCGATTGCCTTAGGCATCAAGGCGAAAGTCCTATTATATGCAGCAAGCCCATTATTCAATGGTAATACGGATTATGCAACCTTTAAAAATGTAGACGGCACCTTATTTTTTAATCAGAGCTTCCAAGCCGAGAAATGGCGTAAAGCAGCGCAGGCTGCAAAAGAAGCAATTGCTGCCTGCGAGGAGCTGGGCATGAATCTATACGAATTTCCAACACCGGTACGCCCACTGTCGAATACTACAATGATTCAGATGAGCATTCGTAACGCTGTGACGGAAAAATGGAACCGCGAGATCATCTGGGGGAATTCGAATTCGCGCACATGGCAGCTGCAGTACTCGTCCATGGCGCACATCGATCCGAATAATGCCGGCAATAACAGCGTCAACGGTACCTTGGCCCCGACAATTAAAATCATTGAACAGTTTTATACGAAAAACGGGGTGCCGATGGATGAAGACAAAACCCTTGATTTTAGCAATAAAAACCAATTGCGTGCCGGAACGCATGACGAGCGCTTCAACAATATCGAAAATTACCGAACAGCGCGTTTGCATTTTGACCGTGAAAATCGTTTCTACGCCAATGTGGGCTTTGACGGTGGGGTCTGGTACATGGAAAACAGCCCAAGTCAGACAGACGAAAATACCTGGACAACACAGCTTCGTTTAGGTCTATTTGGTAGTGGTGTTTCCGTGCCGATCACAACCTATTACCCAAAGAAGCTGGTCAACTGGAAATTTGCCTTTAAGGATGGAAACAGCTCGCATATCGAAGAGTATCCTTGGCCTATGCTACGGCTTGCCGACCTGTATCTGATGTATGCGGAGGCGCTGAACGAAAGTGAAGGACCGACAGCCGATGTATTCCTCTATCTCGATAAAATTCGCAAGCGCGCCGGTCTGGAAGGGGTGAAAGAATCCTGGGCAAAGTATGCTTTCAATAGCGCCAAACCGACGACAAAAGAAGGGCTCCGTGCAATTATACAACGTGAACGTAATATTGAGATGAGCTTTGAAGGTTCCCGCTTTTGGGATTTGAGACGCTGGAAGCTTGCCGCGCAGGAACTCAACAAAAATATCACGGGCTGGGATCGCAATCAGGATAAGGACCATCCGGAGCTTTTCTATCAGGAACAGACCTTCTATCAACAACGATTCGTGGCACCAAGGGACTATTTTTGGCCGATTAAAGAAAGCGATCTGTTGGTCAACCCGAATTTGGTACAAAATCCAGGCTGGTAATTAGCGTATTAAATTGAAGAAAATCATGAAAAAACGAATATATCGCAATAGTATCTATGTCATGGCTGGCCTGCTGTTTTTACTGCTCGGCTGTAAAGAGGAAAAGGGCTGGACCTTAATGGAAGACGACCAGACCAAACCGGGACTGGTACAGCATCCCTCCGTCGTGAATGGTTATGGACAGGCAACCATACATTATAGCCTTCCGGAGAATGACAACATACTTTATGTCAAAGCCGAATACGTGATGGCGAGTGGCGCCACCCGTGTTGTCAAATCATCGACGTACACCAATGAGATCTTAATTGATGGATTCCCCGATACTAAGCCGCAAACCGTTAAATTATACGCGGTAAGCAAGGCTGAGGTTGTGTCGGATCCCGTAGATGTCATTGTTGAACCGAAGACGCCGATCTTTAATCTGGTGTTTGGTGAGATGAAAGTAACAGCTGCCTTTGGCGGTATCCGCATTACCTCGACCAATAAGGAAAAAGGAAATGTGGTAATCGTACCGATGGTAGACTCGCTCAACAATGGGGAGTACCTGCCCTTAGATAACTACTATGGACAGGATTCCATCATCCTATATAATGTCCGTGGATTGAAATCCAAAGAAATGAAGTTCGCATTTTATGTCCGTGATCGCTGGTTAAATAAATCCGATACGCTGTACACGTCGATTACGCCATTGGAGGAAAATCTGTTTAACCGGCAATTGTTTACGCCATTACGCTTGCCTGGAGATGCGCAAATCCTCTACGGTTCTATGGATAATCTATGGGATGGCAATCTCAATACGGGCAAATGGCCAAGCTTTTATACGGTAGAGAATGCCGGGGTACCGCAATCGGTCACTTTCTCGATCGGTAGAGAAGCAAAACTAAGCCGCGTGGTGATCTTTCCGAGACGGGAAAATGGCTTCTACGATAAGGGAAATTTACGTGATTTTGAGATCTGGGGAAGCAATACGCCGAATTTGGATGGCTCTTGGGAGTCCTGGGCCAAACTGGCTACCTGCACGGTACGTAAACCATCGGGAACACCGTCGGGAACAAATACCAATGCAGACGAAGTGTATGGTACCTCTGGCTGGTCATTTGATCTACCGGAAGATGCTCCGAAATACAAATACCTGCGCATTCGCAATCTGCGCAATTGGCGGGGTAGTTATTTTATGCAGATTAACCAAATTCAGGTATGGGGCGTTTATTAATCAATTTAAAAAGCAAAGTTATGAAAAGATATATCGTATTGCTGTCTTTGTTTATCGTGGCGCTGTTGGCGGCTTGTTCCAAAATGGACGAGTTTACCGAGTACACAGACGGGAAAGCAATTATCTACCCGGCAAAGCTCGACTCGATTAGAGTTCGTTCGGGAAAATACCGTATACAAGTAGAAGGTGTCTATAGGGCTTCCTCGGGTGTGTCTGAGCTACGGATCTATTGGAACAGTAAGCAGGATTCGATGAAAATACCGGTCAAACTGACGGGTAAGGTGGATACCGTACGTTATTTAATCGACAAACTGCCTGAAGGGCCTATGAATTTAGAAATTCGTAGTGTGGACGCCGCAGGGCGCTTTTCTGTTCCGACCTATGTGGTGGGGAACGTATATGGCGATCGTTATCGCGAAGGACTTTACCAACGTGTGGTACTCGAACAGAATTTTATTGCTGGACAGCAACTGCAATTGGGTTTGCAAAATGTATCGGAAACCATGGGCTTTGATGGACTGCGTATCGCGTATAGAAATTGGGATGGTGGCACCACAGATACCGTGGTGCGTACTAAAAATCAGGATGAAAAGATTGGTCTTCAACGCTATCTTCCTGGTGCCGAAGTTTCGTATCGCACCGTGTTCAGACCAGATAGTTCGGCCATCGATACCTTTATGGTTAAATCGACCAAATTGGCTGTGAAAAAAGACAATATCACACCTTGGTACCTCCAGAATTACAAAACACCATTTACAGCGACGGTCTATGACGGCAATCGCTGGGGAGTTTTGGACAACTGGATGACAAACGCCGCCATGAAAAACCATAACGGTTACGGTGGTTTTGGATCGGACGATGGCGGTGTGGTCAACATAGAAGCAGGCTGGGGAGCTCCGGCTATCGTAAATGGTAAAATAGAGCAAAAAGTAACCTTATTACCCGGTAAGTATCGTTTTTTTTGTAACTTATCCTGGACAAATTATGATCAACCACCAGCAAAACTGGTTGTTAGCAAAGCAAACAGTGGAATTCCAGATCTTGAGCAGATTCAACAGGCAATGGCCCATGCTGATGTTAAATCAGATGGCGTTTATTTTGAAATCAAAGAAAAGGTTACGGTCAATATGGGAATGCTGGTCAATTTTCAACCTGACCATTACATGAAGATCAACGCTTTTCAAATCAATTTACAATAATATCAAGCAGAATGAAGACAGTTATTTTCGCGCTAAGTTTTATGCTATGTACCTTCATGTTATACGCGCAGCCTTTTCAGGTCAAGAAAAACGGCCTAACGTTGACTTATAACAAACAAGATGGAACATACTCACTAAGTAAAGATCAAGTCGCCTATATACATCAAGCAAGTGCCTATCTGGCACTTGCTAATGGACAAAAAATTAGCACTGATAAACTGAAAGGAACCCGCAGCGTCACAGAAAAGCCTATTCAGGATAATTTGGGCAAAGGTATACAGTATACCATTTCTGTTAAAACCCAACAGGGCATCACATTGCTGCAGCATTTTTATTTCTACGACACAATAGATGGTGTCATCCTTGAGCTGGAAGTTAGGGGTAAAAATATAGCCAGTAATGAACTTGTGCCGATCTGGTCAAATGCTTCAATTGCCGGTCTAGGAAAATCCTTGTATCAGCTGGCTGTTCCTTTTGATAACGATACGTTTATTTCGTATGAAAACAATGTCCTTGCAATGGATAGTAAGCGCAGCGCCGAGGTCGGTGTTGTATACGACAAGGACAGCGGAAAAGGTCTGTTGATTGGTTCATTGGATCAATCCGTCTGGAAATCGGGTATCGCGATCGAAGGAGATCAGGGGAAATATACTCACCTGGCAGCACAGGCGGGATTTACAGATGTAACTATTACACGTGATTCCATGGCGCACGGGACGGTAAAGGGGGATGTCATTCGCTCCCCAAAATACCTCGTGTCTTACGACAAGGATTGGCGCATTGGGCTCGAAAACTATGCTAAAATACACCGGAAGCTATCGCCGGCCTATGTGAAATCGTGGCAAGGAGCCACACCTGTCGGCTGGAACAGCTGGGGTGTGATACAGGAAAAACTTAATTTTCAGAATGCCACAGGCACAGCAGACTATTTCGCAAAAGATATTCCTTATTTCCGGAACGCAGATGGCGAGGCTTTTATAGATCTTGACTCTTTTTGGGATAATATGACGCCGGGAGGTATGTCAGGCGACTACACGCAGCTGAAGCAATTTGTTCGCTATTGTGATTCTTTGGGCCTCAAACCCGGTGTGTATTGGGCTCCTTTTACAGACTGGGGGCATGGAAGTGGCCCCGACCGCAAGGCAGAGGGAAGCCAGTTTACCTTTGGTCAGCTTTGGACCAAAACCCAAAAAGGCTACCACAATTTAGACGGTGGCCGGGCTCTTGATCCGACACATCCCGGTACGTTGGCCCGTATGGATGTGATCTTGGGCAAATTGGTCGACTGTGGCTTCCGAATGATCAAGGTCGATTTCCTCTCTCATGCGGCAATCGAATCCACAGGTTTTTACGATAAGAAAATTCAGACAGGTATGCAGGCTTATGCTGTGGGGATGAAACATCTCGTCGACGTGCTGCAGGGTAAAATGTTGATCTATGCCGCAATTTCACCATCCCTGGCGACAGCCCAATTTGCACACATGCGCAGAATAGCCTGCGACGCCTGGAAGACGATCGATCAAACTCAATATACGCTAAACAGCGTTAGTTACGGCTGGTGGCAAACTTATCTTTACGATTTTATCGATGCCGACCACCTGGTCTTTCATGATGAAAGCCCCGAAGTCAATAAGGCAAGATTGCTTTCCGGTGTGGTAACGGGGACCATTATCCTTGGTGATGACCTATCGAAAAAAGAAAACTGGCAGCCAAAGATGAATCAATATCTGCAGGATCCCGAAATTCTAAAAATTATAGCCGACGGTAAAAGCTTCCGTCCGGCAGGATTTGTAGAAGGAAAAGCAGCAAATACGTATTATTACAAAAAGATTGGAACAACGCTGTATGTGGCCGTATTTAATTACAATACAGCCCCGGCAGCAATAAACATAGATTTTAAACAGATTGGCCTGGAGCCAAATACAACCTATAAGGCGGTGGAACTGTTTGAAAAAACAGCGCAGGAATTTACTGCTAAAAATCCCATTGCCTTTGAGCAAGCAGGAGCAAAATTGCTTGAGATTGCTCTTTAGTTAATAATATTATATGAAGATAACCAAAGAAGAACAGTTTAAGGCGTTGATCGATCGGATCAAACGATTGGAAGCTTTAAATGGGCTTTCGAAACATGAATGTATCGTACAGGGCGTGTTGGATGCCATTGATGCCAATGAACTGGAGGTGCACGCCAGTTTGCCTTCTGTCAATAACTTGATCCAATACCTAGGCTATGCACGCGAAACCTTTGCCAAAGCTTACCGCGACCTGATTGCTCATGGCGTGGTGGAATCCAAAAATAGAAAAGGATATTTTGTAGTCAGTAATAATACGCAGTTGAAACAGAAAGTTGCCGTCTTGTTATATGCTTACGATACTTTTCAGGATACCTTGGTATCCGAATTGCGGACCAATCTTCCGGAGGAAGTGACGGTCGATCTTTTTTTCCATCACAACAATATGGAAACCTTTGAAGATATTTTCAATCGTATTCAGGGACGCTATACGGTATATATTGTCGCTCCGATTGAAAATGCCGATTCTGAGCGTTTATTGCGAAATATTCCTGTGTCAAAACTATTGATTATCGACCGGCTGATGGATTTGGGCGCGGAATATTCTTATGTTTCTCAGGAATTTGAAGCAGCCACCTATGCCGTATTCCAGCAACTACAACCAAAGATCAAAAAGTATAAAGAAGTGATCTTCTATTTTAGGGAAAATACAGCCGAACCCAATGAAATCAAAAATGCTTTCTTACGCTTTCTGAAAGACCATAAGATAAAAGGACGTATCGAAAAGCAGTACCATGTAGGGGATCTAAAAAAAGGGAAACTGTATTTTACCATTCACAATCCGGAGCTCTATCAGATGTTAAAAGAGGTGCTGCAAAAGGGCTGGACCTTGGGCGAGGATCTGGGGATTTTATCGCATAATGATGATGTCATCAAAGAGATTATCAGCGGTGGTATTACCACCTTTTCGACAAGTTTTGCACGTATCGGATCGGAAGCAGCCAAGTTTGTGCTCGAAAGAACATTGATCCGGGAAGTGGTGCCGACAACATTGGCAGATCGCGGCTCTGTATAAAAAAGAAAGTTTTACGATGATAATTTTTAGTTTTTGTCTTTTTACCGGTTTGGTTGCGCTATGGTCCTTATGGAAATTTAAGACCACCTATTCCACGACGCTCAACGGCTTCTTTCTTGCTGGAAAGAGCAATAGCTTTTGGATGGTTGGTTCAGCCTTGCTGTTGACAAACTTGAGCGCCAACCAGTTTATAGGTGAAAACGAATCGGTTTATATCAATAATCTTTCAGTTATCGGCTGGGGCATTAGTTCCGTTGTTGCCATGCTTTTGGTATCGGAGTTTCTGCTACCTATTTATTTTAAGCATGGCTTTCGGACGGTTCCGGATTTCTTGGCGCTGCGATTTGACACCAAAACAAAAATGCTGGTTTCTATCCTCATCTTGATTGGATATATTGTCAATTTGCTGCCTCCTGTATTGTATGGTGGAGCATTGAGCCTTGCGACCATGTTTGATGTCCCGGCACTATTACATATTACGTACTGGCAGAGCATCTGGTTGCTGGTATGGGCTTTAGGCGTGATAGGTAGTTTATATAGTATTTTGGGTGGTCTCAAGCTGATTTCCTTATCAGATTTAAGCTTAGGCTTATGTCTGTTTTTACTTGCTGTGCTCATTCCTGTTTTTGCGCTCTGGCACCTTGGAGGTGGCGATATCTGGTCGGGTCTAGCGCAGTTACTGCATGAAAAAAAAGAGCACCTCAATGCTGTCGGCGGAAAGCATGATGCGGTCCCGTTTTCGACCTTATTTACGGGAATGCTGCTGATCAATTTCTATTACTGGGGGATGGAACCCTATATTGCACAGCAGACCCTGAGTGCTAAGAATTTAAAGGAGGCCCAAAAAGGGATGACCTTGGCTGCGGGTGGTAAGCTCCTTATGCCCTTGCTGATCAATCTGCCGGGGCTTTTGGCTGTGCATCTGTTGCCGCATGTACAGCCTACGGCTTCTGTTTTTCCGAAACTTATTGTTTTAATTTTCCCCGATATCCTGATCGGTTTTTCTTTGGCCTTGGTCTTTGGCGCTGCGATGACAACGTATACCGCAGGACTGCAGAGCTGCGGCAGTTTATTTATTTTTAATATTTACAAACCCTATCTGGCTTATAGAAAGAGACCATACAGTGAAAAGGAATTGGTGCGAAAAGGAAAATTGTTCGAATTGATTATTTCAATTTCAGCGATGTTTATTGCCCCTTTTATCCTTTTTGCCCACGATGGATTTTATACCTATTTACAGACCGTATCGGGCTTATTTAATATGCCCATTTTCACCATTATGATCTTGGGGATTTTATCCCGCCGTGTGACACCGCGCATGGCACAGATTGGATTGTTTTTATACATGTTCAGTTATTTTTTTCTGGTGTTTGTCTGGAAAACAGAGCTACACTATCTGCACCTGTTCGCGCTGTTGTTTATCGCTGTGGCACTGGTCATTTGGGGGGGAAGTAAACTGAGCCAGCCAAACTATCTATCGGAGTATCAATTTGAGTTTTCGGGCCAGGATAAAGAAGCTTATTGGAAAGGCCGCTATGGTGTGGGCGCAATTTTGATTGTCCTGATGATTGTCATATACCTTGTTTTTTCACCTTTGGGCATTGCCCAATAAAATTGTATAAACCGCTATGTTGATGCACACAAAAATGAAATACGTTCTCTTAACACTCTTGATCATTTGTTTTGGCACTTCCCAGGCCCAACGGTATTATTTATGGGATGATCGACCTGCCAAAGATTGGATGACCGAAGCATACCCTATCGGAAATGGACGAATTGGCGCGATGATCTTCGCGGGCGTAAATCAGGAACATATTCAATTTAATGAAAATAGCCTCTGGACAGGTGATGAACAGGAAACAGGTGCCTATCAGGCTTTTGGTGATCTTTTTGTTCGCTTTGACTCCGACGTCAATAAATCCTTTACCGCTTATAGCCGGAAATTGAATTTGGATAAGGGCTTACATGAAATAGCCTATCAGCAGGATGGACAGCAAATCAATCGCCGGTATTTTGCGAGTCAGCCCGATCAGGTCATGGTATTTGAGTATGCGAACAGTAAAAAAGGGAAACTCAATGCCCAGATTGCACTTCAGGATGCACATGGGCAGCCGGTGCAGGCAGAAGATGGTCATCTGTGGTTTCAGGGAACGCTCGACAATGGCATGCGGTATGCCGCACAGGTACGCGTGCAGGTCGTCGGTGGTTCACTATCCAAAACGACAGATGAAAAAGGACAGGCTGTCCTTAACGTAAAATCTGCCGATCGAATTGTTCTGCTGCTGAGTGCCGCAACAGATTACGCCAATACACGGGCAACCAAATGGAAGTCGGCCGAAGAACCGATGAAGGTCAATGAACGTTATCTGCAGCAAGCGGAAAAATATGGCGTAAATAAGCTCCTGGCACGGCACGTTGCAGATTATACAGCGCTGTTTAACCGCGTTGAGCTTGATCTCGACCATAGCCAGCTGGACGCCAAGCAAACAACAAAAGCGCTGTTGGAGGCGTATAAAAAACAGCCGATCCCGGCTTTGGAAGCATTGGTATACCAATATGGACGTTACCTGCTGATCAGTTCCTCACGGAAAGGTGGTTTGCCTGCAAATCTGCAAGGGCTTTGGAACAACAGTAACAATCCACCATGGCGCTCAGATTACCATTCCAATATCAATGTACAGATGAACTATTGGCCTGCAGAAGTCGCTAATCTGCGTGAATCGGCCTGGCCTTACCTCGATTATATCAATAGCATGCGTGAGGTGAAAAAAATAAATACACAAAAGGAATTTCCGGGCGTAAGGGGCTGGACCGTAAAGACCGAAAATAATATCTTCGGTGGGGAGAGCTTTCTTTGGAATACCCCTGGAAGTGCCTGGTATGCACAGGCGCTCTGGGAGCATTATGCCTTTAACATGGACGAGAAATACCTACGCGAATTCGCGTATCCGATTTTAAAAGAAATAAGTGAGTTCTGGGATGATCGTTTGGTTCGAAGAGCAGACGGCACTGTGGTGGCGCCAAAGGGCTGGTCGCCGGAACATGGCCCCACAGAGGATGCCGTGAGCTATGACCATCAGATTATTTACGATCTCTTTAACAACTACATCCAGGCGAGCACAGTTTTAAATATGGACGCCGATTACCGTAAACATATCATGGCACTTCGCGATGCGCTGCTCAAACCCAAAATCGGTAAATGGGGACAGTTGCAGGAGTGGGAAACGGATCGTGATGATCCACAGGACAAGCATCGCCATGTTTCGCATCTGTTTGGTTTGTACCCCGGTAACCAATTCTCTGTTTTAAAAACACCGGAACTGGCCAAAGCTGCACGAGTTACGCTGACCGCGCGAGGCGACGAATCCACCGGTTGGTCCATGGCCTGGAAGGTGGCTTTTTGGGCCCGCTTGCAGGATGGGAATCACGCCTATAAAATCCTAACTAATTTCATTAACCTCGTTGGCGGCGATGGTATTGATTACAACAATGGCGGTGGCGTTTACGCCAACTTGCTCTGCGCACATCCACCTTTTCAGATTGATGGCAACCTGGGTTATGTGGCTGCGGTGAGTGAAATGTTGCTGCAGTCGCAGACGGATGTGCTGGAATTACTTCCTGCACTGCCTGATCGCTGGTCGGCCGGAACAGTCAAGGGACTCAAAGCTCGGGGCAATGTACACATCGAAAAGATGGAATGGAACAACAGCAGCATTAGGCAGCTTATTCTTTCATCGCCGCAAGATCAAACGATTCAGGTGTTAAGTCCTTCCCAATTGGCAGGTCTAAGTCCACAGCAGGAAATCAATGGTAAATACCTTTATAAGATTCAATTGAAAGCAAACAAAATAGTCAAGTTCGTTAACAAATCCTAAATCTATTTATATATGCCAACCCATCATTTTAAACATGTTGTACTCGGGCTTTTGATGACCCAGGGGCTTGTCCATCTGGAGGCACAGGCGCAGTCCAAACAGATTCCTATTGAAACCAGATCGAATGCCTTAGTGTTGGAGTACGATTCCACGAAAACACTGAAAATGCTCTATTACGGTGAAAAATTGAGTGATTCTAAAGAGTACTCGACCATTGCAAGTGGTTATAAGCAATTGACCGATTATAGTGGCCTCTCCAATGCGGCGTATACCCCCTCAGGTTCGAAAAACCTACTGGAACCAGCCATCAGTGTTGTTCATGCCGATGGTAACCGCTCCCTGGACCTGCGCTATGAAAAGCATGCGGTGAAAGACCTGGATGCCAATGTCAAACAGCTTGATATCACCCTAAAAGATCCGGTATACGATATTTATGTCGTTTTACACTACAAATCGTTTTTGAATGAAGATATCATTGAGCAGTGGGCAACGATCCAGAATAAGGAAAAGAAAGTCGTCACGCTGGAAAAATTTGCTTCGGCCAATCTGACCCTGCGCTCCAACGCGTATTGGCTACGGCAGTACCATGGCGACTGGGCAAAAGAAATGCAGGTGGACGAGGCTCCGTTAACACATGGCATTAAAGTGCTGGACAGTAAGCTCGGAACGCGCGCGAATTTATTCCAGCCACCTTCCTTTATGGTGTCACTGGGCAAGGCGGCATCCGAAGATGAAGGGACAGTACTGATGGCAAGCCTTGGGTATAGTGGAAATTTTAAGGTGGATTTTGAAGTGGATTACCTCAATAACCTACGTATCATTGCCGGCATAAATAACTATGCTTCCAATGTAAAATTAGCCAGCAACCAGGAGTTTACAACACCCAAATTGATCTATACCTTGTCGACGAAGGGAAAAGGCACCGCCTCCCGAAATCTGCACAATTGGGCCCGTAAATATCAGCTGCTGGATGGAAATGGCGAACGCCTGACTTTACTCAACAATTGGGAGGCGACCTACTTTGATTTTAATGAACAAAAATTAAAAGGTTTGCTCCAGGATACCAAAAAACTAGGCGTAGATCTATTTTTATTGGATGACGGCTGGTTTGGAAATAAATATCCGCGTAACAGCGATCATTCCAGTCTAGGAGATTGGCAACCGAACCGGACAAAACTGCCCAATGGTATCGCAACACTTGTCGAAGAAGCGACCAAGCAAGGCGTTAAATTCGGTATCTGGGTAGAACCCGAAATGGTTAGCCCCAAATCCGAACTCTACGAGCAACATCCGGATTGGGTTGTCAAACAGCCGCAACGGGAAGAACATTACTTCCGTAATCAGTTGATCCTGGATCTGACAAATCCCAAGGTGCAGGATTTTGTTTTCCAGATTCTGGACGACCTGTTTACCAAAAATCCGGCATTGGCCTATATCAAGTGGGATTGTAATGCGGTCATTTACAATGCGCATTCCGCATTTCTAAAAGACCAGGGTGCTTTCTATGTTTCTTATGTGGAAGGTCTTTATAAAGTGCTGGAGCGCATTCGTTCGAAGTATCCGAAAGTGCCGATGATGTTATGTTCGGGCGGTGGTGGTCGTGTGGACTATGCGGCACTTCGGTACTTTACCGAATTTTGGCCTTCGGACAATACAGACCCTCTGGAGCGTATTTTTATGCAGTACGAGTATTCGTACTTTTTCCCGGCAATCAGCACCTCAAACCATGTGACAGACTGGGGAAAACAGTCCCTCAAATTCCGTACGGATGTAGCCATGATGGGCAAACTGGGTTTTGATATTGTGGTGAGCCACCTGAAAGAACAGGATCTGTTATTCTGCCAGCAGGCGGTAAAGAATTACGACGCGCTTAAAGGAACAATATGGCATGGGGAGCAGTATCGTCTGGCCGATCCACGTGAAGGTGACTTTGCCGCCCTTAGCTACGTGAATAGCCAAAAAACCGAGGCTGTCATTTTCAACTACCTGGTCAATAACCGCTATGGTATCGGCACAACCGATCCTGTCCGTTTAAAAGGACTGGATGCCCAAAAGCAATACCGCGTGGAGGAAATCAACCTGTATCCGGGAACCAAGTCGAGCTTAGGTCAGGGACAAACTTATTCGGGCGACTACCTGATGAAAGTTGGCGTAAATCCAGACCTGAATAGCAATCGTCCCAGTGTTTTACTAAAAATATCGGCACTTTAAAAAATAACGGTGGTACATCTGAAGCTCCGACTCCAACAGCCGGGACTTTGGATGTGCCAAATGTATAAACCCAATTGAGCAACAAACTCAAAAATCATGATAAAACCTAAACAGTATAAACGGACTTTGTTGGCCCTGCTACTCAGCGTTGCCAGTGGATTTTCTACCCTACAGGCCAAAGTACAGCTGCCGGCTTTTATTGGCGACAATATGGTGCTGCAGCAGAAAGAAAAGGTCAAGATCTGGGGAACCAGTACCGCAGTCGGCAAGGAACTTAGCATAAACACCAGCTGGAACAACAAGAACTATCAGGTTGAGGTCGATCAGCAGGGAGGCTGGCAAGTCTATCTGGAGACACCGAAATACGGTGGACCCTACCAAATTACCATCAACGATGGTGATCAATTGATCCTAAAAAATATTCTGATCGGTGAAGTCTGGTTTTGTTCAGGACAGTCAAATATGGAAATGCCCCTGGCGGGCTGGGGTAAGATCAATAACTTTGAGCAGGAAATCAAAGCAGCCAACTTTCCCAATATTCGTATTTTGCAGATTCCAAAAGCAACCGCCAATCAACCTACCACCGCAGTGAAGGTCGAGTCCGGTGGATGGAATCCGGTGACGCCACAAAGTATTCCGGAGTTTTCGGCAACAGCCTATTTTTTTGCACGCGAGATCTACGAGAAAACAGGCATTCCCATTGGCCTAATCCATTCCTCCTGGGGCGGAACAATTATTGAAGCCTGGATGAGCCGGGAGGCACTTTCACCTTTTTCAACCTATACGGCGGCCATTGAAAAAATTCAACGTCCGGATGCACAGGAAATCTATGCGAAAGATCTGGCCGAATGGAATCGCGTCGCCGAGCAACAGGATCAGGTGAAGACAGCAACGCAAGACGAGTGGTTTGCCCCACAATTGGATAAAAGCAGCTGGTCGACGATTACTATTCCGAGCTTTTTTGACAAGAACCTGTTTCCGGGAATGGATGGTGTCGTTTATTTTGGCAAAGACGTTGAACTACCGGCACATTGGCAAGGTAAACCCCTCAAGTTGATTTTGGGAGCGATTGATGACAACGACATCACTTATGTCAATGGTACAAAAGTGGGTGAAACTGTCGGTTACGACCAGATTCGGAAGTATACGGTTCCTGCAACGGCCAACAACGGCAGCCTATTGCATATCGCCGTTCGCGTATTTGATGGAGCCGGCGATGGTGGAATATATGGTGGTACAGAACAACCGCGACTGGAAGGGCCAAATGGCGAACAGCTATCTCTCGTTGGAGACTGGAAATGTAAAGTAGGTTATGATCTGGCGAAGCTGCCGGCAAAACCTAATGCGATGGAGGGGCCCAACAGACCGACTGTGCTCTACAATGCCATGGTTAAACCTTTTGTGGATTTTAAAATAAAAGGCGCCATTTGGTATCAGGGTGAAAGTAACGCAGATTCAAAAGACGCTCCTTATCAGCAACTGCTGCCTGCACTGATTCAGGACTGGCGCCAGCAGTGGAACAATGAAAAGATGCCTTTTTATTTTGTTCAACTGGCCAACTTTAAAGCGAAAAGTGTAACACCGCAGCCTTCTTCCTGGGCGAGATTACGGGAAGCCCAGCGCCAAACACTCAAATTGCCTTATACAGGTATGGCTGTTATAACGGATATCGGCGATGCACAAGATATCCATCCGAAAAATAAGCAGGATGTCGGTAGAAGGCTTGGCTGGATCGCAACAGCGCAGCTCTATGGCAAGAAGATCCCTTATTCGGGTCCTGTCCTTCAGCATTGGACGACAAAAGCAGCAGAAATGGAACTTAGCTTTAACCCCATGGGCAAAAAGCTGGTGCTGAAAGGAGCGGATAACCGCAACGGTAGTTTCACAATTGCTGGTGCCGATCAGGTTTTTTATCCTGCAGAAGTCAAACAGGTCGGAAATAAGCTGATCGTATCTGCCAAAGAAGTACCATCTCCTGTCGCAGTGCGCTACGGCTGGGCCGATAACCCGGATCTGACTTTATACAACGAAGCCGGAATACCCGGATCTCCCTTCCGAACTGATGACTGGACAAAAAACTAAAACCACATGAATAGATCATCAAAAATAAATCTTCGGAAAGGTCAGTTACTCTGCACGCTTGTGGTTTTCTTTTTTTCGGGCAACTTATTTGGGCAAGTGCAGGGCGGCAAACTTTGGTATCGGCAGCCGGCAAAACAATGGGAGGAGACTTTACCACTGGGTAATGGAAAAATTGGTATGATGCCCGATGGTGGATTGAAGAATGACCATATTGTGCTCAATGATATCACCCTATGGTCGGGAAGCCCTCAGGATGCCAATAATTATGAGGCCAGCAGGTATTTGGATAGTATTCGAAATCTGATCAAAAGTGGGAAAAACGACCTTGCTCAGCGTCTGATAGACCAGCATTTTATCTGCAAGGGCCCCGGATCGGGCGGCAAGCAATGGGGCTGTTATCAAGTGCTCGGCAATCTGATGCTTGCCTTTGACGGACAAACGGATCTCAACGCAGTGCAGAACTATCGCCGGGAATTGGACCTCGATAAGGCGATGGCAAAAACAAGCTATGAGCACAAAGGCGTCAGGTATAGCCGCGAATATTGGACAAGCTTTGCTGATGACCTGGGCGTTATTCGTTTACAGAGCAGCAAAAAAGGACAGATTAGCTTGGAAATCAAGATTGACCGCCCCGAAAAGGCTACTACCAAGACCGAGGATGGCGAGCTTATTTTATTCGGACAATTGGACAATGGTGTGGACGGTAAAGGAATGCAGTTTAAAACACGTGTCCGCGCGCAGATAAAAGGAGGGAAACAGCTTGTAAAAGGACAATCTATTGTTATTCAACAGGCTGACGAGGTGCTAATTTACGTGGCAACAGATACTGATTTTAAAGGTAAGGATTTTGAGCGTGCGACAGCTGAAACGCTAACAAAGGCGTTGAAAAAATCCTATAGCCAGCAGTATGCCGAACATTTACGAAACTATTTGGCAAAGTTCAACCGTTTGTCGCTCCGATTAGGGCAGTCGAAAGACAACTTGCCGACCGATGAGCGTTTGGTGGCCTTCGGTAAAGAACCGGATCAAGATCCAGGATTAGCAGCTCTATTCTATCAGTATGGTCGCTACCTTAGTATCAGCAGTACGCGCTTAGGCTTGCTACCACCAAACTTACAGGGCTTATGGGCAAATCAGATTCAGACGCCCTGGAATGGGGACTACCACCTGGATATCAATGTGCAGATGAACCATTGGCACCTCGGTGCGGCCAATTTGGGCGAGCTCAATGAACCCTTGGTGGGGCTTGTGGAAGGCCTTATGGCCCCGGGGGCAAAAACCGCGAAAGCGTATTATAACGCACCGGGCTGGGTAGCCCATGTGATCACCAATGTATGGGGCTATACCGAACCCGGAGAGTCTGCTTCCTGGGGCATTGCCAATGCGGGCTCGGGTTGGCTCTGCAATAACCTTTGGGAGCATTACCTCTATACCGAAGATATGGACTATCTACGGCGGATATACCCGATTCTCTATGGGGCAGCACAGTTTTACTCCAGTGCCCTGACCGAACATCCAACCAAGGGCTGGCTGTTGACTTCGCCCTCTGTATCTCCCGAAAATTCCTTCAAGCTCCCGAATGGGCAGCAGGCAAATGTCACGATGGGACCAACGATAGATAATCAGATCGTACGCGAATTATTTGAAAATATCATCCATGCAGCGGGATTATTGGGCAAACAATCGGATCCTTTTTTAACGCAGGTTGCGGCGCAACTGAAACGCTTAGCACCAGCTGTGCAGCTAGGCAAAGATGGCCGCATCATGGAATGGATTGAAGATTATGAAGAGGTGGATCCGCAGCATCGGCATATCTCGCATCTGTACGGTTTGTATCCGGGCTATCTGATTCGTTATGATGAACATCCAGACTGGCAGCTTGCCGCTAAAAAAAGCCTAGATGTGCGGGGGGATGATGGACCGAGTTGGGCTATTGCTCATAAACTACTCTTTTGGACCAGATTGCATGAAGGCGAACGGGCTTATAAATTATTTCGGCAACTCATGACCCCACGTGTCGATACACATATCAATTATGGCGCCGGTGGTGGTGTTTACGCCAATTTGCTAACAGCAGGCCCCCCATTTCAGATCGATGGTAATTTTGGTGGAGCAGCTGGTATTGCTGAGATGCTGGTGCAGTCCCATCAGGATACGGTGTATCTTCTACCGGCGGTGCCTCAGGCCTGGAAAAAAGAAGGCCGGGTGAGGGGGATGCGCATCAAGGGAAATCACACACTAGATATGGAATGGAGAGATGGTAAGATACTGAACTATCAGATTTATTCACCCAAATCACAACAACTTAACGTATGTATAGATCATAACTGGATCGCCTATCGTACAAAAGAAAAATAACAAAACATAGCGTCCTCAACCGAATTGGATCATGCAATTTTTTGCATGATAGGGGATGCTTTGTGTCAAAAATTTCAAGATAAAAGCACCTTATAAACAAAAAAAGTAAATATGAAAACAGAAAAGACAAGACAATGGCCTTTGATCAAGGGCCTGTCCTTCGGTCCTGAGGCCAGTATAATGGCACTCTGTCTTTCGATAGCTGTACCCTACACGGGCTC
>NZ_CAXYKD010000014.1:0-10088 GCF_964277905.1 uncultured Sphingobacterium sp.
GTCTAAATTTATAGATGCTTTATCTGACATGTTTATATATTATCTTATATCTGATTTGTTATGCTAATCTCACAAATTTAACTATTTGATATTTAAAATTGAAAGTTCTTTTGGAATTAAAATGACATGATTGCGTCATTTTGGATAATATTCACTAATTATTTACTTAAATAAGCAAATAATTTATTCAAATTTAACATTAACTTATTTTGCAAAAAATATCAATCTATTTTTCTTTGCGCAACCTTTCCTTTGTCTTCGTAGTTGCCCTGTTTACCCGATCCAAAAAAGGGGAGTATGACAAAACATACCAGAATAATAGAGGTTAGTGTCAGAATTCCTGTAGTCCACAATATTTTACTGAAGTTCTCTGCATCCAATAGCTTAATGCCCCAAAGCCCCAGTAGGAAATAGGTGGCAACGAAAAGTATCACCAAGGTGAATAATATACCGAATATGTATTTCATAGCTGAATTAATTTATGTGTTATGAATTGATTCACCTCGGTATAATTGAGCTGAATCGTGATATGAATATCCCCGCATGTATTATATTTTATTGAGGATCTGTTTTTTGAGCGTATCGAATTCTTCTTGGGTAATGATGTTTTCACGGAGCAGCAGCTGCAGCTTTTGAAGTTTCTCGACAAAGTCGCCCTCTTGCTGAATATGATCTTTGATCTCCTCTTTTTGGAGGTCAAACTGTTTTCCGAGTTCCATACCGACACCCAGCTGTGCACCTACACCCGCGATTCCCCCTTCATTTTTAGCGGCATCACGGAGCGCACGTAGTTTTTCTAATTCAACATAGCTCAGACCTGCCTGTTGTGCCGCTTGATTTTGTGTGCTTAAATCGGCGATTTCTCCGATTCTTCGTTGTGTATTGGCATCAAATTGAGTTCCTAAGATTTTGAAATCCGTAATGTCAAGACCAAGGTCATTAAAGTCTTGTTCAACAGCGGTCTTGATGTCGTTGGATAACAGTCCCAGTTGACTGTCAATTTCATTGTAACCCAGTTTCTTTTGTGCAATCTGCGCAATAATTTGTTGTGGGATCCGATTATTGATGATGTCTTGAATGACAGCTGTGTTGACCGTATTTTGGTTAGCTACAATGTTTTTATAGAAATGCACCGGTTCCTTGATGAGGTAAGAGAACGTACCATTCAAGCCGATTTCTATTGGCAAATTGTAATGGGGGTCGATATATTTAATAGGTGTTCCCGTTCCCCAGGATTGATTGACGATAGCGGCTGTGCGAAAAAAGTAGATGTAAAGCTTATGTTCGGATTCAAAATTCTGCCGTAAACGCGCTAAAGTGGTAAAGAATGGATGGTTGTCCGTTTTGAGGTTGTATGTTCCCGGTTCGGTCAGCAGGTTTTCACCTTTTCCTTCATAGACAAGGATGCAGCCCTGCCCTGGAGCGAGGATCAGCTTGCTGGAATTTTTGATCTCGTTCCTTTCGGATGGGAATTTATACCACAATAATCGAGGGTCTTGGTTTTTCCACTCGATGACTTCAGAAAGCTGGTTGTTAAAAAGATTAAATAGTCCCATAGTGTTTAATTTAGTGTGTCGAATTTGGGGTTATACCCTTCAAACTTGTTGATTTGTTTGCCGCTATTATCAAAATAATAATAGTCGCTGGCTCCCTTTATAATAAAACCATCTTTGAGGAGGCTCCCATTTCCATACATGGATTTAAGTTCTGTGGTCACTGTTTTTTGTATAGCGCCAGTTGTTACATCCAATAGTTGGATCTGGAAAGGATCGTCTTCGGCAGGCGTTGGTTTATACGCAATGAGTAGCGTTTTGTCATTCTGCGCAATGATTACAGGCTGAAAGTAAAGTCTTCCTGGCGTAAAGTCCTTGAAGCTGATCAGACGGGCGCCTTTAAATTGCCATGGATTAATCAATACCTTTTTATAAGGATCGCGGTCGGTGAATATGCCCGACCCGCCATAGTCTTTATCCCAGGAAAATCGCGGGCTATCTTTTGGGAATCCATATTGATATTGGTAACTGTATTGGATTAACTGGATTTTTTCTTCTGGATAATAACTGGATTTACTTGAAAAGGTAAATTCCGTTTTTGTTGTTGGGTTGGGAAGATTTTTCCTTCTTTCGTCGTACAGCTGTTTATCGGGAATAGATTTGTTAATCAAGGGATAATAAGCTAGGTTTTGGCCTTCATTGTTGACAATTTGATAGGCTGAGCCATAGTCTTCGTATTTAAATTCAACTTTGGCGATGCCTGTGCTTAAAGATGGCGCATCTTTTACATAGTTCTCTAGGACACTTTTATACGTGAGTGTATTTCTGTCCAGCTGATAAATGTATTTGGATTTGACGATGATATATAGATTCTGGTCTTCAAATACCTGAAGTTTGACGTCGCTACTTGATAGTTCGACGGGAGTTTCCATCAGAGCCTTTACCCATTCTTTTTTACCCGTTTTGGGATCGAAGAGCCCAATATAAACCTTATTGTCTTTGTTTTCGTCCATTCGTTTTCTGAAGGTTCCGACATTACCGACGACAACAACATGTGGTGTATTATCTTTATCCAAAAATAGCGTGTTGCTTGCGTAGTTCCATTCGAGAGGTTCTGCCTCTTCTTTTTTCTCTGCTGTATTGGAAGTGCTGTAAGTGGAATAATCGGGCGCTGGCTTTTTGGAGAAAATAGCACTTAGGGCTCCAATGACAAACATGAGCGCAATAAAGCCCACAACAGCAAATAATACAATCCGTATGGCTTTATATTGATCTTGGTTGTTGCGTGGGTAGTTATAGTTGTGGTTGATATTGATGTCATCACTATCCAGAAAAAATTCAGTTCCACAGCTATCACATTTGTAATAATCGGGGCGTAATGTGGTGATTTTTATACTACCACAATGCGGACATTTGATCGCTTTGATATTTTTAGCCATTGATCTTTCTTGTATTTGTTTTAAACCATCTCCTTTTGGAGTGAACGGTGCGACTGATTGCTATCAATTTTACATAGTGAAAACTCCTGTTTTTTCAATTGATGAAGCGATTTATGAATGAATTTAGAATTAAAATAAACGTATTGCAAATTTTCTGCCAGCTAACTTATATTCGTCGGATTTGAGTTTAAATACGCAAGAAATGAGCCACTTCTTTTTTTGGAGAGGTGAGAAAGGCCTTATTTTGGGAGAGATCCGTAAAGGAAAGAAAAAATATTTTTTGTATTTACGAATTATTCGTAGATTAGTGATAGATTAGAAAAAGGAAGATAAAGACATGGAAAAATTAACAGCACAGGAAGAGCAGGCAATGCAATCTATTTGGAGTCTCAATGGAGGTTTTATAAAAGAGATCTTGGATAATGTAAAAGGCGAGAAGATGCCTTATACGACTTTGGCTTCTACAGTAAAGAATCTGGAGCGCAAGGATTTTGTGAAAGCAGTACGCTATGCCAATGCCAAGCGCTATGAGCCGATGGTGAGTGAGGAAGATTATAAGGCCAAGTTTATGAACTCCTTTGTGGGCGATTATTTCAAAAATTCCTATAAAGAGATGGTTTCCTTTTTTGTGCAGGAAGAAAAACTGACGGCTGATGAGTTAAAGGAGATCATGGATATGATTAAGCATAATAAATCTTAATGGCATGGAAAGTCTACTAACCTATATTATACAAGTCAACCTGTTGTTGGGTATTATCTATCTGGGATATATCGGACTGTTGAAAGGCTTGACGTTCTATTTTTTAAATAGAGCCTACTTCTTAGTAGGGGGGCTATTTGCTTTTCTGTATCCGTTTTTGGATTTAAAGTCTTTGTTTGTACAGCGCGGATTGAATATGGGGGTCGTAGGCGAGCAAATTTCGCTTTATATTATGGAGCCGGAGGTTCAACAGCAGCTGACATTAGGGAGGCTGGTGGAAATCGTATTTATGGCCGGTGCTGTTTTATTGTTATTAAAATTTGTATTTCAATTATTGAGTTTATTGCGAATTCATCTGAATTCGAGGTCCGATCAATGGCGGACTTATCTATTCCGGAATGTGCTTATTCCTATTGTTCCATTTTCGTTTTTGAATAAAATCTATGTCAATAAAGGGCAGCATGTTGATGCTGAACTAAAAGATATTTTTAAGCATGAGGATATTCATGTGAAAGGCCTTCACAGTCTGGATATTTTACTGTTTGAAATGATATTGGTGTGTTGTTGGTACAATCCTTTCGTCTGGCTCATGCGCAGGGCCATTCGCCAAAATTTGGAGTTCCTGACTGATCAACAGGTTCTCGATAAAGGAATTGACAAGCAGACGTACCAATACAGCCTATTGAATGTGTCCAAAAAGGGCACTTCAGTAGGATTGAGCAATCAATTTAATTTTAAACTTTTAAAACGTCGTATTATGATGATGAACAAGAAGCGATCATCGAAAATAGAACTGAGTAAATACGCCTTTCTTTTACCCGTATTTTTATTGACGGGAGCAGCATTTACGGTAAGTAAAGCGGAGGGAAGTATAGAGGGGGTAGTTGAGAAGGCAAATGAGACAGTGTTACCTATTCAGTTACCAACAGTTGATTTAAAATCTCAGGAAGATCAATCAAATAGGAGTTCTACTGCGTTAGCGGATACTTTGGCTAAAGCAAATCAGGTAGAGGCGAGAGATTTTAAGGAGATCAAAAGATCTGCTATTGATTTTTCTAAAAATCAAAAGTATTTTGTGGATAATAAATTGGTTTCTAAGGCTGAATTTTTGGCTATTCCCGAAGGAAAACTGGCGAAGTACTGGTTTTCGAATGATAGTGATATGATCAAGTATCGGACGAAGTCTTCAATTGATATTGCTGGCGGAGCAATTTTGGCCAACACTGTTGAGATGCAACACCATTCGGATATAGCACAAAAAAAATTACGCTGTGTTATGAATGGTATTGTGCAGGAAAAGACTTTTACTGTGGATGATATCGATCCAAATGCTATAGCTTCAGTCTCGGTATTACAAGGTAAGGCTGCTATTGATAAGTATGGTGAAGATGTTGGGAAAGATGGTATCCTTGAAGTGAATTTGAAGGAAGGGGCTCATATTGGTAAAGATATGACCAAACTCAAAGGGCTTACGATAGGGGTGACGTATCGTGATGATCAGCTAACGAATGATAAGTCAACTGATGTGGTGTATGTTATTGATGGCAAGAGAGCAGATCAAAAAATGATGAAGGAGCTGGCGCTGACACCGGAAGAAATAGCGACTTTATCGGTTTGGAAGGATGATGAAGCGCTTAAGAAATATGGTGAAGATGCGAAGAATGGTGTTTTAGTTATTTCGACAAAAAAATGGGCCAGTGAAAATCCGGATAAGGTGAATAATAAGTTTCGTTTCATAGGGCAGGCAGATAAAAAGGACAATACAGGTAACACTCCCAAGATGAGGTTGAAAGGAGAGCCTTCGGAAGTTGTTGTGGTGGGTTATAAAAAAGAAGATGCGAGCGGAGGCGAACTCAAAGGCCGGGCAGAAGGAGTTACGGTCTATATGAAGGGACGACCTACAGATCGTGAACCGGGCAAGTTTGGTGCCCGTAGTATTGGTGGGATTAAGGGAGATCCACTATTTGTTGTGGACGGAAAAATTGTCGAAGACAAGAAGTTAAGTGAGTTGGACCCGAATACAATCCATACCTTGTCAATCTTGAAAGATCAAAGTGCTACTGCACTATACGGTAATCAGGCGAACGATGGTGTTGTCATTGTGACCACAAAGACCTATGCAAAGGAACATCCTGAAGCAGTGTCTTCTGATGTAGAGGACCGTCTGTCGGGAAAAGTGAAAAAAGTAATTAAAACTGAGTTGGGGAAGGAAAAAGGAGAAGTGCTTAAGAAAGAACAGGGGCAATAATCCATTTCACTCAAGCTTGAAAAAAGAAGCATACATGGCCGACACAGGGATGACTATACCTAAGTCCTTGCTTAACACGAGGTCGGTACAATAAAAGCACAAGAGTTACACAAGAAAAGCCGATTTATTCGGCTTTTCTGTTTGTGGAGTTGTTTTATTAACTTTGTAAAAACGAAAGGGTTATGGCAATATTATCATTTCAAATAGATTCTTCTGAAGTAGAAAAGATTAAAGCGGTACTAAAGGCACTCGGTGGGACAAAAATAAAAATTGAGTCTGAAGATAGATCGTCGAAATTAAATGACCGCGTGAAAGAAGCTAGGGCTGAGAAGAAAAAAGGCGAATTAGTCCAATTGGATAGCAAGAATATATGGGAAAGTATTTAATCCAATATTCGAAAAAAGCGATTAGAGATTTGCAAATGATTAAAAAATCAGGACGTAAATCTGATAGGACAAGAATTGACCTATTTCTCTTGGAAATGGAGGAGAGTCCGAGAATGGGGTCAGGCTCTCCCGAACAATTAAAATATTTTGACGGTGAAATTTGGAGTAGGGCGATCAATAAGAAAGATCGCCTTATTTATGAAATTTTTGAAGAAGAGATTGCTGTCGTTGTGATCCAAGCACTGGGGCATTACAACGACAAATAACTTATTTTGTATTCAAATTTGTCATCGTCAGCTCGATGCCGATATTGACAAAACTTTGGATCATTTTAACGGAATGGTCAATTAAAGCCGGTAGTTCAGCTTGTTCCTCTTTGTCAAAAGGGCCAAGTACATAATCCACTTGTCTACCTTTTGGGTAATTGTCTCCAATACCAAAACGTAGGCGCGGATAAACCTGTCCACCACAAAGCTGTTCAATGGATTTAAGTCCGTTATGACCGGCGCTGCTTCCTTTGGGTTTCATCCGTAGCGAACCAAATGGAATGGCCAGATCATCCACAATCACCAATACATTCTGAATTGGAACTTTACATTGTTGCATATAGTAGTTAACAGCCTTACCACTTAAGTTCATGTAGGTCGTGGGTTTAATTACTGTGACGTTGTGGCCTCTTTGCTTAAATTCGCTATAATAGGCTAACTTAAGCAAGGAAAAACTGGCGCCAGCCTGTTTGACAAGCTCGTCGGCAACCATAAACCCTATATTATGCCGTGTATCGGCATATTCACTGCCAATGTTGCCCAATCCAACGATAAGATAATTCATGATGCAAAAATAAAAATTTTAATAAACAAAAAAGCACCGAAATTCGGTGCTTTCTGTAGTATTTTAAGAATCTTGTTCAGATTATTTTTTACCACCTTTAGATGCTTTCGCTGCTTCTTGTTCAGCTTGACGCAATGCACGAGACATGATTACTGATACGATTGTATCATCAGCATTGTTTAATACTTTTGCGTTTTCCAATTGAATTTGACCTACCCGAACTGATTTACCAACTTCTAAAGATTCCATTGGTACAGCAATTTCTTGTGGTAGGTTTGCAGGTAATGCTTTTACGCGTAAATTACGTAATTTTTGAACTAATTTACCCCCCATTTTAACACCTGGAGAAGTTCCTGTTAATTTGATAGGAATATTCAATGATACTTCTTTATCATCAAATAATTCTAAAAAGTCAACGTGCGTAACTAGGTCAGTTAATGGGTGGAATTGTGCGTCTTGAACGATAGCTCTTTTAGTTTGACCTTCAATGTTTAATTCAACAATGATTACGTCTGCAGTGTAAAGAACTGGTTTCAAATCAGCTGCGGATACAGAAAGAGCTGTTTGCTCTGTACCACCGTAAAGTACTGCTGGTACTAAACCTTGGTAACGCAATTCTTTTGCATCTCTTTTCCCTACGTTCTGTCTTACAGAACCGCTAATAGCAATTGATTTCATCTTTTAATTTTTTATAAATTTGAGGTGCAAAGATAATCTAATTTCTGATATTATCAAAAAAATACGACCGCTATTAGTTCGGAAACAGATACTTATTCCAGGTTTTCGATTTTTCCATGTTCATGACTATGCCTATTCAAGGCTACTTATTTACCCTAAAGTATGACCAAATTGATACCATTTCCTATATTAAAACTGGAGTAGGACTCTTTTAACAGGGGTATAACAGGGGGTTAGCAGGGCTTTACCCCTGTTATACCCCTGCTAACCCCCTGTTACCCCCCTGTAAATCCCCTGTTATTGGAGAAGCTGACAGCAGTCAATTGCTAACCTATATACGCGATAAAAAGGGCTATTCGCCTGTGGTTAAAAGATAAGAATCAAGCGGAAGAGTGTTTTTAAATGTTTGTTGGTTTTTGGGAGAAGATTGGGTGGTGGCGCAATACAAAAAAAAGACCCTGGTCGTTGAGCTGAATGCTTTCTGTACCAGGGTCCAATATCTAGAATCTAAAACTCAAAGATTACTCTACTTCAAATAAATCAGAGATTGAAGAGTGCTGATTTACACTTGTGATTGCTTTTGCAAATAAATCAGCTGTTGATAATACTTTGATTTTGGTCGATTGTTTTGCTTTTTCTGGATCTAATTGAATGGTATCGGTTACGATCATTTCTGACAATACCGAGTTTTCAATCGTTTCATATGCCTTTCCGGACAACACAGCATGTGTACAAACAGCTCTTACAGATTTTGCACCATTTTCCATGATCAGTGCTGCTGCTTTTGAAAGTGTACCAGCAGTATCACAGATATCATCGATTAAAACAACGTCCTGACCTGTTACGTCACCGATGATAGACATCGATTCGATTTCGTTTGCACGTTTACGACGTTTGTCACAGATAATAACTTCTGCATTGAAAAATTTAGCAAAGGTACGTGCTCTGTATGAACCACCCATATCTGGTGAAGCAATCGTTAGATTTGGAAGTTTTAACGATTTGATATAAGGAACAAAAATGATAGAGCCATCCAAATGGTCAACAGGGATATCGAAAAAACCTTGGATTTGCGCTGCGTGCAGGTCCATGGTCATGATACGGTGGATACCAGCTGCAGTCAACAGATTGGCGATCATTTTTGCGCCAATAGCAACTCTTGGTTTGTCTTTTCGATCTTGTCTTGCGAAACCAAAGTAAGGGACTACCGCTGTGATATAATGCGCTGAAGCTCTCTTCGCTGCATCTGTCATCAATAATAATTCAAAAAGATTGTCGGTAGGTTGGTTGGTAGATTGGATAATGAATACATCGCTTCCGCGAACTGACTCATTGTAGAAAGGTTGAATCTCACCGTCGCTAAAACGTGACAATGTTTTGTCTCCTAGTGGTTTCCCGTAAGATTGTGCGATTTTTTCGGCTAGTTCTGTAGTGCCAGAACCTGCAAATAGTTTAACCGTGTTGAATTGCAAAGGCATGGTTTTGTATATTTATGTTGGGTTATTGTATTGTCGTTTATTCAATATTTTTATTCCCTTACTGTTTTTTAAAGTTAAACATTAAAAAAAATGGATTGTTTTCACAATCCATATACGCTTAACTTTAAAAGTTGTCCGACCTGGATTCGAACCAAGACAAACAGAACCAAAAACTGTTGTACTACCCTTATACTATCGGACAATGTCTCTAAAAAGTCAACGTTTCCGCTTTTCTCTTTTTGACGACGCAAAGATAGAGATTTGTTTTAAAAATCAAAATGTAAATTTAAAAAAATCTAAACCCTTTTATAAATAATAAGCCTTGCATATAACGCAGAAAAGGCTTGCATCTGCAAGCCTTTTCTATTGTTTGTTGTCCGACCTGGATTCGAACCAAGACAAACAGAACCAAAAACTGTTGTACTACCCTTATACTATCGGACAAACAATTCAAAAGTGATTGCTATCGTGATGATGTCGTTCACATTTGATGATGCAAATATACGGACTATTCTCATTTCTGCAAATAAAAATGAACTTAAAAGTGTATTAGGGCTGATTTTCAAAGAAATAATTTTTGTTTTGATTTGAAAAGAGATGCACGCTAAGCTTTTTTATCGAGATGTTGGCCCACAAAAGTACATGCGTGCTTTTGGGAATGCTTTCCTTTCAGCCAATATTGGATCGCGTAATGAAATTTTTTCAATTAATATGTGTTAAAAAATCAGAATAAAGTTCATTTCTTATTAACTTATCCTTATTTTCGAGCCGTATTAATAATACTTTTTACAGTTATCATTTTATGAACTATACTAAAATCAACAATCTTTTAGGA
>NZ_CAXYKD010000015.1:0-16512 GCF_964277905.1 uncultured Sphingobacterium sp.
AAGAATATCTCCTGTCCACGCTTAAATTAGGGGAATCCCAAAGCCGGTTAAAATATAGGGGATTCCCCCGAATCGAAGATCAGCGCTGTATTTATGCTGATCAAACAACTCTAACATCTAGCCATAATAAAGGTACCACCTCTAGTTCGATTGATTGTTGTTCATTTCTTCTAAAATGTTGTTCAAAAATTAACCATTGAAAAAAAATGATACTTAGGCCCTTTTCCCAGTGGACGCATATCAACACCATTACGCTGCGCGCTGATATAGCCTCCACGGGAATAGATATCTGGAGATATACCATTATGCCGTTTCTCCCGAAATGTACCACTGCTGTTTCGGGTAGCACTTTCATTGAGGTTGAGTACCACTTGATCCCTAAAAATCTCGCTGTTCACCACTTGAATATGCTGTGGTATATTTAACAATGAGGCTTCTAGCCGCAATGCTTCCGACAGTTGTTTCGGATTATATCTTTTGTAATACTTCGAACTAATTTCGACTTCGTCAATTCTGAACGATTTCATGGTATCCTGAGATACTGTTTGAGCAATAAGCCCAAACGGAGAAACGATAAAAATACAGGTTAAAAACCCCCGAGATTGTAACATATGGAGGAATAAGAAATTCTGTTACAAATCTCTAAATCGAAATTAAAAAGCGATAAGAATGCTATTAGTCATAAATTAAGAGCGGGATTAAGATGACATAAGAATTTATTGAAGTCCTAAATTTCATCCTTCTCAATCCATTTTGGAACCAGTGGTGCTTCATACTCTTGCATCTTCTCGATCAGCTCTTCAATCGTATCAGCGACCAATAACATTGCTCTATTTTCCTGCTTAAGAAGCCCTTCTTCGACCATGTGATCAATAAATTGAATTAGATGATTATAAAATCCATTGATGTTTAATAAACCAACTGGCTTTTTATGTAAACCTAATTGAGCCCATGTAATCATTTCAAAAAGTTCTTCCAATGTACCAAAACCGCCCGGAAGAGCAACAACCCCTTCGGCATAATCGCTCATAATTCGTTTACGATCATGCATGGTATCTACAGTAATCAGTTTTGTTACACCCCTATGCTCTCTTTCTTTCGAATTCAAAAAATCGGGAATCACACCTATTACTTCACCTCCGTGCGCAAGAGCTCCATTCGCAACAGCCCCCATTAGGCCGACCCTTCCGCCGCCATAAACCAAACGGATACCGTATTCTGCCAAAACCTTTCCCACATAGGAGGCTTGCTCTTCATACACGGCCGAATTCCCTAAACTGGAAGCACAAAAAATAACAATACTATTAATTTTATTCATATACAAGTATAGCTAAAAATAAACGGATCAACTCTTTTTTATTGCGATCTTATCAGCAGGCCAGGATTTTACCTCCCTAAACACAAAATAAACAAAATGCTAACTATCAGATAAATACAACTTAAAACTATTCATCCTTTTTCTTTTGCATAGATAAATGTAAAAAAAACACTTAAAATAAATAACACATTTAATATCTTTGATTTACCGGTCTTTTTTATACATAACGGCTAACCAGACAAGCTCATCAGATCTTGTTAATAACAAATGATAATTTCAGTCCATATGATCTTCAAAAACAAATTTTTGCACAGTGCTCTCTTAAGCTTATTTTGTCTGGCGCTATCTGCTCAAACAACTCCTCAATTAAATTATTTCGATTTAAGAGAGGTAAGGTTGTTACCTGGAGTTTTTAAACAGGCTGAAGACCTGGATATCACTTATTTATTGGAAATGGATCCGGACCGATTGTTGGCTCCATTTTTACGCGAAGCCAATTTACCGCTTAAAAAAGACTCTTATACCAATTGGGAAAATACAGGACTAGATGGCCATATCGGAGGTCATTATCTATCTGCGCTGGCTCATATGTATGCCGCTACAGGAGATCTTCGCATCAAGGAACGCCTGGATTACATGCTGGTCAACTTGAAACGTTGTCAGGAAGCAAATGGAAACGGATACATTGGCGGGGTGCCTGGGGGTAAAATTAGTTGGACAGAGATTCAACAAGGCCAGATCAACGCCGGTAGCTTTAACTTGAATGGAAAATGGGTACCGCTATATAATATACACAAAACCTATGCTGGCCTACGAGACGCCTACTTGTTGACAGGCAATGAATCTGCGAAAGACATGCTTATTCAGATGACTGATTGGGCGCTTAAGTTGGTTAGTCAACTTTCCGAAGCTCAAATACAGGAGATGTTACGAAGTGAACACGGTGGACTGAACGAAACCTTTGCTGATGTCGCTGCAATTACCCAAAACCCAACTTATCTCGAGCTGGCTCGTAAATTCAGTCATCAATCCATACTTGAGCCCTTATTAGCGCATCAAGATCATTTAACAGGATTGCACGCAAATACACAAATTCCAAAAGTTCTCGGTTTTAAACGCATCGCCGACCTTTCCCACAACGAAAAATGGGCTGAGGCTGTTCGGTACTTTTGGGACAATGTCGTTGAGCAACGCTCGATTGCTATTGGTGGAAATAGTGTGAGTGAGCATTTTAACCCTACGGACGATTTTTCAAAGATGTTACATAGCATTGAGGGACCTGAAACCTGCAATACGTACAATATGTTACGGCTCACAAAAATGCTCTACCAAACTGATCCGCAAGGAAAATACCTCGATTTTTATGAACGTGCTCTTTACAACCACATCTTATCGACACAACATCCCGAACATGGTGGATTAGTTTATTTCACACAAATCCGTCCGGGGCATTATCGCGTTTATTCACAAACACAGACAAGTATGTGGTGCTGCGTTGGATCAGGGATGGAAAACCACGCCAAATATGGTGAAATGATCTATGCACAACGCAACAATGACTTATTCGTCAATTTGTTTATTCCTTCACGCTTGGACTGGAAAGAGAAAAACATGGAAGTTATTCAAGAAACGAACTTTCCGACAGAAGCCAATACAAGCATCCGAATCAACCCAAAAAAACCGACTTCATTCAGCTTGTTTATTCGTAAACCCAACTGGCTGACAGCAGCTCCGCATGTGTTGATCAATGGAAAGCGTTACCACAATTTCAGTTCAACGAATGAGCATATCCAAATCAAACGTACATGGCGAAAGGGGGATATTGTCAGTCTTGAATTGCCTATGGGGATACATACTGAGCAGTTGCCTGATAAAAGCAATTATTATAGTATTTTATATGGACCTCTTGTTTTGGGTGCCCGTAATGGACAGGAAGATCTTTTGGGACTTCAGGCCGATGACAGCCGAATGGGGCACATTGCATCGGGAAAACAAATCCCTTTACGTGATCTCCCAATTCTTAAAGCTGAGCCGAACAATATTCCGACACTTGTAAAACCAATAGCATCAAAGCCCTTACACTTTACGCTCTCAGATCTCTATTTGGGAAAAAAAGGTATTCAAATGGAACTAGAACCCTTTTTCGGTATTCATGATTCCCGTTATATGATCTATTGGCCTCAAGCAACAGAAAAGGAACTACAGGCGTTACAGGAGAAAATGAACAGTGATGAAATAGAAAGCTTGGCGCTAGCTGCCAAAACTGTCGATAAGGTCGTCGTTGGAGAGCAACAACCGGAATCAGATCACTTTTTTCGCGAGCAAAATAGCAATGCTGGGGCATTCGGCGATACACGCTGGCGCGATACAAAAGACTGGTTTAGTTATGTGATGAAAGTAACGCCCGAGACCCAACTGATAGCCATCAAATTGCTGGCAGACAACTCATCAAGGGTAACGGAGGTTATGGTCGATGGTAAAACCATCAGCACACTGGAAGACAAGGATGAGAAGTCAACCATTAAAACAATACGTATACAGCTTCCCAATGATGGTACAGGGAAAACCAATATAGAACTAAAAATTAAGGCCGGGGCAGGATCTACAAGTCACAAGATCCTAGAAATCCGGACTCTTCGCCCTGACTAGTGGAAGCTTTGAGAAAGTTTACACTAGTCAGGAGTGATTCACTTAGTCTTGATTAACTGAGTTAATCAAGAACGATTCAGTTCGTCAGAAGAGCTATGTTGTTTTATTTTCCAATTAAAACAACTGCGCCATCCGGTTGTAATGTCAATTTGATGGTTTTTGTTTTGGAAAGTCGAATTTGTTTCTGTTTTGATTCCCGGGCGATGTTATCGTCGATTAGCTGTACCGCATCCGTACTTAACATGGCCAAATTCACCGATACAGCCTTTTCTTTGCCCTCGGCATTTATACCCGCTATATACCATGTATCACTCTTTCTCCGGGCAAGTATGACATATTTACCTGGATAACCATCAATAAAAATTGTTTCATCCCAGGTTGTAGGTACCTGTTTCATAAAATCAATCACATGGGCTGGCATTTCCTGTAAATTATTGGGTGTCAATCCAAAATTTTGCACTGGAGTCTGAAATAAAATCGCGGTTGCCAATTGAAATGTTTCTGTCGTTTTGCGAATAGTACCACCGTTATTCTCACGGTTATGACGTTTGTTCAGCAAAACCGGACCAAAATCCATTGCCGCCACGGCATTGCGAATAAATGGATGTAAAGTCGCATTAAAGGCCTCCGTATCATTTGCATGTTGTGTGAAAATCAAGTTTTCGGAGGCCAATACAGCTTCGCTACCCACGAAATTCGGATACATACGCTCCCAACCCCGCGGTAAAGTACATCCATGAAATATTACTGTTAATCCATAATCATTTGCATCCGAAAGAATATCTTCGTAAAGCTTAAGTGTTTCCTGTTTATCACCTCCAAAAAAATCAACTTTGATTCCTTTAATGCCCACACGCTGCATCCATTGCATCTCGGCTTTACGTGCGATCGAAGTATTCATTTTATTTTTTGGTGTTTGCGGTGCGTCGTTCCAGAATCCGTTCGAATTATACCACAGGCAAATACCTACGCCCCGCTCCTTTCCATAAGCCACCAATTGTTCAATTTTTTCGTGGCCGATCTTTGTATCCCACCAATTGTCGATCAATACAAATTCATAACCCATTGAAGCTGACAGATCAATAAACTTCTTTTGGTCTTCAAAATTAATACTACCATCCTGCCATTCCAGCCAACTCCACGTTGCCCGTCCGAATTCGTATTTCTTCGACGCCGGATACTGCGGCTCAACAACATCAAAAGGAATGGTCGTCTCCACAATGGGTTTTAGATTGCTCCCGATAGTCAGTGTGCGCCAAGGCGTATAACCGGGTAATGAAATTGTAGGAGCTGCACGTCCAATGCCATTGTTCTCCCCTTCCTCCGGGAAAGTAATTTTATAAAGACCATCCTTGGTGCCTTCGCTTAACTTGGATGCACAATAAGCACTTGATACACCCGTTTCCGAAACAAGTACCCATCCACGATCCCCAACATGAAAGAGTGCAGGAAAAGTATATCCAACACCATACTTCGAAGGTACCCCTAAGGCCTGATCTGCCTGATATTCTTCTTCATAACTTGGCTTTGTTTTCATCCAACCTATCATCGGGGACGCTTGGGCTGTTAAAAATGTTGTTGTAATGAGTGGAAATTTAAAGCCACTCTCCTCCTTTATTAATGCAAAATTGGCCGGCTCGCCTACCTGAGGCACATAATATCGGAAGGCTATATTGTTGTTGCTAACACGGAAAGTAACCTCAAACTGTTGCTTTGAAGCATTCTCCAACAAATAACGCAATTCATTCGCTTTATACGCTACCTGACTGCGTTTGATTTTTGACTCGTTATAATTGGTCGAAATTTCAGCTCTTTTTTCTGCTATTGGATGCAAATTATCACTTAAATTTATCGTCTTGCTTTGGAGCCCAAGCGGAGAAGCTTCCAGCATCGTTTTCCCTTCCAGTTCAACCTCATAAAATAGATTGCCATTTTTCAGATCCAACTTAACGGTCAAAGTTCCATCAGGACTAGATACCGATGTCTGCTGTGCTACAGCAATTGTGCCCAATAAAGACACGATACATACCAAAACATAAGGTTTTAATGGTAAACGTCTAAAATAGCGCGTATAATTGTGATTTAACATAGATTAACTCAAATAGTAGGTTAGTTATTCTGTTAAAGATAAGGTTTTATTTTAATAAATGTATAAAAAACACTTATTACACAATACGACACTTATCCAGCAATTGATGCCACTATCTAAGGAATTATTACCTTCTGATTAGAGAACAGGTCTCCCCACCTTTTCTTGCCTTATGGAAAGATATAGAAAACAAAAATGTGTTATAATTGTAAAGAAGTAGTGACATTTATTTTTACGATTTTAATACGTATCAAACTATGAATCTAATTATGAACATGATAGCAATTGCAAGTATAGCAACTGCTTCCTTAGCTCCATTATCAGCTAAATCACGATTATTGCTCGAGCAAAAGAACCAAAACATTGCGCTGATATTAAAAAAACAGAGCATAAAACGTAATTATGTGGGAACCGACTCGCTATTACAATACTTTAACCAAACAACTGCGGAACTTGAAAAGCAGGTTGCAGGTTTAAGCGAAGCGCAGCTCCAATTTAAACCAGCGCCTGACAAATGGTCTATCAGTCAATGCCTTGAACATATTATTCGTTCAGAACGAATGATATTTGACATGGCAAAAAAAGGCCTGGATCAAGATCCACAACCTGAAAGGCGGAAAGAGATCAAGATGACCGACGACAATCTCAAGAATGCACTCACAGACAGGAGTCACAAATATCAGGCACCCAAGGAACTCCAACCAGAGGGCATTTATAAAAATGTGAAAACGGCACTCGCTGATTTCAATGCCGCGCGTCAGCCAGTACTTGATTATATCAAAAAAGCTGATGCAGAAGATCTTAGAAATCATGTCAGCGACTCCCCAACCGGTCCAATTGATGGTTACCAAGCCCTGATGTTTATTGCTGCACATTGTGCACGTCATACCAAACAGATCGCTGAAATAAAAGCAGATCCCAATTTTCCAAAACAATAGAAAGATGAAGAAATTGACCTATCAAATTAAGATTGATGCTCCTGTGTCACGGGTTTTTAAAACAATGCTCGATAAAGAAACGTACAAACAATGGACCAGTGCGTTCAATCCGAGTTCTGATTTCGAAGGCGTTTGGGAAAAGGGACAAAGAATTCATTTTACCGGCGTCAATGAAAATGGTGAAAAAGGCGGAATGGTAGCAGAGATTGCTGAATATATTCCAAATTCATATGTGTCTATTCGCCACCTTGGCATCTTAGACAAGGGCCAAGAGATTTTATCCGGACCAACTGTTGAAGATTGGGCAGGAGCATTAGAAAACTATTCTTTTTCAGCCACCGAGGGACAAACATTATTGAAAGTGGATGTTGATACAAACGACGAATACATCGATTACTTTAATGAAGCTTGGCCAGCGGCGTTGCAGCTTTTAAAAGACTTGAGTGAAACTAAATAAGTTTAATTAGGCGCTTAATGATCAATCGCTCGCTAGACTGATCAAAAACACATATTGACTCAATAAAAAGGGGGATCTAAATCCCCTTTTTATGTTTTTGCTTTATGCATTTAAGCAAACCTAAGAAAGTCAACTTCTTTAAAATATGCCCTTTATATTTTTAGCATTAGTTTACTTTTCCTTTTTGACGTGAATATCAAAAATATTGTAATACTCTAACGTACTATAATCCTTGAGGCTCATGAAGTCATAAGTAAGTGGATAATTAAAGATGTTTTCCGTCTGGCTCACATAAAGGAGCATATCGCGGAGTGCTGTCCCAATAGCCTGGGCTCCTTTTGGATACTGAATAAAACTGTTCTTCCCGCCACCACGATAGTAGATCAGCAAATTACTGCAATCGAGGACTTTGATATCTATATCATCCAGTGCTTGCTTTTCCAATATTTTGTCTATCGCTGTATTGAGTTTTGCCCGTGTTGAATCAGTTTCTCCCATCAGAATCATATTGGTGCCATAAGTCACCGAAGAAAGCACATAGGGAGAGTAACCTGCTTGGGTTAATGCTGCGACTTCCGATGTTGGGTAAGCTTCATAATACTCCATATAATCAATATATATTGTAAGCTTATTGACATTACCTATCCGAAGTGTGCTATTGGGTTTACTGATCGTCGTTGAATCTGCATGTCTCACAAGGGATAAGGCCTTCTTTACATCCTTCGAATTACCAAGAAATCCCTGTATTTCGGCATAATCTTCAAAAGTACTGGAGGAGAAATTCATACTGCTTGCCTGTTTCGATTTTTCAAACTTATTGGCATAAGCAAGACCATTTTTATAACTGGGCACAAAGAAGCCCAAATCTATGGATGCGTCGTTATAAGACAAAAAATGGAATTTAACTTTTTTTGCTTTTGCTTCCAGGCTTTCTAGTCGCGGACCATCAAGGGTATCTTTGAGACTCCAAAGTCCCCCCAAGAACACCTTTTCATCAATATTTTCATCAGCGAAAAGCTTACTCATTTGTAACTGTACTTTTCGAATCTCATACTTATCTGGCGGAACAGTGGGTTTATTTTTGGTTGTATCCGTGGGAACCACTTCTGGGGGCTCTACCTTTGGCTCGATGGGATCTTTTGTACAACTTAGCCATACCAGTGAGCTAAGAAGAAGTAAAAAATTTCTAGTGTGCATATTGAAGTTCTTCGGTTTCAAATTCCGTTATCATTAAAAAAAGGGATCACTCGCACTTTTTTATCTGATAAATTAAATATAATAATCGAAGATAACATTTTTTTTCATCAGTCCAAAACAAAAAAGCGGGGTTTTCACCCCGCTTAGATTTAATCTTTTGTAACACCGTGAAAATGCAGAAGCCTCCCAGCTGGTTGAAATCAAGAGCGATCGACTGCATTAAACACCCCAAAAAGCTCTACACGCTTTGAAGAACGATCCACAACCACCACTCGTATAAGTGTCTGAAGTATGTGTACCAACCAATTGTGCCGTATCATAGTCATAAAAACTCAATACAAAAACACAATGCGTTAATTGGCCTTTGCTTTCTTTGACCTCTTCGGTGACTTTCACGAGGGTGTTCGTTTTAGGAAGGCGGTAAGTCGTCGTTTTAACATTGACATTTTCTTTCGGAGCCTTTTCTGTTGTCTTTGCAGAAGCCACTGTAGATAGCAGCGCAACCGCCATCAAACTCATCATTAATTTTTTCATTGTTTCTATTTTTTTGTTAAACCATAACATGCTTTTGAAGCAGGTCTTTATTTTATGGAAGTAAAAATAGAAACGCATTTAACTAATTTTACGGTGATTTATTATTTGCTATAACCCCTTCATTATTCGTGGTTGTTAGTCTATTATTCGCAATACGACTGTTTGTGCTGTATAGGTTAATCGTGTCCAGCAAGTCTTATTTTTATACATTGTATGTCTCTATCATTATTTGTATTTTTAGGGATCTGATTCAAAATAAACTACAGTTCAGCGGCCCAATTATTACAGCATCGGACAAATTCGTTAACAATGCCCAAATATACTAGCGCAAATGGGGTCAAAAATTGGAATAGCGAACCGTAAACATTGCTTTTTATAAGAAAATGGAAAATAATCGAGAAAGCAGAAAGCATTTACCTGTGGTGGTAATGGCGCTAACTGGTTTCCCGGAAAACCTATCTATACAAGATAAACCCACGAGCAAGCGACAACAATACTGGAAGTGGCAATTTTCAGCACATATATAGTGCCTTTTTTGTACATTTCTCTTTGCCATATATTCTTACGCGACAGTTGCGTAAGCAGTACTATAGCTGTGCTATATCCGTGCTTCACGAGTGCTTTATCTAAGCTGGAAAGGTATATCCTGAAAAAGACGATAAAGTTTAATATATTTTGCCAACGATTGCGTCCATTAGGAACTGAAAAAATTAACGTTATTTTCGTTCTACTTGTATTTTTATTGACGTTGTCGGATCTAGCTGCAATAACCATTCAAATAGACATAAGCTTGCTCAAGTACAATAATTTCTCCTATTTTTACCCTTAAACAGATCTGTATAATCAGCAACGTCAAAAAAGAAAAAATCGAACCGAAAAACTATTAAAAGTTGTTGCGTTTGATAAGGAAAAAGTAATCAGCAAGCCATGTAAGTATTATATCGAAAAATGACGAACTCTTTTTTAATAAGGCTTAACAATTATATCAATTTCTTACTATCAAAAAGATGAAAAAATACATCACATTTTTTGGTGCACTGATTATTACTTTTATAAATGTAGTTTTACTAGCATTTTGGCTTATAGATGTACAATACAAAATTGATGAAACCGCTTTGAATCAAAAGTATCAATTACCGCTTAACCTAAAAATTGATTATTGGGGAACTGATATTTCATTGAACGATTATGGTGTTGTATTAGTAGATAATAGCGATTTTTTGGTTCTTCATAAAAATAAAAGAATCGCTCCGGAACAAATTGTACTAGGGCAACTTGAAAGTATTTGTTTTAATCATAATAAGGTATGGGTAGTTTCGCGACAAGACAGGTTAAGGACAACAGTTGAAATAAAGGCGGACCATCAAGTAATTATTAATAACAATGTTGAGAAGATTTCCACGGATAATTGTATCAGCCTAAAAGATCCAGCATTGATCTCATGGTTAAAGCATAAAAATTCGACATTTATTGATCTTTCATCCTTAACCATAATTTTGTTGATTTCATTGTTCATAAACCTATATTTGATAAGATCGTTTCTGCACAATCTGAAAACACAAAGAGCTGATAGTTTCATTTGCTAGCGTACGCTCATCAGCACCAACAGAGATATCTCAGCTTAGAGGTGCTTATTTTTTATTTGATGGGGGAGTCTGGGTTAACTAGGCTTCCAATAAATTTGATAGGAACCTGGACAGATAATGAATTTTTGAAAGACGCTCCATCTAATGGACTAGGGTTACTAGGACTGGGTGGCAACCCCGAAGCGTCACAAAAAATGCAACTATTGGGCGTTTTTGGTTTGTCTAGAACTAATTTAATAAATTTGATCACTAAACCTCAAAATTGGAGGACAATAGAGCAAGCTGGATTAAATATTATTCGTTCACATAAAAATGCTATTGAAGAATACTATAATAAATTATTATGATTTTTTTATTTTATATTATTATTATCACGTTAATACTATATTCAAAAGGGAACATGCCAGTAAAGCAATCGAAAAAAGAGAGGTATAATACTTGGGTTATTGAACACGGTCATACTGTTTTTAAATATACAGTTAGACTACTGATAATTTATACTATTGTTTTAATTTTCATGAAGATCAATTTATAGCCCACAATAGATTTAAAGATTCTTTTAATATTTTTGAAGTTTTTTCTAAAATTAAAGAGTGCCAATTTGTATACTTTATCTGTTCTCTTGGTATAATTTTAACAAAATCGCTATCATATCTAAAAAGGTATTTCTTTTTTGAATTATAATGAGACATCTTAATGAAATGTCCCCAATATGATGGATATCCTTTATATATATTTACCTGTAAATAGATATCGTTCGCCTGATTTTTATCACCTAAATTCAGCTGAATTAAGGACTCCCTTTTTATTAAAGTATCCAGCAAAAAAGAAATAAGGAAAACAAAGAGAAAAAACAGAAAATACATTAGGGGATTGAAATCAATATTAATAGTTGTAACATTATTAACAAAGGATACAATTGTCGAGCCTCCTAATAACACTAACGTGAAGAGCAAAGAAATATTTTGAATAATTTTTATCCAAATAAACCAACAAGGCTTTATTATTATCAAATTTATCATATGCCTTGGATGTGAGATATATTTTTGTTCATAAAAAAAGGAGACTACTAACGACTAGTGTCTCCTTAAGTGCCCAGGAGCAGATTCGAACTGCCACGCCCATGCGAGCGCCACCCCCTCAAGATGGTGCGTCTACCAATTTCGCCACCTGGGCTCATATTCACCTTTGGTATCACAAAAATAAAGATTTTTCGCTCTTTTACAAGTCTAAAATTGCTTTTTAAAGCATTATTTCACTAAATTCCTATTGATCAAGGTTCTAATTACACCGTCGACAAGTCCAACCCTTGGAACAATGATTTGTTTTAGACGGCCATACTTCATAATCGTCAGGAAAATTTCACTCGCAGGTATGATAACATCCGCACGATCTTCGTTTAACCCCAATAAAATTATGCGCTCTTTTAAAGAAAAGGAAGATAAATGTTCATATACCGCTTTTAATTTGGCATAGGACAATGGTTTATCCAGCTTCTCATTGGAGAGGCGTGCAAGCTTATTAATATTACCACCGGTACCGATCCCAACAACTTGCTTATACATATGCGTATTGCTACGTACCCATTCCCTCAATTCATCCCAGGTTTCTGCCTTATCCTGATTGTCTAAAATACGAATCGTACCCAAGTTGAAAGACTTAGAATTAACCAAAACACCATTAGCGAATAACGATAATTCAGTACTACCGCCCCCCACATCAATGTACAGGTAAACTTTGTCCTTTTCCATCTTATTATCCCAATGGCTATTGTAAATAATCTCAGCCTCTTTTGCTCCTTCGATAATATCGATGTTTATACCATTTTTCTTGACCTCCGCAACAATGTCAGCCCCATTTCGTGCATCACGCATGGCCGACGTCGCACAGGCCATGTAATCCTCCACGTGATACACATCCATCAACTCCCGAAAAGCCTTCATCGTTTTGATCAAACTCTCGGCTTTCCTTGGTGAAATTTCCTGATGAATAAACGCGTCATCTCCCAAACGGAGTGGAACACGTAACAGTGTATTTTTCTTAAAATTATATTGGTCTTTCTGTCCTATAATGTCAGCTATCAAAAGACGGACTGCATTGGAGCCTATATCTATTGCGGCGTATCTCACTTTATATACGATTTCATTAAATTACGCTAAAATAAACACAGTTATTAAAAACTATGTTATACAAATGTTAAGTTATCATTAATTTAACAAATAACAAACGATTATCACAAGGAATTCTTGTGCACACAACAGCTGATATTGTCGTAAAACAACTAAAACTCCTGTTTTCTCAAAAATATGAACTCATTTCCTGACAAAATTATCTCACTGACAATCAACTAACTCAGGATACAGGTAGCGTAGCGTATCCTATCGAAATGCAGTACCTGATACAATTCCATATAGAAAATCCATTATTGCCAGCAAAAAACTCATAAAAAAAGGAATATTCATTTTAATGAATACTCCTTTCCTTCTATTTACCTTATTTCTTAGTGATGGTGTTCTTCAACTTTACCACCAGCTAATTTATAGATCTCTTCCACTTTTTTCAAAGACTCCTCCGAAAGGTGAATAACATCCTTGTTTGTATTGTGTTCTTCATGAGACAATCTTGTATTGATCTCACCTTGTTTTTCAACCACTAGTGCTAAAAATGCTTTATCGTTGAATGCCGCTGTACTGTCCGAACCAATTGAAGCTGGAAGTTGAAATGCAGGTACACCACGTTGCGCATCGCCAACATGCAATTCTTTTGCTAAATTGTCTAATTCTGGCAACACTGTTGCGTAAGCTTCTTTAATCTTTGCAGCTACATTTTTCACCTCTGCTGAGGTAGATTGTTTTGCAGCTACATCGGCAAGATTTACCAAGTAGTTTCCATTTTCGCCAACGAATTTAATCATTGCAAAGGCATCACCATCCGCTAAGGATGCATTAGAGTATTGACGCTGTCTATCTGCAGCTGTTTGACCACAAGATGCAAATAATGTACCCGCACAAGCCGCAACAATAAATAACTTATTAATCTTCATATCAATTTTGTTAACTATACAAAAGTAGATAAAATATATGTTCTCCGAAACCCTATCCGTGAAAAGAAAGAAAAATTACGCAACATTTCTTCCGGCATTCACCACGCCAAAGATTGTACGCGCTATTAACTTCGAATAATCTTCACGTTGTGCATCAGTCAGCTGATCCGAATTCAATGCACGAATCGCAAAATGCTGTATAACCAATAACGGTAATACAATTCCCTCGCGCGCTAAAATAGACTCGCGATCCACAGGATAGTTCTCCATCAATTTTGAGGTTCCGCTCAATTTTAACAAATATTCTTTTGTTATCTGGTACTCGGCATACAAAGTTTTCCAAAAATCACCATAAATAGGATCATCTTTCATGTATGCAGTAATATCAAAGTTTGACTTTGTCATCGACATCATACAGTTGTCGATCAATGTCTGGAAAAATCCCGATGAAACATATAATTGCTGTACGTCCTTCCAGAGGTTATTTTTTTCAGCCCATTGCAATGCTGTTCCGACACCATAAAATCCAGGAATATTTTGCTTCAGCTGGCTCCATGAAGTTACAAAACTAATCGCCCGCAAATCTTCCAGTCGCAATTCACGGCCTGAGTTGCGTTTTACAGGTCTACTTGAAATATTGATCGAGGATAACGCTTTCAATGGCGACATCGTCTCCAAATATGGTAAAAACAATTCATTCGTGCGTAGATCCATAAACTTGTGATGACTCAACTCAGCTAGCTTATCAATGATCTCCTGTTGATGCTTGGTTAAAGTATCGCCCACACGTTGTTTTAAATCTGAAATAATGCCGGCATGCAAAAGTTGCTCAATATTAAACCGCGCTGTATCTAAAGATCCGTACTGGCTACTGATTGTTTGTCCCTGAATTGTCAATTGAATATGATCGTTGGCAATCTCCTTACCCATAGATGCATAAAAACGTTGTGTTTTACCACCACCACGTGCTGGAGGTCCACCGCGGCCATCAAAAAACACCAAATCGACATCGTATTCGCGTGATATCGCCGTAAGTTCGATTTTTGCACGATAGATCGACCAGTTCGCCATCAGATATCCACCGTCTTTGGTACTATCTGAATAACCCAACATAATCGTCTGTTTGTTTCCTCTTCGTTTCAAATGTGCCTTGTACTCCTTATTACTGTACAAGGTTTTCATCACGTCCGCTGCTCTCGTCAAGTCATCAACGGTCTCAAACAAGGGCACAAAATCGATCGTTAAAGCATCCTTCTTCCATCCAGACCATAAAAATAATTGACGCAGTCCCAAAATATCACTTGCTTGCTGGCAATTACTGATGATAAAGCGTTGTGCAGCTCGCTCAGAACCGGAACGTTGAATCTCCTTTAACAATTTTATCACGCCCGAAGTATCTTTCGTTAACGGATCCGCATCCTCTCCCACCGTTAAGTCAAGTTCTTTGAATCTTATTGCTTTTTGCTTCTCATTTTCACTAAGCTCCAGATAATCCAATGGCATTCCAGTCTTTTCCTGGTTGTGCTGAATCAGATAATTGGTAGCCTCACGTAATATGCGGCTGTCTTGTCTGATATCCAATGTGGTAAAGAAACAACCAAAAGTCATCACTTTACGAAGTAGATCATCAACGATCTCTACAAAAAGCCCGTTGTGATATTCCTCCAAAACATTTTTGATTGCTTTTAGATTCGTGATGATATTATCGGTTTCGTCTGCAGGATGTTCGACCGGATTAAAACTATTTTCGTAGAACAATGTCTGCAGATTTTCCATATACTCCTCCACACCTCTAAATGTGATGCGTCGTCTAACGATACGGAAATCTCTATAGTAACATCTAAACAAAATAGTACGTAGCAACGCGGCAACTTTCTTGGTGCTATCAACACTTACGTTAGGATTCCCGTCTCGGTCACCCCCCGGCCAAAAGCCAAGCTCAATCAATTGTTTTACCTCTTCGGTATCGACATCCAATTCATCATCAATGAACGACTGAATCTCCGATGCCACTTTATAAAACACGTTTTCCAAAAACCAAGCTAAGCTCGCAGCCTCATCAACTGGAGTCGGTTTATTTTTATTGATGAAAGGCGTTTTCCCCAATTGCTGTAACAGCAGGTGAATACTATGAATATCGTTGGTCTTGATTGCATCGATCAGGTCGTTGATAATACCCAATACCGGTCCCGGATAAAATTGAGTAGGATGTGCAGTCAATACAAGACGTACAGAAAAATCCTTCAATTTTGACACAATCTTACGGCGCATATCTTCGCTACCTTCGGCGTTTTTAATTAATGCCCCTAAGACATTTTCATCATCGCCACGGCCCACCATCTGAAATGATGAATCTTCAATCGCATCAAATAAAACAACCTGACGCTCTATATATTGAACAAATCGAAATAACAAATCAATACGTTGCTCTTCCGAAGAAAATTCTTCATGCTGATCGAAGAAACTCTTTATGATCTCATCAGGAGTTAAATGCTGATCCACACCCTTTTCACATTGCTTTGCAAAAAATGGTAATAAAGTACCGGTATCTTTAACACGTTGAAATGGCAATGTTAAAAACAAACTTTTGAAAAGCTCAAAGCGTGTCAATACCTCGTCCTGAAAGACGGCTTCATTTTTACTTTGCTTCATATTTAAATCTTTGAAAGTGGTCAAGAGAGTTTAGGTGACTCTTGAAATT
>NZ_CAXYKD010000016.1:0-29745 GCF_964277905.1 uncultured Sphingobacterium sp.
TTTCATAATGTCTTTATTTTATAGTGTTAGTTCTGTTGTTCTTATTTGTTGACTCAAAACTACAACACAATACGCTCCTAGCCTATCGGCATTAGACTAACGATCGGGAAAACTCGGTGAGTGGCGGAAATAGGTAGGTAAGAAGTTTGTGCTTTTTTGTTCAACATCAAATAACTATTTTAGAAGGAGAATAGTGCGCTTATATTATTAATGTAACTTTAGTATTTTTTATGATTTCTTCTGACAAAGCGAAAGACTTTATTCAAAAGCATGAACGTATTTCAATAACAAAAAGTCAACTCAACCAATTTTCTGAACCCTATAAAACTTTGGGTCTTATTATTATCAATCAATTGGTAAGAGATTATTCCGAGCATTTTGCCACACTCAAAGCTTACCAAAAGCAATTTGGAACTGATGCATCTATAAACCCCTGGAATAATGAAGAAGGACTTAAATTAGCTAAGCTATTATTTGGTCAGGTACTAGCTCCTTATATTGCACGGATATGGAATTTACTCAGCGACTTGCCCTTTCAGGAAGGCTACAGCAGACGGCCATTCCGTATAGATCCAACAGTGAGCTATACCCAGGCAAAACTCCATATTTTACAAGCGGTCTACACTGGTGGGGCTTCGGGATTCAATTCAATGGATATTACTGACCAGTTAAAATATGATGTTTATCAAAATGTTGCCTATAAAGGGATATTTTATTCCATCATTGTGGAAGAAAACCTCCCAACATACTATCCTATACTCGAAGAAATATTTATCGGAGAGGATGAAATCGGTGGCGTTTCTAAAGAACTGATCAGAGGACTACTTTTGACGGATAATAAAGCATGTCACCTCCTGGTTGAAAAGTTGCTACTGGCAGCGCAACAGCAGGAAGGATTGAGGCAGACTATTCTCGAAACTCTTGACTACACCTCTATAGCTGCATTAAAACACTTCATCAAAGTGATATTGGATCACGACCTATCGCGTTTTTCGGCTGTGGTCAGAGCGGTAGATACCTGGTTTGGGTTTGGTTGGGATGCGCCTAAAAAGAATACGATTACCCGCGTTCTTCAACTGTCGCTTGATTTTTTTGAACGGCCTGATCAAGTTGAGGCCGCACTAAAGAGCGAAGATTACCTCGAACTCTACGTAGCACTGTGGAGCCTTGGGATTAAAGATGTCAACATTGCCAATCATGCAGCTTTCGAGCTGGTGTTTGCAGCAGATACTCCGCTGGTCAAAAAGATCATCTGTTTGTATTTTATTCAACAAACCCAGTGGTCAGATACGGAACTAATAAGTTATGCTGAAGAGCATTCTGGCGAAAATATCGAGCTCGATTATTGGATATCGCCCCTCTTGCTCCCTCACGCTCTTTCGGACAAACTCTTCGACAAGATCGTACAATCAGCCTCTTCTGTTCCGACTGTAGGCAAAACGTTTTCAGAAAGAGGATTCCCCTGGTTATCTTACACCATCAAACCTGACCATTTTTATAACGTAATTATTGAATACGGTCAGCCTCAACAATTCATCAAATTATCGGCTAATCTGAGCGCAGTTCCTTCGGGTTCACGCGAGAAATTGATGCGTAAACTGTTTCCCGATTATCTTGCGTATAGCTACTCCTCGCAATATGATCAAAATCAAACAGAAGATAAACTGCAGCTCGAAGAAAATGATTGGCAACGGCAGGTTATACGTCAGGCTATAGTGGACCGCAATACCACGGTTGCTGCGACCGGACTAAAACTAATGCGCGCAACCGAGCTTTTTGCCGATGATATTGCTCAGCTTGAACTTATACTGTCCAGAAAAGGAAAAGATCAACGTAAGGCTACCATCCAATTGTTGATCCTTCAAAAAGACGAAACGCTAAAAGATGTAATTCTGCGACTTATCAGCTCCAGCAATATCGATCAGCGACTGGCGGCATTGGAAATATTAACAATCCTTCATAAACGTGAATCATGGGGATCATTTGTAAAAGAACAAAGCGAAAACTACCACCTAAGAAAACTCAATAGAAATGAAGAAGTATTTCTCGAAAAATTAAATACGGCTTCGGGAACACCACAAAACGGATTACTGAACGGTTTCGGAGCCATTGATTACGCCAAGCTCACGGATTTCAAAATTCCGGAGATTCAATTTCTAAGACCGAAGAAAAAGCTGCTCTCTTTTAGGCAAAATCGTTTTCTATTTCAAAACCTCATCAATGTGGATAAGGTGACTAACGCCATTAACCATCTGTTCGATTTATTTGACCGTAATAGAAAATATGAATACAGCTTCGAAGGGTATCAGGGATCACAGGAAACAACTTTACTTGAAAATAGCCTCCAGGGATTAAAGCGTCTTGACCAGGATGCCACAGATGAACAAAGGCTGGACAACCTACCATTGGCACATGTCTGGAAGGAATGGTATAAACAAGCTGAATTAAACGACTTTGAGATCCATGCAGCAATACGCTATTTATATGGGCGTTACCATGACGATAACCAGCACGAAGGGCTTAAAGAATTTAAAGAAATATACCTACCCGAATTTAAATCGATTAAAACCGAAAAGGCAGAGTACTTTTATTTCAGTGATTCAGAAAAAATTACCAGAATTCTGAATCGTATTGCAGCTGTATCTGTAGACAGGTCTACATGGGCCGCATACAAATTGGATATTTTGGAAGATGCCCTAGCTGATTTCCCTGACGATTTAAAAAAGCAAAATTTCAAAAATCAGCACCATTTCTATAGTCCCGATATGTATTGGACGGACCTGATCCGTACACTTTTTTATCAAATTGACGACGGGGACTATCGTTATTATTCTAGTGATCAGCTATTCCGATTATATCAATTGGATCTCTATATCCTGGCCCAACAGTTAGCAACAGACAAGTCTATAGCCAGCATCGGAGAACTGATCCCCTACCTAGCAAAAGCATCGGAAGGAGAGCACTTGAACAAAAGAAATATTCCGGATTTTAAATTAATCTTTACATTATATCAACAGCAACAGATCAATTCGGATGATTTACTCTTCTTATCGTTAATTGACAGGGACCTATTTTTCATTTTGGATGGCGGACAGAATTACCACACAAATCGCTTAAAGGACTTTACCATTCCTGAAATAAATCAGTCATTGAAAAAAAATATGCTTGATCTTGAGCTTCACCGTGGAGATATACCGACCGAAGCCTCGCCATTTATTGGTAAAATTCAGACTGTAGAAGGTATGGCTTATTTTTTTGATGTCATCCAGCGTATGGGGAAAGACAATTTTAATCGCGGGTATAGTTATGGTATTGATGTCTCAAAGAAGCAGACCTTTAGCCATATTCTCAAAAAGAGCATCCCAACCGAAGAAGAGGAATATGGTGAGTTCGCGGCACTGTTAAAGAAAACTAAAATTGAGAAGAAAAGATTGATCGAAGTTTCCTGCTATGCAACACAATGGGCCAATTGGCTCGGTGATTATATGCATATACCAAGTCTGGAAGAAGCTGTATGGTGGTTTCTGGCACACACAACGGACTACATGGACGCTGAAAAAGAAACGATACTGTCGCGTTATTCCAATATACCTAGACACGATTTTCAAAAAGGAGCTATTGACATTGATTGGTTCCACCGCGTTTATGCGCACCTGGGCAAATCCAATTGGAAAACTGTCCATGAATCGGCCAAATACCTGTCTGACGGAATGGGTTATAGAAGGGTGAAAATATATTCTTCAGTATTGCTCGGTGAAACAAAATTGACCGAAACAATTCAAAAAATCAACGAAAAAAGAGACAAAGACTACGTAATGGCTCTTGGTCTCGTACCAATATCGAAAGCGAATCCAGAATCGGATCTGCTTAAAAGATACAACCTCCTGCAAACATTCCTGAAGGAGAGTAAACAATTCGGAGCCCAGCGTCAGGAAAGTGAAAAGAATGCTGTGGAAATAGGATTGGACAATCTTGCACGGAATGCGGGTTTTCAGGACAGTGTACGATTTACCTGGGCCATGGAAAGAAAAGCGACACAGGAAATCCTCAAAAATTCAGTCCTTGAAATTGACGATCTGCAGGTACAACTCCATGTTGATAATGAGGGAAAAACAGAATTGTTATTATCCAGAAACGGAAAATCAATTAAGAGTCTGCCCGATAAATATAAAAAGAACAAAGAAATTGAAGCCTTAAAACAAGGGAAGTCTTATCTCACCAAACAGTTTTCCAGAACGAAATTAGCGCTGGAAAACTCGATGTTACGACGTGATGAATACGCGCTAAAGGAATTGGAACAAATCATGGAGCACCCGATTGTCAACGCCATGTTGAGCAAATTGGTACTTTATGTACCAAGTACCCAGGAATCGGGTTTCTGGAATGATGGTAGGCTGATCAATGCAGACGGAAAAATTGTTACGCTAAAAGAAGATGACAAACTGGTCATTGCGCATCCCTATGATTTATTTGAAGCAGTACAATGGGATCTATATCAACGTCATCTATTCAGCACTGCCATCCAACAACCTTTTAAGCAAGTATTTAGAGAGTTATACATTCCAACTTCAGATGAGATTGAACAGTTAACCCGTTCGTCACGTTATCAAGGTCATCAGATTCAGCCTCAAAAAACAATTGCTTTATTGCGCGGCAGAGGTTGGACAGTCAGTTATGAAGAGGGGCTACAGAAAGTTTTCCATAAGGAAGGTTATCTGGTTACCATGTACGCCATGGCCGATTGGTATACTCCTTCGGATGTAGAGGCACCTACGTTGGAACTCGTCTGTTTCCACGCGATAAAGAATAATGAGCTTGTTCCGATCCCTGCAATAGATCCAGTTATTTTTTCGGAGGTCATGCGGGATATTGATCTGATCGTCAGTGTGGCACATGTTGGTGAGGTGGACCCCGAAGCAAGTCACAGCAGCTTGCAGATGCGAGGGGTGCTAGCACGGGAGAGCGCGCTATTATTCGGATTAAAAAATGTCGAAGTGAAAGAACGTCATATTCTGATCAAGGGCGAACTTGGCGATTATTCCATTCATCTGGGAAGTGGAATGGTAAGCAAAAATGGTCGACAGCTTGCGATTATTCCCGTGCATAGTCAACATCGCGGAAGAGTATTTTTACCTTTTGTTGATGACGATCCAAAGTCGGCCGAAATCATCAGTAAAATGAGGTACCTGGCTCAAGATAACCAGATTAAGGATCCGACTATATTAGCCCAGATCAACGCATAATTCGGGTATGGATATTCATATGAAAAGTAAACCATTGAATATCCATACTTTTATCTTATACCATCAATAGCAAATGCGACTAATTATACAGTTAAAGCGATTAGGAAAGAAAAAAGTACATCACATCCCATTTCAGCTCTCTTCTGTACCGAAAACACTGCAATCACTCATTGCTGCTTGTGTCACTACAGAGGTGGAAAAATATAACCAAAAACGACAGAAAATGGAGCTGGCGACATTCCTTAATCCACAGCAGATTCAAGAACAAGCCGAGCAAGGAAAAATAGCTTTTGGAGAAATTCACAACTTGACATTGATAGATGTCGATAAAGCTATTTCTACTGCGCTATTGGCGCATAAAGACGGTTTGTATGTGATATTTGTCGATGGTACAGAGATCAAACAGCTTACAGATCCTGTCGAGATAAATGAAAAATCTGAGATTGCTATCATTAGATTAACATTTCTTGTGGGAAGATTGGCGTAAGTCAATTTTTCAGATACAGAAACAAAAAAGCCACATCTCACGACGTGGCCTTAATAAACATATGATTCACTAGTGGTTTGTAGTCTGCCTGAGCTGACAAACCACTAGTTATTAGATACTATTTATACGAATTGATTGATTTGGATACTTTCCAGTCATTCCCCACATGCTCCAAGGTAACTAAATCTGTTTTGGTGAAGTTTTCAAACTTTAGAGTCACTTTCGCTACCATATAATCAGCTGATTCTTCTAAAATATCGGTGCTTACTGTACAGTTTAGCTTTTCGCCTTTTTGTTTTTTCAAGGATTTAACCACTTCGCTACGGCTATTAGACTGCGCATTTGTTGCTTGGATCTTTTGATTAAAATCAGATGCGAATAACTGCTCTACTCCTGCTGACTCGCCCTCCGTAGTTACCGCCACATAGTGCTCTAGAGCGAAGTCTGCTGTGGAAAGGTTAACGTTTACTTTTGTTGCTTTTGCTCCAGGTCCTTCAGCTGCCATAGCGAAAGTTGATACCGCGATTAGTGCTGCTGCTGCGAATGTTTTTACTAGTGTTCTCATAATGTCTTTATTTTATTGTGTTAGTTCTGTTGTTCTTATTTGTTGACTCAAAACTACAACACAATACGCTCCTAGCCTATCGACATTAGACTAACGATCGGAAAAACTCGGTGAATGGTGGGAATAGGGAGGTGAATTTTATTTTAGCAATTTAAAAATAACCAAGTTCCTATTAAAAGAAAAAATAAACGCCAGTTTGCCTTTTCACAGCTTCTTCAAACAGGCAAATAATTTCTTCCATAAGCTCCTGAATACGATCATCTTTTAACCTTACATTTTTTAAATATTTTAACCCTTCCTCCAGCTGTTGCTTATTCGTAATAGCATCGTCTTCAAAATCATCTATTAAACAGCCTAGCATATTATTCAAATCTGAAAATACACCAAAAGCATCTAATTGATAAAATTGCGACTCTGAGAGAACTAACTGGATCAAATGATGATCTCCAGCTTCATTAAAATCCAATAACTCTTCTGCCCTTTTGTCTTTTGGCGTAACGATATAACGATTTTTCATATAACAGTAATCCTACGGTTGAAATGCTGTGTGCTTTTACAATACTTTATTGAGACAGCTGCCGTCATATCAAGTTATCAAAAAAAATTACTCCAATAAAACTATTTCAAATTGACTGTTGTTCTTACAATACAAACCGGCTACAAGCTACCTTTCGAAAGAAAGGTTCAACATAAAAATTGGCGTCGTACAGTGAAAATCCAATAGTCTTTAAAAGCATTGGATGACGAAACAAAAAAGAGGAAACGATAGGAAACATAAAAATTATTGTACAAATAAACGCTAACAGAAAGGGTCTGATGGAAATCAGGCCCTTTTGACGTAAAAAAGCCATATCTCTCCTATTCAGCTTGACTTTAAGGATATAGGACAGCTTCTAGATTTTTGTAAGCGGTAACGTGTTTATTCTCTGACATTTTATTTAAATTGATTAATCTCCATTTCACTGAAGGAAGTTCCGAGACTAAAGCTGCGTCCAATCCTAAGAGTGCCCAATCAGGTGTCTTATTTTTGACAGAGAGTAAAAATTTACGTTCACTATCAGTCATCTCCTTGTTGATATCTGCAATCAGTTTCTCCCGTACAGAAAGTAGCTCCTCTAAAGAAACTTCAATTTCTGCCATTTGCGCAAACTCCATTTCATATATACCTGAGATATCTTTTCGGTTTGGATTAAGCAGTTCTGCCATCGGTCGAAAATGACTTATTAAAAATACAAGAAATGTTTTTCGTAATTCTTCCGTTAATCCTTCATTTTCGTATAACTGTTTTACATCAAACAAATCACGGGGATGTTGACGATCTAGGGCAGCGCAAAGTTTACCAGCATACAGATCTGGGTGTGATGCAACTAGCATTTCAGCATAACCAAATTCTTTTTCAACCTGCGGTCGCACTTCCATTCTGACAGCTGGGAAAAGGCTTCCACGTATAACAGGAGATAGTTCTATTTTAACACGAACATCATTAAGTGAAACTATTATTCGTAAAGAATTATCCTGTTGTAGTGTTGTATTTTGAACTTGGGCACCTGCAATCGATTTCTTTATGGAATCTGTTATTCTCGCTAATGCAGCTCTGATATTTTCAAGATAGGCGTCGCGATCCTCCATTGGCAGATACAACAAATCGATGTCTACGGAAAGCCTTGGCAAATCTCTATAAAAACAAATTAATAGCCGTACCGCCTTTAAGTGCAAAACAGTCTTCTTTATCGATTATAGGTAACAATCGGATCAATAAACGGACCTGCTCGGCATATTCTTCTTTCTTACTCATAAAAATCAGGAACAGTTATTTTATATTTCTTATTTAGTTTCCCACCTGTGACGATCACACGATTACCAGATCCAAAATCTATTTTCTCAGATTGAAGTTTTGTAAACCAGGTATGATTTTGACGCTCGGCAAGGTAAAAGAAAAGCCTGCGAACTTTGATATTTGTGCACAGTTCCAATAATCTTTGGAGTGTCCTAGGAGAAAGCGTATTTAATCCTTGCATTAATTCATCCGCATGTTCAAATGATATATTTTGGGGAACTTGATTCATCACTTCCAAAATAGCTCTTTCAGGAATGGATATACGTAAGCCTTCCTTTGTATTTTTCCAACTGAAAGCTCTAGTAAACTCAAGTAATGCTAGCGGCCTTTCATCTTCAAAACTATTACCAAATAAATAGCCAGAACTATGCTTAAGAAATTTGATCCCTGTTGTAAGGTTATTTATCCATATGGGAAGATTATCCCGGCCATATAAATGAATCAAGCGTTGATTAGACATCGGGAGATAATGGGTCAGTTTCTGAAGTTCTAAAGCCGATAGGCCTCCAATGGTTAGATCTGTATCTAGCTGTTTCTGCAGGAAATAGACAATATCCCCCCATTCCACTTCTGCCCCTTCACGTTTATATACTCCATTTTTCACAGTTTCCAATAGTCGACTCTTCAATAAATTATCGATCGCATGGCCTGTGAGATCATTCTGCTGTAGCCAAGATCTGGTAACCAAAGCTCCCTCCGGCACTAATTTTAACACATCTTTCCTTCTCTGAGAATACATATTCATGTTTAAACTATTTAAATTTATCGGCGAAAAACGCCGATAAATCAAATATACATAAACTTATTTATTTAACAAAACTTATATTATCGGCGTTTTTCGCCGATAATAAAGAAATATATAAACAAGTAAGTCTTTTCGAAAAACAAACATAATACCGTTATTCCTGATTTTAGAGAAATGGATGTAAAAAACTCATATTGATATCATGTTATCTGAATTGACTCGCCGAGATCCTCCGCTCTACAAAAAATACACCGATCGTTGCCAGTCACCTAAGACAACCGGAGCATCGCCAATGGCCAAAATCGATCTTTTGATGCCATCGATCTCTTGCTTATCCAATTTGTTTTTCAGCCTTTGCAAGCGGACCTGATTTCGCCCGCTGGGCTTAATCAGCACCAGATCGGACACATCAAACTGCAAAGTGCCTTTGATAGGATCTTAAAACTGCTCATTGGCAAAACTCAGTGTATTAAAAATACTGATCTTGGTTCGTAAAAGCCAGTCTCCAGAGGTCAGATAAAATGCAAAAGCATTCCTCATCTTGACATGTTCTTTAATACAGTAGCTAGCCACCTGGTGCACAGGCATAACTTTTACGGGAAGCCGTAATAATCTGTAATTTTTTATTCTTAAAATTGACAATATTGTAAAATGGATTGCAACAAAACTCAAAACACATTGGTTTTCATTACTTTATAACATAACTTTAATTAAATCATTAACCCAATCAAATACTGATATTATGGAATACAAAGTAGTACCCTTTGTAGCATCGATAGACCCAAGGACAGGCACATCGGATCAAGTAGCAGAACAATTAGAAAACCTGATTAATCAGGGTGCATCAGGAGGATGGAACTATGTAAGACTAGAAAGCGTCACAACTTATGTACATGCCGAAAATGGTTGCTTTAATAATAAACCTGGATATACGACGGCAAGACAGATGGTGGTATTTTCAAGGCCATGAAGTCTCTCCTATTGACCGCGATCCGGTTGTATTGGTTGATCATCCCACCGGAAAGAAGACGTAAGTGTATATTTAGGCATAGCTGCTCTAAATATGTATTTGACGTAACTAAACATAAAGGCTTTAGGGCAGGTAGGAAAGCATTGCTTTCACGCATGAGAACCTGTAATGGTCACTTTGACATAATCACAGATTATAAAAGTGGTGAGCGGATGATGTACCTGAAAGGCGGTGTAGTGGTTGGCGAGGCGGAGATCGCGGAGAGGTTGTTGTAAATAGTTTAGGGATGGAACTTAAAAAGCATACCTATCTATATTTTTGCGAACTAAATCAATACAAAAAGCCGAAGATAACTGAGAAAGTCATATACACTGTAAACAATAATCTGTTAAACCTATCCGAATGTAGGTAATTGGCTTTTTAAAGGTTGTTCAATAAGGCTTGATTGAACAACCTTTATTCAGTCCTGAATCTTTATTTATGCTGCCAGCACCTTCCCCCACCTGACACTTTTCGCTGACACGGTCCTCCTTTTTGGGTTGGAGCACCACAGATGCTCGAAACAGGTTTAGTTGATCCCGAACTTTTTACGATATGTCTAACAGTAACACTGGAATTGCCTGACTTCGAAACCAACCGCTTACCGTCTTTTATAATATGAGCAGACACAGTATTCGAATTCGATTGTCGCGCAGTGACGGTCACTTTCATCTCTGTGAATACCGAGCGTGGAAAATCTTTCTTCCATGTTCCTTTATGACCATTCACATAAACCGTAGTCCCTAGATCATCAACATAGTTAATGTCACATTCATCACATTCTGTTTCATAACCATATGTATCGTATTCCGATTCAGCTTTTTTACAGGCCATAGATAAAAATGAAATAAGAAATAACAATAGATACTTTTTCATAACACAGCTGATTAATAGTTAATGACGGTTTCCACGATCTGCTCTGAATATTTGTAGATATCATCCAATGAATCTAGATCATATTTAGCCTCCTTTTTGTCTTTGTCAAACAACCCGATACGCAGGCGATTGGGCGTAAAATAGAATCGACAGATCGGTTTGCGATTGTTATCATCTAGTAAGATACCGCAGTAGGACTGATTATCACGCATAAATATGCGACCTACCTCGATCTCTTTACGCAAAATAGATTTAATGATCAGGTATCCCTCAATCTCTTCTTCAGTTGTGACAATCAGTGCCTCAGGTTCTACTGGAGCTATAGTAGTATTCTTTTCTTCGGCTTCGGTTTCTTTTTTGAGTGCGCTTTTTAGTCTTTCGGCGATCTGGTCGTTCACAATCTGTGTAAACACCCGTTTTACCAATGGCGTAAACTGTTCCAAAACCTTTGCTGTAACAACACTTGGATAGGCTTGCTTCGCAAAAAAACGAACGAAATCGTCGCTTGGGTTTTGCATCTCGCCCATTGCTAAAATAGTCAACTCGTTTTGCGAACTGACGAATCTCATCTTTAGAATCCATAATAAAATAGTTTTGTTAGCAATAAGTGGTTTCTTTAATCTTCCCAACCGCAAAGGGTTTTACCTTCTTTTTGTGCTTGCTCCCGTGTTGTCTTGATGGTTTTGGCACTGCACGACTTTAATCCTCTACAGTTTTCATTGAGGTGATATCGCTTCCCTTTGCCACTACCACAAACGTATACTGTATTCTTATCTGAACTTTCTTTCACTAGCGAAGCTGTGGTACCATCAAACCGCAAGAGGATAATAAATAATAGGCTTATCAATTTCATAATACATCAAAAATAATCGGATCAGCGCATCTTATTTTACGGTTTCCCGTAGTGACACATTTTACTTTAATAAGCCCATACACCCTTCTTACTTTCTCTTGCCTCATGCTGAAGCTTTACAAACAGGTTTGTATGCTTCACATTAGGAGGATAGGTATCTACAACAGCAAATCCGCTTTTCACTAAATCAGCATTCAGAAAAGTTCCATCCTGCAAATAGATGTAGGCCAGCAACCGATGATATCGGTCCTTTTTCTGAACATCAAATTCAAGCTTAACCCACTTATTTTCGGTTAGCTGTCGCACATATTCTTTTGCTTCCTTTGCATATGGTCCCTTTAATTTTCCTCGGGAATTGCGCGTCTCTGGTGCATCAATTCCTATAAATCTGACCTTAAATTTTTCACTACCATTATTAACCCAGAAAGTATCGCCATCAATAACCTTCGTAACATAAACTTCTTTTTGTTGCCACCGGTTGATCATTGCCTCCTGAAGTGGAAGATTAGACTTCCCTTCCCTAGAGGCACTAATAAAATTTTGTTGAGTGACCTCAGTCGGCTGTTCACTTCCGCAATTAATAAATAAAGGTAATATGAAAAAGATGGCAACCAGTATTTGCCATCTTTTTCTGACTCTGGCTAGCTTTTTCATTATACCGAGATCTTTTCATCTGCTCCCTTTTCAGGAAATAGTATGGATACCAAAACAGATAAAATAAGAATTCCCCCTACAATGCCCAAAGAAACTGGTGAAGGGATATGATACCAAGGCGAGATGATCATTTTGACACCAATGAACGTTAAGATTACCGAGAGCCCGTAAGGAAGTTTGCTGAACATATGGATAAAATTGGACAGTAGAAAATAGAGCGACCGAAGTCCAAGTATGGCAAAGATGTTGGATGTGTAAAGAATAAAGGGATCCTTCGAAATAGCAAAAATAGCAGGGATAGAGTCGACCGCAAATAACACATCTGTAAATTCAATTACGGCAACAACAACCAAAAGCGGGGTTGCAAGTTTCATCCCGTTCTGAACAGTAAAAAACTTTCCTTGATCATAATTATCAGATACCTTCCAGAATTTCTTCACCAATCGCGCACCTGCTGTTTCGCTAAAATCCTCATCTTCATCGTCATCACCACTTCCCCAAGATTTGATCCCTGCAAAAACTAGAAACAAACCAAAGGCTGTCAACACAAGATTGATATTCCAAGGTAGAGCGGTCACACCAAAGAAATCTAGTATCGGATTAAGATATGTTACATTAATTAGGCCTACGCCTGCAAAGATGAAGATCGCCCGAAAGAGCAATGCGCCCAAAATCCCCCAGAAGAGTACTTTGTGATGTAATTCACGTGGCACTTTGAAGTAAGAAAATACCAAGATAAACACAAATAAATTATCTACTGACAAGGCTTTTTCTATCCAGTAAGCTGCCTGGAACTGGGTAAACTTTTCTATTGCAGTAGCATGCCCTCCAGCATCCTGATTAAATACATAATAGACAACACCGGAGAAAATCATTGCCAACGAAATCCAAACCACTGTCCATATAGTCGCTTCTTTGGAAGAAACAATATGGCTCTTTTTGTTGAAAACACCCAAATCCAGTAACAGCATGATAATGACTGTCAACCCAAATCCCCAAATTAGACCAGGATGTAATTGTAAAATACTTTGTTCCATTTTTATAAATTATTGATTAGTTAGCGTGATAAATAATAACCTTCCACCCTCCTCATTGGACAGTAAAATCTTTTTGCCGTCAGTCAATTCAACCATTGAATTAATTGGTACATCTTTTTGCTCAGTCAGGTCCTTCATCCCCTGCAGGTTTTGGTTGACTAGCATCCATTTATTTTGGTAATAGGTGAAATACCCAACTGGTTTCTTATCCTCAGCGATAAGGCTTTCATTCCGTATCACTTTACGGGATACATGCCATTTGAAAAGATATTGATTGTGATAGACCATTAGCCGATGTCCTTCGGGTTTCCATACAGTATCTTTAAATTTAAAATAGAGATCGATGACGGGAAGGCTTCCTTTGTGCGCTGTACCACAAAATGGACAGATAGGTTTGGTAGAATTGTCAAATACGTACCACTTCTCATCACATTGTGGATTATTGCACGGCTGAATAAGGTCTACTGTTTTCAATAACGCAGTCTCCCACTCGTTGGCAATGGGACGCAACATAGGGTTGTGCAGGCCATCGATAAAAGCCCGTTTAAACAGATCGGCCAGATAAGGTCCCGTTTTGGTGTAGGAAAGCTTATTAGGATTTCCCCAGAAGGATTCCCATTTTCTCAGCTGATCGGTCTTAACAGCATTCATTCGATCAGTAGGATGCTCAACAAACAGGGCTTTTTCTCCCATCGCCATTAGTTCATCTTTTTCGGCATCAAGATCCCAAATCTTACCACCCCGCAGTGGGTGCCGTCGCAACAGATACATATAAATCAGCACTGCCAGGGCATGAAGATCTGTCTTCTGATTAGGCAGTACCCGATCGGGATCATTAAGTTTAAGGTGTTTGGTCTTTAATACCTCTGGGGCAATAAAATCGGCTGTACCAATCACCTCAGGAGGGTACAATCCTGGGACAACCAAACCATCCAAATCAATGATATTGGCAGACTTACTAACAGGATCAATAAGCACATTATTATAGGATAGATCTGAATGGGCAAGCCCCATTTGATGCATTTTCTTGACGCCCCGACAAATATTAATAGCAATTTGAAAATAACTTAGCCAATCGCCTAATTCGGACTTATCCAAGGCGAGCGGATATTGTTGATGCCGAAAGGATGGTGCAGTAAACCACTTTCCAACTTTCTCCCCTCCTTTTATCATCGAATTGGCACCATAACCCTTTGCAAAGAAAAATTTGGTATCATAGATAGGTACAATGACGCCTGTCTTGCCATCCTGTTCTACCGCATCATAAGGCCAGCGGTAGATTTCCTGCAAGAAATAATCACCTGCACTACCATTCTTAATATTGTCTAAATATAACGTGACAATACGCTTTATCCGATCCCGCTGATTGAAGTCAAGGGTGTTTCGAAAAAAAGCAACCACGTACTTTCTATTGGGTGCGAAATAGACATCCTTAACACCACCTTGTTTGGGACTGCCGTCATCTATATACTTGTAAGTACGAGACGGATCAATAATGGATTTTATAGTTATCGTCTTCATCTGTTAATAGATTATGGCTAGTGTTCTATCGTCGTGGTTACCTTTACTCCAGAAGTCAAGCCAGGTCAATAACTGATCCTTAATATGTTCATCTGTCAGAAAATCTACCTTTGCACCGTCTTCATTTTGCCCACCTAGATCTTGTAGAAACGTATTCCAAGTTTCTTTATCTTCGAGTTTGTTTTCTGTTATAAATTTGGCATCATAGATCCCATCTGTCATCAACATCAATTTTGAAAAATCATCAAATCTATTGATCGCAAATCGTAATGGCATATCAGTGTGACTGAAAATCTCTGGCATAGTAATGAAACGGGTTCCTCCACCAAACTCACCGATATCGAGCAGATTGAGTAAATGTACTTCCTGTAGATCGTCTATAATAACATTGATCGGGCAATCGCCGACACCAAATGTCAGGACCACGTAGCCAAAATCATTTTTTTTGACAAGCGCAAAAATCAATGTGGTATTGAGATCCTTCAATAGAATATCTTCCTCTTTGGCAAACTCCACTAGCTTTGCATGTACATCGCGAACAGATTTGTAAAGGATATTGATGATCGAAGATTTGACCTTGAGCAGGCATTCTTCAGCAGTCATTTCGGCTTTAACAACCTCTTCAATTGGCTCATTGACAATATTTGTTGTGGCCGCGGAAACAGGTTGATCATCTTTTGGTACAGGCGGAACTGCTTCAGCGGGTGTGGTAGTATAGTAAGCCAAGCATAAATCGTTTAATTCGTGTAGAAGAACCTCGTTATCGAAAGTTTTAACAAGATATTCTGTAGCTATTTTAGATCCTTGCCGGGAAAATTTAGCCGAACCAGCTCCGTCCGCAACGGCCACGACGGCCCAAGCTTCAGGCAGTGCAGACACATAAAAATGATCATCACGAAAAGAACCTTCGTGTGCATGCGAGCGTCCTCTTTGTGAGGCAACAACTATCCGCTTGTCGAGAAAGGCTCCAGCATATTTATCACTGTCCGCCTTGGCGTATAGATCATTTTGATTGCTCGGTTTATTCAGCCAAAGGTCCTTAGGATCAGCATTGACAATAAATGGGATGATCTTAATGTCTTCCGTTGGATTTTCTTCTAGAGTATTAATAAAAACCAAGTGCAAATCCATCGTAAGTGCCATGTTTGGCACTCCACAGATACTTGAAGTCTCCGGATCAAAGGTTAAACCAACTTTATCCAGATTTTTGATCTGTTGGATGCGAATATTGGGAAATTGAGCTAGGTCAAAACTATACGCATAGTGTTTTTTCGCATTAGCATTAGTAATGACCAGTTGCGCTTCTTTAAATTCTTCCTTCTCTCTATACATTTGAAATATCGCTATTATCTGCTGTTTTAATGAATTAATACCCCTTGCTAATGCATTGATCTTCGCATTGTGCATCAGTTTGGCCAGAGTATTATCAACGACCTTGTTCTGCTCTACGTTAAATTCGTCCAGCAGTTGTTTTAAAATTGTTTCCACGATTAACCTAAAGTTCTATTAATATCAAATCCGCCACCTGAGGCACCATAAAAGCCAATATTGCCACACCAAGGGCATGTATTTTCGCCATCACCTTTGATACAATGTATTCCACCACAGGAGCAGCTGGCGAGACCAAATTGGTTACCGCAACAAGGACAATTGGGATTACCATACAGCTCGTCGGTTGATACCTTCAAGTTAGAATTGTCAAGTCCAGAATAATCACGATAGGCGTTTTCATCTATTTTATAAGCTCCTTGTACACGATAAACTCGGGTAGATAAGTCCATGATACCTGAATCTTCCATATCACGCCTAAATTTGATCAGATATGACTTATCGGTATTTGAACATTTTGCATTAACCACGACAAAATTATCATCCACGATCTGATGCATTCTAACTGTATCAACTTTCTCAATCACCTCAGGAGTGCTTTTCGCTAAATTTATTGTATCAGTATTACTATTGGTCACTTGCTCACTTGTCGCTTTGATGGAAGCTGTCACCCATTTAAAAAACTCTTTGTATGACTGCGCACCGCTATTATTAAAACGCAACACATGTGGGGTCAGTTGCTCCAGTAATCCATAGTTGGTATTATCTCCTATTGAGATCGCGATTAGATTTGCTTTGCGTTGGTATACTGTATTCCACTTTTTGATGGATTCTTCTGTATCATCTGTCGGTACACCGTCCGTAAACAAAAATATAATGGGTTTCCAATCACCTTTTCGTTCATAGGTCGTCGGCATTAACTCGTTATCAATGGAGCGCATCAGTTCTGTCAATCCACTGGACAGCGAGGTTCCACTACCAATGGGCAATTTTGGCGGATAAAAAGTGATCACATCCTGTAAGGGTGTAATGACCTTGCTTTTACCGGCAAAGCCAATGATGGATATCCATACAGTTTCGAGTGCAAAAGGATCAGTTTTGAGTGTCTGAATGACGGTACCAATACCATCTTGTACTTGTTCTATAGGTTCGCCGACCATAGATTCAGATACATCTATCAAGAAATATACAGGTAACCTTCTCATGATTAATTCAAAGTTTTAAATGATAATATTCAATTCGTTCGGTGGAGGTGGAAGTGTCAGAATTTCGCCAGTACCTTGAGATTTACTGCCCATTTCAATTGATGAACTCACCCATCGAAAGAAGGTTGTCAATGTATTACTATCGGTGGTATCCAATTTGACAACTTCATCCGTCAGCTCCTTTAAAAAAGAAACTTCGGCTTTAGGACCAGCTGCACAACCAACAATAATTCCAAAATCCATTGCTTTGATTTTGGGAATGCACATCCGATATTTCTGAATATCGGATGGCTTTCCATCGGTGAAAACAAAGAGCAAAGGCTTCCAGTCACCCTTTCGTCCGGTCGATCCCTTGACCAGTTCATTCTCAATCATTTTAAGCAGCATTTCGAGTGCCTCTCCTGTATGAGTTGGGCCACTTTCGGGGCAATGTATTTCTACTGGCTGAAAGCTTGCCAAGTCGGTCAAAGGAACTAGATTATGAACTTCACGATCAAAGGTAATGACACTGATATGCAAGGAATCCATCGCCTGTGGATCCGTACGGAGCATACTAATGAGCCCATTAAAGCCATTATTCAATGCTTGTATGGGCTCACCACGCATAGATCCTGAGGTGTCGAGCAGAAAGTAGGCTAATAATCGTCTGTTCATAACTAAGCTACTATAACTAACTCCGATGGCGGTGGTGGTAGCTGATCCAATCCAGTTACCTCTTTGCCTGATTCCTCAACTTTGGTCGACGTAGTGGATATGGAAGCCGTTACCCATTGAAAGAATTTTGAGATGCTTTCTGAATCTGCACTGTCAAGACGTACTACAGAATTAGTAATTTGTCCTAAAATAGCATCATCAGCCCCCTGTCCGGCTGCGCAACCGACAATCAACCCTTTATTAACAGCCTTTAGTTTGCTATACCCTTGCTGCCAATTATCCGTTGGGATACCGTCGGTCATAACGAAAATCAGTGGCTTCCAGTCACCTTTCTGTTCCAGTGTGGTCGTGGTTACCTCTGTTTCCAGTTTATCAGCAAGTAAGGCCAAGGCTGCTCCCAAGGAAGTCACACCAGAGGCTTTAATATCAACCATCTGGAAGGATGCCAAATCGGTCAAGGGTACAATCTGCCTAGCGTCAGAGTCAAAAGTGATAATACTGACAAAAGCGGTCTCGATTGCTTGAGGATTTTGACGTAGGGAATGCATCATCATCTGTACACCGTTTTTAACGGCTTCAATTGGTTCTCCGGTCATTGAGCCTGAAGTATCCAATAATAGATATACGGGAAGTCTTCTCATGACTATAAAAATTTTTGCTGAACGGTTTTAATAGTCTCTTCCAACTTACGGTCTTTAGTTGGTTCTCCAATGGCATTAAATTTCCATTCACCATTGCGTTTATAAAATACGCCCAATACCATGGAGACGTGCCCAGAAAAGCCCTCACCTTTAGCAATATTGTAGGTCGCAAATACTTCATTGACCCGGGAAGGTGTACCCTCATAAATCCGGATAGAGGCAAAAGGAATAGTCCCGAAATCATGTCCACGATAACTGTTGAGCACAAACGCGACATGAGTTACTTGACTATTAAGCTTAGAAAAATCAACCGTAATGATTTCATTATCCAAGCCATCATCGCCATCCATGTCTCCCGTCAAATCGTCGCCACTGTGACTAATGGCTCCATCTCTAGATCGTAAACTCCCGAAGTACACAACATCAACATTATTTTTAGCTTCATCGAAAAGAATACAACTGGCGTCTAGATCTACCGCTTCTTTCTCTGTTCCGCCGAGCCAATTTTTCCTTTCAATAGCTCCCCAGTTCACACCTACACAAACATTTTGCAATACTGTACCATTACCCTTTTGAAGGTTGATACGTTGCCCTTTTTGAAGATTAATTCCCATTTCTTAATTGTATTTCTTTAAATAATCTTCCAACCCACCTTTCATGCCCATACCCACAGCTTCAAATTTCCACTCACCATTCCGTTTATAAATACGGCCAAACTCGACAGCAGTCTCTATGGAGAAATCCTCTTCCAATTCGTATTTCAATAGTTCCTCATTGGAAACAGTGTCGAGAATACGCATAAAGGAATTGCGTACTTGTCCAAAGTTCTGACCTCGTGATATTGCATCGTGAATGGTAATGACGATGCATATTTCTGTCGCTGTATCTTCAATCTTCGCTAGATCTACGATGATTTGCTCGTCGTCTCCATCCCCATCTCCCGTAAGATTGTCACCAGTATGAACTACTGCCTCATTTGGAGATTTTAGGTTGTTGTAAAAAATAAAATGTTGATCTGAAAGAATCTTTTTGTCTTCTCCAAGAATAAATACCGAAGCGTCCAAGTCAAAAGCGCTTCCTGTGGAAGAACTATTGGTGTCCCACCCTAGGCCGATTGTAAATTTGGGTGCATTGATGTTCTCTCTTTGCCCTTTTTGTAAATTGATTGCCATGATTTATGTTGTTTTAGTTTTATAATATTCTGTTGGTAATGCACTATAGTATGGTAGTTATTGCTAATTGCTAGATCGAACAATTCACAGCTTTTTTCTACCGGGATTTGATTGACGACCTGGAAAAAATCTACTTCATTTAACAAGAGTAAATATTTAACCAAGCGTGTATTGAAGTGAAAACTACTACTGTTAATAATCCGTACAAGGTCGCCCGGTGATTTGACATCAAAGTAATTGTACTTATTCTCAATATTGGGATGGATAGACTGGTTGACGAGCTCAGCATAATAGACAAAGAAAAAAGTCCCCTGCACGTTATGATCTTTTAGTATTTTTTCAACTGTCAGTTCGTGGCTTCCAGTGATTTTGATATCATCTAAAAAAATACAGAACCTATCTGCTATAAAATCCCGATCCAAATGATAGGTATCGTTTGCAATAAGTTTCAAGCGTTGTTCAGAGTCCATATTTCCATAGTCCTCCACATAAGTCTGTTTGCGATGGATCTTACTTTCTTTGCATGCGGCCTTGCCATGCTGAAACAAAAATCTATTTAACTCCCGTTTGAAATAGGAACATAAAAAATTGGATGCTGTCGGAATGGAGTTATATGGGCTAGGCAGTAAAATAATCTCTTCTTGTTCGAGAATCAAATTCTTATGCTTTGCCAAAAAACCCATGCACAGTTCTTTTGCAAACTTCTCGGCATAAATCGTCTCTCCAAACTTAAAGCGACTGTATTCCATTTCTGAAAAAGGACATACATGCTGATGTTCAACATGATGTAAGCTATATCTGTACATCATAATTTATTGGATTAATATTGCGTTAAAACCATAATTGATAGCGCCATTATAATCTGCTTTTTGATTATCACCTATATGGACAATATCTTTTTTCTTGATCGTTCGCTGTTGTCTTATTTTTTGGAAAACAAGTTCAAAAGCTGTATTATTTGGCTTGCAAACCCCTATTTCATCTGAATAAAGTTGAAAAGAGAAGAAATCCGATAGCTCATAATATTCGAGTACCCGACGTAACACGGTACCGTCTAGAAATGCAGTATTGCTTAAAAGACTTAGGGTCTTCCCCTTGGAAACTATTGTTTCGAATACGCTTTTCTGATTATCATTCAGGAGAACAGGCTTATATTCCCAAAAAAGAATATCGACTTCCCTCGTGAATTCCGTCAAACGCTCTTTGAGATCTGTATCGAGATCAACTCCTAATTCACTTAAAATCAAACAATAGATAAACTCACGATCTATATGTTTTCCTGTTATCTCACTGATCTGATTACTCAAAATATCGTAATGCCGGACGACTTTATCTATATCCCCGATCTTTTTATCGACGCAAAAGAAATCCCGTAGCAACATATTTCTCTTTTGTTTGAAATGAGGATTTGATTTGATGAGTGTAAGCCATAGATCAAAAGAATAGTGTTCAAATAATGACGTATCAATAACCATAATGATTTCCTATTTTGATCCGGCCGTCCATTGCATTCCCCATCGGTAAGCCTTGTCACAGTCTCCATGCGAATTATGGAAAGTCACCAGCTTTCTGACAGTGATTGAATTTTGAGAAAAGAGTATTTCAGCAATCGCACAGAATTTGCTGTGACTGGATTGTGCTCCCATCTGTACTTCTATTTCCGCATTACCAGGGACCTTTACAGTGACAACACCATTTGTTTCTTGCCAACGTGCTGCCCCTTCGTAAATGAAACAGTAGATAACCATCCGTTTCAGGTCTTTGAGTCCAGCCGGATTTACAATGATATTTTCGCCGGAACCAGAGCTGCTCCCTCTATCATCACCAGTATGCCATATCCAGGGTTCAGCCACATAACGTCCTTGCCGGGTCAAACGATCCTTGGTCCCTCCCTTGCCACCGGAAAACTGAAGACCATCGATAACAGTTTTCTCTCCGTTATTCAACTCATAGAAACATCCCAGATCCAGGTCGATATCCTTACTGAATAAACTTCCAAATATTCCCTTTTTTGTTCCTTTTGACCAATTCAAATTGATATTGATCTCCTGTGTAATTGGATTACCTTTTTTTGATAAGTCAATAAAATGCGAGTCACCTTTCTTTTCAAGGGTGATTTTCTCTAGGTTAATAGCCATAATCTATATTATTTTATAATTTGTCCTTTATAATATTTTGACAGGAAGAAGGCTAGATCTTCTTTATAGCCCATACCAGAAGCTTCAAATTTCCAGCTATCATTGCGACGATAAAGACGCCCGAACTCAACGGCAGTTTCAAGAGAAAAATCTTCTCCTAATTCGTATTTCGCAACTTCTTGTCCATTGCTATCATCTACGATTCGTATGTAAGAATTTCTTACCTGTCCATAATTTTGCCTGCGGGCAGTAGCATCATGAATAGTAACGACAAAGGATATCTCTGTAATTCGGGAGTCTACTTTTGATAAATCAACTTGGATACTTTCATCATCTCCGTTGGCACTATTGCCACCGGTTGGATCATCACCTGTATGATGAAGTGCGCCATCAGGAGAATCTGTATTTCCATAAAAAATAAAAAAAGGTTCAGCTGGTATCTGTTTGAATTGATCAATCATAAATGCGGATGCATCTAAGTCAAAATCATTCCCTGTTCCTTCATTAGGATCCCAGCCCAATCCTATGGTAATTTTTGTAAGTCCAACTTCGATCCGTTGTCCTTTTTGTAGGTTAATAGCCATATTAATCTGCTAATAAATGTATCGTTAACTCCAGCAGTTAAGCATTGATTAAAACATTGCCAACTCGCTTAAAACAAAACTAGCTTGATTAAATCAGTCTTTTTTACGGGAAACCGTAGCTCATAAAAATTAAATCAGAATCTTAACATGATATTCAAAATATGACTTTACGTAAAAATAGTAAACTACATTTCAGCACTTTATACCTTATTTTTAATATCATTTTGTCTAATAGTTTTGTCAACAGAAGTACTTTAGATAAAACAATTACCCTATTTTCTCGAGATAAGCAGCGATACGATAAATACCGCTTTAAAACTTAACGTCATCGACATACTGAAAGAGGATTTTTTAAGAAATTTTGATACCTTTAGAAAAATAAAAACCAGCAATTTATTAATCTATATGAGTGCAAATGTTCCTATTGTAAGGTCAGTGTCCTGGCCAGCTGTTTTAATCCTTATTGTGTTCTGGATGGTCCTGGTGGTAGCTTCCTTATTCTTATTCCAACTTGAGGGCGTGGTGGTCGCCTCAGTTCTTTTTTTCATTTTAGTAACAGCATTGCAACAGCTCATTCCCAAGAGCCACAAAAAGGGAATGAAAGCAGTCAAACAAAATGATTTTAACGGTGCGATTGAATATTTTAAACAGAGTGTCAATTTCTTTACAAAAAAGGAATGGTTAGATAAATATCGGGCAGTTACCATGTTTAGTGCTTCAAAAATGAGCTATCGGGAAATGGCGCTCTGTAATATTGCATTCTGCTATGCGCAGACTGGGCAAGCCGAAAAAGCAAAGGCGTTCTACGAAGAAATTCTGGAAGAATATCCGGATAATGGAATCGCTTACTATGCACTAAACTCAATCAATACCTTTTCAAATCAGGCTGATTAAAAATAGTGCATTCGCCCCAGCCACTTTTAAGTTCAGCTTTTATAGATAATCATGAAACAAATAAAGGCTATCCTACGATAGCCTTTTCTCATCATCTTATTGGTTAAAATATGGCACTAAATATCTTGAATGCATCAGATATCGTTTTTAGCAAATAACCCTACCTCGCTATTTACCTTTCTTACAAAAGTAGCACGATATCCCCAAGAGTCTTTACGGAAAACCGTAATGGAAAAAGTTATATCAGCTCAGCATCTCTACAGTGTGCAATTAGCTGGGCATTGTTGGTAAAACCATAAGATTCTTTCATCAGATTAAGGCGCTTCTCGATTGTGCTCAGGCTGGAAGCTTTAGCACCTAACTGTTTGAGTATTTCAGGCATCTGATATTGTGGAATACCTTGATATAATAAATTAACGATCTGTAAGTCAAGCTGGGAGAATTCAAATGCATTTAGATCTTGGACAGCCTTCTTATTATCTGCAGATTGATATGTTCTACCTTGATACACCATCTGGAGGGCTTCCTTTAGATGCTCTCTTCCGCGGCGTGCCTTCAAAACATAACCATCAATTTGTTTTTCTTTGAACATTTCATGGACTACTGTCGTGATCTCTTGCACGGTCATTACAACAACTTTAATATCCTGCTGAATAGATTTAACTGCTTTAATCAGCGAAAGTCCATCCTGAATCTCCTGATCAGAACCATCATCCTTAAAATTAATGTCGGTAATAAGTAGGTCATATGGTTCTCCGGCACGGATAGCATTCTTGATCCAAGCGAGGGCATGATCACAATAATAAACATATTCGGGATCAACTACTCCCAAGTCACGCAGTGTTACTTGTACTGCAAAATTTTCTGTATCGTGGTCTTCGGCAATAAGTACTTTTTTAAACATACAACAATCATCTTTATATTAATGGGATATTGACAGTAATGCTGAGCCCTTCTCCCGGTTCACTGACAAAGATAATTCCGCCACCTAGACTTTCAATACGGGAAACCGTATTCGCCATACCTTTTCCCTGAGGTCTTTCTGCTGGTAGGCCAACACCATTATCTTTATAAAAAATTTTAAGCTGTTGGTCTGATTTTTCAATGCGCACGACGACCCGCTCGGCCCCACTATGCTTCTTCATATTGACCATCAGTTCCTGAAGTACATGTTTTATTTCTTCTTTAATGCGCTTACTGACATCAACCCATTGTTCGGCGTCAATTCCAACGATCGATATACGACGATCGCTAGTACCATAGGGTTTAAGCAATGTAGAAATTTGCTCATTATAAGGAACTTCAACGGTAGGCCGTTGCTCGACATTATGTGAGATGTCTCGCGATTGATTGTAAATAATTTCTAATTTATCAAGCAGCACTTCACGATCCAGATCATCTCGATATTCAACTTCCGTCATCACATGATAAATGTCGTTTGCCACCACATCATGTACCTTCTTTGAAAGATGAAGCTGCGTTTCTTTAACCTTGTTCTCGGCTTCGAGTTCAAGACGCTGCTTGCGTCGTTTGTACCAGAGGGTTCCCCCACCAACTGTCAACAGGAGTAAAAAGATACTTGCTCCAGTAATGGCACGTTGTCTGACCAGTCGGTTCTGCTTTTCGACATTTTCCTTTTCCAGCCGCAGGTTATCAGCTTTATTTTTTTCCACTTCGTAGCGGATTAGGGCAAACTGGTTTTTGGCGGCGGCGCGGGCTTGCTGGATGCTGTCGTTGAGCGCCAAATAGGTTGACAGATACCGTTGAGAATTGAAGGAATTAGTTTGAATTAGGCCTCTTAATGCATTCAACTGATCATCCGCACTTCCAATTACTTTTGCAACATCATATTGTTTGTTCAAATAATAGATCGATGAATCAGCACTTTTTTTTTCATAATATTGAGCTAGACTTGCGTAACTAGAATTTTGGCCCCATAGATCTTTTTTTCTGAGACGTATACTTAGCGCCTTCTGGTATAATTGTACTGGATTATAAGCAGCATCGGCCATCCAATTTGTCTTAGCCAAATTGTTTAAGAACTTAGCATATTCAGTGGTGCCACTTGCAACTTTGGATAGGATCGAATTTAACAGTGTAGTGGACTCCGTGTAGCGCTTTGCGTTTCGCAAACAAACTGCCAAGTTATTTTTATAAATTAAAGTAGCGTTTGAATCAATCGAAAATTTGATTGCTTGTTGATAATATGTAATAGCTTGATCATAATGCTTTAATTCATCCGTTGCGTTACCAATTGTATTATACAAATACCCTAATAACTTACTTTCATTCAAATCTTTAGGGTCTAAATATTTTACTGCTTCCAAAGAAGTTTCTTGCGCTCCAAAAAAATCTCCTACATCATATAGATTAATTCCCATATTAATTAGGCAACGAGCGACATTTAGGCTATCATTATTTAATAAATATTGCTCTTTTGCTTTCTCAAAATAAAAAAATGAACTATCTGATTTTCCCGTTTTAAGTGATGACATGGCCCATTCATAATATAAATTTTCAGGCTGTTTTAACGTATTTCCCTTTTTCTGGTTACAAGACATTAAAATACCAATTGGGAAAAATAGAAGGATAGGTAATTTATACACGGCCAAATTTTTAATCGAATTTATTGATTTTCGACCAAGATAACAACAGTTAAATTTTAACAAAAAAGGAGTAGGTGGCTTACCTACTCCTTAATTATGTTATGGGTTTGGCGGTCTTACATTACCTTTATCTCCACCATCTCCATCATCACCAGGATTTGGCGGCGGAGTATCTGCAGTCTGTACTGTTGGTGTTCCAGCGCTAGGTTGTGCATTAGACGGTTGACCGATTCCAAATAGAAAATATAATATTAAACTCCACATGATTCAAAAAATTTAAAAAGTTGAAAAAAATGAGTAGTTCCCGTGCACCATGCACGGGTTTGCTACAAATGTTTTCAGAAGGCCTTCTGAATTTTTTGGGAAGTAAGAGTGTCAATCGCGGGAGGCAGAAGCTGCTTCCCAAACCGGCTAAAGACTACCGCGAGATCTTCTCATTGTGAAATCAGATTAGTATCTTAGTTTATATTTTAATTGATTTACCACCTGACTTCGAGAACAAAGTTATAGCCGTTAAAACCCTTTTTATCAAATGATTCCGACAATACGGAAAAGACTGATAGAATTCTAAAAATTCGATAAATACCGATATATTGATAAGGTGTTGACTTACGGGATTCCGTAAATACTGATAGAAATAGAACCTAAATTTGTAGCCATGCCGACGTTTAACATATTTAAAGAAAGGGTTCTTTCCCTCTATGAGGAAAAGAAAAGCAAACAAGAAATGGATGAATTATTGGCCAGTCCCTCACCTGCAAACTTGAGAGATTACTGCTTAATTAGATTATCCGAAGGGTTACCAGAAACCGATATTCAGGTCTTACAAAAATTCTTTGATCCACTTAAAAAGGAGAAAAGTTTAGAAGATGCTATCTACAATTATAAAACAGGATGGTTAAGAGCTTTACAGAAGTTTATTTTACGGGAAACAGAAAACCCAGATGAGCTTCTTGTCAAATTATTAGCTGTACTTGTGGATTATCAACCGCGTCCATTTCGCCTTAATTATGATCATAAGCCCATACAAATTGAGAATGACCCACCTTTAGAAAAGAATGGTCCACCTGTTGAAGATGATGCTAAAAAGGGCCCCTCCACATCTATTAACGGAGAAGGTAATAGCCAAAACGAGTCTGTTATTTCGAAAGGAGATCATCAGAAAACCAATGTGGATATAGACCATGTTGACACAAGTAAGTTAATTAGTTCAGAAGGGGTTGATGAAAGCCAAAGAAATAAAAATGAATCAGACTCGCAGAAAAAACCATTTTTAAATAGACATACCTTAAGATTTACCGGAGCTACTTCTTTCATTATTGCTATTTTTATTACAATACATTTTTTGACTCCCAAAGATTGCATGTGCTGGGATGGCGAAAAATATATTCAGGTCGATTGCCAAGACAAAACACAAGCGTATCAGGTTATTGGATTAGATCAGGATAGACTAGAGCATTTTCGTAAAATCACACCGCCTGACATCTTAAGGGTGAAAGACATTGGGAATATCTGGTATTCAAAAATCGACAATGAAGTTGAGTTTTTTACAGGCCCGGGATATCACCCAGTCCGACTCAATAAATCTTTAAAAGCTGTGACAAAACATATTTGGGACACCTATGTAAGTAAAACGCCAGACAGCAATCAACATGTTCAATTTGGAATAATGCAGAAACAAAAGGAATAGGTTCCTTAGCTGCATAAAAAAAGCCACATCTCACGACGTGGCCTTAATAAACATATGATTCACTAGTGGTTTGTCTTTTTATGATTGGCAAACCACCAGTTATTGGATACTACTTATACGAATTGATCGATTTGGATACTTTCCAGTCATTGCCCACACGCTCCAAGGTAACTAAATCAGTCTTGGTGAAGTTTTCAAATTTCAAGGTTACTTTAGCGACCATGTAGTCTGCCGATTCCTCGATGATATCAGTGCTTACTGTACAGTTTAGCTTTTCGCCTTTTTGCTTTTTCAAGGATTTAACCACTTCGCTACGGCTGTTAGACTGCGCATTGGTAGCTTGGATCTTTTGATTGAAATCGGCGGCGAATAACTGCTCCACTCCTGCTGATTCGCCCTCTGTAGTTACCGCAACGTAGTGCTCTACAGCGAAATCTGCGGTGGAAAGGTTAACGTTTGCTTTTGTTGATTTTGCTCCAGGTCCTTCAGCTGCCATAGCGAATGTAGATACTGCGATTAAGGCTGCTGCTGCGAATGTTTTTACTAGCGTTTTCATAATGTCTTTATTTTATAGTGTTAGTTCTGTTGTTCTTATTTGTTGACTCAAAACTACAACACAATACGCTCCTAGCCTATCGGCTTTAGACTAACGATCGGGAAAACTCGGTGAATGGCGGAAATGGGGAGGTGAATATTTTTTATTATATTGATATGAATCAACGATCAAATTATTTATGAATATACAGTCTAATACAGCTGCTAATCAAGCGAAAAATAAAATGTATGGAGCATTGTTTGGCATTGCGGTTGGTGATGCATTTGGTGTACCTTTTGAATTCAGTTCGAAAGAAGAAATGCTAAAAAATCCAGCTACCGAAATGATCGGATTTGGCAGCCATAATCAACCTATGGGTACCTGGTCAGATGATACATCTTTAACCTTGTGTCTTGCAGACTCGCTGTTGGGTGGATATGATTTGGTAGATATCTCCAAGAAATTTATAGCTTGGAAGGAAGGTAAGCTGTGGACAGCAAGAGGAGAAGTCTTTGATATCGGTATCACCACGGCTAAATCGATCGGTGAGCTTAAAGATATTATCGGATCCGGGCAATTCGGAGAGCTACATTTGCTAAAATATCGGGCGAGAGAACAAGACAACGGCAATGGTTCGTTAATGAGAATATTACCCCTTTTATTTGAGATCAAAGGACTTAGTCCGTCGGAACAATTCGAGAAAATTTGGGAAATTTCCGCCCTAACGCATAAGCACATACGCGCTGCAATGGCATGTTTTATCTATCTTAAATTAGCCGAACTCATTTTGCTTGGTTTGGCCAAAGAGCAGGCTTATGCTGAAATGCGGAATCAAGTTTCAAAGTTCTGGGCGGACATCAATTTCCCTGAGTCAGAAATAATTCATTTTAATAGCACCATTTTGCATGACATCAGATCTAAGACACATAATCAATTAAGGTCCAGCGGTTATGTGATCGATAGTCTAGAATCAAGCCTATGGCTTTTTATGGAAAAAGACAACTATAAAGACACGGTATTATCTATTGTAAACCTTGGTGAAGATACAGACACCGGGGCTGCGATCGCGGGCGGATTAGCTGGTTTGTACTATGGGCTGGAAAGTATACCTGAAGATTGGCTTTTGAGCATCGCCCGCTATGATGATATCAAATTGCTAATAGAAAAAACAGCGAAGAGATATTTAAATTAGAAATTCGATAATAATGTCTAACGAGTAAGAGCTTATTTCAAAAATGTCAATTTAAAACATCGAAACATTTATTTTTAAAACTATTTTACATCGACAGCTGTTCTTATAATACAAAACGGCTACAAGCTACCTTTCGAAAGAAGGGTTCAACATAAAAATTGGCGTCGTACAGTGAAAATCCAATAGTCTTTAAAAACATTGGATGACGAAACAAAAAAGAGGAAACGATAGGAAACATAAAAATTACTGTACAAATAAACGCTAAGAGAAAGGGTCTG
>NZ_CAXYKD010000017.1:0-28889 GCF_964277905.1 uncultured Sphingobacterium sp.
ATAGATCATAAATAATCTTAATATAATGTTACAACGTCCGAGAAGAAATCGTAAATCTGCCGTGATTCGCGACATGATTCAAGAGACACGTTTAGACGCGTCAAATTTGATTTTCCCACTTTTTATCGTCGATGGGCAAAATCAAAAAACTGAGGTTAAATCGATGCCTGGCATCTATCGCTATTCAATAGACAATCTATTGAAAGAAGTGGAAAGTTGCCTAAAGTTGGGCTTACGCTCATTTGATCTTTTCCCTAACATTGAAGAGTCCTTAAAAGACAAATATGCTACAGAAAGCTACCGTGATGGAAGTTTATACTTACGTGCGATTGCAGCTGTAAAGAAAAATTTTCCGGAAGCTTGTATCGTAACGGATGTTGCTATGGACCCTTACAGCAGTGATGGGCACGATGGAATTGTCGAAAACGGTGAGATCCTAAACGATGAGACATTAGAGGTATTGGGCAAGATGGCTTTGGCACATGCGCAATCAGGTGCAGATATCATTGCTCCATCAGATATGATGGATGGCCGCATCGGTTACATCCGTGAGCTATTGGACCATAATGGTTTTACAAACGTTTCTTTGATGTCCTATACGGCAAAATATGCTTCGGCCTATTATGGTCCTTTTAGAGATGCCTTAGGCTCGGCGCCCAAGCATGGCGATAAAAAGACCTACCAGATGAATCCTGCCAATGCAAAAGAGGCGCTTATCGAAGCACAGCTCGATGCACAGGAAGGAGCAGATTTTCTGATGGTAAAACCAGGACTTCCCTACTTAGATATCGTTAAACTTCTTGCAGACAACTTCGATCTGCCAATTGCGGTGTATAATGTCAGCGGAGAATATGCGATGTTAAAGGCGGCTATTCAAAACGGCTGGTTAGACGAACGTGTCATTCTAGAAACGTTATTGAGCTTCAGACGTGCTGGCGCTACAGCAATCCTATCCTACCACTCCAAAGAAGTATTGGAGAAAGGTTTTATTTAACAACTTCCAAATTATCTTCGATAATCGGAATATAACTAACAGAAGCTCGGGAATTCATTTCCGAGCTTCTGCTTTTTTTAAAATATTATTTAAACCTTTTTATTACATTGCGGTCAAACAGAAAATTATAATCCACCTTATTATGTTAAAAAGTATTATAATCAGCAGTTTCCTGTTATCGGCTCCTTCCGTACATGAACATACATTTTACTCCTTTTTAGAAGGCAATTGGATTGCGGCCAACGCTAAACTGAAATCAATCACATTTAATCAGAATGGCGACGCCTTTTTCACCTTTTCAAATTCAAACCCTCAAAGTCCCCCAACTTCAGTTCATCAAAAAGTGGGCAATTTTGCAATATTAGATAGCAAAAAATTCAGTGGGTACTTTTTTAGTCCAAACCTTTTTGGAAAATATAATGATAACAAGACGGCTTTTGAGATTGAAATTAAGTCAGCCAATGAGATTATCCTGTTTGTCAATCAACAGGAAATACAATTGCTAAAAAAGGAAACTATTACTCAATTTAAATAGCTAATATCAGGCTATTATGGATTCCTTACGTTTCTATGAGACTTATCTTCTCAAAAAAAGATAACTTCGCATTCAAATACATAGACTATGCAAGCACCTGATATTTCAAGAGCAAAATCTGCTGAGCTATTTGAAAAAGCAAAACAATATTTCCCTGGAGGCGTAAACTCTCCTGTTAGGGCCTTCAAATCCGTATATGGTACCCCATTATTTATTGAACGTGGCGATAAGGCACATCTTTGGGATGCGAACGGCAATGAATTCATCGATTTTTGTTGTTCATGGGGTCCCCTAATTTTAGGGCACAATAATGATCAAGTTCGTGAAGCAGTAGCGGCACAACTCGGGAAAGGCTTAAGTTTTGGCGCTCCTACTGCGTTGGAGAACCAACTGGCTGAGTTGATTATCGAAAACAATAGATTTATTGAGAAAATTCGCTTTGTCAGTTCTGGCACCGAGGCTGTAATGTCTGCTATCCGTTTGGCTAGAGGTTATACGAAACGTGATAAGATCATCAAATTTGATGGCTGTTATCATGGGCACTCCGATTCTCTTTTGGTAAAAGCTGGTTCTGGCCTGGTAACCTTTGGTGAGACATCTTCGGCCGGTGTACCTAAAGCATTTGCAGACGAAACCATTGTTATCGAATTAAACGATAAGCAAGCTTTAGAAGCTGCTTTTGCAGCGTTTAAAGATCAGATTGCGGCAGTTATCATTGAGGGTATACCTGCAAACAATGGTTTATTGTTGCAATCTAAGGATTATGTTCACTTCTTACGTAATATCACCAAAGAACATGGTGCAATGTTGATTATGGATGAAGTGATCACAGGATTCCGTATTGGTTTTGAAGGTGCTTCAGCTTACTATGATGTACAACCTGATATTATTACCTACGGAAAAATTATTGGTGGCGGAATGCCTGTCGGTGCTTATGGAGCCTCAAAAGAATTGATGGCCTGTATATCTCCTGATGGTGCAGTCTACCAAGCAGGAACTTTATCCGGAAATCCAGTTGCTATGGCTGCCGGCATTGCGGCATTGGGTATCTTGGCTCAAAAGGATTTCTACACAAATTTAAATGCCAAAACAGAGGCTTTCGTCAATGATATGCGTACTTATATTGCTGAGAAAGGATATAAAGTTCAACTTTTCCATGTTGCTTCTATTTTTTGGTTTGCATTTACAGAACAGCAAGAAATTAAAAAAGCGAGTGAAATCGATCCTAAATCGATGGAATCTTATAAAATTATGCACCGTGAGTTGTTAAATCGCGGCGTTTATTTTGGCCCTTCAGGCTATGAAGTAGGTTTCGTTTCTGATGCACATACAGCAGCGGATCTTGACCAGGCAAAAAAACATATTTTCGATGCGTTGGACATTGTCTTTAGTGCATAAAAATCAAACTACTATAAAAAAAGCCCTCCAGTAATATACTGGAGGGCTTTTTTTATAGGTTAGCGGAAGTTTCGGTTTGAATCAACGTACTTATTAAAGTTTGTTTGCCAACTTCTTATCTTTGGATTTCATCTTATTTAATCCGGCGATAAGTTCATCCAACGAAAACTTACCTTTGATATCCATAAATACACTTTCATCTTCATCATCATGGACCAGTAAAGAAACCCGCTGAATGACATTGTTCTTATCAATACGAGCATTTAGCGAAATTTCCTGGCCATCGGTGTTAATAACCAGAAGTTCCTCAAATTTATTTTTCTTTAAAAACTTATGGTAATCGTCCAAAATACGCGCATTCTTTGTTTTATCATTATTTGAAAGTGTTAGCATTCTGAACTTCTTCAATTTCTTTACAATTTCGGCCATTGCACGGGCATCTTCATCGTTATCATCCTTTAAGGCTTTTTTCATAAAGGGTTTTGTTAACCACATCGGTAAATTAATCGCAACAATCTCAGCATCGTCAGATACATTAGACCGACTGACGAAGTCCATATTGGACGCTTTTTTTATCATGCATGATTGCATGGAGAAAAGAACGCCAACTAGGCACAACAAGGTTAGTAATCTTTTCATAATTGTCTACTTTTTGTTGTTATCTCCTTTGTTCTTATTCACTTTATTATTCCCTTCGTTGACCAAGCTAGTCACATCTTTCAACGGTATAGCCCCGTCCAGGATCATAAATAGGTTTTGCCCATCTCCATTGATTGTAAGTAACAGATTGTTTAGGATATCGGCATTTGCGGACATATTTTCCACCATGAACCTGATATCTTGCCCATCACTATTGAGCGACATAAGTTCTTCATATTTTAAATTTGACACTGCCCCCCGAATAATGCCTGTTAGGGCTTTATCTTCTCCATCCTCAACGATCAGCATCCGCAACGATTTAACATTCTTAAGTAGTGGTGTAATTGTCTGCATATCCTCATCGTCAATTTTCAAATTACCCAATAGTTTGAACATCGGCGCCCCGATTTTGAGTGTTGTTACACCTTTCTTTCCTTGATATTGTTCAAAAAGTTTATCCAATTTTGAAATTTGTGCATTTGCCATACTTGCTACAAGTAGAAGGCAAGCTATTAAAAAACCTTTCATTTTATTTTAGTTAATCGTTATTGACATTTGTTTTATATTCATTGCTTTATCTACACCATTTTCCAAATTATTTGCCAGTAAGCCTAAAGATTTTAGGGTCAGTTCAACAGCTTCCTGTTCGTTCGCGACAGGTTTCCCATTCAAAACAACATAATCTGCCCGGTAGGATTCACTTTCGACTGACTGCAGACCTTCAGCAACTATTTCCTTCTTTTCAGTCCATTCCTTCGCTTGTTTTTTCACTTTAGGGCGTTTGACCGTTTCTGCGATCTGTAACGTCTTACCGCTTTTCACCGAACGGAAGCTATCATTAGAATTGGAAACTACCGTTTCTTCATTTTGATGTTCGATCAGCTTCTTGTCCGCGGATTTTAGCTCTTTCATTTCCTTTTCGGCAAGTACCGGTACTCGCGTTGTTGGTTCCTGATTTAGGAATAGTGCAATTCCAATAGCCATTACCAACATGGCTGCTGCTACATATTTTATCCAGCTATTATTCCACCACACAGTACGTTTCTTATCATCATTGATCTCACTTTGGAAGTCCTCAAAGGACCAGTCCATTGTCTTATTTTTTTCCTGATTCAATGATTGAAAAAAAGCATTATCCGAGTTTTTCAATACTCTTTCTTCCTCTAATGACGACTGGCCATTAAAGTACTTCTCTTCCAATTCTTTTAATTTCTTATCTTTCATCACTGTATATCTTATTTTCAAAGAAGATGAAACAATCGGGTTTATTTTTTACCTGAATAAATCCGCGTAGTTTCATAATCGAATAATTTTGTCAATTGTTCTTTTACCTTCTGTCTTGCACGCATCAGATTAACTCTGACTGCAGACTCCCCCATCTCCAATACTTCACCGATTTCATCGATATCATAATCCTCAACATCGCGCAGATGCATAACAAGCCGTTGTTTTTCGGGAAGAGAATTGATCATCTCCAGAATAATTTCTTTCGTATTCCCAACGGTATGTTCGGTCATCGCAACAACCTGATGCTGTTCAACAAAATCCGCTCGGACCTTTTCTCTTTTTAAACGATTGAGTGCTTCATTTTTCACACTCTGCATGCAGAAGGCTTCCATATTTTTATATTGAAGCAACTGATCTTTTAATTGCCACAACCGCATCATCACATTTTGTACCGCATCAAAAGCCTCGTCATCATCAATCAAGATCCGTTTCGCAAAGCGAAATAGCTTATCCTTATGGATGAAAACGGTATTTTTAAATTGCTCTTGATTCATGTTATCGTCAATATTGAGACTTACTCTATTTTAATTTTTAATCGGCTTATGCTCCATCTCAATATCACCCGTGCCTTTTATATAATCAAGACATTTCAGCAGATCGATTTATTACATCTAATATGACTATTTTTTTAAAAATATTTAATTCACTGTGTATTAAACTTCAATGAGTAGCCCAAACGGCCTATTTTTAACCTTATTACAAACAAAATAGGAACATAGACTGTTACTTAAGATGCTGAATGATTAAAAAATTAAACAAAAAAATTATGAAGTATTACAGAATTACAGGTGTTACTGCTGCAGTAGCACTCCTAGTAGGCGCTGTTGGGTGTAACAACTCTTCTACGAAAAGTACAGGTGGAGCTGACTCAAGCAGCAGTATCGACACAAATACTGCACAAAAAATGGACTCAATCACCGTTAGTCCGATTGCAGACTCGAAAGAATTTCCTGGAGCTGATCTGCAGATCGCCTCGATCACTGCAGAAAAGGTAGGAACAGACTCCGCAAAAGTAACTGTAAAATATGCGATTAAGAATTTCAAATTGACTGAGATGACCGATGATGCCCATGCTGCCCATATGGCAAATTCGCATGATGGACAACATATTCATTTTATTTTAGACAATAAACCTTACACGGCTCTTTACAAGCCCGAGAACTCTGTAACAGTACCGTTAAATTCGGAACATTACCTGCTCTCATTTTTATCAAGATCCTATCATGAATCCATAAAAACCACTGAAGCTTCTAAATTGGTAAAATTTAAGATTGATGCAACGGGTAAATTGACGACAGATGCAACACCAAAGGAACCATCACTTTTCTATTCTCGACCTAAAGGTGAGTATAAAGGAGATGAAACAAAAAATCTCCTGTTAGATTTTTACGTAGTCAATACCAAACTTGCTCCAGACGGCAACAAGGTAATTGCAGATATCAACGGCCAGACATTTACATTGGACAAATGGGGGCCATATGAGATAAAAGGCCTGCCAATGGGCAACAATAAAGTAAAATTGACTCTAGTAGATAAGGATGGTAATGCTGTTACCGGAGATAATGTTTCGGTAGAACGTGATATCAAACTGTCTGAAAAATAAATTGAAGGCTGTCCTAAACACAAAAGAGTCGCATTAAAATGCGACTCTTTTGTGTTTAGGACAAACTTTGAGCGACAAAAAGACATTGTCTTTATTCCTTTTTGATTAAGGCAGTTTGTCAAAATCAATTTTCGGTGCATTATTTTTATTCCGGAATTCAAACTTACTTCCTGGCTTAACAACGTCATTAAAGAAACCACCATTTCTAAGGAAGTATCCGTTTTTGGTAATGCCGCCGATTGCATCAATGCGTTGATTTGCACGATAGGTATTATCGACACTGAAAGAAGCCTCCTGTACAGCTTTCCATTGTCCATCATAGACCCATTGATTGCCAAACTCAACCTTTCTACCCAGGTAGCCTTGATTAGGACTAAAGTTCTCTAAGAAACTATGGAATCGTTTCAGGTAGGTGTTTGTCTGCGGACGTTTGAAGCTTGCGATCACATTCCATGCATGCTCTTCGGGTACAAAAAACCAAGCCGTATAATCAGTATTCCCTTTTCCATCGGGCACGCCTTTCAAGAGAAACTTATAGGTTACCCCTGCTTTCCAAAAGTACTTACGGTAACTCTGTCCGCCTGACCCTTCATTTCCAAACTCACCCGAATGCACATCCTTTCCTTTTTTTAGTAGATGGATTTTTTGCTCATCTGGAATACTTTTCGGATCATCTGTGTGGAATGGACTCCAGACGGAAAATAAGATACGTCGCTCGGTTTCTGAATTAACCTGTATACCAAAGTAGCCTTCGCCAAAACCATTCGCCATAAAATAGGAACCAACTTTATCTTCACCTTGAGGGACGGTTACTTCGTTATAATAGTAACTAACATTACCCTCCGTAGGAACAGTATAATTTAGATGACAAGAAGGGCCTCTTCTGGACCAATAGTAATACTCAGGATCATTGGAAAATAGAAGACCTTCTGAAGCCGCTTCGCCGCTCACAAGCAATTCGGTTACATTGGCAAAATTGCTTCCCGACTTACTTAAGCCTTTTAAATTAACCTGAACGTAGCCGGGCGACTTTACATCAATGGACAGAGGCGCTGTTTCCGACAGCTCAGTACTTTCCACATTCACGATCGCCTTTTTTCCTAAAGCGTCTACTGCTATTTTGGATTTTCCAGCATCGTTTTTTGCCTTCAGTTTCAAAGTCAATTTCCCCGCCTTTTGAGCCCTAAAATAAACCGATACCACTTCCTGATCGCTTGACCATTTTACAAGGCCATTACGACCGGAAATTTCCGCTTCACCAGCTTGTCCGGCGGTAATGAATGCATTCCCAGCAAGTGGTACGGCATAAGTCTTCCCTACTGTCTGCGCTATACTGTTTATCGAAAGGCAGGATAAAGCTCCCATAAAGAGATACTGGATAAAGTGTTTTCTTTTCATACTTTATTTTTTTTATCAATTTATATATCAAACCTAGGCTAGTTATACTACCTGCGGTTATTAATGCTTGCCATGAATTCGAGATGCTGCTATACTCGAATACTTCACGAAACCAAACTCCTTTAGCTATTCTGAAACTCAATTTTTCAGCTATCTTTCTGTTGCACTTTACTATTGAATAAAGATGGTATCGGTTTGTGAAACTGGATTATTGGATGAAGATAAGGCTTAGATTTACAGAAAAAGAAAGGAAATGTATATCAATCGATTGTGTAAAAAAACAGCAATAATTGACCATTATTCCTTTCCATTTAAATGAACTATTATAAAATGAGATGTATATTTTAACATTTTAAAAATACGATCTAATCTTTTTGTGTATTTTTAGGATCAGAGTCCCCTTTTATAAAAGCTAAAATAGCAAGCTCCATGGACAAATCTGCTGATAGCACATCAAAACGTATCTTAGGACAAAAACAAATCTCCATATTGATCCATGGACTCGCCTGGCTTATTTTCTTATCCTTTCCAGTACTATTTTTTAACAACGGTCAATTGGAAATTAAGGAAATACTTTTTGCACCGGCATTTTGGATTTTCACAGGCTGTTTTTTAATCCTATTCTATGTCAATGCTTACCTGCTAATTCCTTATGCGATAAGAAAACGAAAATTTATCAGTTACGGAATCTCCATTATTTTGACAGGCTTGTTACTAGCCTATTATCTTCAGCCCTTCGATCGCTTGATGCATATTGGACCTCAGCAATTACCTACCCCTGGAGAAAGAGAATTTTCGCCTAGGCATCGCCCTGATTTCCCACCGCCGCCATCTGCTAGGCATTTCCCAGACCGAGGTCCGGGGCAGACCCCGGGACAACGGCCACAACCCATCGATATTGCTTCCGTATATATTTTCCTGTTAACCATTAGCCTTGCCGCGCTCTATAGAATCGTAACCTACTGGATGGAAACTCAGCAAAAGATGCAATTGGTCGAACAAGACCGGATGAAGGCCGAACTTTCCTTCTTAAAAGCCCAGGTCCACCCCCACTTTTTGTTCAACACATTAAATAATATATATGCATTAGCATTGACCAACGATGATGCCGTCGCAAGTAGTATTCATCGCCTTTCGCAATTAATGCGTTATTATATGGATGAACGGCATAGTGATACGATTGACATCAAGATCGAAATACAGGCTATACAAGATTTTATCAATCTCCAAAAACTACGCACTGGCCCAAATTGTTCGATCAGTGAACATTATGCGGGGCTCGAACACCCTAAAACGATACACGCATTTGTGTTGCTTCCTTTTGTTGAAAATGCGTTCAAATATGGATTAAGCACCATAGAGCCCTCCCAATTAAGTTTTGAAGTCATTCTAACGCCAACATCCTGCGTATTAAATGTAAAGAATAGCATAGCTGCACAGTCAACCGAACAACACCGAACAGGAACAGGTCTTAAAAATGTTAAACGTCTATTGGAACATTTTTATGCCAGCAAACATCGCCTGACGATCCAGCAGGAGGATCATTCTTTTTTCGTTCAGCTTATCCTTTACATTTCTTCATAAATTGTTTTTATATTAGGCTATACGATTATATATACAAAAGCAGTTTATCTTAATTTAATCGATGTTAACTTGCATAGCTCTTGACGATGAACCCCTGGCTCTTCGTATTATTTCGACGTTCACAGCAAAGCATTCTGCTATACAGCTTGCTGCAACCTTCAGTAACCCTCATGAAGCGAAGCTGTATCTCGCCAATAACAGTGTTGATTTGATTTTTTTGGATATTGATATGCTCGAGATCAATGGTATTGATTTTGCAAAGAACTTAAAACCAAGACCTTTATTGATTTTCACCACAGCACATAAGGAGTATGCGATAGATGGATTTGAACTTGATTCAGTAGACTATCTTCTCAAACCATTTGACTTCGTCCGTTTTGAACGGGCCATCGATAAAGCGATAACACGTTCAGCTACACAGAGCCATCGCCCCTTTTTAATCGTGCGTGTAGAATATCAACGAATCAAGATCTATCTTGACGAAATTGAGTGCTTGGAAAGCATGCAAGATTATATCAAAATACACCTTATACACGGAAAAACAATATTGACTCTATCGACAATGAAAGCCATGCTCGAGCGTTTGCCAAAAAATCAGTTTATCCGTATCCACCGCAGCTTTGTTATCGCAGTCAAACACATCATTACATTTTCACAGCGTAAAGTACAATTACCCAACTTCACATTGAAAGTCGGCGATGGTTACTATAATGAGGTTATCCAATGTCTACGTGATTCGTCGATGCAATAAGCCTCTTTATCGTTACTTAACATTATTTTACATCTCCGTCTATTACCTTGCTTCCATAACTAAAAAAGAAGAGATATGGAACGCAAAAATTTTATAAAAACCCTATCATTGCTCGCATTTTCAGGGCCAATGGTCTGGGCAGCTTGCAAGAAAGACGATACTACATCAATTACGGATGAGGGCACTGACGTAAATGTCGATTCAAGCTGCAGTGTGACACCTTCGGAAACCGAAGGGCCTTTTCCGACAAAAACACCTTCAAGTTATGTCCGATCAGATATACGCAAAGGTGATGGTATTGGGGCGAATATGCTCGGTTTAATTACCATTGTTAATACAAACAATAGCTGTGCGGCACTAGAAGGAGCTCTAGTGGATATTTGGCATTGTGATGTGGAAGGTAACTATTCCCAATATGGCGGAACACAGATGCAATCCAGCAACTACCAGTCTGTCAATTGGTACCGCGGTAGACAAGTCACGAATGCCAATGGACTTGTTTCCTTCCAAACCATCTTTCCGGGCTGGTATCAAGGTCGAGCAACACATATTCACGTTCATGTATATGATGCTACAGGTAAATCGCTATTAGTGACGCAAATCGCCTTTCAAGATAGTCTGTGTCTTGAAGTCAATAACACAGGTTCTTCTTATGGTTACAAAAAAGGTGTTTCAGGATATACCTATAATGCCAATGACAACGTATTCAGCGATGGTGTTACCAAAGAAATGTCTACGGTCACAGGATCCTTATCTGAAGGTTTCCAAATGAAAATGACGATTCATGTTAATGCTTAACAGCCTGATCATGCAGGATATTAGAATCTATATCGCGGAACAGCGAGGGGAAACATCTATCGGAACACATCTAGTCAGGAGCACACTCAATTATGGTTCCTTTGCTGCTCCTCAACGGGAGGCTATTGGCCGGTTGCAACAGGTCAATAGCTGGCAAGTCGCGCCTCAAGGTACTTTGGAACTCCCGACCAGTCAGGATACGGTCTCACTTTTGATTCCTTTGGTTGGGGATCTACTCGCGACGACGGATGACCAAACCTATATCGTTCCTGTCGGAACAATCTTTGTACACAATTTTGAAAATAATACGGCAATTCACATAAAGGCATCGTCCAAAGTTGGGGGGCCTGCGATCTTTCAAGAATTTGTGCTTAATTCGGCAATAAACACTCCTACACTACCTCATATTGTGGATCTTCCACTTTCATCTTCGTTTGAGAAAAACAAGATGTATCCTGTAGGCACCGACTTAGCTACTGATTTTCAGTTCTACTTCGGTGCATTTGCCGGAAAACATGATTTTGAATTACAGATTGGCCAAGACCACAAAAACGCATTTGCATTTGCATTAGATGGCAATTTTGAAGTTGAAGAACGTATTCTTTATCCATCTGATGGTCTTTATCTACCAGATTCAAACAATTTAGACATCGAATGCTTATCGGCAACTGGCCTTTTGGTGGTTTTGTGTTTCTAACGGAATAGATTTAAAAAACGATGATCCCCAAAATAACGACCACGATAAACATAAAAAAGTGAAGGGTCTACCCTTCACTTTTCCACACGATGTTAATAAAATGTTGAAAACCTCATTTCGCTTTTATGGTGATCCCTCAAGTTACTCACAACTTGTTGATATTGCTGTTTAATATTTTAAAAATGGCTAAAAACCAACGCTTTTCAAGTTTAATCCTGTACGCTCGTCTAAACTGAACATTAAGTTCATATTTTGTACAGCTTGACCGGATGCTCCTTTCAGCAAATTATCAGTCGCATTTAAAATAAGGAGCTTATTTCCGTGCTTTTCGAGGTGGATAATACTTTTATTTGTATTAACGACCTGTTTGAGGTCAATATTTTTAGGACTGACATGTGTAAAAGGGTGAGCGGCATAATAGCTGTCATACAATGCGTAGGCCTGCTCTTCAGACAAATCGGTGTCTACATAAATTGCCGAGAAAATTCCGCGGGCAAAATCGCCACGTTGAGGAACAAAATTAATTTTTGCAGCAGCACGCTCCAATAATGATCCGTCTGACACCGGCAAAAATCCCGCTTGTAGCTGATCCAAGGACTCTGAAATTTCCTGCAAATGCTGGTGTTCAAAAGATTTGTAAGCAGAAAGGTTATTGTTACGCCAGGAGAAATGCGTTGTCGCACCTGGTTTTTGTCCTGCCCCTGTTGATCCAGTCGTTGCATTAACATGGATTTGATCAAGTAATAAGCCTTTACTCGCTAATGGCAATAAAGCCAATTGGATATTTGTTGCAAAGCATCCTGGATTAGCAATATACTGAGCCGTTTTGATTGCCTCTTTGTTTAGTTCCGGAAGCCCGTACACGAATTGTTGCCCTTGGAAAGCTGTATTCGCACGAAGACGATAATCTTGTGAAAGATCAATAATCTTCACGGATGCATCGATCGGATTTGCATCTAAAAATTTCCGTGCATCACCATGACCAACACATAAAAACAATACATCAATAGCTGAGTGAAAGTCCGAAGAGAAGGTCAATTCAGTATCACCAAATAGATCATTGTGAACTTCATATAACTTATTTCCTGCATTGGAAGCGCTATTAGCAAATACGATTTCCACCTCAGGATGATAAATCAATACACGTAATAATTCACCACCAGTATATCCTGCCGAACCAATTATTCCTACTCTTATCATTTTTTTGAATTTAGAATTTAGGTATGCGTTATCACCTACAGGGCAATGTATCTTTTCTTACCCAATTCGTCGTGATAAGAAAAAATACATTACGCCAAACAAGGTTTATTTTTTATTCACTTTGTGCCAAATGATGGTTTGATTTCCAAAAATTTTGGAGAAACCTTTCACATCGTCACCTGTATAGCCTTTATTCATCTCACCATAGCTACCGAATTTGTTGGACATCAAATCGTGTTCAGACTCGACACCAATGACGACAAAACGGTATGGGTGAAGCTCAACAATCACTCGGCCCGTCACTGTTTCTTGTGAAGATTGCAAGAATGCTTCGATATCACGCATAACGGGATCATGCATTTGGCCTTCGTGCATATAATTTCCGTAGAAAGCAGCGATTTGATCTTTCCAGGACAATTGCCATTTAGTTAAGGTATGTTTTTCTAAGGCATGATGTGCCTTGATTAAAATGACAGAAGCAGCGGCTTCAAAACCCACACGGCCTTTAATACCAATGATTGTATCACCAACGTGGATATCACGGCCAATACCGTATGGTTGAGCTATTGTCTGTAATTCTTGAATCACTTTAACGGAAGCCATTTTCTCACCATTTAATGCAATAGGCTCTCCTTTTTCAAAATCAATTGTAATTTGTTGCGGCTCTGAAGAAGTCACTGGAGTTGGCCATGCCGACTCTGGTAAGTATTGGTTGGATGTCAATGTTTCTGCTCCACCAACAGAAGTACCCCAAAGACCTTTATTGATGGAGTATTTTGCTTTTTCAGCGGAATACTCTACACCATGCTTATTCAAATATTCTATTTCGGCTTCACGCGACAATTGTAGATCACGGATTGGGGTGATAATTTCCACTCCTGGAATCAGGGTCTGGAAAATCATATCGAAACGTACTTGGTCATTTCCTGCACCTGTAGATCCATGAGCAACACATTCAGCGCCAATTTTCTTTGCGTAGTTTGCAATTGCGGTTGCTTGGCATACACGCTCAGCAGATACTGACAATGGATAAGTCGCATTTTTTAACACATTGCCAAAAATCAAAAATTTAATAGTTTCGCGGTAATAGTCTGCCGTTTCGTCTATAGCTGTATGTGATTTCACACCTAAAGCATAAGCACGTTCTTCAATATTTTTTAATTCTTCATCCGAAAAACCACCTGTATTTACAACTACGGAATGAACTTCTAAACCTAAATCTTGTGTAAGATAAATACAACAGAATGAAGTATCTAATCCGCCACTAAATGCTAAAACTACTTTTTTCATTAGAATGTTATTTTATGAGTGTTTGTTTTCAACGGCTGACTTAAGCTCGTTTCACTCGGTTTTTTATTATTATGTTGAGAGAACCTTGAACTGATCTTGTTATTATGAACATCTTTAGTTACCTGTTACATCTATTTTCAATATAATCGTTCAGCCTTAGCTTAATATCCTTTTGCGACTTTGTTATGCTTCGGAAAATTGACAGCAATAAATTTATTGGCCGATTTCCAAAACTTCGCCTGTATACGCTTTAGCAGAGACTGTTTTTGTGTAATTCTTTCCAAACGTTCTTTCGCTTCATGCTTGCGCTGGATCTTCTCCCGCAATTCACGTTCTTTCTCTTCGGGATCCCAAAGCATGGCGGTACACATACAGTTTTTACGGTCTTTACTCATCAGGATCTCATAATTCACGCAGCTTTGACAGCCTTTCCAGAATTCATCATCGGAAGTCAATTCGGAATAGGGAACCGGTTCATAGCCCAGTTCTGAATTGATTTTCATCACGGCGAATCCGGTTGTCAAACCAAAGATCTTCGCTTTAGGGTATTTCTCACGTGAAAGCTCAAAGACTCTTTTTTTGATTGCTTTTGCCAAACCGACTTTTCTGAATTCGGGATTGACAATCAAACCTGAGTTAGCGACATAATCACCATGCCCCCAAGTTTCTATATAACAAAAACCTGCCCATCGGCCATCTCTATGTAAAGCAATCACTGCTTTACCTTCATTCATCTTGTTGGCAACGTATTCTGGTTTACGACGCGCAATACCAGTACCACGAGCCTTTGCAGACTCGAACATTTCGTCGCAAATAACCTCTGCATAATGTGCATGCTCAGGTTTAGCCGGGATAATTAAAAAATCTGATATAGTCATTGACTTACGACCCTAATAATAAAACAACAACTACTGTCGTGTTTTGTTACTAAATAAATTAAAATAATGGATTCAAAACCATCGGACAATCATGGTCTTGCTTGGAAAGATTCACTACCTCAAATCAAGCCCGAGGTAGTATAGGTCGTCGGAGGCGTAAAACAGGTATTTCTACAAAAATGAAAGCACAAAAGACCTTCTTCATAAACTTCTCAAAAGTTTGAATATAAGAATAATCGTTCTTTTTGTTCTGTTTCATTTTTTTATGCTCTGTCAATTGTTTCTGACGATGCAAATGTATAAAAATATTTTTTTCTTTTCCACAATATTCTCATTGATTTTTTGCAAAAATTAAAAATTTACAATCCACCGTCAAAACCTTCCTGCAAGCTTCATTTTCAAGCAATTAATCCACAACAAGTCGGTAATAGAACGATCACATTAGCGATATTAATTTGACAATAAAACGGATAAAGGTTTAAGGCTTTATCAATTGAAATTGTTGTTTTTTCTATCGGTTCGTTATTTTTAGTCAAAAACGATACTTTTGTAGGGATCATTTAATGGAGAATAGTATGTCACCGAGTTTAATTTTCTATATTATTTTTGCCGTCCCTTACATTATCTTTATGTATTGGCTCGTCAAACAGGACAAACATAAATATGCCTGGGGAATAGCAATCATTACTATTGTTGCCCTATTAGCGATCTACGTATCGCAGAAAGCCAGTAAAGTGGCCATGGACAATTATCAACAGCATCAGATCGACTCTAGAGAGATCGAGCGGGAAGAGCGTTTACAAAAACAACAGGATAGCATTAATCATGCTCAATAATAAAAAAGCGGCTAATGCCGCTTTTTTATTATTCGTTTGTATAATTTGGAATAATCCCTTCCAATTTAAAGAGAAAAGCATATTCCAATGCAATTTCCTTTAAATAGTCAAATCGACCTGATGCCCCACCATGACCATAATCCATATCTGTTTTTAAAAGTAAAACCGCGTCTCCTATTTTAGTAGCTCTCAGTTTTGCTACCCATTTTGCTGGTTCAAAATACTGCACCTGACTATCGTGCAGCCCGGTTGTGACCAATAAATTAGGGTATTCTTTTGCTTCAATGTTTTCATATGGAGAATAGGCCTTCATATAATAATAGGCTTCCTTCTCATTGGGGTTACCCCATTCATCATACTCATTTGTAGTCAACGGTATTGTATCATCCAACATGGTATTCACCACATCTACAAATGGTACCTGAGCGATTATGCCATGATATTGCTCAGGCGCAATATTAGCGATTACACCCATCAGCAAACCTCCAGCACTTCCCCCTTGCGCATAGAGATGTTCGGGCGTACAATACTGTTGATCAATCAGGTATTTACCACAATCCACAAAATCATAAAAGGTATTCATCTTGTGCATCATTTTTCCATCTTCATACCATTGGCGCCCCATTTCCTCACCGCCTCTGATATGTGCCAAGGCATAGATAAATCCACGATCCAACAGACTCAGTCGATTACTCGAAAAAGTGGGATCCATCGACGCACCATAAGATCCGTAGGCATATTGCAATAATGGAGCTGAACCATCAAGTTTGGTTCCCTTTTTATAAACAATAGAGATGGGCACTTGAACACCATCTCTTGCTGTTGCAAAAACACGTTCGGTGATATACGCGGTTTGGTCATACCCTCCCAAAATCTCCTGTTGCTTTAATAATATTTTCTTCTGCTTAGCCATATCATATTCATAGACTGAGCTTGGTGTCACTAAAGAAGTATAACCATATCGTAACTTATCACTGTTGTATTCAACATTAATACCTGGATATACCGTATAGGCAACTTCTCCGAAATCCAAATAGTGCTGATGCTGACTCTTTAAATTATAAATTGCCAATTGGGTCAATCCATTTTTCCTTTCAGCAATCGCCAGAAAATCCTTAAACTCTTCAATATCGCTGACCAATACATCCGGTCGATGGTCTATGAATGGCTGCCAGTGGCTGCGATCTGTACGATCTAAGGGACATTGCATGATTCGGAAATTAATAGCCCCATCATTAGTCAGTATTAAGAACCGATCTTCCAATGCAACAACCGAATAGAGAACATCCTGTATCCTAGGCTGAAAAATACGAAATTCCGATTGCGGTGAGTCAGCATTTAATAACCAAATTTCTGAGGACAGTGTCCCTTCAGAATTGATCATAACATATTTTCCATTTTTGGATTTACCCACTCCGATATAATTTGTGTTATCTTTTTCTTCATACACAAGCACATCTGCTGCCGGATCGCCACCCAGTGTATGTCGCATAATCTTTTCACTAAGCAAGGTAACAGGATTCTTGGCCGTATAGAACAAGGTTCGATTATCATTTCCCCAAATAGCGGCTCCCTCTGTATTCTTTATATGGTCGGGAAAGATTTCTCCGGTCTCGATATTTTTGATAAATATGGTATATTCTCTCCGAGAGACAGTATCCACACTAAAGGCAAGTAAACGATTATCCGGACTAACAGAAAATCCTTTTGCCGTATAATATGCATGCCCTTCGGCAAGCTGATCTACATCCAACAGCACTTCCTCTTCGCCTTCCAGTGTCCCCTTTTTCCGACAGAATTTAAAATATTGTTTTCCCTCTTCTGTCCGGCTATAATAATAGTAGCCATTTTTGTAATAAGGCACAGACTCGTCCTTTTCCTTAATCCGGGATTTCAATTCATGAAAAAGATTTTCCTGTAAATCTTCCGTATCTTGAAGCATTAAATTGGTATAATTGTTTTCCTCTTCCAGGTAGTCAATAACTTCTTGCGATTTTTCTCCTTTTTTAAAGTAATCAATCATCCAGTAATAATCATCTTGCACAGCATCATCATGTGTCTTTCTGACATGGGGGTAAACTGTTGCCACTGGGGCCATCACGTTAGGCCAAACTATTTTCTTATTTTGTTGCATTCGTTTTCTTATACGCTACTCAATATACATACTTTCTTATTCTGCTACCTGGATCAATCAACTAACACAGGAAACTCCTTGAAATGGTTTGAATTTAAGATATTTCGTCAACAATTTGCTAAGAGATATGGATTATAAATACTTTTAATAAAAATTAACAGTTCAGAAGAGGCATTAGCATTATCTTTGCTATTCTGCTATAGGCAGGAATATGCGAGCTTACAAGCGCATGAAGAAAATTTAAATAAACAGGAGAGAATAACCAGGTGGACCGCGTTCTTTGAAACAAATGAAAGCGGAACACCTATCAAGAATTTTGTACATATGAATTTAAGAAAATTACTATATCTACTTACTTTGGGCGCATTGCCCCTTATCTCTTTCGGACAATCCGATACCATTCCAGCAAATTGGTTCAATTTAGATTATAAAACAGATGGGGTCATGGGAATCAGTACCGAAAAAACGTATAAAACGTTATTGAAAGGAAGAAAATCCACTCCAATCATTGTTGGGGTATTGGATGGAGGTGTTGATGTTTATCACGAGGATCTCAAAGATGTTGTATGGCTCAATGTGAAGGATAGTCTTGCAAACGGTATAGATAATGATGGCAATGGTTATATCAATGATAAATATGGCTGGAATTTTATTGGAAACGCCGATGGAAAGGATGTTCAGTTCGATAACCTGGAATTGACAAGACAGCTTAGGGTTCTGGACAAAAAGTTTGCAAACATCACAGCAGCAACAGAACTCAATGAAACTGATCGAAAAGCTTTCGCTAATTATCAAAAGATGCTTGCCAAATATAAAAACAAGCTAGAAGAAGCTAAGATGGGTCAATTTTCCTACGATGCGCTCAAACGCAACATAGACGCTGTGGTACGTGAAATAGGTAAAAAGCCCGAAGATATCACACAGGAGGATATAGACAATTTCAAAGCAACCACAAACACGCAACGTATCGCACTTGGCTATGCAAAGGATGAAATCAACAACGGCGGCTTCGCCAAATTTTTTGATGATATCACCGAAGGTGCAAAATATTTCAACAATCAAGTTGATTATCATTTAAACAAAGCATACGATTCTCGACCTATTGTTGGAGATAATTATGAAGATGCTTCAGAGCGACATTATGGCAACGCGGACGTAAAGGGACCGGACGCATTACATGGTAGCCATGTCGCTGGAATCATTGGTGCAAAACGTAATAATAATATTGGTATCAACGGAGTAGCGGACAATGTTAAAATACTCACAGTTAGACTTGTCCCTGATGGTGATGAGCGTGATAAAGACGTCGCAAATGCCATTCGCTATGCAGCAGACAATGGCGCCAAAGTACTTAACATGAGCTTTGGAAAAAGTTATGCCTATAATAAACAGGCGGTAGATGATGCCATCAAATATGCTGAATCCAAAGATGTCCTGATGGTACATGCCGCAGGGAATGACAGTGAAGATAACGATATAGAACCTAATTTTCCGATGAAGTATTATACAGATGTAAAAGGTGATACAACCGGGGTTGCTAATGCTTGGATCACAGTGGGTGCAACCGGCCTTCATTTGGACAATGAACTATTAGCCGATTTTTCCAATTATGGTAAAAAAACTGTCGATGTTTTCGCGCCTGGTGTCCACATCAACTCTACCGTACCGGATTCCAAGTATAAAGAAGAACAGGGCACAAGTATGGCTGCTCCCGTTGTCGCTGGTCTGGCCGCTATGATTCGTTCATATTACCCTAATTTGAGCGCTGTGGAAACGAAACAAATTATTATGGAATCAGTAGAAAAGCCGAATCAACTGGTGCAGATAAAAGTTGGTGAAGATGCCAGCAAAACGGTTCGATTAGCAGACATTTCGGTCACTGGAGGAATCGTTAATGCGTATAACGCTATTATAAAAGCGGAGGAATATACTAACAGAAAGAAAAAATAAATATTTTCTCGTTTTTTATACCAAAACTATCTTTTGTCCGTTTAATTAATTAACTTACAGAGACAAAACAACAGATGCTTATGGTAGAAAACTTTACCCAATCAGAAAACGAAGTTCAAAATTTGCTAACCCAAAACGAGAAGGTAATGACAGACGAGGACATAGAAAATGAATTGAAACTTCAATTACCAAAAATGTTGCTTCATCCAAGCAAAAGATGTATAGAGAATATCCTTGCATATTCTAAACAACTAGAAAAAAGAAAGGCCTAATCTGGAGATTAGGCTTTTTTTCACCTTACGATATGTATGATCAGCTATAGTGTAAAACAGCTGCGACTCGCCTTACCTTCCGCAAACTAAAATCAGATTATTCTCCTTTTACTAGGTTTCAAAATTTCTTTTTTGATGGAAATTTTGGCTAGTTTTGAACCGATGTTAAAACAAGAACGATACAAGGCTTTCGTAGATTATTTCTCCAAAAATAGTCCTGACGCACAGACAGAACTCAACTATAGTAATCCATTTGAATTACTGGTTGCCGTTATTTTATCTGCACAGTGTACAGATAAAAGGATCAACCAAGTCACGCCCAAATTGTTTGCACGCTACCCAGATGCACACAGCTTGGCAGCTTCCAGCGTAGACGAGGTGTTTAGCTACATACGATCTGTAAGCTATCCGAATAACAAGGCCAAACACCTTGTGGGGATGGCTCAGCTACTGATTGAAAAGTTCGACAATATTGTACCCGAAAAAATTGAGGATCTTGTGAAACTTCCAGGTGTAGGTCGAAAAACTGCTAATGTCATTTCCTCTGTTGTTTATCATAATCCCGCTATGGCCGTAGATACCCATGTTTTTCGTGTTGCAAACCGTCTTGGGCTAACTTATCGTGCAACAACACCATTAGCTGTGGAAAAACAATTGGTAAAAAATCTACCTAAAGATACGATTGCCATTGCCCATCATTGGCTTATCTTACACGGGCGTTATATATGCCTGGCCCGAAAGCCACTGTGTGAGAAATGCCCTATCACTTATATGTGCAAATACTTTGAAAAAAATCACCATATAAAAAGTGTCTCAGCTATACTAGAGACAAAAAACTAATTTTTTTAGTGAAAATATTTGGTTTATGATTTTTAATTTTTAATTTTGAGAAATATATACTAAAAATATGAGCAACACAGATAAACTAAAAGCTTTACAGCTGACGTTAGATAAATTGGAAAAGAACTTTGGAAAAGGTTCAATTATGAAATTAGGTGATACTGCTGTTGAGCCGATCGAAGCTATTTCTACAGGATCTCTAGGCTTGGATATCGCCTTAGGAATTGGCGGTGTACCAAAAGGCCGTATCATTGAAATATATGGACCTGAATCTTCAGGTAAAACTACCTTAGCAACGCACATTGTTGCCGAAGCACAAAAAAAAGGCGGTATTGCAGCAATCATTGATGCTGAGCATGCTTTTGATAAATATTACGCTCAAAAATTAGGCGTAGATGTAGAAAATTTATTGATTTCTCAACCAGATAATGGTGAGCAAGGTTTAGAAATTGCTGATAACCTAATCCGTTCTGGTGCAATCGACGTTATTGTTATTGACTCCGTTGCGGCTTTGGTGCCAAAAGGTGAGATCGAAGGCGAAATGGGTGATTCTAAAATGGGGCTTCAAGCTCGTTTGATGTCACAAGCTTTACGTAAGTTGACAGGTACAATTTCAAAAACAAACTGTTGTTGTATTTTCATCAACCAATTGCGTGAAAAAATTGGTGTGATGTTTGGCAACCCAGAAACAACAACTGGTGGTAATGCATTAAAATTCTACGCTTCTGTACGTTTAGATATCCGTCGTACATCACAAATCAAAGATTCTGATGAAGTATCGGGTAACCGCGTAAAAGTGAAGATTGTAAAAAATAAAGTAGCACCTCCGTTCCGCATAGCGGAATTTGATATCATCTTTGGTGAAGGTATCTCTAAAGTAGGTGAAATCATTGATCTAGGTGTTGAATATGGTATTATTAAAAAAGCAGGCTCTTGGTTTAGCTATGGTGAGACCAAATTAGGACAAGGTCGAGATGCTGTTAAAGCCTTATTATTTGACAATCCAGATTTAATGGACGAACTTGAAGCTAAAATCCGTGCTGAAGTGACAGGAGAAGATCCAATGCTTAACATCGAGGAAAACGAAGACTAGTTGCTGTAAAAATTAGTATAATGTAGGTAGCCATCCTGTTTAGGGTGGCTATTTTTTTTACGAAAATTCAAGTGCTTAGATGATTATTTTGTTACATGTCCAAAGTTTTCAATTTGTACTAATAGATTTTATTAATTTTAGCAGGTCGAGCTAAAAACGCCTGACATCCAAATGCTAAACTTAATATAAACAATGAATCGTAAACTAATTCTATTTCTTTTAATACTGCTAGGCTCAGTATTTCATCTACAAGCACAAACGATACGCATACTCTCCTTTAATATCCACCACGGAAACCCACCCACCGAAAAAGAATCAGTTATCAACCTTGACACAATTGCCAAAATTATTAAAAATTCAAAAGCTGACCTCGTAGGTCTTCAGGAAATAGATGTCAATCTCGGTAGATCATATTTTGAAAATCAAGCCAAAAAATTAGCCGAATTAACAGGCATGCACTATATATTTTCCAAAGGGATAGACCTGGATAAAGGTGAATATGGTACCGCCATCTTATCAAAAAATCCAATTGAACGTGTAGAGAAACACTTTCTACCTTCCCCTGTCGAAAGCGAAACACGTAGTTTATCTGTAATCGAAGTCACGATACACAAAAAGAAACTCTTATTTGCAAATACACACCTTGACTTGAAAGACAAAAACAAAATCGAACAGGCAAAATTCATCACCCAGCGTTTCAAAAACGAAAAGCTACCCACCATCCTTGTCGGTGACTTGAACTCCGAACCCAATGACCCAGCGATTACTGAACTTAGCAAAATATTCACAAAAAGCAGCATTGCTAACGGATTTACGTTTCCTCAAGATAAACCTACTACTGAAATCGACTATATCATGATCAATACAACATCTGCCGCAAAGTTCTCCAACCACCGTATTCTGGACGAACAATACGCCAGTGATCATCGGCCATTATATGTCGAGATAAACATTAAATAACCACTTGTGACCTTTAAATATGAATTTTAACAGAAGAAGATTTTTGGAAGCCCTAGCACTGGCTGGGATTACACTGCCCAATATCAGCATAGCGCAAGAAAACAGTTCAAACGAAATTGAAAACGAGTTTAGCTTTGTCGTACCTGCCTATCTACAAAATCAAACCGAAACAGGAATCAGTATTTTTACGATTTTGAGCAAAGATGCCTTTGCTTGGCTCGAGATTCTCGACAACACTGGGAATGTCCAAAAAAAGATCTACCAATCCGAGGATGGGATGATCAATGCCAATACTGATTTCTTTCATTTTACGATTGAGGACGCACCCCGATCGTTTCGCTATCGCATCAAGGCGAAGGAAATCCAAAAATTCGATCCTTATAAAATCGTATACGGTCAAGAAATAGAAACTCCTATTTTCGAGGCTAAATTAGCCAGGAGCAATCAAGAGCAGATTCGATGTCTGGTCTATAACGATGTACATGAGGAAAAAAGCAGCTATCGTGACCTTATTCCGCGTCAGGATATTTCACCCTACGATTTTTTTGTACTGAATGGTGATTCCTTCCATTATGTCACCAATCAGCAAGATATTACAGAGAAACTACTAAAGCCAATTGAATTTTTTGCGACAAGCAAACCATTCATTATGAATCGGGGAAACCATGAGACAAGGGGATCCTTCGCACGTAATTTCAAACGATATTTTGGTTATCCTGACAACAAGTATTACCAGGCCTTTAAAAGAGGTCCTATTTTTTGGATCATGCTGGACAGTGGCGAAGACAAGCCTGACAATCATGAGGTATACGCCGGAACAGTCGATTATGATAACTACAGAAAAGAACAGGCTAAATGGCTGGAAAAGGTTCTACAATGCAAGGAAAGAAAGAGTGCACAACACACTGTTGTCATTAGCCATATACCGATTTTTCATTCGGATGACTGGCATGGCACCTTGGATAACAGAGCATGTTTCCATCCCTTGTTTCAGAAATATAAAATTGATGCCATGATCTCTGGTCATACACATCAATATGGCTACTACCCTGCAGATAAAGACCACAATTATCCTGTATTTATAGGCGGAGGTCCAAAAGTTGGGAAAAGAACTATCATCGATGTAGCCGGGAACAACAAGTCATTGAACATACGGATGACTAGAGACGATGGTACAGAACTGGGATTATTTAAGAAATAGAAAAGGGCGCTTGATAAGCGCCCTTTTCTATTTTGATTGAAGAAAGCTCCTATGCGAGCTTCCTTATTCTCCCTTTTCCAAGAAAGGGTATCTATAATCTGTATCTGGATTAAATGTCTCTTTGATTGTACGAGGAGACACCCAACGAAGCAAATTGATCATTGATCCCGCTTTGTCGTTTGTACCCGAGCCTCTAGCACCACCAAACGGTTGTTGACCTACAACAGCACCTGTACACTTATCATTCACGTAGAAGTTACCAGCGGCATGTCTCAATTTATCTGTTGCTAAATTAATCGCATAGCGATCTTGCGCAATGATTGATCCCGTCAAGGCATAAATAGATGTTGTGTCAACAATATCTAACGTTTCTTCAAACTTAGCATCCTCGTAAACATATACGGTCAGGACTGGTCCAAACAATTCCTCAACCATTGTCTCGTAATCTGGTTTTGAAGCCTCAATGATTGTTGGATGAATGAAATATCCTTTAGATTTATCGTATGTACCACCAACTACAATTTCTGCGTCATTAGATTCTTTAGCTCTGTCGATATACTTCGCTAATTTATCAAATGACTTCTCATCAATTACAGCATTGAAAAAGTTTGTAAAATCTTCTGTTCCACCGATTGTAAAAGAATTTACGTCAGTAGTCATAGATTCTTTCAATGCAGGCCACAACGATTTAGGAATGTATGCACGTGATGCAGCAGAACATTTTTGACCTTGGTATTCGAAAGCACCACGAACCAAAGCTGTATTTGCAGCTTTCAAATCGGCCGAAGGGTGTACAACGATAAAATCCTTACCACCAGTCTCACCAACAATACGTGGATACGTTTTATAACGGTGGATATTGTTACCGATCGTCTTCCAAATATCCTGGAAGACTCCTGTTGAACCAGTAAAGTGGATACCTGCAAAATCTGGGTGTTGGAAAATCACATCACCAGCGTCAGGACCTGAAACATAGACCAAGTTGATAACACCATCCGGAAGACCAGCTTCACGGAAAATTTTCATCAATACATTTGCTGAATAGATTTGGGTATTGGATGGTTTCCATACCACAACATTACCCATCATTGCGACACAGGAAGGTAGATTACCCGCAATCGCTGTAAAATTGAATGGAGTCAATGCAAATACAAAACCTTCAAGAGGACGTTGTTCTACACGGTTCCACACACCTTTACCTGATATAGGAGGTTGTTGTTTATAGATTTCGCTCATGTATTGTACATTGAAACGCAAGAAATCCACAATCTCACATGCCGAATCAATTTCTGCCTGATATGGGTTCTTCGATTGTCCCAACATTGTAGCAGCATTCAACTCATAACGGTATTTACCTGAAATCAATTCAGCAGCTTTTAAGAATATCGCAGCACGATCTTCCCAAGTAAGATTTTCCCAATCCTTTTTCGCCGCTAAAGCTGCATTGATTGCATCTGTTACATGAGATTTATCGCCTTGATTGTATTGACCTAAAATATGTTGGTGGTCATGTGGAGGAGCTAAGTTTACTTTTTTAGAAGTAGTGATTTCTTTACCACCAATATACATTGGGATATCGATTTGTTTCGAACGTGCCTCATCAATTGCTGCTTTCAACAATTTACGTTCTTTCGTTCCGACAGCGTATGTGTACACCGGTTCGTTGGTAGGAACAGGAACTGTAAAAAATCCTTTAGACATATTACAATTATTAATTATTCATCCAAAAAATACTATTTATGAATCATGAAGGGATCAAGTTTGTTCATTCCATTATGTTCATCAGAAACCATGGTTTCAACCTGTTAGCATGACACTAAATAGCGTTAATAGAAGTAAAATTACCTCAAATTTTATGAATACCCAAAGTTACTGTCCTTCTTTGAGCACCTTGGAAAAGATACGTTTAAATTTTTCCAATTTCGGTTTAATCACCAATTGGCAGTATGGTTCTTTTCCATTTAATCTATAATAATCTTGATGATAGTCCTCTGCTGGATAAAATACGGTTGCCGGAACTACTTCGGTTACAATAGGTTTATTGAAAACATGCTCCTTTTCTAACGTCGAAAGATAATATTGCGTCTTATCAAGCTGCTCTTTATTGTGCACAAAAATAGCCGAACGATATTGGGTGCCAACATCATTTCCCTGACGATTGAGCTCCGTTGGATCGTGTGCTACAAAAAAGGCCTCCAATAGTTTATCGTAGCTGATCACTTTTGGATCAAAAATAATATTGGTTGCTTCCGCATGCCCTGTACTCCCGGTACAAACCTGCGCATAACTTGGGTTTGCTACCCATCCACCGGTATATCCCGAAACCACATGTACAACACCCTCTAACTCCTTAAACTGTGCCTCAGTACACCAAAAACATCCTGCAGCAAATGTCGCCGTATCCAAACTCGCCGTATTTTTTTCAGGTAATTTGGTGAAATCAGGTTTCTTTACCCGATGCCCCTGCTGCTGCCCCTGGCAGGAGTTCAATACAAAAAGTGCTGTTAAAAGTATCAGAATATTTCTCATAAATAATTACCCTTCTTCTTTCCTTTTATGTTCCCTGAATTATTGGAGTTAAATTCATGCCCTATAAACAAATACCAACTAGGTTTTGTTTATAAAATAGAAAAGCGACAATAATAACTTATTGTCGCTTTTCTATTGTTCTATCAAATGATCAACTATTTAGCTGCAGCATAGTTTTGTGCTACGGCATCCCAATTGATAACATTAAAGATTTCCTCTAAATACGCTGGACGCTTATTTTGGAATTTCAAATAATAAGCATGCTCCCAAACGTCGATACCTAAGATAGGCGTACCTTTTACCTCAGCAACATCCATCAATGGATTGTCTTGGTTTGGTGTAGAAGTTACTGCAAGTTTACCATCAGCACCAACAATTAACCAAGCCCATCCTGAGCCAAAACGAGTGGCACCAGCAGCTTGAAGTTGTTTTTTCAACTCATCAAATGAACCAAATGTAGCATTGATTGCTTCAGCTAATTCACCTGTTGGAACTCCACCTGCATTTGGGCCTAAAACCTTCCAAAACAAAGAGTGGTTGTAGTGACCACCACCATTATTACGTACGGCTGCGCTGTATTTACTTACATTTTTAATAATATCCAATAGGGATAAGTTTTCTGCGTCTGTTCCTGCGATAGCTTTATTTAAGTTATCCACATATGCCTGATGGTGTCTGTCATGGTGGATTTCCATTGTAGTTTTGTCAATATGTGGTTCCAATGCGTCGGCTGCGTATGGTAACGCTTCTAATTCAAATGCCATATCTATTTTAATTTAAATGTTTATTACTTCGTTTATACATACAAATATAACACAATATACACGGTTATGTTTTTATGTGTTACAATAAATCCATTATTTCCCTACCGTTTTTGACGAAAAAATGATTTTACCAAATCAGCACATTCTTCCTGCAAAACGCCATGTGTAATGACAGTTTTGGGGTGTAATATTTTATCGTGAAAATGGGAATAGCCACGCTTTTCATCTTTGGCTCCATAGACTATTTTACCAATATGTGTCCAATAGGCCGCTCCGGCACACATAATACAAGGCTCAATGGTAACGTATAATGTACATTCATCCAGGTATTTGCCCCCAAGGTAATTTGCTGCTGCTGTAAAAGCCTGCATTTCAGCGTGAGCTGTCACATCATTCAATCGCTGCGTCAAATTATGACCTTTCCCTATAACACGTCCTCGATGAACAATAACTGCCCCAATAGGCACCTCTCCCTCTTGGTAAGCGACCTTAGCTTCATTCAATGCCATACGCATGAACGACTCGTCACTATCGATGAGTTGTGTTCCTTCAAAATCTATAAATGTCATGGTACAAACTTAACTAAGTTTAGATCCATTTGGTAATTTTTTGTCGACAGATGTCAAAATAATATCTCCATTTTCGTCCGGAAATCCGGTCACTAGACACTCAGAAAAGAAATTAGCGATCTGCTTTTTGGGAAAGTTCACAACTGCGACAACTTGCTTCCCAATCAACTCCTCTTTGTTGTAGTGTACTGTAATCTGGGCACTACTCTGTAATACACCAATTTCATCGCCGAAATCAAGTTTCAATTGATATGCTGGCTTTTTAGCTCTTGGAAAGTCTTTTGCTTCTAAAATAGTTCCTACCCGTAAATCCACTTTCTCAAAATCGCTCCAACTAATGGCATCACTCATAATCGGTTGCTACTAATATCCTGAATCTCTTTACCTATCGTAAATAAAACATAGGAAGGCTTCCGTCCCAAACGTAAAGACAATCTATTGATCAGTTTATCTTCCTCTCCTGCTTGAAAAGCTAAATCTTCATCACTTAAGTGGTTGTACTTGCGACGGAGTTTTTCTTTGGCTACTTGCCACTGTTCTTCGTTAATTTTCAGCATAACTCAGATTTAGGTATAAAATTTGTATATCTTTACTGAACTGTAAAAGTTTGTTTAAAGATACAATATATACATAAATAAAAGATTATGAAAAAGATTTTACCAGCATTACTTTTGATTTGTGGTAGCGTA
>NZ_CAXYKD010000018.1:0-27309 GCF_964277905.1 uncultured Sphingobacterium sp.
GCTTGAAATTGGTTGCACAACGTGCTAATGCGATGCAAAAAGCATGTGAGCTTCAACCTTCAACGATGGCTGCGATATTAGGACTGGAAGATGCTATAGTGGAAGATATCTGTGCTCAGGTTGATGATGTCGTGGTAGCTGCAAATTATAACTGTCCTGGGCAATTGGTTATTTCGGGATCTATTGAAGGCGTGGATAAAGCTTGTGCTTTATTGACCGAGGCTGGTGCTAAGCGCGCATTAAAATTAAACGTGGGTGGAGCATTTCACTCACCGTTGATGGAATCCGCCAAAGTGGAATTGCAAGCGGCTATAGAAGCTGTAGACATTTTGTCGCCTAGCTGTCCGATTTATCAAAATATCGATGCCAAACCACAGACAGATCCAGCGGTTATCAAGCAAAATCTTATTGCGCAATTAACTGGCGCTGTACGGTGGACGCAGACAGTACAAAATATGTTGGCCGATGGTGCAACAGCTTTTGTAGAAGTTGGTCCAGGAAATGTATTGCAGGGATTGGTTAAGAAGGTCGACCGTCAAGTTCAGACTTCCGCAGCATCAGTGACCGCGTAACAAAATATTCAGTATAAAAAAGGAATTATTTTGCAGTGCCCTCAAAAAGTGTCCAACTTTTTGAGGGCATTTTTTATGAACGAAAAATCGAAATCACATCAAGAATTACCTGTAAAAATGGATAAGACATAGGGATCTTTTTCGGAGATTACTCGGTGCTTCTTCGGTGCTTCTTCGGAGCTCGTTCGGTACTTCTTCGGTTGGAAGCGAAGAAACACCGAACGAGTTCCGATCGATATCCGTCTTTTGACCGAGAGAATGCCGAATCAACTATGAGCTTAAAAACTATTTATCCTTAAACATACTGTAATGATCTTTCATGACTTGCAGTACAAAATCATTGGGGGTCATTTTTTCCGGATGTTTTACCTCCATCACCTTTTCCAGGCGTTGTACTAAAGCCGTTAAAATTCCTACGTCTCTTCTGTCAAAAGCTGTTTGATAGATCTCTTTGACCGAATTAGCATCCTTGTCGCTCAATTTAATCACTTGTGGAAATAGGATAGGGTGATTGTCGAATGTCTCTTCGTAGATTGTGTCGCTCAATTTTAAGGTAGGTTTGAGGCTGATAACAGAAGTTTCACCAGCAATATCTCCAATGCGTTGTCCATTTTTGGATAAAACGATCGAAGTAATGGCGACACCACCCATCGTCATCCAGATATCTACGATAGATAGGCTCCATCTAGACAAGTACTGATAGAAGTTGGCCCGGGAGCCGTCAAGTTTGACGACCTTTATTTTCATGATTTTCTTGCCGACTGTCTGGCCTCCGAAAGCTGTTTCAGTAATCAAAGTATAAAAAAATGCAGGTAAGGTCAATGCCATCATAATCCCATAAAAGAGATAGGGATCTCCTGCGTTCATGTTTATGCTGTCCAAGAGAAAGAAGCAAAAGAAATAATAACAGACTATAATAAAATAATCTATTGCAAATGCGATCATTCTTGAGCCAAGACTGGCAAGATTATATTCGATTTTTACATTTTGTGCCGTATTTATCTCAAGCTTATTCATATGCAAATTAGTTGAATTTAATGTAATATAGCATATCTAGGTCATTTTAGCTCTAATTTGTGCTTTTCAATCATGGATATTTCCTATATTTGGTTATGCCAGTTAAAAAAATTAATGAGAGAAGCATCCTTTGTAGAACGAAATAAAGAAAAATGGACGTTAATTGAAAATAATTTATCAATTAATATGCAGGTTGATCCAGATGAATTGGCCTCAAATTACATTGAGCTCACAAATGATCTGGCGTACGCGCAAACCTTTTATCCTGAAAGTAAGGTAAAGGCTTATCTGAATGAACTGGCCGTAACCGTCCATCAGAAAATCTATAAAGATCAGAAAGCTTCCAATAATAAGTTTAAATCTTTTATCACCGAAGAGATACCACAAGCAATTTGGTCCATCCGTAGACCTTTGTTATACTCCTTTTTAATTTTTGTTTTGGCTTCGGTCATTGGTTTTGTGTCGTCTGTATACGATATGGATTTTATTCGGCTTATTTTAGGTGACTACTATGTCGATTCGACGATAGAAAGCATAAAAGCAGGAGATCCTGCTGCGGTATATGGAAAGGGGAGTAACTTTGGGTCAGCAATTTGGATTACGATTAATAATGTGCGGGTTGCCTTTATGGCCTTTGCTGCTGGTCTATTTTTTAGTGTAGGCACAGGTTATGTTTTGTTTAGCAATGGTATTATGCTTGGTGCATTTCACCATATGTTTTTCCAGTACGGCGTTATGGGGAAAGCCATGTCGGCGATTTGGATTCATGGCACTATTGAGATTTCGGTAATTATTGTGGCTGGAGGATGTGGGTTGGCCATCGGTAATAGCATTCTATTTCCTAAATCTTTCACACGTTTAACATCTTTTGTCCGCACAGCAAAGATTGCGATGAAAGTTCTCGTCAGCACAATTCCTTTTTTTATTATCGCTGGTACATTGGAAGGTTTTGTAACACGGTATTATAATGTGTCAGTTTGGTTATGCTTATTGATTATCGTTTTATCCTTACTGGCTATCCTTTATTTTTATGTTATTAATCCTTATCGACTAGCAAAACGATTTCAATGGAAATAGATTTTGAATTTCAAAAAGAACGGAAGATAGGGGACTTTGTCCAAAGTTTTATAGACCTTTTTAAATTGATCTATAGGCACTTTGTTTCTACTATTTTTGGGTTATCTGCTCTGCCACTGGCGGGGATTGCCTTGGTTTATTATTTTCTGTCTACAAAAATCACATTCTCTGCCAACAGTGATTCTTTTGAAGATATCGATGCTTTTACTTGGGCTGGATTACTCATTTTGGCGCTGATAGCTTTGGGGCTGTACGTTTATGGTATTTCTATCGAATATTTTGTACTGCTCAAAGAGCGCAAAAGCACAGCATTTTCGGGTGCGGAGGTGCTGAAGAATTTCAGATCAAACCTCGGGAAATACTTTATGTTTTTGATTGCCATGATATTGGCGTTAATTGTCGTCTTTATTCCCTTGGCCATCGTCGCTGCAATTTGTGCTTTTATCCCTTTCGTCGGAAGTTTTGCGATCGGTATTTTGGGGTCCATGGTTGGGATATGGTTGTTTTGCTCTTTTCTTTTTTATAGGGAAGGTTATTCGGATCTAGGGAGCTGTTTTACAGATGCCTATGTGATGCTGAGCAAAAAATTGATTCAGTATGGTATTGCCACCTATATCGTGAATTTTATTTTCCAAATGGCTGTCATGATGATTTCCATTGTGCCATTGATTATCATGGGGCTTTTGTCATTCAACTTCCTTGGAATAGATGCCGCTTTCTTTGACTCATCCTGGGGAAAACTGCTGATGACATTTGGGGGCTTATTTATCACACTATTTACCCTCTTTCTGTATATGTCCGGTGTTTTGGCCAACGGTATTATTTACGAAACGGCCAAGGATCTCAAATTTGGAGAACGTATTTATGGCATGATCGAAAAGATAGGAGGAAATGGTGAATAGACTCTTCGTTTTTTTTGGTATCGCCTTATTATCGGTTTTTTATGCTTGTGATCCAAAACCAAGGGACACGGATTCCAATAGTGATAGAATCGATTCGCTCAATGTGAGAATAGATTCTACCTTGGTGGTAGCCGATTCTGTCGCTATTGACTCGATAGCCGTAAAGGCTCCTAATGGCCAACCGGAAAAAGACGAAATTGACCTGTGGGATCCAACATTATTTGATTCGATTCCAAAATATACCGAAGAACGTTCGTTTAAAATGGATCCTTATCAGGATATCATCAAAAGATACGAGACGGACGATTTTGTTTATTCTGAAAATATCAAAGATCGGGTAGGAGCATTACAGCGAATCCTTGCGCGGCTCGCGGATTGGATTGGAAGTATTATGCCAGATAATCCCTATAAATTTCGGGAAGAGTTTGGCTATGTATTTGCCTTTTTAGCTGTTATTGCATTAGCATTTATTCTCTATAAAGTGCTCTACAACAGGAAACAATATTTTATTAAACATAGTGAAGAAGAGAGTGAACTTGACGTTTTAGCCTATGTGGAGCGAAATCTGATGAATAGCAACCTAGAACCTTATATTCAGGAGGCTATTGCCCAAAGGAATTATGCATTGGGAATCCGATACTTACAGCTATTGAATATTCAGAAACTAGCGCAATCAGATCATATAAAATGGAAGCTGAGCAAAACAAATGCTGAATTTGCAGAAGAGATTCAAAACGAGGAGCTCCGTCGTGGATTTGCTAAATGTACAAGAATATTTGATTATGTCTGGTTTGGTCAATTTCAATTAACAGAAGACAATTTTAGTCAATATCAGCAATTGTTTCACCAATATCAAAAACAGATTAAATGAAGGGATCGGTAAAATTTGGATTGATATTATTGACTGTTGTGTTAGTGCTAATAGCTCTTATCGATGCAACAAGTAAGAAACCTATTATCTGGGATCGGACTTTTGATGCAAAGGATAAAAATCCCTTTGGAGCTTATGTATTGCGTCAAGAACTGAAGCATATCATTGATCAAAAGAATACAACGATTGAGCGACCATTGTATGAGTATCTGGATAGCACAAAGAAAACAGACGCTAACTTATTTTTTTATACGTCCTATTTTTCGATGGGTGAAGCAGCGGAAGATAAGTTACTGGATTATGTAAACCGGGGTGGGAAAGCAATGATTGTAGCCGAGGATATTGATAATTACCTATTGGATTCCCTGGGTTTGAAAGCAGATAATTTCTATGGTTTTAAAAAAGGTGTAAATATAAAAAGTCAGTTGCGCGTGCGGTTGATGAACGATAACAATAAAATTCATTACAGTAAATCAGATCTTGGCGAAGTATTTAAAAAACTTCCTAAAAATGCGACTATTTTGGGATCGATCACCTATAAGGAATTTGCGCTACCGAACTTCATCGCGGTTCAATTTGGTAAAGGAACATTCTATCTTCACCTGACCCCTGATTTATTTGGGAACTATTACTTGCTGAATTCCGCCTCGCAATATGCCTATGTTGCTAAGTCGTTATCTTATCTAAATGATAAGCCGATCGCTTGGTATGATTTTAAAGCGAATATGGATCAATATCGGACTCCTTTGCGCGTATTGCTTATGAATGATGGTCTTCGGCAAGCCTGGTATGTTTTGTTAGCGGGGCTAGTTCTTTTGCTTGTGTTTAGAAGTAGACGTGAGCAGCGGGCTGTGGCGGTAGTGAGTCCGGAACCAAATCTCTCGAAGGAGTTCTGTGGAACCATCGCTACTTTATATTATGAAAATGGTGCACCAGGTAATATGGTCGCAAAAAAAATAGATTACTTCCTGCACGATCTTCGGATGCGGTTTCATTTGGACACGCTGATGTTGCGGGAAGAAGAGTTCAGTGAGGAACTGGCTGAGCGGTCTGGGGTTTCGCTCGCAGAGACACAGTCTTTAATCAGGCTGATTGTTCGTATGGAAGATGCTAAACAACATGATGTGGCTGATCTCAAATTGATTAATGATACAATAGAAGAGTTTAAACATAAAGCAAAAATGATATGAGTGACTTCGATAAATATATATCTTTTGAAAACCGAATAGATGTGTCCGTTTTATTCGATAAAATGGCGCAGGTAAAGTCGGAGGTGAAAAAAGTAATCGTTGGGCAAGATCAACTGATTGACATGCTCTTAATCTCGATCTTGGCTTCAGGGCATTCTTTGATCGAGGGCTTACCTGGGGTGGCAAAAACATTATCCGCAAAATTGATAGCCAAAACTATTCACAGTGAATTCAAGCGGATTCAGTTTACACCGGATTTAATGCCTTCGGATGTAACAGGGTCGTCGATACTCGATTTGAAAAGTAATGAATTTGAATTTCGTAGGGGACCTATTTTTGCAAATATTGTTTTAATCGATGAAATCAATCGTGCTCCGGCAAAGACACAAGCTGCACTTTTTGAAAGTATGGCGGAGCAACAAGTGTCGGTCGATGGAACGACCTATCGATTGCCAGGACCATTTGTTGTTTTTGCGACACAAAACCCCATCGAACACGAAGGTACTTATCGACTGCCGGAAGCTCAGCTCGATCGTTTCTTGTTTAAGATCAATGTGGATTATCCTGAACTTGAACAGGAACTGGAAATATTAAAGGAACACCACGCCCAAAAAGCAGCGAATAAAGAGGATCAGGTTCAGGCTGTAGTTTCGGCCGCAGAAATTTTAGAATTCCAGAAATTGATCAAATCAATCTTTGTTCACGAGGAGTTGTTAACTTACATTGCTCAAGTTATTATAAAGACACGAACTAATCCAAGTTTGACGCTTGGGGCATCACCGCGGGCTTCTATTGCTTTGTTAGAATCAGCAAAGGCTTCAGCTGCATTGACAGGCCGAGACTTTGTTACTCCTGAGGATATTCGGAGGGTAGCATCTGCCGTACTGGGCCACCGTGTCATGTTGACTCCAGAAAGAGAAATGGAAGGATTTACCACCGCTTATGTCATCGACCAAATCATTAATTCTGTAGAAATTCCAAGATAATGAAGAAATTAAGGCAGCTTTTTCTAACAAATCAATTCTTCTACTCCCTATTAGGTGTAGCAACACTCTTTACATTTTCTTTTTTCGTTAAAGGATTGTTGATTGTGGCTTGGATTGTTTTTTGGATATGGTTGGCTGTTTTGGCTTTTGATTTTATTGTCTTGTTTTCAGGAAAGGGGCGAATTGAGGTCACAAGGATATATCCTGAAAAATTATCCAATGGCGATGAAAACCCGATGCGGCTGATTGTGAATTCTTTTTACCCGTTTGGGACAAAAGTTGATATTTTGGAGGAGTTTCCGGTACAGCTTCAAATTCGGGATAAAGATTTTGCGACAAGTTTGCTGGCCTTTCAGCGCTCGGAAATTTCGTTTTCCTTGCGACCCACACAAAGGGGAGTTTATCAGTTTGGTCGTTGTATGGCTTTGGTAAAGCGTTTTGGATTTTTCAAAAGAAGGTTTGTTACCAATCAAGAACAGGAAATACCCTGTTATCCATCCTATATTCAACTCCGAAAATACCAGCTTTTGGCAACAAGTAATCGGTTGAATGAACTGGGGATAAAGCGTATTCGACGGATTGGTTCGGCTATGGAATTTGACCATGTTAGAGAGTATGTGCAGGGGGATGACTATAGACACATGAACTGGAAGGCATCTGCAAAAGTAAAGAAGCTGATGGTCAATCAGTACGAAGAAGAGAAGTCTCAGCCAATTTATTCTTTTATTGATCTAGGTCGGGCAATGCGTATGCCATTCAACGGTCTTACCTTATTGGACTACTCGATCAATGCTGCGCTGGTTCTTTCCAATGCGACCATCTTAAAGCAGGACCGTGCCGGATTATTAACCTTTTCAAAGGATATCAATGCATTTATAGCCGCTGAGAAGAGGAATAATCAAATGCACAAGATTTCGGAAGCACTATACCAGGTGTCGACCAAATTTGAGGAGTCGGAATTTGGAAGATTATATAGTTATGCCAATGCACATATTAATAAACGTTCGCTTATTTTTGTCTATACAAATTTTGAGACCTTAGATTCCTTAAGACGTCAGCTAAATTATCTGTCGATGTTGAATAGAAGCCACATTATTGTCGTTGTTGTTTTTAAAAACGTAGAAATAGAGGATTTAGCGAAGAGTACACCGAAAAAGACAATAGATATTTACAACCAGGTCATTGCTGAAAAGTTTATCTATGAGAAACAACTTATCGTACAGGAACTGATTCGTAATGGGTTTCAGACAATCTATACAGCACCGGAAAACCTGACCATTAACTCCATCAATAAATATTTGGAAATTAAGGCACGTGGCCTTATTTAATGATGGAGGTATCTTTGACCATTACTTTTGTCCAAAGATGTTGATATTTTTCGATCGCTTTTAAATGAATCGGATGTGTCTCGTACGTTGTAATATCTTTAAGGTTTTTGAAAGTGACTATCAACGTATAGTCAAAGCTGTTGTCTACGACAGGTCTCGGGTTTGTCTGCGCCGGAACTCCATAATTGAGCGTTTTGATGACGTCGATTTTTCGAAGGTCCTCAAAAAATCCAACAAAATTCTTTTTTTCTTTTTCACTGAGATCCTTTTTTAGCCAAAAATTGACAACGTGTACTATGGTGCTGGACTCGATAGCCTCATCCGATTGAACTGTATTTGCCCATGTGGGAGCAGTTACGAGCACCATGGGTGCTAGAAGAAAGTTGCGTCTTTTCATGATTGAAACGGTTTAGAAGCTTTAAGATACAAAACCTTCGTGAATTCACCAATAGCAATGACGCTTATCGTGAGAGAAGGGTTTTTGTGGTTAATGAAAAATAGACGTTTTCAGCAAACAAAAAGGGAGACGTTATGCCTCCCTTTTATATTTTGATAGATGTTGAATGCTATATCCCAAACTCTTCCTTCACTTTATCGATATAATCCAGTTTTTCCCAAGTAAAAAGTTCAACCTCAATTTGCTTTTTCTCGCCAGTTGAGCTTTCGAATTCCTTGGTTACTTTTCTTGGTGTTCTTCCCATGTGTCCATAGGCAGCCGTTTCTGAATAAATTGGATTTCTCAGACCCAGACGCGTTTCAATTCCGTAGGGAGTCATGTCAAACAAATGAGCAATTTTTTCAGCAATCTGACCATCGGTCAAATTTACTTTGCTCGTTCCATAGGTATTTACATAGATTCCCATAGGATCTTTTACACCAATTGCATAGGAAATCTGTACGAGAATTTCATCTGCAACACCTGCTGCCACTAAGTTTTTGGCAATATGGCGCGTTGCGTATGCAGCTGAACGGTCTACCTTAGATGGATCTTTTCCTGAGAAAGCCCCTCCACCATGTGCACCTCGGCCGCCGTAGGTATCGACAATGATCTTGCGACCGGTAAGTCCTGTATCTCCGTGAGGTCCACCGATAACAAATTTTCCAGTTGGATTGATATGAAACTTAATTTCATCGTTAAATAACAACTGAAGTTCTGGTTTCAATTGTGCTTTAACACGAGGAATTAAAATCGTTTTGATGTCATGTGTAATTTTATCCAACATAACTTGTTCCGTATCGAAGTCGTCATGTTGTGTGGAGATTACGATTGCTTCGATTCTTTTTGGTTTGTGATCGTCGCTATACTCAAGGGTAACCTGAGATTTTGCGTCCGGGCGCAAATACTTGATTTCGTTATTTTCGCGACGTAGCTCGGCCAATTCATAAAGTAAGCGATGCGATAGGTCCAATGCCAGAGGCATAAAATTTTCAGTTTCGTTGTTTGCATAACCGAACATGATACCTTGGTCGCCCGCACCCTGTTCTTGCCTTGTCTTGCGGTCTACGCCCTGGTTAATATCAGCAGACTGCTCGTGAATCGCCGAAAGAACGCCACAGGAGTTTGCCTCGAACATGTATTCAGATTTGGTGTAGCCAATCTTTTGGATCACCGAACGGGCTATTTTCTGAACATCGAGGTATATGTTTGATTTAACTTCCCCGGCAAGGACAACCTGTCCTGTGGTTACTAGTGTTTCAATAGCGACGCGAGAATCCTCGTCCCATGCTAAAAAATTGTCTATTAATGCATCTGAAATTTGATCCGCAATTTTGTCTGGATGCCCTTCAGAAACAGATTCTGACGTAAATAAATAAGCCATGCTTTACGTAATTTTTAATATTGGATTTGCGCTAGAATGAAATAACAGCAAAGTGATAAGAGCCGTGATAGCGAAGGGTTTTTAGCACTTTTTTACTGTGGTTGCAATCTCCTTGTCGTTGCCTTGTAACGCAACAGCACGCAAATCAGTCCACATTCTATTTTTTGTGCGACAAAGCTACAATACTTTAAGGATTATTTAAAATCAAATTTATATTTTAACTTTTAAAAGCATAGGAAAGTGCGTTAATCAGTATAAAGATTACATTATTTTAAGAAATTGGTAATTTCCGCTATCTTTGGATATGTCAGAACGTAAACAAATACTGTTTGTTATTAATCCTATTTCAGGGGGAAAAAATAAAACTTCCTTTAAAAAACAAGTGCTGGATGTGCTTGATCTGCAGAAGTTTGATCCTACTTTTCAGCAGACCGCGAGACCGAACCATGCTTACGAAATTGGGCTGAAAGCGGTCAAAGAAGGCTATGATGCAGTTATCGCGGTCGGTGGTGATGGGACGATCAATGAACTGGGCTCCGCTTTGGTAGGATCTGGAATTCCATTGGGGATTATTCCTGAAGGCTCTGGTAACGGTCTGGCGCTTTACTTGGGGGTTCCAATGAATGAAGCTGCTGCTATCCGTCGGATTAATCGTTTTGAATCGATAGAGGTGGATTGTGGTGTAATTAATGATAGACGATTTTTTAATATCGCGGGTTTAGGTTTTGATGCCTCTGTAAGTGAAAATTTTGCCAATGAAAATATTCGTGGACCTTTGGGCTACATGAAGTCCGTTTTTAATGTGCTCAGTAAATACCAACCTGCCCATTATAAATTAACGATTGATGGAAAGGTTTACGAAAGGCAAGCGTTTATGATCAGTGTAGCGAACTCTCCCCAATATGGAAATAATGCCTATATCGCACCACAGGCTTCGGTTAACGATGGCATTTTGGATGTCTGTATCGTGCACAAATTTCCGCTTTACATTTTGCCAAAGATGATTTTCCATCTTTTTAATAAATCTGCAGATCAATCCAGTTATGTCGAGATTATTCCTGGAAAGAACATACAGATCGAGATTGATAAGGTGTCACCGGTTCATGTAGATGGGGAGCCGATCGAACTTGGCGATAAATTGGATATTTCTATTATGCCAAAAGCGTTAAAGATAATTTGTTAAGATCATGAGTAAAAATAAGAAACAGTCCTATGAGGGCGTTGTATATTCAACAGATGACAGCTTCAGCTATCAGCTGGCTGATTTTTTTCAGGAAGCAGATACGTTACCTGTAAATCAGCAAAACTTAAAAGTGCAGCTTGACCGAAAAATGCGGAAGGGGAAAGTTGTTACGTTGGTTACGGGGTTTGTTGGAAAAGCGGAAGACTTGGAGAATTTAGGTAAATTGTTGAAAACGAAGTGCGGAGTGGGGGGGACAGTGAAGGATGGGGAGATCATCATTCAGGGAGAGTTTAAACAAAAGATCTATGATTTGTTACTTAAAGAGGGGTATCGCGTAAAATTAGTTGGTGGTTAAACAAGTATATCAGGGATAATCGTGGTAAATCTAATGGATTGTTTATTAGGCAAGTATGCTTTGAGTGTAGGATGTTTGATTCTTTATAAACATGAGTAATCACTTACTTTTTGTCGTTTAAAATCCTTGATTTTTTTGCATATCAAAAAAAAAATGGCTTTCATTGTAAAATAATTATTGCGAATAAGCGATTTAGCATAGAGTAATAATGATTATATAACGGGAACTGCTGAGAAAAATAACACTGATTAATGGTGTGTTCAGTTTGAAAAAACAAATTTGATTTTTTTTATATATTTGAGATGAATATTTTAAATTTGACATTAAATATTAAATTTGCTTTGCAAAATTGGTTTCAAAAGCGAATAAGAGTGCATATAATTTAAACAACATTATATATTTAAACAACAGTAAAAAACTAAAAATTAGAAAAATGGCAAACGCACCTAAAACTGCTGCAAAACAAGAGAGCAACAACGGAGGATCTTTCTTTGCTCAAGCTGCAATCATCATCTGTTTCATCGTGGGTTTCTGTGTATGGAAATTTGTGATGGGCAATCCAACTAACTTCGTTGACAACAATCCTGAAAATGCTCCAAATCCAGGTAACTACTTAGGAATGGTTTACCATGCTGGGGCTATCGTACCTGTTTTGCTTGGTTTATTCTTGATGGTATGGGTTTTCTCAGTAGAACGTTTTATCGTTATTAACAAAGCTTCTGGTAATGGTAACGTAGGAAACTTCGTTCGTAAAATTCAAACATTGATTAATGGTGGAAACATCGATTCAGCTATCGCTGAGTGTGACAAACAAAAAGGTTCAGTAGCAAATGTTGTAAAAGCTGGTTTATTGAAATACAAATCAGTATCTGCAGATCCTGAAGTAAACACTGAAAAAGCTGCTATTGCAATTCAAAAAGAAATCGAAGAAACTACAGCATTAGAAATGCCAATGTTAGAGAAAAACTTAAACGTTATCGCTACATTAGTTTCTATCGGTACATTATGTGGTCTATTGGGTACGGTAACAGGTATGATCAAAGCCTTCTCGGCATTGGCAACAGGTGGTGCTCCAGATTCAGCTAAATTGGCAAACGGTATCTCTGAGGCCTTGATCAATACAGCAACTGGTATCGCGACTTCAACATTCGCTATCGTATTGTATAACATCTTTACTGCAAAAATCGATAAATTAACTTACTCTATCGACGAAGCTGGTTTCTCAATCGTACAAACATACGCTGCAAACCACAAATAAGAACTATGATGAAAGTTTTTGATTTTATTTTATGGAAATCAAAAATCAAAAGCATCATAGGATAGAAGATTGAGTTTTTAATTTAAAAAGAAGAATTTAAAATGGGTAAAGCAAAAGTAAAAAGAGCCAGTACGTCGATCGACATGACAGCGATGTGTGACGTATCGTTCTTACTGCTTACGTTCTTCGTCTTAACGGCGACTGCGCGCCAACCGGAAGCATTGACGGTGGATACCCCAGCATCGACTACAAAAGATAAGTTACCTGATTCAAATGTGGGTATGATCACAATAGGCGATCAAGGTAAAGTTTTCTTCGGTACGACTGATCAACAGGTTCGCGTAAAAGCACTAGAAAGAATGTCAGCAAAATATGGCGTTGGCTTTTCACAAGAAGATTATGATCGTTTCAAATTGATGGAAAACTTTGGTGTACCAATGTCTAAATTGAAAGGATTGTTGGCCTTGGATGGTAGTAAGCGTACAGAAAAAGGTCTGCAAACTGGTATCCCGGTTGATAGTACAGAGAATACTTCAAATGAGTTGTATTACTGGGTTCAAAATGCCCGTCTTGCAGCTGAGGAAGTAAATAAGGAAAAGGAAGCATCTGATAAAAACTTCGTGCATCCAGGACCTTTAAAGATGGCTATCAAAGCAGATGCGAATGAAAAATATCCTTCGGTTAATTTAGTTATTGAAACGTTGCGCAATCAAAAGCAAAACAAATTTAGTTTCATAACAGGCATGCGTGCTGAGGAGAAATAATTGACGATTTAATAAGAACAAACAATGGCAGAATTAAATCAGGATAGTGGTAAAAAAGGCAAAGGCGGGAAAGTAAGATCCAAGAAGAATGGCGGTAAGGTCGACCTTACAGCGATGGTGGATTTGGCGTTCTTGTTGATTACCTTCTTCATGTTGACCACATCCTTAAATAAACCGCAAGCGATGGATGTGGCTATGCCAGACAAAAATAAAATTAAGGAGCAACAAAGCGATGAATTGCTTACAGCAGATAATCGCTCCCTGACAATTTTATTGGGTTCTGACAATAAAGTCTCTTGGGTATATGGTCAAGTTGCTCGTCCGATCGAAGGTCCTACTGTTGCTGGTTACGGTGCAGATGGGATTCGTAAGGTTTTGATGGAGAAAAAGGCATATGTACCTCGCGTTTCAGGCGGTAAAGACATGATCGTAATCATAAGACCGAGTGATAAATGTACACAACGTAATCTTGTTGACATTCTTGACGAGATGAAAATTGTAGACGTCAAACGCTATATGATCGGAAAGATTACTCCAGAGGAAGTGGACGTGTTAAAACGTGACAATATCTATAATGATTAGTTATTAGATTGACACAAAAAACTAAAATAAGATGATAGGGTCAAAATTAGATATTTTTAAGAAAGAATGGCTTGACGTCGTTTTTCAAGGCCGCAATAAGGAGTACGGAGCTTATGAGCTTCGTAAGCTAGCGCCTAAAGCGACTAACAGGGGACTTTTTGTCGTTATCGGCATTGTAGTCATAGCCAGTTTCCTTAGTGTTTATGGAAGTAAGCTGTTCCCGAAGAAAGCCGTTGAGGCTCCTCCTGCAGTAACTGAAGTTACTTTGGAAGACCTTGAAGAAATCAAACCACCAGAGCCTGAAGAAGAGGAGCCGCTTCCACAAGAACCGGAAGAAAAACCTCAACAAGTGGCTATGGATGTACCGAAAGAAGATTTGGTTCGTTTCCCTGAACCTAAAGTAGCTCCTGCAAACAAAGTTGTGGAAGAAGTTGCTTCTCAGGAAGAGTTGAAAGATCCAAATAAAACGCCAGCGCGTATTACTTTGAAAGGTAGCCCGACTGGTACTTCTGTTGCACGTGGTGAATTTGGTTCGAAAAAACAAGATGGCGCGATCACTGGTGCTGCAAAAGGCGATCCAAATGGTAATGGAGATGAAATTCTTCCATTTAATGCCATCGAGGTTCAGCCAATGCCTGTAGGCGGTATGCAAGCATTTATGTCTTGGGTAGGTTCAAACTACGAGTATCCAGCTGCGGCAACTGAAAATGGTGTAAATGGTGTCGTTGAGGTATCTTTCGTTGTAGAAAAAGATGGTAGCTTAACAGACATCAATATCAAACGCGATTTGAAATATGGTACTGGTGATGCAGCCGTAAGGTTGCTTAAGAAAGCGAAGAAATGGAAACCTGGTATTCAAAATGGTCGTCCAGTTCGTGTAGCGTACACTTTACCAATTCGATTGAACCTTCAAAATTAGAATGACAAATTTTAATTCGAATAATAGTTCAAATTATAGACAGAAATCGCCTCTGAAGCGGTTTCTGTCTATTTTGGGACTATTTATGTTTGGCTTTTATTTTGTTTTGGGCCTTTTGATTATATTCTGGGACAATTTTCCCATTGAGATTAATCCAACCTACAAAACAATCTTTGGTGTCGTATTGATCCTGTATTCTTTTATGCGGTTTGTGCGGCTTTGGCAAAATAATTTTTAATTAACTGCCCTCTTCTTTTTGGCTACAACCAATTCTCTCTTCAAAAATTAAACTATTTTTTAATTAAACTGTCTTATTTTATGATGTATCATATGAGAAAATATAAAATGGTTCTTGTGATGCTTGGCATCTGTGTGGGCATTTTTGTTTCCTGCAAAAATAAAACAAAGCAAGCGAAAGAGGGCGATGATATTTTAACAGGTAAGCTGCCCGTTATTGTGGATCAAACTTTGTTGCCTATTATCCAAGAATCTGCGGATGTGTTTGAGAGCTCTTATCCAAATTCGAGTTTGGAGCTTATCGCTCGTCCTGAAATTAAAGCGGTGAATGCATTGCTAGGCGATTCGGCCTATGTGGTTGTTTTGACGCGCAAGCTGACAAATGAGGAAGATAGCTACTTTAAAAAGCGAGGGATTCAACCTAAAATATTCCAAATGGCGTCGGATGCCGTTGTATTGATCAATAATCGTAACAGTGCTGATACTATAATGCATCAAAAAGACGTTAAGTCTTTGTTGGAAGGTAACTTAGCAGGACAACGACTGATCTTTGACAACGCCAATTCAAGCACACTGCGCTATTTGAAAGATTATTTTAAATTGAACAAAATCGATCCGAAAGGTGTTTCTGCTTTGAAAGATAGTGAGGATGTGATGAAATATGTGAGCGAGAATGCGAATACAGTAGGCGTTATTGGTTATAATTGGTATTTAAAAGCTGTAGAAAAAAATTCGAATTTATTGGATAAAATTCGTACATTGAGCATCGAAAGTGTTGGTAAGGAGGGCGAAAAGGTCAGTTTTTATAGACCATCCCAATCGACTATCGCCGACGGCTTATATCCTTTTGTAAGACCTGTCTACATTATGAACTATCAGCCGAATGTGGGCTTGGGTTTAGGCTTCAGTGCCTTTTTGACAGGAGATCGTGGACAGCGTATTGTATTGAAAGCTGGATTGGTTCCTGCTACAATGCCTGGACGTGAGATCATTATTAGAGATGAAAGTTATATTAAATAGATAATAAATAGTACAAAAATAGATTATGACAAACAGTAAATTATTATTTAGTCTTTTATTGGCGGGATCTGTGGGCACCGTAAGTGCACAAAGTTTGAAAGATGCTAGAGCAGCCATCGAGGCTGAAAATTATGGTAAAGCGAAAACTATCCTTCAACAGTTAGTGACTAAGCAACCTAAGAATGGAGATAATTATTTCTATTTGGGTCAAATTTATTTGGTAAACGACAGAGCGGATTCTGCCGCTGCGATTTTCAACCAAGGTTTGGCTGCTGATCCAAAGGCTACAATCAACAATGTAGGTTTGGGCTATGTTGACTTAATGAAAAAGGATAAAGCGAGCGCTGAATCTAAATTCGCTTTGGCAACCGCAAAATTAGGTAAGAAAGATTACGAGCCATTATTGGAAATCGGTCGTGCATATATAAAAACGCCTGAGCCCGATTATGCGAAAGCTTTGGAATACCTAACGCAAGCGAAAGAAAAAAACAAAAAAGATGTTGCAATTCCTATCGCATTAGGTGATGCATACCGTGGTTTAAAAGAAGGTTCATTGGCTTATACAAGCTATGGTGAAGCGACTGATATCGATCCAAATTCAGTACAAGCGAAAGTTGGACAGGCTGTAATCGTACGTGGTGCGCAAGCATTTGATGAGGCTATCACACAATTGGAAGCTATTGCGGCGGAAACTCCGGCTTACGCACCGACTTACCGTGAATTGGCTGAAACATACAACCAGTGGTCTAGATTACCGGGTACTTCTGACGAGAAATATGTCGAGTTAAATAAAAAAGGTGTTGAACAATACAAAAAATACCTGGAAGTTGCGGGTGATAATTCATTGGAAGCTAAAATCCGTTACGCCGATTTCTTGGTTTACGCACGTCAATATGACGATTTGAAGGTAGTTTCTGAGGAATTAGCTAAAAACCCTTCCGTAGATCCAAAAATCTATCGTTATTTGGGTTATATCGCCTTCCAAAAAGCTAAAGATTATCCGAAAGCATTGGAGTACTTAAACCAGATGTTTAGCAAAATGGAAAAAGATCGTGTAATTCCATTGGATTATATGTATCTAGGTATGTCTGAGATTGCGGCAAATAGCCCTAAGCCAGCGGCTGATGGCACGGCTGGCGTGTTGACAGCAGAGAATACAGCGAATATTCAAAAGGGCATTGCCGATATTAAGAAAGCAATTGATTTAGACAAAGAATTGTTGGGAGAAACAGCTGAGTTAGCATTTGCGAAATACCAAGAGCAAGAATTGCAGACAGCAGCCTCTTTATTTGAATTGGTGGCTTCTTACAAAGATAATAAGACGTATTTGTTTGATGCAAACTACTATGCAGGTGAAGCATATTATCAAATAGGTGCTAAAGAAGATGCTGGTAGCAAGAATGAGGAACAAGTGGTCGTTAATCAAGAACTGAGAGACAAAGCAATTGCCGATTTGCAAAAAGCACAGACTTTCTTATCTGTTATTGAAAGTACAGATAATAAAGAAGCACAAGATAAATATTTGATCAATGCGCTTTATTACAAAGCTTTTGCAGCATTGACGGCAGATAATTTGGAACAACCAAAAGGTGATTTCGTAGTACCATTCCAAAAATTAATTGAAGCTATCAATCAACGTGGAGCACAAGAGAAGAATAAGAATTATTTGATTGATGCAAACACGTATATCGGTCTTTACTATTATGTGAAGCAAGATCTTCCTAAAGCGAAGGAAAGCTTCCAAAAAGTATTGGCAATTGATCCAACGAATGAAGCTGTTCAAGGGTACCTAGGTGCACTGAAATAAGCTTAAGTAAAATCATTCTAAATTAGGCGTAGATAGTAATATCTACGCCTTTTTTGTTTTGTTTTTTACCGTGGAATCTCTATATTTAGAGACAGTTACCAATATAAATTTTAATTGAGATGGAGCAAGCCAATAGTATGCCGATGGACTACTTGCCTATATTTATACAGCTTCTTGTTGCTGTTGGATTTGGAGTAGGTACCATAATTATTACACATCTTATCGGACCAAAAGTCCGCACAGAAAACAAGCTTGGAGCTTTTGAGTCGGGAATTGAAGTTGTCGGAAATGCCAGGCAGCCTTTCTCCATAAAATATTTTTTGGTCGCTATCCTGTTTGTCATATTTGATGTTGAAGTTATTTTCATGTATCCTTGGGCAGTCAACTTCCGGGAAATGGGACTACAGGGCTTGATCGAGATGTTTATTTTCATGGGACTGCTCTTGTTGGGCTTTATCTATGTGATCAAGAAAAAAGCATTGAGTTGGGATTAGATATTCCCGTGATGGTTGGCTCTTTGGGGTCAATGATACTTAAACCTTTATAAAATCGACTTTTCATGAGTGATATAAAATTGGCAGAAGCTCCTCCGGGAGTAGAAGGCGCAGGTTTTTTTGCGACAAGTTTGGACAAAGCCATTGGCTTGGCCCGAGCCAACTCGTTATGGCCTTTGCCTTTCGCCACATCCTGCTGTGGTATCGAGTTTATGGCAACGATGGGCTCTACTTACGATTTGGCTAGATTCGGTGCCGAACGCCCGAGCTTTTCGCCACGTCAGGCAGATATGCTATTGGTGATGGGTACCATTGCTAAGAAAATGGCCCCGGTGTTAAAGCAGGTGTATGTGCAAATGGCTGAGCCGCGCTGGGTAATTGCTGTAGGGGCCTGTGCTTCTAGTGGTGGTATTTTCGATACGTATTCTGTCTTACAAGGAATAGATGAAATCATACCGGTTGATGTGTACGTGCCTGGTTGTCCTCCCCGTCCAGAAGCAATTTTGGATGGTGTGTTGCGTCTACAGGATATTGTAAAGAATGAATCATTGAACCGGAGAAATACACCCGAATACAAAGCGCTGCTTGAGAAGTACGGAATACATACAAATAAATAGATGATGGAAAACAGTTTTTTATTGGATAAACTCCAAGGAAATTTTCCGGCAAAGATTAACGAAATTCAAGATGCGCACAATGTATTGACGATTGTCGTGGATACGGAAGATGTGATTGATGTACTTCGTTTCTTGAAATCGAATAAGGAGTTGCAGTTTATTCATCTGACCGATATTACGGCGGTACATTATCCGCATTTAGAAAAGGAGTTTGCTGTGGTTTATCATATTCATAGTCTCGTTCATAATATCCGAATCCGAGTGAAGGTCTTTTTGTATGGGCCGAATCCTGAGATTCCAACAGCAACCGTCGTTTGGAAAGGCGCGAACTGGATGGAGCGTGAGACTTTTGATTTTTTTGGCGTCAATTTTATAGGGCATCCCGATTTGAGAAGGATTTTGAATGTAGATGATATGGAGGTGTTTCCAATGCGTAAGGAATATCCCTTAGAGGATCCAAATCGCGTAGATAAGAAAGATTTGTATTTCGGCCGTTAATTTATACGATATGAGCGAATTTATAAGCAAGATAACATCTAATCAGCCTGTCTTCGAAGACAACGATCCGCAAGACGAGTTGATTACCCTAAATATTGGTCCCACGCATCCCGCTACGCATGGTGTATTTCAGAACGTGGTACAAATCGATGGCGAACGTATTGTGAGTGGTGTGTCCACGATCGGTTATATTCACCGCGCATTTGAAAAAATTGCTGAACATCGACCTTTTTATCAAATAACGCCTTTGACTGATCGTCTAAATTATTGCTCGTCTCCAATCAATAATATGGGCTGGCATATGACCGTTGAAAAACTACTTAAAATAGAGATTCCTAAGCGGGTGCAATATATGCGTGTTATCGTCATGGAGCTTGCCCGTATTGCGGATCATATTATTTGTAATGGTATTTTGGGGGTAGATACGGGTGCTTTTTCCGGCTTTTTGTATGTGATGCAGGAACGCGAGTTTATCTATGAAATCTTTGAAGAAATCTGTGGCGCTCGTCTGACAACGAACATTGGTCGTATTGGAGGCTTCGAGCGTGATTTCAATGCTATAGCCTTTGAGAAAATACGTGAATTTCTGAAACGCTATCCTCCGGTATTGCAAGAGTTTGAAGAGTTGTTTGTTCGTAACCGCATTTTTATAGAACGAACGTCGGGTGTTGCTGCTGTAACAGCAGAAGATGCCCTGGATTATGGGTGGTCTGGTCCTATTTTACGGGCGACAGGTGTAGATTACGATGTGCGTGTACAGAATCCTTATTGCTCGTATGAAGAATTTGATTTCGATGTGCCTGTTGGCACGACAGGTGATGTATACGATCGTTTCATGGTTCGGAACGCCGAAATGTGGCAATCACTTCGGATTATTGAACAGGCATTAGCGAAAATTGAGAAAGAACCTAAAGGCGTCTTCCATGCGGAGGTTCCTGATTTCTATTTACCTCCGAAAGAACAGGTGTATACCAATATGGAAGCTCTAATTTACCACTTTAAAATCGTCATGGGTGAGGTGGATACACCTAAAGCCGAAGTTTATCATGCGGTCGAAGGGGCAAATGGTGAACTTGGTTTTTATTTGATTCATGATGGTGGACGGTCACCTTATCGTCTGCATTTCAGGAGACCTTCTTTTGTCAATTATCAGATGTTTGCACCAATGAGTGCAGGAATGCTGATTTCAGATGCTATTATAAATATGAGTAGTCTTAACGTTATAGCTGGAGAATTAGATGCTTAGTGTAAAACAACATAATGAAAATGTAACGTTTTCTCCAGAATTGTTAGCCAAGTTTGGAGAAGTGGTAAGCCGTTACCCTGAAGGAAAGCAGAAATCGGGCTTATTGCCCATTTTACATTTGGTTCAGGCGGAATACGGCTGGGTCAGTGCAGATGCGATGGATAAGGTTGCTGTTTACCTGAATATATTACCGATTGAGGTATATGAGGTGGCAACCTTCTATACCATGTTCCTGTTGCAACCCAAAGGAAAATACGTGCTGGAGATTTGCCGTACCGGGCCTTGTTGTTTGGTCGGTGCAGAGCGTATTATGGGGCATTTAGAGCAAAAGCTCGGTGTAAAGGAGGGGCAGGTCACAAGCGATGGGCTTTTCTCTTGGCGTGGTGTAGAATGTTTGGCTGCCTGTGGTTTTGGACCAGTCTTACAGATCGGTCCTGAATATACATTCTATGAGAATCTGACAGAAGATAAAGTCGACGAATTGATTGATAATTTAAAAGCTAAAACAGAATAATATGGCACGTAAACTTTTGTTGACTCATATCGATGTTCCGGGCATCAATACCTTTGAGGTCTATCGACAAAAAGGTGGTTATGTTGCTGTTGAAAAAGTATTAAAGACAATGTCTCCTGAGGATGTTGTCGAAGAGGTTAAGAAGTCTGGATTACGTGGCCGTGGGGGAGCTGGTTTTCCTACGGGGATGAAATGGTCCTTTTTGGCTAAACCTGAGGGGGTGCCGCGCTATTTGGTCTGTAATGCCGACGAGTCTGAGCCAGGGACATTCAAAGACCGTTTTTTAATGACACATATTCCGCATGCACTTATTGAGGGAATGATTGTATCGAGCTTCGCTTTGGGGGCTCACACGTCGTATATCTATGTGCGTGGAGAGATGATGCCACAGATCAGAATTCTAGAGCGTGCTATTGCTGAAGCCAAGGAAAAAGGGTTTTTGGGTAAAAATATTTTAGGTTCGGGGTATGATCTGGAGATTTATGTTCAACCGGGAGGTGGAGCGTATATCTGTGGTGAGGAAACGGCTTTATTAGAGTCCTTAGAAGGTAAACGAGGTAATCCGCGTATTAAACCCCCTTTTCCCGCGATAGCGGGTTTATATAACTGCCCGACAGTGGTGAATAATGTGGAGTCTATTGCAACGACAGTTCCCATTATTAATTTGGGTGGTGAGGAGTATGCTAAGATCGGTGTAGAGCGTAGTACCGGAACAAAATTAATTTCCGCTAGCGGAAATATTGTAAAACCAGGTGTCTATGAGATCGAACTCGGTCTGCCCGTTGAAGAATTTATTTACTCTGACGAATATTGTGGTGGTATTGCCAATGGGAAACGAATGAAGGCTGTCGTAGCCGGAGGCTCTTCGGTGCCTATTTTACCGGCTAATCTGATCTTGAAAACTGCCGCTGGAAATAGCCGATTGATGACTTATGAATCACTGGCTGATGGTGGCTTCCAAACTGGTACAATGCTCGGATCAGGTGGTTTCATTGTATTTGATGAGAATCAGTGCGTGGTGCGTAATACCTGGAACTTTGCGCGATTCTATCATCATGAAAGCTGTGGTCAATGCTCGCCTTGTCGTGAAGGAACAGGCTGGATGGAGAAGGTACTGCATAAGATCGAGAGCGGTCATGGTGCTATGGAGGATATTGATTTATTGTGGGACGTTCAACGAAAAATAGAAGGGAATACAATTTGCCCATTGGGAGATGCTGCGGCATGGCCTGTGGCAGCTGCAATACGACACTTTAGGGATGAATTTGAATGGCATATCCTGCATCCGGAAGAGTCACAAACAAGAAATTATGGACTGGCACATTATGCTGATCCTTTACAACCAATAGTATCATAATAGAAGCTGTAACGATAAATTAATCATATCATGGCAGAAGCGGAAGATGTAAAGTTTAAGGTCACCATCGATGGTATACCGGTAGAGGTTGCTCCTGGGACAAGCATATTAAATGCAGCGAGACAGATCGGCGGCGATATAGTCCCTCCGGCAATGTGTTACTACTCCAAACTGGAGGGGAGTGGCGGTAAATGCCGTACCTGTTTGGTAAAAGTCTCCAAGGGATCTGAAAAAGATCCAAGACCGATGCCGAAATTGGTGGCTTCTTGTCGTACAACGGTGATGGACGGTATGGAAGTGCAAAATATTACTTCGCCAGAGGTGGTGGAAGCAAGAAAAGGTGTTGTTGAAATTTTATTGATTAACCATCCCTTAGATTGCCCAATCTGCGATCAGGCTGGTGAATGTAAATTGCAGGATCTTGGGTACGAACATGGCAGTGCTCATACACGCTACGAATTCGATCGACGTACCTTCGAACGCATTGATTTGGGCGATAAGATCCAATTGCATATGAACCGTTGTATCTTATGTTACCGTTGTGTTTATGTCGCAAATCAGTTGACCGACCAGCGTGTACACGGTATCTTAGGACGAGGAGATCACGCCGAGATATCGACTTATATTGAAAATGTAATCGATAATGATTTCTCCGGAAATGTTATTGATGTATGTCCTGTGGGAGCTTTGACAGATAAAACCTTCCGTTTCAAGAACAGGGTATGGTTTACGAAGCCCGTCGATGCTCATCGCGATTGTCCGACATGTTCGGGTAAGGTAACCTTATGGTATAAGGGAGAAGAGGTCATTCGGGTAACTGCTCGAAAGGATGAGTTTGGTGAAGTGGAAGAGTTTATCTGTAATACTTGTCGCTTTGATCAGAAAAAAACAAGCGATTGGGTGTTGGAGGAACCAACAGAAATAGACCGACATTCCGTCATTTCCGCCAATCACTACGAGTTATTTAATCCGCCGAAAGTTGTTAAGGAGAATCCGATACTACAGGAACAAAATCGCGAACAGTTGGCTAGAACAGAAAAATTGAAATAATCACAAACATGGAGTGGTCTTTTGTCATAGAAAAATTAATACTGGTGTCTATTGTATTCGTTATCACCTTGGTGATCGCGATGTATTCGACACTTGCGGAACGTAAAATAGCAGGTTTTATGCAAGATCGATACGGTCCTGATCGGGCTGGTCTCTTTGGTATCTTGCAACCACTGTGTGACGGTGGTAAATTCTTCTTTAAGGAGGAAATTATACCCGCTGGTGCACATAAGGTGCTCTTTATTTTGGGGCCTACAATTGCGATTATAACGGCATGTATTAGTTCAGCCGTTATTCCCTGGGGGCAGGAGCTACAGATTGGAGACCGAACGATTTCTTTGCAGGTTGCACAAGGAATCAATGTAGGGGTGTTGTATATGTTTGGTGTGATTGCATTAGGTGTATATGGTATCATGTTGGGCGGATGGGCTTCCAATAATAAATTCTCACTTATGGGGGCAATTCGTGCAGCATCACAGAGTATCAGTTATGAGATTGCAATGGGATTATCACTTATTGCGCTATTGATGGTAACGCGCACTTTGACACTCGAAGAAATCGTTGCGCAGCAGTCGGGTTTTGTCAATTGGAATATCTGGGCACAGCCGTTGGGTTTTATCATTTTTATGGTCTGTGCTTTTGCCGAATGTAATCGGGTTCCATTTGATTTGCCGGAATGTGAAACGGAGCTTGTTGGTGGTTACCATACGGAGTACTCCTCCATGAAATTGGGACTCTACATGTTTTCCGAATATATTAACATGTTCGTTTCCTCTGCATTGATGGCATCACTCTATTTTGGCGGATATAATTTCCCTTTTATGAATGATATGGGATTGTCTGCCAATATGATCACGATCATCGGGGTGGTTGTATTCTTCATTAAAATATTGCTGTTTATCTTTTTCTTTATGTGGGTGCGTTGGACCTTACCACGTTTCCGCTACGATCAATTGATGAATCTGGGCTGGAAGATGTTGATTCCATTGGCGATTGCCAATATTGTACTTACAGGTGTATTTACATTGATTAAAGATACTTATTTCTCATAAGAAAGGACTTTTTATGCAACTAACCAATCGTAAAAAAGTAATTGAACAAAAACCGATGACATTTTCGGAAAGAATCTACTTTCCCGCTATTATCAAAGGTTTACGCATTACATTAAGGCATTTTTTTAAGAAAATTCCAACCATTAAATATCCTGAGGAAATAAGACCTTATTCGAAAAACTTCAGGGGGCAACATTCGCTCAAACGTGATGAGGAAGGGCGTGAGCGGTGTACAGCCTGTGGATTATGTGCTTTGTCCTGCCCTGCAGAGGCGATTACAATGACTGCTGCCGAGCGAAAAAAAGGTGAAGAAAATCTTTACCGCGAGGAAAAGTATGCGTCAGTATATGAAATCAATATGTTGCGATGTATTTTCTGTGGTCTATGTGAAGAGGCCTGTCCGAAAGAAGCGATCTATCTGGATGGACCACATGTGACAGCAGATTATCTCCGTAAGGATTTTATCTATGGAAAAGATAAATTGGTAGAACCAACTTTTGATATTACCAAATTAAAGAGCTAAACCAGGAAATTATGACAGTATTTTATTTTGTAGCCTTCTTGTCTATTTTCTTTGCGCTGCTGACCATTTTTACAAAAAATCCTGTACACAGTGTACTGTATCTGGTCATTACGTTTTTTACGTTTACAATACATTATATTCTTTTGAATGCGCAGTTTTTGGCTGTGGTGAATTTCATCGTATATATGGGAGCCATCATGGTTTTGTTTTTATTTGTATTGATGCTGCTCAACCTGAATAAGGATACCGAACCCATGAAATCCAACTTGGTTAAGTTTATGGGAGTTATCGCCGGCTGTTGCCTATTGGTGACTTTCTTCGGTGTATACCGCGTATTTGATATTTCTAATCCCTTGACTGTTGTTAATCCAGAAATCGGGTTGGTTAAGAATCTGGGTAAGGTGTTGTTTAACGAATTTTTGCTTCCTTTTGAGTTATCATCATTATTGTTATTGACGGCAATGATTGGGGCAATATTATTAGCTAAGAAAGAACCTAAACAAATCTAATGGAAACAGTTGTTCAACAGTTGCAGGGGGTGCCAATAAATCATTATCTGATTTTTTGTGCGATTATTTTCGTTATTGGTGTTATCGGTGTTCTTATTCGCCGTAACGTCATTATTATTATGATGTCTATTGAATTGATGCTGAATGCGGTGAATCTTCTTTTAGCTGCTTTTTCAGTGCAGCATGGCGATTCGTCAGGACAGGTCTTTGTCTTCTTTATCATGGCATTGGCGGCGGCAGAAGTTGCCGTTGGCTTGGCGATTATTATTATGGTATATCGGAATACGAAGTCTGTGGATATCGATTCCTTAAATAAACTTCGTTGGTAGAACTTAAGAAATAAATACGATGAGTGAATTAGTTTGGTTGATTCCCCTTTTGCCCTTAATCGGGTTTATAGTGAATGGATTGGGTAGGAATACCTTTTCCAAAGGTATGATAGGCGCTGTTGGCAGCGCTGTAGTGCTTATTTCTTTTGTATGTAGCTGCCTTCTGTTCTCCGAAGTCTACCAAGCGAGACAGGCTGGACAAGCAGGCATCATTGAACAACATGTATTTGATTGGATTGCAGTGGGCAATCTCAAGATAGGTCTGTCCTTTTTGGTAGATCCGTTAAGTGCGATCATGCTCTTAATCGTTACCGGAATTGGTTTCCTTATCCATGTCTATTCCATTGGTTATATGCATCATGATAATGGATTTGGTAAGTTCTTCGCTTATTTGAATCTCTTTATCTTTTTTATGTTGCTATTGGTATTGGGATCCAATTACCTGGTCATGTTCATAGGTTGGGAAGGTGTAGGACTATGTTCTTATTTATTGATTGGCTTTTGGTATAAGAATAGTTCGTATGCAAATGCAGCAAAAAAAGCATTTGTGATGAATAGAATAGGTGATTTGGGTTTTCTGCTTGCGGTATTTTTAATACTTGGAACTTTTGGGTCCTTAGAATTTTCGACTGTATTTCCAGCGGCCAAGAATTTTGCTGTTGGTGATATCACAGTCGTTAGCATTACCATTTTGTTATTTATTGCTGCGACAGGTAAATCGGCGCAGATACCTTTGTTTACCTGGTTGCCGGATGCCATGGCTGGCCCGACCCCCGTGTCGGCCCTGATCCATGCGGCAACGATGGTTACAGCCGGTATTTATATGATTGCACGTTCCAATGTATTGTTTATTCTTTCACCGTTTACGTTGCAGCTCATTTCTGTCATAGCTATCTGTACAGCCCTGTTAGCTGCTGCGATTGCATTGACACAAAATGATATTAAGAAAGTCTTGGCTTATTCCACAGTTTCACAATTGGGCTATATGTTTCTTGGCCTAGGTGTCGGAGCATTTACTGGAGCCTTTTTCCATGTATTGACTCATGCCTTTTTCAAAGCATTACTATTCTTAGGGGCCGGATCTGTTATACATGGTATGAGTGAGGAACAGGATATGCGTAAAATGGGCGGCTTGAAGAAAGCAATGCCTATTACTTATCTGACGATGTTGATGGGGACAATTGCGATTGCAGGAATTCCACCATTCTCTGGCTTCTTCTCCAAAGACGAAA
>NZ_CAXYKD010000019.1:0-61622 GCF_964277905.1 uncultured Sphingobacterium sp.
ATTCGCCCTGGCGTGCCATCAATTTATCCATAGCGTCGGCATCTTCATAATACTCAGGTAAGCCAAATTTTTCATTGATGTCTTCGTATTCTTTTAGGATGCCGGTAATTTCGGCAACGCCTTCTTCCACTACTTCGCGCACGGTTTTTTCCGGATCCAGTTCGGGCTCCTGCGCCAGATAACCCACCGAGTAGCCTGGCGAGAATACGACCTCGCCTTGGAAAGATTTATCCAGCCCGGCAATGATTTTTAGTAATGATGATTTACCTGATCCGTTTAAACCAATAACGCCGATTTTAGCGCCATAGAAAAACGACAGGTAAATATTTTTAAGCACTTGTTTTTGAGGCGGGTAAATTTTGCTTACCCCTGCCATCGAGAATATTATTTTTTCGTCGGCCATTGTTAATTTAAAAAAGCAAATATCTGTTAATTGAGTTACTTACAGCAACTTTACAAATAACTAAACTTTAGTTTTTACTTAGTGCATAGATAAGCAACTAATTACGTTAAAAACGGTATACACCCTTGTGTATGAAATGTGCAAAGGCTAAACCAACTTATTTACAGCCACGGCAGAAGTGATTATGTCTAAATGGCGTGTAAAATGGCGAAATGGCAGGCGGATGATGCTGGATATATAATAAGTAACATTATTTTTTAAACTTTTTTAAATAAATTAAATCAAATACTAAATTGCATGTATTAATACCTACAACAAAAGCCCTGTTTTGCCAAGGTTGTGGCTTAAAAATAAGGCAAGCTCATTGCTGCAACCATACATTACATTTTGTTAACAATTAATGCATGTTGTTGCGCAATGTTGGCAACATTGTTGATATTAACATACATACTTCCGAATGCGTACCCAAAAACTATACATCCGGACGTTAAACCAAAAACATTTATATAGAAAGGTACTCGATGGAAGCTAAATTTTCGCCACGTGTTAAAGATGTTATCTCCTATAGTCGGGAGGAGGCTTTACGCCTTGGACACGACTATATCGGGACTGAACATCTGCTGTTAGGACTAATCCGCGACGGTGATGGTATAGCCATAAAACTGCTGAAAGGCTTAAATGTGGATACTGCCAAGCTGCGCCGCGCTGTTGAAGATGCTGTAAAGGGTACAACCGGCACTAATGTGCATATCGGCAGCATACCTTTAACTAAACAAGCAGAGAAAGTGTTGAAAATCACTTATCTGGAAGCAAAAATATTTAAGAGTGATATAATAGGCACTGAACACTTATTGCTGTCTATTTTACGCGACGAAGATAATATTGCCTCACAACTGCTGATGCAGTTTAATGTGAACTACGAAATTTTCAAAGGTGAAGTAGAATCACACAAAAATATTACTGATGAAATGCCCGGATCGTCAACCGGCGGTGACGATGATTTCAAAGAAGAAGAATCATTTAGCCAGCCTAAAAAGGTTTCGGACATCAAATCAAAAACCCCGGTGCTCGACAACTTTGGCCGCGACTTAACTAAAGCTGCTGAAGAAGGAAAGTTGGATCCGATTGTGGGCCGTGAGAAAGAAATTGAACGCGTTTCGCAAATCCTGTCTCGCCGTAAAAAGAATAACCCAATCTTAATCGGTGAACCGGGTGTAGGTAAATCGGCTATTGCCGAGGGCTTGGCCTTACGTATTGTGCAGCGTAAAGTATCGCGCGTATTGTTTAACAAACGTGTAGTTACTTTGGATCTGGCTTCATTAGTGGCAGGTACTAAATACCGCGGCCAGTTTGAAGAGCGCATGAAAGCCGTAATGAACGAACTGGAAAAATCTCCTGATGTAATTTTATTCATCGATGAGATTCATACCATTGTTGGTGCAGGTGGTGGTTCGGGATCACTGGATGCATCAAACATGTTTAAACCGGCTTTGGCCCGCGGAGAAATTCAATGTATCGGTGCGACTACGTTAGATGAGTACCGCCAGTATATTGAGAAAGATGGCGCATTAGACCGTCGTTTCCAAAAGGTAATGGTTGAGCCGGCTTCGCCTGATGAGACTATCGAGATTTTGACACGCATTAAGGATAAGTACGAAGAGCACCATGGTGTAACTTATACTCCTGAAGCTATTAATGCTTGTGTTAGCTTAACTGCCCGTTATATTACAGACCGCTTTTTGCCGGATAAAGCTATTGATGCTTTAGACGAGGCTGGTTCTCGTGTGCACCTAACCAATATCCATGTGCCTCAAAACATTCTGGATATTGAGCAAAAGATTGAGCACATTAAGGTAGAGAAAAACCGTGTAGTACGTAGCCAGAAATACGAAGAGGCTGCAAAACTGCGCGATACCGAGAAGCATTTACTGGAAGAACTGGAACAAGCTAAAGCTGCCTGGGAAACTGAAACCAAATCAAAGCGTTACACTGTAACCGAAGATAACGTTGCAGAGGTAGTTTCGATGATGACCGGTATCCCGGTGCAAAGAGTTGGACAGGCCGACAGCCAAAAATTGCTGAACATGGGTACAAGTATCCAGGGTAAAATTATTGGTCAGGATGATGCGATTAAGAAGTTAACCCGCGCTATTCAACGTACCCGTGCCGGATTAAAAGATCCGAAAAAGCCAATCGGTTCGTTTATCTTCTTAGGTCCGACTGGTGTTGGTAAAACGGAGTTGGCTAAAGAATTAGCTCGCTTCATGTTTGACACTGAGGATGCACTGATCCAGATTGATATGAGCGAGTACATGGAAAAATTTGCCGTGTCACGCTTAGTCGGTGCGCCTCCGGGCTACGTAGGTTATGAAGAAGGTGGACAACTGACTGAAAAAGTTCGTCGTAAACCATATTCTGTTGTATTACTGGATGAGATTGAGAAAGCTCACCCGGATGTATTTAATCTCATGTTACAGGTGTTGGACGAAGGCCAGTTGACAGATAGTTTGGGCCGTAAAGTAGATTTCAGAAATACCATAATCATTATGACTTCAAATATTGGGGCACGCCAATTGAAGGAATTTGGTCAGGGTGTTGGTTTCACCACTGCAGCAAAATCACAACAATCTGATGCGCATTCACGTGGAGTTATTGAAACCGCTTTGAAAAGAGCTTTCGCTCCTGAATTTTTGAACCGTATCGATGATGTGATTGTGTTCAACTCATTGACAAAAGAGAATATCTTCAAAATCATTGATATTGAATTAAGGTCATTGTTCAAACGTATCGCTGATTTGGGTTATACCATCAATTTAACGGATGAGGCAAAAGATTTCATCGCAGACAAAGGTTATGACAGTAATTTTGGTGCACGTCCATTAAAACGAGCAATCCAAAAATATCTTGAAGATCCGATTGCAGAAGAGATCCTCAAAGGAAATGTGCAAACAGGTTCAGTTTTGACCGTGAGCATTAATCCTGAAACCAAAGATATTGAGGTTTCTAGCTCAGATTCTAAGTCTTCAAAAGACACCGCTGAGAAGTAAGCTTCAGCTATCTTTAAAAATAATTTCAATAAAATGCACCTTTATGGTGCATTTTTTGTTATAAAGAAACTAAAGAGTAAAAACAAGTCAAATTTATCTCAAAACAATAAAAAAATTGTAATCAATAAAAAAACAAAGAAAATAAGCTAACTTATTTAATCATTGATTATATTTGATTTAAACATTAAATCAAAATCACAATAATTATGAGAAGAGAACTTTATTTTACTTTCTTATCGTTAATATTCCTTATCTATAGCTGTCAAAAGGATAAAACTAACAATCAAGAAACCAACCAAATCCCCCAAGAACTAACTCAAGACAATTACCATACTTTTGCAAAATCTCTAGCAAAAGTGATTGATAACAAAGAAATTAAAGCTGCTTTGAAAACAAAAGCTCTTGAAAAATTCGATGGAGATTACGATGTTTTAGTTAAGGATTTTGTCCTTATTAAACTGAAAGATGGCAAGTCGATACTGGATTTGTTAGCGAAACAGAATGAGGAAGTCAGATCAATTATTGCTAACAACCCATTACTGACAATCTATGTTCCAGAATTAAAGATTTTCAGCGCGAATAATTGGGATACAGAAAAAACGACGCCGATTGTTGCGGTGAGAAACAATAATGGAAGCAATAAAATATATGCATATAATACTCGTTTAAATATCCTTGAATTGGATAAAAAGATCGAGCCCACCAATCCGACAATATTAGTTAAAACAAATGAACGCTTGCCTTTGATCAACGACGAATCCACACAAGTTATTATTGCCAAATCGTTCGATAGCACCTCATCGGTCAACAAAGCTGCTTCAGTCAACAATAGAGCTTCATCAAACAGAAATTGGCGTGTTTTAGATCCGCTTGCACCGAAAGTTCTTGAAGCAATCAATAAGAATATCCCACTTTCCAACATTCGAGATTATGTATATTATGGATTAAATCCTAATGAAAACATTAATGAAAGTAAGCTAACCGGCTACGACTATGCCGAGCATATCATATCAATACAACTAACGGATGAATTAGTGTTAAACAAAATTGCTGATTGGGGGGAAGGGGATTTGGAGATAAAAATAACCGTTAATATTCCTCAACAAAACGGCACTCCTCTACAAATAAATAAAGTAATTTTTTGTACAAAGGACGAACTCTATCAACCTCCTAGTGGGCGAACTGCAGGCTATTTAAAGCCATTCGTGGGATTCGATCCAATACAGATTGCAACGTGGGATAACTACAATTTAGGTAATATGTGGACTTTCCACGCGGAGGAATTCGATGAAGGAGAGGAAAGAACAACCACAGAAACTATTGAAAATACGTTCACAAAAGAAGGTGGAGGTTCATTTGAAGTTACATTAAATGAGATTTTTAAGATAGGACTATCAGGAAAAGCTTCAAAAGTGGAAAGGAAAACATCCACTTTCACAATGAAATCCACCAATAATTCAGACAACATGTATGATGCAATTTTAAACTATTTAGAACCTGTGGCTCAACTAGAAAAAGTAGGAAGAGATTCTTATCAATATAGACCTTATTATTTAAATACCGGTGCCATAAAAATTCGTGTTGAACCATACCCTACAGGAGGTTTATAAAAATAATCAAAAATTATTTCAACAAAATGCACCTTTATGGTGCATTTTTTGTTGTATATAAATTTAGCGTTAAACTTTCGCACTATTTTATCGTCCTATAATAAAAAAAATATCACAAATAACACAAACAATATGAAAAGACTTTTATTCGCAGCACTAATTGGAACCGCAGCCTTGGTTTCATTTTCTTCTTGTAAGAAGGAATATATTACTCAAGAAGTGAACGTTTTAGACGGCACAAGTTATGTATTTCCCGTAAAATCAACTGAATGGGTCAAAGAGGGTACTAATACTTATAGAAAAGATATCGCCATCAAAGATTTAGATAAACGTTATTATGAAGACGGTCATGTTAGCGTGGCCATAAATGTGGATGCTACTCCTGATAGATATGAAGCGATTCCTTCAGAACTATATGGATATCAGTTTTCGTACAACTATTCTATTGGCGTCGTACGTATTTACGCTAACGACGTAAGTGGGGGAGCTCCAGCTGCACCAGACAATATGATCGTTAAAGTTGTTTTAACAGATGCCACTATAGGAAACTAGTAAAAAGATCGTGAAAAATTAAAATGCCTCAAAAGTTGAATTCTTTTTGAGGCATTTTTTTATGTTAACTATCCTTTCAGTAACAACTCCGCATGTTCCAGTGCTGCATCTGTGGGATTGGTACCACTGAGCATCTGAGCAATTTCCTTGACTCTCCCCTCTTGATCTAACCGAACAATGTTAGATATGGTTCGGTTGGCTTTGTCTTCCTTATATACCTTATAATGCGCAGCACCTTTAGCTGCAATTTGGGGCAAATGGGAAATAGCAATAACCTGCATATTCTCAGCAAGACTTTCCATCACCTCTCCTACGCGTAGCGCAACCTCTCCAGAGATTCCTGTATCGATCTCATCAAAAATAATAGTAGGTAATGCGGAAGTTTTAGCAACTAAGGATTTAATGGCCAACATAACACGAGAAAGCTCTCCGCCAGAGGCAACCCGATGAATGGATTGCAATGCCTGTCCTTTATTGGCCGAAAATAAAAACTGTATTGAATCCATCCCCGATTCCCGCATATCCCCTTCCTTTAATGGTTCCAGATTAATTTGAAGTCGTGCATTCGGCATACCTACATTTGACAAGGTCGCTTGCACATCCTTTGCGATCATGTCCAGTACCTTTCTCCTGGCTGCTGATAGTTCCTTTGCATTTTTCTGAGCAATGGCTAATTTAGCCACAACCTCTTTTTCCAATCGCTCCAATTGCTCATCCGAAGAATTTATAGCAAACAGTTTGGATTCAAGATCATCACGTAATTTGATCAACTCCTCAACGGAGTCCACATGATGTTTTTTCTGTAAGGAATACAATAAGCTCAAGCGCTCATTGATTTCCAATAAAGTACCTTCGTCGATTTGGGTATCCTCCTCAAGAGAGCTCAGCTCTGCAGCGACATCCTTCAGCTCAATCCATGTGCTCTTTATTCGTGCGGCTAAATCTGCCGCCTCAGACAGAAATGAAGCGATGCCCTCCACCTGGCTCATCGCCTCTTTTAAACGGCTTAAAACTGCCGTATCTTCATTTTCCAATAGATGTGATGCCCCAGTTAGTGCACGCTTGATATCTTCTGCATTTTCCAACTGCCGCTGTTGTGCTTCGAGTTGTCCCTGTTCATCTGCTACCAATCGGGCGGCGTCAAGTTCATCAAATTGAAACTGAAAATAATCCTGTTCTATTGCAGCCTTTTTTACCAGATCTTTAAATTCTTCGAGTTCTTTTTTTGCTTTCTTATAAGCGAAGAAGCTCTCTCGATAGCTTTGCTTCAGTCCGAAAGAGCCCGCTACACTATCCACTACCAAAAACTGAAAATCTTCTGTATTAATCTGCAATGTTGCATGTTGAGAATGCACATCAATCAACTGCTCGCCTAAAGCTTTAAGGATAGCCAGGGTGACGGGAGAATCATTAATAAATGCCCGGGATTTACCATCGGGAGATATCTCTCTTCGAATAATCGTATGGTCCGCGTAATCGAGATCATTTTCCTCAAAAAAACGAAGTAGCTGGTAAGGGCCAATTTTAAATTCCCCTTCAATCACACATTTCTTGGTTGGGTCGAAAAAATGCTTGCCCTCTGCTCTATTTCCTAAGATCAACGATAACGCTCCCATGATAATAGATTTACCGGCACCGGTTTCACCGGTAATCATATTCAAACCTTTATCAAATTGGATTTCCAATTCGTTGATGAGCGCATAATTTCTAATATGTAAGGTATCTAGCATATTCTTGAAGGTCTAATTACAGTTTAGAGGAAATACCGTTCCTCAATCGGATCCTATGTTTCATGAACCTTTCTGTAGGTAATTTACCTAAAACTCAGGCGATTTCAATATATTTTATTTAAAAAAATAGCTACTCTGCTTTAATAACATGCCCACTTTTAATTTTCCTAGGCACTAAATACTAAAAATAATATCATTTTTCCAAATTAAAAGCTATTATTTTTAGTAAATTGATTTTATTTTTGACAAAAGAATGTTCTCATTTAGCACTATTGACATGAATAAATCCCTATTTTTATGGCATGCAAGATTATAGTGCTACGCTTAAAAAATACATGCCTGAAGAAGCTGCGCCGATTATATCCAACTGGATTAATCATACCCGCTGCTTATTTAAGATCTCTCGTTCAAGGAGTACCAAACTAGGAGATTACCGTGCACCGTTTAGAGGAAGCCCACACCGCATCTCAGTCAACCATGACTTAAATTCCTATTCATTTCTGATTACGACGATCCATGAATTTGCCCATTTACAAACCTGGAACAAACACCAGCATCGTGTCAAGCCACATGGTACTGAGTGGAAAAATAATTTCAAGGAACTGATGGAGCCCTTCCTTAAATTGAATATTTTTCCAATCGATATTAGCAGTGCCATTCATCGCTACATGGAAAACCCCGCGGCTTCAAGCTGCACGGACCTTCACCTGTTTCGCACCTTAAAATCATACGATACCGTCAAAACCAATGCCCTTACGGTGGAATCTTTGGAGGATGGCCATTTCTTTAAACTAAAAAATGGTCGTTCATTTCAACGCATTGAAAAGATAAGAAAACGCTATAAGTGCATGGAATTGAACAGCAAACGCATGTACCTATTCAATCCAATAGCGGAGGTATTTCTGCTAGAACAATGATTTTTGACAAATACATTCATTATATTTTTATCTTTGCTAACTTAGGAAATAATTAAAGAGAGCTTTTATGTTACACTTACACTCGACTATAGCAATTGTATTATTGCTAGCCCTGGTGATATCGATCGTGATCACCCTATCAAACTACCTAGGCAACAAACCGTACAACCGTAAAATTGCTTTATTGGGTTTTATCGCATCGCATATTCAATTATTGGTGGGATTGATTTTATTCTTTTATTTAAAGTACCCATCAATGATCTCTGGCGCCGTAATGAAAGATCCGACATTACGTTTTAAAATCATCGAACACCCTTTGACAATGATCATTGCCATTGTATTGATCACAATTGGTTACTCTAAAGCTAAAAAGATTGAAAATGCCAGAAAAGCAAACCAAACAGTTGTAATTTTCTATATCATCGGTTTGATCTTGATCCTTGCCCGCATTCCTTGGTCTACTTGGTCACTTTTCGCATAGTCTGCGATAATCATACAAAAAAAGGCCTCACGATCGTGAGGCCTTTTTTTGTACCTTGTAGATCATGGAAGCATAAGGGGACGGGATCGTCAACGATGAACTGAGTTCGAAAAAAGTATTAAAATAAAAAAGCCCCAGTAAACTGGGGCTTTCAAATATCTTAGTTGACTTTTAATTAGTCACGGTTTTTTCCAAATCCCAAAATTCCGAAAACGGTTTTGAATGCGATAAGTGCACCTACGATCATGGAGATGTTAGCTATCGCGGAAAACAAAAAAGTTTGTTGACCCATTGCCGCACATACATCCGGTACAAAACGGATAAATGTACCTATTAAACCTAAAGCGATCGCTACTACCAATGTTTTGTAGTAATGAGTTTGGTTCGCATTATTATCAGTTGTCTTTGGACCTCTTGGTTGTACAGTTTCTGCCATTTCAATTTCGATTTTATTCGATACAAATGTACAAAATAATCTATGTTAGAAAAATAAAAATTAAAAAAGCGGAAACACAGGCTTTCATCTCCCAATACTTATAAATTAACTCGGTTTAGCGCGTTTAAAATTCCCTTAAATGGCGCCATATAAACACTTGAAAGTTCTACTCAGCGTCACTTTTACCTACAAAACTATTCAACTCTTTATTCACCTCATCCAGCAACTGTTGCTCTGTAGGCAGGTAAAGGTCGTATTGACTTGCAACAATCTGTTTTTGGTCTTCAGGAAGCGTAAATTTGACGACCGCATCGTTTTTACTCGCACATAGCAAGATGCCAATCGTCGGATGTTCATGCGGAAGCTTTTCAATACGGTCATAGTAATTAACATACATCTGCAATTGACCAATGTCCTGATGCGTTAATTTATGGGTCTTAATCTCAATGATCACAAAACTTTGCAACAAACGGTTGTAAAAGACCAAATCAACAAAAAACTCATCGCCTTCGATATGAATACGTTTTTGTCTAGCGACAAATGAAAAACCATTCCCTAATTCTAATAAGAACTCTTGAAGATGGGCAATAATGGCGCCCTCAAGATCTTTCTCATAGTAAGCGCTTTCCCGTTTCAAACCCAAAAATTCCAGCACCATCGGATCTTTGATAATCTCCTTCACATCGGAAGGCATCTTTTCCTTTTTCGCTACAGCCAACACACTTTCTTTATCGTTGCTAAGCAACAGGCGTTCGTATAAATTACTAAAAACTTGTCTTTCGAGCTGTCGTGATGTCCAGTTATTTTTGATTGTTTCAGCCGTATAGAATTCTCTTTGTTCGTCCAAGTCAAGTCGCATTAACAATCGATATTGCGTCCAGCTCAATTGCGAACGCAGTGCGTTCGCAATTGGAAATACCCGGTAAAACTGCCGGAACAATTCAATTTGCCTTCGCGAGAATCCACTCCCAAATTCAGGTTCCAATGCCTTAGCAAGATATTGGGTCAGATATTTCCCATAATCGGCCCTATCTTTACCTTGCTGTTCCTGCTCAAAAATACGTTTGCCTATGTGCCAGTACATTAATGTGCGTTGATGATCGACAGCACGCACAGCATTTTCCTTGGACTGCACAATAATTGCCTTTATATCGGATACTAAAGTTTGATCGGACAACATAATTGTTTATTTTCTTGGTATTACTTCTGTAAATGAATAATACAAAGATAACTACAAATAATTTAAATACTAAATATTTTAGTAAATAATTTCCTGTCACATCAAATTTAATTACCCTCTTCAAGAATTATTAGCTAAAATGATTCTTTTCTATACTTTTAAATTTCAGCTACTTTTTAAAATCAACAGAAAAGGAGATACGTGAGAATTTACTTTTATTCTATCATAAAGTTTGGCTAACTTCACTGACAAGAAGAAAAGTAAATGAAAATAGCTGACAATTATTTATCTGGTTTAAAGAAAGCATACTATGACAATGGTAACGAAGAAACCTGGAATCATTTTGAACAGATTAAACATGGTGCAAGCAAAACAGATATTTTTATAAATGCGATAAAGCTAATTTAAAAAATCTATTGGATGGATTAAAACGTATAAAAAACCAATGAATGCCTTTAAATTAAGATATCCTATTATATTGATCCATGGCACCGCAGCTGGAGATAGTAGTTTGTTTTGGGGCAGGATTCCCAAGACTTTCAAAAAAAACAATATTTCATTTTTTTATGGTAAGACCGATGGATGGGGCACCGTTGCTAACAATGCACAGATGCTGAAAAGAAATCTGTCAGATCTTGCAGAAAAAACAGGTATCACTAAATTTAATCTCATCGCGCATTCTAAAGGTGGGATCGACGCTCGCTATTTTATTTCAACGCTAAAAGGCCATCAAATGGTGGCCTCCTTAAGCACATTATCCACGCCACACTTAGGAACACCAATAGCAGATTATTTAATGGAAAAACATCTATCCGGGGATTCTGTTACAAAAAAACTGATCCAACGTATTTCTTTCTTATTTGGAGGGCAATCTCCGGCCCCAATCGAATTAATCCGAGATCTCAGTGTAAAAAAAATGCTTGCTTTCAACCAGCTCAACCCCAATATGGACAATGTATTTTATCAGAGCTTTGCTTCGACAATGAATAAGCCACAGGATGATTTATTGTACGCATTGAGTTTTAAATACCTGACGGGACTGGCAGGTAAAAATGATGGGATGGTCCCATTAGAAAGTGCAGTGTGGGGAGCCAACTTTAAACATATACATGCTTCCCAGGGTATCTCGCATGCTGGTATTACCGATATCACCCGTAACAATATTGGGAATGTACATATACCACAAATCTACTTAGACATTATTAGTGGATTAGGAGCTTTAGGATTATAACGATTAACAAATGTATACGCTATACGCACTAATTTTTTTGATATGGTTTGGTATCCCAGGCCTATTCATCTATTTAATGTACTGGATCCTAAAAAAATCTGGCCGTAAAAAGTTGGGAACTATCGTCTCGATTGTTTTAATATTGCCTTTTCTTATGCTCACGCTATACCTACTATTTGATGATCTATTATTCTCTAAATCTGATGCAAGACAACTACTCAGCGAACACCATATTACGCTAAACGATGATTTTAAAATTATTTCCAATCAAAGTGGTGGCTTAAGAGATTACACACATCAATTTGAACTATCTATTTCCGAAAAAGACAAACAATCTTTTATCGATAAACGAACTTGGAGTGACAAAATGGATGAAAGAATAGAAGTTCATAGCTCCGCGGTAGACAGATATGAAGGTGACACGCTACGCGCCAATTATCATGACAATGATTCCTATACCTATTCCATGTATCGTCCAAATGGCAAAGGCATCACTCCAACATTTATAAAAATCTGTGTATCCAATCATAAAAATACATTGACATACGAAGAGATCTTAGACTAGTTCAACACAGAACCGGTCAAACCTCCTATCGCTTTACTTTTAAATATGTGCCCCTATATTTTGTTACTTCATACTTCGCAGCAAGCAAAGTATGAAGCAACAAACAGGTTAGCCATTCAACATCTTGACGGCAAGTATATGTTTGCATAGCCCTCTTTTTCCCTGATGATTAGTAAACCAATTGCAGGTACATTGCTGCTTGTCGTCCTGTATAATGACGGTATGTTGCACACCTGACCCGTCCACTCTAGCTTCAATATAATCCTTTGTATTCTTAACAAATTGTACACCTGCTGTGGCAACGAGTTTCTTTGCATTTTTTAGCCTCGGGTTCAATGCCAAGATACGTTCCATCTTAAACGGTAATCGTCTATAATAGTGCTGATGGCTATGCAGATCATAGCCAAGCAACCCAATAGAAGACAATGATGCTGATAGCGTGTCCATCGTATCAAAGTCGACATCATGCTCAATTGAAAGCATTGTTGGATCAAATAACTCGTTGGATTTAAGTAATCCGTTGACGGCATGAATCCATTCATCCGGAACGGCCTTAATCATATTTTCCAATACATTACCTTCGCCCGAAAATCCGCGATAACTATCTGGTGACAACGCAAGAGTCAGTCTCATTTTACCAAAGTCGGCAACAAAAGCCGCACTTTCACCTCCTTTTTCCTGATAAACAAACAACTTATCTGCGTAGGTCAACAACCCCTCCAGTAAACGCAACCGCTGTATACCACCAATACGCACCGCATCACCTGTACTTATAGGGGAAAACACAAATCGGCTAGCCCTTCTCGTCAGATAAAATTCTCCCTTCACATTCCCTTTCGGAATGCCCTGAAATAATTGGATAAGCTGAATTTTATTTAATTCAAACTGTAACTCCATACCTGCCAAATATAATTGGACCGAAGTCAGCCCTTTGATCCAACGCGGGGGCAAAGTCACTTTCTTTTCGGTCACTTTAGCCTTATCAGTACTAATGGCAACCTCATTGCTTCCTACTCCCAACACCATCTTTTCGGTTTTCTTGACAGCATTTAGCGCATTGAGCATCGGTTCATTGAAATCCACATTGGTTGTACCACTCGTAATAAACTCACCATCAATAGCATCTTCCAATAAATCCAGGCGTGCATAAACACCATTACAGGAAGAAAAGCCCTCAAAACGAATCTGATTGGTACCAGCAGAAACGATAGGATCTCGTAAACTCGGAGGTACGGGACCAAAACTTGACCGCACTACTTTCGACAAGGTCAACAAACATTTGGATGTCAGTAAAGGATCCGTCAAACTCCCCCAAAAGAAACAAGGTACATTGGCGATTTCTGCCAATTCCGACTGATGTGCCAATACCAATTGCTGTATGCCCGATTGTTGGGTCAGTTGTGAATTTCTTGCATAGCTAATCGCTAAATCTTGCTCTGCCATATTGTTATTTTCTTATTTTTTTCAAAATGGGTTGTAAACTCTTATATATTTCCAGCTTCTCAAAAACCTGTTGAAGATCATCTGTAAAATGATATTGCTCCTTGTTCATCAAATCGTAATAATATTCGACGATTTTTTTAAAATTGGTCGGCATTTTTTCAGCAATGATGTAATGCGCAAAAGCCGCATCCAATAGCTGCAACAAAGCATTGTTATGCTTCGAAGATATATCGCGACATTGCTCCAACACTTCAACACAACGGCCAATCGGACCATACCCATTGCTCAGCAACATTCCCAATTGTTCACCTAATACAGTGGTGTCCAATCTATTTTCGTTAACTGCAGCCAAAATAACTTCAACAGCCATTGCGCGCACCTCCTTCTCTTTATTGAAGAGCGAAGTTGCCAGGTATAGATTGGACTGTTGATCAAAACGGAAAAAATCGTACAACATCTCTTGCAGGTAGGCTGCTGAAGACTTTCCACCAATATCACTTTTGCTATTCAGTCCCATCGTTAAAAACATGGAAAGACTTTCCGTATTCTGTGGCATCAAACTGTGCATATAGGCTATATCCGCCCTGTACAAATAATAAGACGATAAGGTATCATTCCCACGGTTGAAAATATCTTTGTGGTACAAAAAGGTCTCCGTTCCCAGCTTGTATGAGGGGAAATGATAGGTCAGCTTATCTCCGTTATATACCTGCTCCGATTTTCTAGTCGTATAGTTATAACCGTTATAATAGGTTGGTTCTATTTTCAATGCCGGGCGGAATGGCTGTCCAGCAAAAGGAATATCCGCTAAAGGCCCTTTGGTAAATTCTTCAAAATGGGTATCACGATGATGCGTGCGCGCCACTGTAGCCCATACACCAATCCAATTGACCTGATCGGAATCTTTGGAAGACAATAAATTTTTAAGCCAAGATTGCTGCTGAACCTTCATCGGATCCAAACCTAGGGCATAGCTGATCACATCCTGTACCTGCTGTTCCTTTATTTGTTTTATCAGTACTTCAATTCCTTCCAGATCTTCACGGACAGTACGGCTCAGTGCTATAGACAAATCCAATAAATTGATTCTCACTCCTGCTTCCTGATAAGCCAAAATACGCTTAACGAGAATGGTCGGTGCGATCCAAAATGGTCGGTGTGTCGGCAGACTCAAAAGTGGCAGGCGGACACCATCAATCCGATAACGCTGCAATAGCTCCAATTGGCTGCCTATGAGACTGACCCATTTCGAGTAATTGTGATACCGATCCTTATCTTTATATACTACCGTAGGTTTATAATACATATTAATAAAGGTCCCTGAGAAATGATTGTACCAGGAAGATTCGCGATAACCTCCTGTTAGCTGTTTTATGTAAGGCTCCAGCTGGATCTGATAGTCCGAGGGAAAAACAGCTGTCTGTTGCACCCAGGCATTCATTAGGATCTCCACCTGAATGGGGTCGGAACCTCCGATTACCTCCCCTACCTTGAAAAATAACTCGTTCCAGGTCTGTGGATAGTCATAAGCTTCGTTCAGGTAACGAACTTCTGTTGGCTGATAAATATATTGCGCTGAAGATTGACCATTCAGCTCTGCTAGGATTTCGGCTTCAGAATATCCATCCTCTTGCAAAAGATGCTTCAGGTCAACAGCCACTGAACCCATCATTTGGGCTTTATATAACTGAAGCTTACCGGAAAGTTCTTCTGAAGGCTCTGTCTGATTTTTTAAGATGAATTTACTTGCTCTTTCCTGTAACTGTAGGTCCGAAATCATAAATAGATCCGCAGCCAGGGAAACAAATCGCTCCCGCCATTCCGGTTTTTGTTTCAATAGCTTATCAAATTGAATCAAAAGAGTTTTAAGACTTGTCTTAATATCACTCCGCATAAAGATAGGTTCGGCCCAATCTAAAAATTCCTGTAACTGGAAATCACGATGCGATAAGAATGGTTTTAGATACTCAACCACAAAATTGATCACAGCACTATGTTCAGCATGCAATAAGGAAAAGAAACGTTGCTGATGTTCAATCACTGTATTCTCGGAAAGCTTCATCCGCTCAATAAGCTTTCTGAAATAGCTTTTTAGATTATTATTCCAATTTTTGGTTTGAGCCTCGAGCGCCCCAGTGATGATGAGTTCCGGATCGATTTTTCCGTTTTCCAACAGCGTATCAAACACCTTATCCCATAACAATTCATTAACCGCGTTCTGATAATTATAATTCCAATACGTGCTGTGAATACCAGTTTCATATTCAAATACCAGAGGAATATCCCGTTGGACCGTCAATTCATCTGTTGTCAGAAGCTCAAAAAAACTTTTTGATTCATAATTATTAAACCCAGAAATTGAACCTGCATAAAGCTCCGGTTCAAAATCAACATGCCCCATTTGCTCCAAAAAACGGAGATTGTCGTAATTAATCCGTTGCCACTCATTTTTACGAACTAACTGTAATAAATATCCACCCAACCAATTGGGCTTGGCATAGGCAAGGATCTGTATCACCTCCTTGCTCCGGGCCTGGTTCAAAAGTTCATAAAAAATATCCCAACTACCGGCATCCGAGCCGGAAAATGTGGCGAGCGCCAGTAATTTTACCGTACGCTGTTGCTCCTTCGTACCCCGTGTCCCCCAGTTGTATTGCGTCTTATTTTTAAATTCAGGATCCTTGGAGAGATCACTGTAGTCGACCCAATATCGCTTGGCAACACGAATTTCTTTTTTTAAAATTTCCAGGTTGCCACTGGAATATTCTTCCAGAAAAGGGATGATATCTTCCGTCCTTGCCTCTTTGATAAGCAACTTCAGTGCTGCTACCGCTTCTTCTTTTCGCTGGCTGGCAGCCGTTGGCTGTCTAACAGCGGATCCTTTTTCCTTACTGTCTACATCTACAGCACCATCTTCAGAATAGCCTTTTTTGGTCTTCTCTGAAATTAATTTATCGGCATCTTTAAGACAGGCTTCCTCGGAATCAAAGGTTTTACTTTTACTTTGCCCAGCGGTTCCGTTCCGTCCATAGGTGACTGTGTGGGTTGCGCCCGCTGTTTGTATTTCCCAAAATTTATCCGATGTCCCGTCTATGTATTTTAAGTGCTTAAACATTATTTATAACTGTAATATCAATTATTTCGCTTACTGTTTAAATATAACGAAAGTAGCTAAAAAAACGTATATTGACATTAAATCACAGCCGCATGAAACGTTTATATATCCTATTTAGCTTTGCTTTGTTATTTTCAGCAACAATGATTGCGAAAGCTGGTCTTTCACCCGATAAAAGTTATTCTAAACAATTAATATATACGCTTCCTGACAATGTCAGAAAGTACATCACACAATTGGCCATTTCGGATGGCTTAGCTAAAAACTCCATTAAAATAAAAACGCGACAGCTGGAGCGAGATTGGTGGCGTGATTAGATTCTTAATGTTAATAAGTTGATTTTGTATATTTATGCCTTAACTTGAATTCAATAGTATTTAACTTCAAACAATATCTATTAATAACCAAACTGGAAAATGAAAAATCTATTTATCTGGACGTCTATACTCGTTTTTTTCGCTTGCAATAACTCGAAATCTCAATCTTACAAAATACCGTTAGAAGAGATCGAAGAAATGTTTTCTAAGATGGAAGCTAATGGAGTTTATACAGATACAACTTTGCTTTGGGGATATTTTTTCACTGCAGATAAAAAAGATCATTTTGATCAGATCACTAAAGAACTCAAAAATCAGAATTTTGAATTTGTTGAAATTTTTCAGGCAGACGACAAAAGCTATTGGTTGCATCTAGAAAGAAAAGAAATCCACAATCCAAAGAGTTTATTTGAACTTGACAAGGTACTCTATCATGTAGCGAAAAAATATGAAGTCACTTATGATGGCTTTGATGTTGGAAATATAAACAAGGGCCAGCCAATACCGCGAAATACATACGTTGTACCGGAAGAATTTAAAACTAACGATTACTTAAATGACAATTTTCCTTACTTACTGGTCCTTAATACTGCATTTGATAGCTTTCTTCATAAGTCCGAATTTTGCTACTTTGCAAAAATAACAACAGCTTGTGTTAGCAAAGACGCAGCGACAATGCTACCAACGAATGAAGAACTGAATGATTTAGATCAATTTGAACATACTATTGAAAATTACCTGAAAGAAAGTAATATCCAGTGTTACTATGTTTTCAGAGACACCCACAAAGGAATCAGAAATTTTTATATCGTGACAAATGACACAACAGGTACGACAACCGCCCTCAATAATATAAAGAATTCAAAAAAATTAAGAGAATTTGATTTTGCCATAGCAACAGACGAAAACTGGGACTTATATCATAATTTTAGAAAGAAAATCCACGATAAATAACATTCTTGAACAGTTAATTTATTCAAATTAATATATGACGGGCCAAGATATAATCAACAACGTCATTGAGAGGAACTCACTAAATATTCTGTAGTAAAATTCCAATTAAACTTTTAATCTTATCTTCAGTATCATGGCTTGCAAGCTGATAAACGAAAAAATAAACGGATGAACCCGAACTTCACTGGACTGGAAAAATTACCCAGAAAATCTGCAAAAAAAAAGAAAGTTTTCCATCAGAATCGGCCCCAAATAATTTAAGATTTCCAAAAGAAGATTAAAATCCCTAAAATTGCATACTCATTTTGACAAGATTTGTTTCGACATCATCAACATGAATTTGCCCTGGCTTGTAGAACGTGATATAAGCAATTAAGTCAAATCTCTTGCCACAAATCGGCTAAAATTAACGCTTATAATAAGATGAAAAAGATTATATTTTTTCTATTACTGATACCTTTTTGGGCGGCTGCTCAAGAGCAAAATATCCAAAACTTTATCGTAAAAGAAAACCTTTCCAAAAATGGAAAATTGGCTATAGTTGCATTGGATTCACTTGGAAACACCAATGAAAACATCCATGGCAATTACCTATTTACAATCAATGGTTTCTCGCAAACACTACAATTTCATGAGGGTGTCGCTGTCCCTAATCAGAAAATTGAGTCATCAACATTTGTATTCTTTAGCCATAAGAATCAACAAACTTCCAAAGGTCGCTTATTTTATATCTATAAGAGCGATAGCGGACTCTCTCCTTTTGCCATTAGCGGATTGATGTTTTTGATTATCCCGGCCATTGTATTAGGAATAGCTTACATGTTTAAAAAAGTGATTATGACAGCGATCGCACTGGCTATAGTTTTCTTTTTATTCAACCATTCACAGGGTTTAGACTTGAGTAAAATTTTCGAATCTATATTTTCAAGTCTCAAAAATCTCATCGGTTGACAACACGATCTCTCGGGAAATCACATCAATTGATGTGATCAAAGTAAATCATAACAAAACGATTGTACATTAGAACGGCATACCGATTCCAAAATTGTATTGAATAAAATTGTATCTGTCGGGTCTATGGGTTTCATAATATTGTGCCTTAAATTCCTTGGAATCAAAGAAGTGTTTGATAACCCATTGATCAGCACCTGAGAATTGTGGATCTTTTAGTTTAAGCCCGGCATCTAAGCGAATCACAAAATAGTCCGAATCGAAACGAAGTCCGAAACCGGTACCGATGGCGACTTGCCCAAGGAATTTATTGAATTTAAACTCTCCACCCGGATTTAGTTCTTCATCCTTCTTCAATCGCCAAACATTTCCCATATCCACAAATGTCGCTCCATTCATCTTTGCGCCCAGAAAGTTATTAAGTAATCTGAATCGATACTCCGCATTCGCTTCCAGCTTAATCTCCCCTAACTGATCCAAATTACGCAGGTTTAAACGCAAATCCTCACTAAGACTCTGCCGGTTATATGCACCTGGTCCAAGGGTACGCGCCTGCCAAGCGCGTATACCATTCATCCCCCCACTATAAAAGCTCTTTTCAAAAATCAACAGTTTTGAGTTATTACCATAAGGAATCGCTATCCCTGGATTAAAACGGAAGACAAACTGCCTATTTCCACCAAGATTTCGGTATAAACGATAATCGAATTCTGTCTTGGCGTATTGAAGAAAGGGCACACCAAATATTTTTTTCTCACCATCAGCATTCTTGGGCAATTTTGCCAAGGAGCTAATAAGGTCCAGCACGTTTCCACTCACGTCCAATGTTCCTCTGAAATATTGAAAATCCTCCTTGCTATTCAATTTCTTGCCATTCAGGATAAAGGTATATTGTGTTCCTAAACCAAAATACTGGCGATCGTTGCTACGTACATACAGCTGGTAGCCTTCCTGTACAAGCTTGTTCCGAAAATTGGAATCCAAGCGTCCATCCCGATACTCCAAAACGATAGGCGTAAAACTATGGTACTTATTTTCTGTTTCATACCAAGAGTAATTCAGCGATGTGATAAAATAGCGGTTTGAATAGGTTTTATCTTGATCGAACAACTGCAATGTCATCGAGTAGGTCGTTTTGGGCAAACCAAACTTCCCCCCCGGATTAATATGAAAGGGCACCATTAGACGAGGAATAACCAAATTTACGCCCGCTTGAAAATCGTTATTGAATATTTTGCTGGAAAGCCCTCCTGCTAAACGCGGATCAAACAATACGCCATAACGTAATTTCACTTCCAATTGCTCCGAACCACCAAAGATATTACGTTGTGAGAATGTATTTCCAATATTAAATCCGCTCATACCTGAACTAAAAGTATACTCCCCCTCTATCTGGTTTCCCATACGAGGTCTTGGAACGAAATCATAGTGCACATCTAGTTTATTGGAATCTTTTTTGACAAACTGCATTTTGACAGAACGAAAACCATTCATCTCGTACAATCGGTCATAGGATTTATTTTCCTCCCGCAAGGAATAGTACTGACCTGAGCGTAAATACATATAACGTTCCAAAGGTTTCCATCTGAAACTATTCGTTTCATCAACAAATAAAAGGCGTTTTGCAGAATCTAGGATACGACGTGGCTCCTTCTTCGACATTGTTCCATAATTCCTTATCGTCATATAAACACTGTCTATTTGATACTTTTTATGTATCGTAGAGTCAGATGGATTTTCGACATTAATTTTCAAGTCGATCAAAGGTCCATCGATAGTTGAATCGACCCCAGCCCGCATATACTGCCTTACATAATCGTAATACCCATTGTTACGCATCGAAACATAAAGTTTCTCCCGCTCATCAAGCAACTTTGCGGCATCGTACTGGGTATTGGATTTTACGGAAGTTTTAGGAAGTACCTCCCGTTCAAATATTGCCTTTATATCTTCATCTTCAAATTTTCGATCTATATTTCTAACTTGATAAGGAACACCTTCATCTACTTTAAAATCGATATGTGCTCGCTTTTTGGAAACTGAAATCGTAGGTTCGACCTTAGCTTTAAAGTAACCTTTTGAAAATAGAAAACGCCGGATTTGATTGGCAGACAAATCTACCATTGCCGAATCCAGCAAGTGAGGTGGTTCGCCGACATTCCTAATTTTCTTGGTTTTATAGCGTCCGTTTTTAGTATTGAACGTATTGTAAATAAATAGATTTACCCTTGAATTAGGTCTTATTTGATTGGAAATATACGTTTCGGATGATTCTTTCAATGCAGGGGTGACACCAGAAATCTGTACTTTTGTAACCAGAGCTTGGTCATCGTCAAGATATTTTGAAGACCGGCATGATGCAAAAAATAACACTAAAAGCGTTATACTTGCAAATCCGATAAAACGAGTATACTTAATCATCAATAAAAATGTTGTCAAAAGCGCAAATCAGTCTAATAACGTCTCTACAAAATAAAAAGTATAGAAAACAACACGGCCTGTTTATCGTTGAGGGTATAAAATCCGTGATGGAATTTATTTCATCAAGTTATGAGGTTGAGTCTATTTTCTACACGGACGACGCCAACACAAAAGTGGGTAAAATCTCGCATAATATAAAATCCCATGAACTAACGGAAACTGAATTCCAAAAGATTAGCGCACTGAAATCGCCACAAGGTATACTCGCTTTGGTCAAACTTCCTTTACAGCAAAAAATTGTACCAAGTGATTTAAAAAATAAGTTTAGCCTCGTACTCGATGATGTGCAGGATCCAGGCAATCTGGGGACAATTATCCGCACGGCGGAGTGGTTTGGAATCGAACATATTATCTGTTCCATTGGCACTGTAGACGCTTACAATCCTAAAGTAGTGCAAGCAACTATGGGCTCATTGGCAAGACTGCAGATCCACTATACTGATTTAACTGATTTTATTCCGGCTACTGGATTGAAAGTGTATGGCGCCCTACTTGATGGTCAATCCATTTATCAGACTGTGTGGGCTAAAGAGGGGCTAATTGTTATGGGTAACGAAGGAAATGGCATCAGCGACGAAATAATAGCTTTGATCGATCAAGCTGTCACTATACCACGCCTAGGGCAAGCCGAATCATTGAATGTAGCCGTAGCAACAACGATCTTCTGTAGTGAGATTTCCAGACAAAAACTGACCTAAAACAGATTCAATTTGATGCTTCGCTTAGAGCTTTTGATGTAATCCGATCCTGTTTCCTTCCAAATCTTCAATCTCTGCTACGGCAAAGCCCAAGTCGGTATGAAAGGTGGCTGGATATAACTCTTTTCCCCCAAGCGCTAGCGCTTTCCCGATTGTATCGATCACATTTTCTACATGGAAATAAATCAATATTCCTACTTGAGTGGGTTTATAAATTTCCCCTTTTGCTAAAGCTCCCGTAATTCCCGGAAGCATCTCCTGAAAAGGAAAATAAGCCATTTGATTTCCGTCAAACTCCTCCCGTTCAAAGGAAAAGTTAAATGTTTGACTGTAAAACCGAACAGCTCTTTCCATATCCGTTACAGGAATTTCAAAATATACTCCTGGATTTCTATACCCGTCCATATTTAAACACTGATCTTCATCAAAAATATCAATTTTAATAGAGAAAAAGCCCCGTCGCGACATTTTTCTATTCGTTTAAAAGATTCGATTAATTTTTGTTAAAAGAAAAAGCTTAATCGCTCCAAAAACTGTACATTTGAACAGTTCAATTGAAAGACGGATCGATACCGCTATCCATGTTCTTTTTTGAATATTCACACACGATAAAATTACACCATGCCCGCTGAACAGAAATCCATCTATACGTTACAATTTATTTTACTTTGCTTAAGCTCGCTCCTATTTTCTTCTAGTTTCAATATGATTATTCCGGAACTACCCAATTATCTGAGCAGTTTGGGGGGTGCGGAATACAAAGGGCTAATCATAGCATTGTTTACTTTGACTGCTGGAATTTCGCGGCCTTTTAGTGGTAAATTGACCGATCGGTGGGGACGTGTACCGGTTATGGCAATTGGATCCATCGTCTGTTTCATCTGTGGTTTTCTTTATCCGATTTTAACGTCAGTCGCGGGCTTCCTATTCTTACGATTGATACACGGCTTTTCCACCGGTTTTAAACCTACCTCAACTTCTGCGTATGTCGCCGATCTGGTTCCTCAAAAAAGATGGGGTGAGGCTCTTGGCATGCATGGACTGGCTTTTAGCGTCGGTACAGCTGTTGGCCCAGCAATTGGGAGTGCCATTTTCGAGGCCTTTGGTATCAATGTTATGTTTTATTGTTCTTCTTTCATGGCACTTCTTTCTATTCTTATCGTCATTAACATGAAAGAAACACTGGCGAAAAAAGAAAAATTCAATCTTTCCATGCTCAAAATAAACCGCAAGGATATTATTGAATGGCGTGCCCTTCCAGCTGGAATCGTCACGTTTTTATCTTATACCGCCTATGGGGTCATTTTAACTTTAATTCCCGATTGGAGTGAATACCTGGGACTTAAAAACAAAGGACTATTTTTTCTGGCATTTACAATCGCATCGGTGCTGATACGCTTCGTATCCGGCAAAGTTTCGGACCGTTACGGGAGACCAAAAGTCATTGTTGTCGGAATAGTCATTATTGCTATTGCACTCGTTGCTATCGGTATTGGCAATAGTTTCATTGGAATGATGATCGGCGCAAGCATCTATGGCGTGGGCACAGGTATACTCTCCCCTGCCGTCAATGCTTGGACGATCGACCTTAGCCTACCTGAACATCGGGGCAAGGCAGTAGCAACCATGTATATCTCACTTGAAGCTGGAATAGGGCTTGGCGCACTGCTTGCTGGATTATACTATAGTGATGTTATCCTCCGGATTCCAGTCATTATGTATGCCAATGCGGTAGTTTTGCTACTTGCGCTGACCTATATGCTGAACTGGCAGAGAAAGCACAAGGCCCACTAGCCTTTATTGTTTTTGCAAACTCATGCAGGACCGAACCTCATTTTCTCTTTAAATGTGTTTCTCAATGGATAGCGGAGAGATCAATAAACTGCCTAGTAATCCGACTACCGAGAAGAACAGATAAGATCGAATACTTGCTTTTATATGCCACGCAATTATATTGCATATAAAAGGTAATTTATCTAAGTTTGATTTATCATGGTAAGCAATTATTTAAAGCTTCAGTATACTTTACTATCTCGGCATATTCGGGCTACAGGACTGCCTGTTTGGCTCGCCTTTCTCCTGTTGTTTGGATTATGTTATTTTGCTTATTATGCTTTGGTTCAATACCCGCTTTTCGGTTGTTATGCACTACTGCTTTGCAATTTTCAAGCACTATTTCTGCTCACAGAAAAAAACAGAAATGACTTTCTCAAAAATACATACAGTAAGCGAGATTTTCATAAGATCAGAATAGTTGAGAATGGGCTATTAACGCTGCCGTCCTTCGTCATTCTTATACTCCACAGTCAATGGCCCTATGCATTGTTATTGGTTACTTTGGCAGTTGTTTTTGCATTTTTGACATTTAGGGCTTTCGGAAAATCTATTCCGACACCTTTCGCAAAAAAACCTTTTGAATTTATCATCGGATTCCGACGGAGCTACTTGCTTTTACTTGTATTGTATCTATTGGCTGGAATCGGTTTTTATGTAGCCAATTCCAATCTTGTTTTATTTTGCGTCGTTTGCATTGCGCTCACCTGCGTTTTCTATTATCAATTTCCGGAGCCTATTTTTTACCTCTGGAATCACCATCATACACCAACAGTCTTTCTGATGCAAAAGTTTAAAAGGGGAATTTTACAGTGTCTGCTTTTGGTACTGCCCCTTCTTTTTCTGTATGTTGTCATCTTTCCATTGGATTTATTTAATGCCTGTATTGTATTGGGCGGAATATTACTTTTACTTCCTTTTGCAATCACATTGAAATACGTCGCTTACCCACGGGAGATCAATTTCCCCGAAGGTTTTGCTTTGGCACTTTGTTTTAGCTTTTACCCTTTGATTCTAGCGCTCTTGCCTTTTTATTATATCAAAGCAATCAACAATCTAAAAAATCACTTATGATCGAGCTTACGAATATCAATAAGTCCTTTGGACAGCATCAAGTACTCCACGAGGTTACTTACCTCTTTGATAGCGGAAAAGTATATGGTATCGTCGGTGAAAATGGCGCTGGAAAGACAACGCTGTTTCGTTGTATTGCTGGACTAGAAACCGCCTCGGGAAGTTTAAAATCTGATTTAGAACCGCTGAAAAACAATTTAGGTTACCTCACCTCGGATCCGTATTTCCTTTCAAAGCTCACCGGCGAAGAGTATATTTATCTGCTGACGGATGCACGCGGTAAACAGATCAAAAACCTCAGTGAGAGAAATATTTTCGAGTTGCCCTTAAAGGAGTATGCGAACGCCTATTCCACGGGAATGAAAAAAAAACTAGCCCTGACAGCTACTTTACTTCAGGACAATAATTATTATATCCTTGACGAACCTTTTAATGGCATCGATCTACAAAGCAGTATTATTCTTACGGAGATTATTCTTCGTTTAAAAGCGATGGGCAAAACGATCCTGATTTCATCCCATATCTTTTCTACGCTAAAAGATACCTGCGATGAAATCTTGGTACTCGAAACTGGCAGAATTAGTAAATCTGTAAAAAAAGAGCAGTTCGGCGACTTTGAAGAGGAAATGAAAGAAAAAATACTACAAAAAGATATCGACAAATTGTGGCTTTAGCATGCCGTAACACTTGAGATAAACAATATGGAAAAACACTTACCTATACTGGAAACTGAACGTTTAATTATCCGTCCAATACAGATGGATGATGCAGCTTATTTTTTCGCAATGGATTCACAGCCGGAGGTTCATACCTTTCTGAATAACGAACCTGTTCAATCTATTGAAGAAATGAAAAAAGCCATCGCGCATATTCAGCAACAATATGAAAAATACGGTATAGGCCGTCTAGGGGTCATTGAGAAATCAAGCAATCAATGGATAGGCTGGACGGGATTTAAGTATATTGACGAATTGGAGAACGGACGTATTGGATTTTTAGACCTTGGTTATCGTTTCAGAACGGAATCTTGGGGAAAAGGCTATGCGACAGAAGCCGCACTAGCCTGCATGCAATATTACAGCGAACAGCTGACCCATTTTGAAGTACATGCCATCACACATACGGAAAACCTGGGATCAAGGCATGTCTTGGAAAAAGTAGGATTTCAGGTAACTGAAGAATTTCATTTCGATCTATGGAATATTCCCTGTTATTGGTATGATCTAGCCATTGACCAATCAACAAACTAATTATATTAGTTATAAAAACTAATTTTTTTAACTTTTCATAGTTTCACTGGGATAAAACAAAATGGTTTTGTATTTTTACACGTTCGAATAAAATATTATTTCGAACATTTCTGTATTGTACAATTTAATCTATTGCTGAGTAAATGAGTGACGAAACGAACTTCCCAACGGAAGATAATCAAGAAGAGCTGGGATCAGGAAAAACAGAAAACGGAAGTCAAACGATACCTTTATCAGGACTATACGAAAACTGGTTTTTGGACTATGCATCCTATGTCATCTTGGACAGAGCCGTTCCACATATCAATGACGGTTTGAAACCCGTACAACGTCGTATCCTCCATTCCTTGAAGGAAATGGATGATGGACGATATAATAAAGCTGCCAACGTCATTGGTAACACGATGAAATATCACCCACATGGTGATGCTTCTATCGGTGATGCCATGGTACAATTGGGACAAAAGGATCTCCTGATTGACTGTCAAGGTAACTGGGGCTTCCCAATTACGGGCGATTCTGCTGCTGCTCCACGGTACATCGAGGGAAGATTATCCAAATTTGCAAATGACGTTGTCTTCAATCCCGAAACAACTGAGTGGCAATTGAGTTATGATGGACGGAATCGCGAACCTGTCACACTTCCGGTAAAATTCCCATTATTATTGGCTCAAGGTGCCGAAGGTATTGCTGTTGGTTTAGCAACCAAGATTATGCCGCACAATTTCATTGAGTTAATTGACGGATCTATTCAGGTATTAAACGGTGAACGTCCGAATATCTTCCCAGATTTCCCTACGGGTGGTATGGCCGACGTTTCAAATTATAATGAGGGTCAACGTGGCGGTAAAATCCGTGTACGTGCGAAAATTGAAGAACGCGACAAAAAGACACTCGCAATTACAGAAATTCCATTTGGAACCACGACGGGCGGTCTGATTGAAAGTGTGGTCACAGCAAACGATAAGGGAAAAATTAAGATCAAAAAAATCGAGGACAATACAGCAGGAAATGTAGAGATCATTGTGCATTTGGCTCCTGGAATTTCTCCTGATGTAACGATTGATGCTTTATATGCCTTTACCGCCTGTGAAGTCTCTATCTCACCTAACACTTGTGTTATCAAAGATGAGAAACCTCACTTTATGAGTGTCAATGACATTCTAACGGAAAACACAATAAACACAAAAAATTTATTGAAACGAGAATTGGAGATTCGCTTAAACGATCTTCAAGAAAAAATCTTCTTCAGTAGTTTATTAAAAATATTTATTCAAGAGGGGATGTACAAGCATCCGGATTATGAAAATGCAGGTGACTTTGAAGTCGTGGTGCAGGTTCTAAATCGCTTGTTTGAACCTTTCTTCGATCAATTTTATCGTGAGATACGACCAGAAGATTACAAAAAATTGATCGATAAACCAATGAGTAGTATTACACGTTTCGACGTTAAAAAAGCGGACGAAATGATGAAAACACTCGAAAATGAGATCAAGGAAGTCAAGCGTCATCTGCGTCAATTGACAGAATATGCCATTGCATGGTTTGAGAAATTGCGTGAGAAATATAGTAAAGACCGCGAGCGTAAAACTGAACTGCGTATATTCGATAAAGTAGAAGCGACCCAAGTTGCCCTAGCAAATGCCAAACTATATGTCAATCGTGAGGAAGGATTTATTGGCTCAGGCATGAAGAAAGATGAGTTTGTATGCGACTGCTCGGATATCGATGATATTATTGTATTCCGCGAAGATGGCAAATATGTTGTTAGTAAAATCCAGGATAAAGTATTCGTTGGAAAAGGAATTATCCACGTTGCTGTTTTCAAAAAAGGTGATGAACGTACAATCTATAACGCCATCTATAAAGAAGGTGAAACTGGTACCAGTTACATTAAACGTTTCTCTGTGGTAGGTGTCACTCGGGATAAGGAATATGATGTATCCAAAGGATCCAAAGGGTCTAAAATCCTATATTTCACAGCCAATCCAAACGGTGAAGCAGAGATCGTTAATATACAGCTTAAACCGCACACAAAATTGCGCAAGTTGAATTTTGACATGGACTTTGCCGAGATTGCAATCAAGGGCCGTGCTTCACAAGGAAACATTGTATCAAAATATCCCGTCAAAAAAATCAGCTTTAAAAGCTCTGGTGTTTCCACACTGGCAGGACGAAAAATATGGTACGATACCATCATGAAACGTCTAAATGCAGATGAACGTGGCCAATACCTTGGCGAGTTTGACGGCGACGACAAGATATTAGTGGTTCTTTCGGATGGTAGTTACGAATTGTCAAACTTTGATCTGAGCAACCACTTCGACGAGAAAATGATCCGGATCGAAAAATACCACCCGGACCATATCTATACAGTTGTGCATCAGGACGGCAAGAGCGGAACGTACTTTGTTAAACGTTTTAAATTTGACGATCAACCTATTGGAAAACGCATTTCCTTTATTAATGAAGATGCGGGATCTAAATTGGTATTGATGAGTAATGCGGCTGAACCGATGGTCAAATTGGAGATTTTAAAAGGTAAATCCCAAACGGAAGAAACTCTTGATCAGCCTTTGACTGAAATTATTGACGTAAAAGGAATAAAAGCACAAGGAAACCGCCTGTCTTTCCATACTGTAAAATCGGTTACGCTAACAACGGCGGATGAAGATTTAAGTCAAAAAGGTAAAGAAAAAGCAGCCGAAACGAGTACTGATACCACAGAAACAACGGTTGATAGTACCATAACGGCAGAGGACGGTTCCGTGAAGGAGAAGGAGATAGAGTCAACCGATAAAAATGACGATATCAAATTGGAAATCACTAATCCAAATGACATCCAAATCGACGATAAAGGACAGATGGAAATGTTCTAACTCGTGTTCAATACACAAAAAAGGCTCGAATAAATATTCGAGCCTTTTTTGTGTAGGATACAACACCTTAAGTATTGTCCTTTAAGCTTTAAATTCTTTTAGGAATTTTTGAAGTTTTGGAGCAATGACTACTGAACAAAATGGATTTTCAGGATGATCATTAAAATAATTATGATGATAATCTTCTGCTAACCAAAATGTCACAGCTGGTTCTACCGTTGTGACAATAGCGTCCTCATAAACATCCTCATTTTCCAATTCGTCGATAAAATTCTGCGCTAAGATCTCCTGTTCTTCATTATGATAAAAAACAACTGATCTATACTGCGTCCCCACATCGTTACCTTGACGGTTTAATGTCGTCGGGTTATGTGTCTTAAAAAAGATTTTCAATAGGTCTTCATAGTTCACTAGCTCTTCGTCATATTCTAGCTCGACAACCTCAACATGATCGGTTGTACCTGTACAGACCTGCTCATAAGTTGGCTTATCTACATGCCCTCCCATATAACCAGGCAATACCGATGTTACCCCTTCAGTGTTTTGGAAAATAACTTCTGTACACCAAAAACATCCTCCTCCAAATGTTGCTTTCATACTTTTATAATCTTGCGTATTTTAATCTTACTTTTTCAAACACTATAGCCGATTTAGTAGCCACAGCGAAAAATGTTTAGACAAATATAATTATTAATCGGCAATGAGATACACTGCTACCATTGCGAAAAATGGCAGCCTACGTTCCATTTACCACTTGAGAACGCCGCCCTCGTACCCATATTCCCCTATTTTAATATTAATAGTAGTGTTTTCCTTTAATCAATAAATCTTGTTGTTTACTGTCACAAACCGCATAGGAAAAACCTTGTTGTAGCGCATAGGCACCATATTCGCCTTTTTTATTTATTGCTAAGAATCCAACTTGAATTTCCTTCGCAATTGCAGGTTTCTTCTTCACGATACGCATAACAGCTTCCTTACAGGCATCTTCCGGAGAATAACCCTGACGCATCAATTCGACAACCAAGAAACTACCTACATTCCGTATGACTTCTTCACCAACTCCGGTCGATGTAGCTCCGCCCACTTCATTATCGACATAAAGTCCGGCTCCAATAATAGGGCTATCTCCTACCCGACCATGCATCTTGAAAGCCATACCACTGGTTGTACAAGCTCCAGAAATATTCCCATTGGCATCCAATGCCAACATACCGATCGTATCGTGGTTATATTGGTTTCCTGGCAAACGTTCTGCTGCAAAAGATTGGTTTTCAATATTGGCTACAGGTTTGTATTTTTTCTCCTTCAACCATTCCTTCCACGCTTTTTCACCTTCTGGGGTCAGTAGATTTTCTTCCTTAAAACCATTTTCTAACGCAAATTGCAATGCACCTTCGCCTACCAGCATCACGTGGGGTGTTTTTTCCATAACCATCCGCGCTACTGATATTGGATGTCCAATTTTTTCCATTCCAGCAACAGCACCACAGTTACCATCCGCATCCATGATACAAGCATCAAGTGTGACGTGACCATCGCGATCTGGATAACCACCTTTACCAACTGTCATATTTTTGAGATCGGCCTCGGGCACACGCACACCTTGTTCCACCGCGTCCAATGCCTTGCCTCCTTTGGACAATATTTCCCAAGCGGCTTTATTTGCTGCAATCCCAAAGTCCCAAGTTGAAATTACAATAGGATATTTTTTAACACTGCCCTTTGCTGTAATCGTCAATCCTTTCGCATCAAATGCTGTCAATGTCCCCATTGCCGTCGCAGCAATCAAACCTTGCCTAATAAAATCACGTCTTGAACTCATTTCCTTATTAATATTTTATAAAACTATCGCTATTGATTAATTCGGCAAAAAACAATCATTAAAATTGCCTTCAGTCTACCGAATACAAAAAATTTTCATCATTGACTGCACAAAGACATCGCTTTCTTTCTAGTGTATTACACGATCTTACGTCACATCTGCCCCCAATCTACTTCATCGATATACGCTGGAAAATGCTATTCTACATTTTTACAGCTTCGTGTTAAACTGAAGAAGGATATTGACTTCACAATCAATAAGCAATATTACAAAATGGTTTTAGCAATTAGATAATTTAATTAAAATTAAACCCAAACATTCGTTTTTTAGCAACATAACATCAAAATCACTTAAAAATCGACAATAAAAATTGACTTATATTATGAATTAATCCTATCTTTAGAAACAAACTAATTCGCATGAAAAACACTCTTAAATTCGCTATTTTAGCTTATGCAAGCCTTATAGGTGTTGAAAGCAGTCAGGCGCAGCAGCTAGATTCCACGACTTATTTCAAGATCAAAGAGTTGCAAGAAAACGTAAAACGTGAATTCGCTCCCGATAAAAGAACCAAGATCGTAGCAATCCAAAAAGCGGATATCGCACAGAACCAATATGTGCTTGAAACAACTGAAAAAGATGCTAAGTTCGTTTTGGAGCAAAAGGCAAAAGATATATCAGCTAATATTCAAGTACAGCTCTTGCCTGATGCAAGTGTAGGCGAAAAAACTTCTGGAGTCATCAGGCTCTCCGTTGCAAATATGCGCACATTTCCAGATAATGCTGCGGAGCTGACTAGCCAGGTTTTATTGGGAACGCAAGTGGATCTTCTGCAAAAAAAGAGCGGTGACTACCGTGTCCGCACGCCGGATGGCTATATTGCATGGGTACCAAGTTCTTCCATTGAAGCGATGGACAAAACCATGCTGGCAAATTGGCGGCAAGCAGAAAAAGTTATCTATACAGCGGAGTTTGGAAAATCATATTCTGAACCCAATGAAAAAAGCCAACGAGTGTCTGATCTCGTATATGGTGACATTCTTCAGTTAAAAGGACAAAAAAGCAACTTTTATGAAATAGCATATCCGGATGGACGTTTAGGTTATATTAAAAAATCAGAAAGTCTAACCTTAAAAAATTGGTTTGAAACGCGCCAGCCTACGGCGGAAAATATTATCGCCAGTGCAAAAACAATGTTGGGCCTGCCCTATTTATGGGGGGGGACATCGGTGAAAGGTGTAGACTGCAGCGGTTTTACCAAAACAAGCTTTTTTATGAACGGCTTCGTGATTCCGAGAGATGCATCGCAACAAGTACTCGCAGGTGAAAAAATCGACATTTTAGATCAAGAAGGACATTTCGACCCTGAAAAAGCACTCAAAAATCTAAAACCGGCAGACTTACTGTTCTTTGCGGCAGGCAAAAATAGTAATCCTAATGCGCGTGTAACACATGTTGCGCTCTATATCGGCAATGGAACTTTTATTCACGCTGCTGGATTGGTCCGGATCAACAGTATGCTTAAGGACGCTGCAAACTACGATGATTTCCAAACCCGAACTGTGGTTGCTGCACGCCGTTACCTCGGGACCCACGATAGCGCAATACAGAAAGTCGTTGAAAGCAATTATTACAACAATAAATAAACATAGCGATGAGCAATCAATCTGAATGGATTAGTAAAGATTTTGGAGCCTTTAAATTGAGATTTAGACCTTACACGCTAACTTTGCGTCATGTCTTTACAGTAGCTTCCTTTAGCCGGAGCACAACACCGGTTGTATTGACCGAACTAGAGTATGATGGCATTATCGGTTATGGTGAAGCGAGTATGCCCCCCTATCTAGGCGAATCGCAGGAAAGTGTCTTATCATTCCTCAATCAGATTGATCTGAAAGGCTTCAACTCTCCTTTTCAAACCGAAGAGCTCCTGCATTATATCGATCAGCTTGCTTTGAAAAACACGGCTGCAAAAGCGTCCATTGATATTGCCCTACATGATATCCTTGGTAAAATTATGAATCAGCCCTATTATAAGATATGGGGATTAAATCCTGACCTTATCCCACCGACGTCCTACACCATCGGAATCGATACAGAAGAAATGATCCGCCAAAAAGTCGCCGAAGCTGATCAGTTTAAAATTTTAAAAGTGAAACTGGGTCTTGATACGGATAAAATGATCATAGATACCATCCGTCAGGTTACCGATCGTCCCTTGTGTGCCGATGTGAATCAAGGTTGGAAAACGCGTGAAGAGGCTTTGGAAATGGCACACTGGCTTGCAGAAAGAAATGTTTCTTTCTTAGAACAGCCAATGCCCAAGGAGCAGATAGACGACAACGCCTGGCTTACTGAGCATAGTCCTATCCCTACTATTGCCGATGAAGGATGCCAACGCCTTGTGGATGTTCCGGCATTAAAGGGTGTATACTCGGGAATCAACATCAAACTGATGAAATGCACGGGCATGCGTGAAGCTAAACAAATGGCAGAACTTGCTCGTTCTTTGGAAATGAAAGTTATGATAGGCTGTATGACCGAAACTTCCTGCGCGATCAGTGCAGCTGCACAACTTGCACCATTAACAGACTGGGCAGATCTAGACGGTGCTTTATTAATTGGAAATGACATATACGACGGCATGACTGTGGTAAATGGCAGTTGCCTTCTCCCCGACCGTCAGGGAATTGGAATTGTAAGAAAATAACCCTATATTCAGTGCAATGTTTTTTTCTTAAAGAAAAGATTGCACTGAATTGCTATCGCAAGTTTGACCAACACTCGACAGCACCAAAATATTAACAACTAAATTAATCAATTCACACTTTTATGAAACAACATGTGCTCACAACGTTGTGTCTCATAGCCTGTAGTTCGATGCAGTCTTTATATGCACAACAGATCCAAATTGCTGGTAAGATAACGGACAGCAACGGAAAACCAATTAGCGGAGTTACAATAAATGTAAAAGGCGCTAGCCAAGGAACCTCAACAAACGAAAATGGTCTGTTTACCTTAAACACAAACGCCAATGCGACATTAACGATATCTGCCGTAGGTTATAGCCGACAAGAAATTCAGGTCAATGGCCGAAAAACCATTAATATTTCACTCAGCAGTGATGAACAGGCATTGGACGAAGTCATTGTCATTGCCTATGGAACGGCTAAAAAGAGTACCTATACAGGTTCGGCAGCACAAGTAAAATCAGATGCCATTGATAAACAACCTGTCACTTCTTTTGAAAAAGCTCTTACTGGCCGTGTTGCAGGTCTGCAAATGTCAAATGGATCTGGTCAGGCAGGTGCAACTTCAGCTATACGCATTCGAGGCATAGGCTCCATGAACGCGTCGAATGAGCCACTCTATGTCATTGACGGTGTTCCAGTCATTTCGGGTAGTGTCGGACAGATGGGCGACTATATTGTCAATACTAACAACGTCATGAGCACATTAAATCCCAGCGATATCGAATCTATTTCTGTGCTTAAGGATGCTGCCGCATCATCCCTTTATGGGTCCCGCGCGGCAAATGGTGTCATCATTATCACAACAAAAAAGGGAAAAAACGGAGATCCGAAGATCAATGTCAAGTCCTCTATTGGCATTAGTCCTTCCTGGGCAACCAAAAATAATGAACCTGCTTCGGTACAGGATCAAATCAATATGCTTTATAGTGTTTTATACGATTCTAGAATAGCAGCTGGTCAAACGGCAGAACAGGCGAATAAAAACACCTTATTCCGCTTAAATTCTTTGGACTGGAATCCAAATTCGGCAAATTACGGTAAACCAACTTCTTCTTATGGTTTTGGTATTCATGGCTATCAATTCAGCACGGATGGAACCTCACAATGGGAAAATGTACATATCTCAGGAAAAACAGATGGTGTAGAGAATCGAGATGGTAAGTATTATGACTGGAACAAAGCATTGTTTAGAACCGGGATATTCAACAGCAACGATATCTCAGTAAGCGGAGCAACAGAAAAAACCAATTACTATGCGTCTTTAGGATACACGCAAGACAAAAGCAGGATTATTGAGAATAACTTCGACAGAATCAATGGTCGGATTAATTTAACGCAAAAGATTGGCAAATATCTTGAATTTGGCTCAAACGTCAACTACGCTAAAAACAAGCTTATCGGGATGAATGACACCAGAAATACAGGAACAAATTACCTGTATCAAGCGAGTAATTTATTATGGCAGATGTATTGGCCAACTGATTATAAAACAGGTAACGAATATACAGCTCGTTATGGAAGTCTCGCTTATAATCCATTGTATTACAACAAGGAATGGGAAAACTCTTCGAAAACAAGTAAATTATCAGCTATAGAATCTTTATCATTAAAGCTGTTACCTGAACTTACATTGAAGACCATTTTCTCCTATGACAGAACCGAGGTCAAAGATCATATCTATTATAGCGCTAAACATTATAACGGTATGGCAGACAATGGCCGGGTCACAGAGGTGTCTACGTCCATTGAAAAATTGGTATCATCCACAACAGCCAATTACAACAAAAGCTTTGGCTTGCATAATATTGGGTTATTAGCTGGTTTCGAAGCTGAAAAAAACACGACCGATTTTATCCGTGCTACAGGTAAAGATTTACCATCCTCATCACTTCATACAGTCGCCACTGCAGGTATATTGGATGCGTCGGCCTATTCTTGGGGCAATAATATGATGTCTGTGCTATCGCGAGCGGAATATAACTACGATGAACGTTATTTTGCCTCAGCATCTTTTAGAAGGGACGGTTCATCCCGCTTGGCACCAGGTCCTCGTTGGGGCAACTTTTGGTCTTTAGCTGCTTCCTGGAATTTAGCCAAGGAATCTTTTATTAAAGAGATTGAAGAAATCAATAACCTAAGAATTAGAGGTTCCTATGGGGTAAATGGAACATTACCAACGGATCTTTTTGCTTGGCGCAATTTAACAAGTTATTCTAACAAATATATGACGCAGCCAGGTGGTGGGCTTAATAATTTAGGCAATCCGGACGTCGCTTGGGAGAAAAATTACTCCACAAACATCGCATTGGAATTTGGTCTGTTCCACAATAAACTATTCGGTACAATTGAATATTTTAACAGAGACTCGAAGGATCTTTTACAGAATGTTCCGATCTCCACAATTACTGGTTTCGGCTCCATATTGCGAAATGTTGGCGAAATGAACAATAAAGGTATAGAGATTGAACTGGGCTCAGATATTGTTAAAAATGAAAATTGGAAATGGACATTAAGTGCAAATACCGCAATTATCAAATCCAAGATTACAAAACTATATGGTGGACGAGATATCGTCTGGTATGATCCCACAGGTGGAGACGATAGAGCTCGATTTATTTATCGTGAAGGAGAATCGTCTTTATCTTTCTTTGGGTTGGAATGGGCTGGTACCGATCAAACCAATGGCAAAAATGTCTGGTATACTAACGATGGTACTGATGGCGATTTTTTGTTCAACGGAAAAGCTGCAAGCTATGATTACAAAAAAGCTAAACAAACCATCATCGGAAATGCTAATCCTAAACTATATGGCGGTATAAATTCTGACATCGATTATAAAAATTTTTCATTGGGATTGAACTTTGCTTATAAAATTGGCGGCAAACTTTATGATGCGACATCCAAAGATGTTGCCGATGACGGCTATTATTGGGAACGAATTCATGCCGCTTATTTTACAGAAAATAGCTGGTCACCTTCAAATACGGATGGAACTTACCCAATGGTTACCGGAAGAGATCTGGAAGATGTGAACCAGATCAGCAGTAGACAACTGTTTGACGCGTCATATCTTAGATTAAAGAACATTTCGTTGAGCTATAGATTACCAAATGAATTTTTAAAACGAGCTGGCATCTCCAATGCAAGGGTATTTTTCAATGGAAGCAATTTATTGACTGTTTCGAAATACAAGTATATGGATCCAGAAGTTAACCAATTTGGTACGCGGGGCTGGGAAACACCATTGGCAAAAACGTACACTTTCGGTGTTGAATTTAGTTTTTAACGAAAAAAAACAGTATTATGAAAAAGCTTTTTATTGCCTCGTGCATAACAATATCATTAGCAATCAGCTCTTGTAGCAATTTTTTGGATGTCACACCGACCAATATGGGAGACTCCAATACCTCCATCCAAACTGCTGCTGACGCAAAGGTTATTATGAATGGATTAATGAGTAAAATGGCAAATGTCGCCTACTATGGACGAAATTTCCCGCTCTATGCTGATGCCAAAGGGGGTGACTTTACGATTGCATCCCAGGGCCGCGGTTATGACTATCTTTATGTATTCAATCATTCGGCCTCTTCTAATCCCTATTCAGGCATTTGGACACAAGGGTTTCATACACTCGTGCAGATCAATAATCTTTTGACAAATATCGATAAACTAATCGCTGCCGGTTCGACAGAAAATTTTAATACGTATAAAGGACAAGCATTGACCGCAAGAGCCCTCATCAATTTTGATCTTGTCAGGTTGTACGGAAAACCCTACAACATGGAAAAATCTGCCCTTGGTATCCCTAATGTGACGAAAGTACTCGAATATAGCGCGCAGGAAAAACGTATCTCCGTTGAGGAAAACTACAAACAAATAGTACAGGATCTAAAGGATGCAGAAAGCTTATTGCCAAAATCCAAATCGGATGGATATTTCAATTTTTTCGCCAATAAAGCACTGCAAGCTCGTGTGTATCTCTATATGAATGATTATGATAACTCGTTAAAATCAGCGCAGGAGGTCATAGACTCCAAAGTCTACACATTGTATAGCAATGAAAACTGGGTAAAATCCTGGACAGGTATGTTTGGAAACGAATCTATTCTAGAATTGGGTGTCTATCCGAATGAAGCTGATGCAGGGACTAGTTCACTGGGTGCGATGTTCCGCAGAAAAGGACATGGCAGTACAGCCATATTGGGAAACTTTATAGCCGCAGATCCATTCTTGGCCAAACTTAAGAAAGACGAGACAGATGTCAGATGGGGTGTTATGGCGTACGATGAAGTAGGCACCACCCATTTAGGAGCGGTCTATAAATATAGCGGTAGCACCACGCTTGCCGGTGATAAAAATTCAACAGCCAATAGTACCGCTGTCAATATTAAGGTCATCCGTTTGTCCGAAGTATATCTTATCGCTGCTGAAGCTGCTCTATTAAAATCATCTCCTGACAAGGCCCTTGCAGCAAATTACCTGAATGCAATACGCCAACGTTCTCCAAAATTAGATGTCGCGACCTCAGGCACGATTACTTTAGATATGATTGCCGATGAGAGAAGCAAAGAGCTCCTTGGAGAAGGTCATCGCTTCTTTGATATGATGCGCTGGAACAAATCGATAACTTTTGATGATGATTTAGGAAATATAAGCACAACAAATAGGCAAAAAACCATCGATAGAACCTTCTTTAAAACCATTCTTCCTATTTCACTGGATGAGATGAATGCAAACCCAGCTATAGCAAATCAACAGAATACCGGCTACTAGTAGTCTCAAAAAAGAGAAAAGGTCACAGCCTATGCTGTGACCTTTTTTCTTTTTTGAGCTATATTAAGCATTCCTAACTTATCTGATTTTTATACTGCTGTTGCCTTGGTTTTTTCAAATCGATTGCATAACCATTAACTACGGCGTAAATGATCTTGCCTTCTTTCCGAAGGAAAAAATCCGCCTGAGCTCCGAGAGCTAATTGTTGTGAAAATTCTATAGCTTTTTTAGTTAATACACGAATTGGAAGGTTATGCAAAAATTCTCCTGGGATCACATTTTCAATCATAACAGCGGCGTAGCCTTTTTCAAGTAATCCCATCACGATGGCATCATCTAAATCTGCCAACGAAGCAAATGGCTCCATATACATCTTGGCTGGGGCAAACTCCATTCCTGCAACATCAATATCTACATAACCATAAAAATCTTGCAGATCGCCAATATCTTCAACAATACCCCCTACGTAATAGTCTGATCCAATTGTCTTTTCATTCTGCCGAATGGCAACATCGACAAGCAATGGTTTTCCACTCCGCTCAATGGTCAAATTTCTCAGCAACACATCATGGAGCTTTTCATCATTGAAGGGAATTGCATCGTAATCGGCAATCGAATGCTGTTTAAAGGATTGCTCAGCAATTTCCTCAAATGCTTTTAACAAAGCAACGAAATTACATTTTCGGACCATCATTTTTTCGGTATCACCAACATAAGCTCCTGATTCAATTAAAATCGTCCTGGCGCCCCATTTTTGAAAATTATCACCGAAACCGCGCGGTGTATGCTCATCGTCATACTTTGCAACTGCCCTTGGAACAAATTCCTGAAGGATTTTGTTTATTCCGACAATCACCCGCATCGCATCTCCTCGAGTTTCATTGATACTCCGCGCATAATCATAAGCAGGTGCCAATAAGGAAATTGTTACTGGCGTATTTGTTCCGGGAATATTGTAGTAAATGTTTTGGTTATGCAGGTTAAAGGCAAAATCAGGTTTTAGCAACATGGCTTGCGCCTTCAATAAGGCTCCTTCCACTGTTGCTGCTGCCCTTGCATCTCTGTTCATATCCACATCCATGGCTGTCCTACGCTGAAACCGTTCGGTTCCATCAGGATTTAGCATCGGAATAAAATATAAGGTCATTTTTGATGCTATGTCATCTCTAAAGGCATCAAAACCATCATTTTTCCTGTTGAAAAAATTAAATAGATCAAACAAGGCCATTGTCGCCGTAGGTTCATCACCATGCATTTGTGACCATAAAAGTATCTTGATTGGCCCTTGTCCGTATTGTAGTCGAAAGATCGAACGATCTTCAGTGGACTTCCCAATTTCCGCTACAGTGAAACGTCCAGTGCTCCTGATATTTTCTAATAATGGTAAAATATCAGGATGTTTAAATCTTCTATGCATCAAAGCCTTTTCTTCATATAAAGAAAAGGCTTTGATGAAATCAACTTTTACTAATTTCATATTAATCTTTTAATGCAGGCTCCATTAAAGCAATCGTTCCTTGCGAAGCATCTACACGGACTTTTGCTCCTACGGGCAAAATAAACTGTTCGGCAATATGCCCAACGACAGCCCCTGTATAAGCGGGTATTTTTAACGGTTTGATATAATCATTGAACAATTGGTCAAGTGTTACGGATCCATAGCCACCAGATGGTTTACAATTGGTGCACTTGCCAAAAATAAAACCCTTAATCGCACCCAGTACACCAGCATTTTTCAATTGACAGAACATACGATCAACACGTTCCATATCTTCGTCGACCTCTTCAAGAAAAAGAATTTTATCTTTAAAATCTGGCAGATAAGGTGAACCACATAAGCCGGTCAACACGGTCATATTTCCACCCAGCAATACCCCATCTACTATACCAGGATGAATTGTGGCAATTCGGTCTTTGGTCTGCACAATGCTATCACCTTTAGACTTGGGGTTTTCAAATATTGCTGGCTGATTGGCTACAAATTGGGCATTGAAAGCCTCTGCAAGCTTCTTAGTCCAGGTACTGATACCCACTGCACCATGAAAGGTTATAAGCCCTGTCTTGGCATATAATGCCAAAATTAATGCTGTTATATCTGAATATCCCAATAAAATTTTGGGGTTATTGGCGATCAGTCTGTAATCTAATCGATCTAAAAGACGTGATGTACCCGAACCTCCTCTGATGCAAACAATCGCTTTGACGATCTTGTCAGCAAACATATCATGAATGTCTGCAATACGCTCCTGATCTGTACCGGCCAAATTACCGTAGCGGCTGCGTATATGTTTACCTTCTTTTACGTTAAAACCTAAGGTCTCAAATATCTCACGTGCAATACTAATTGATTCTTCATCATCCAATACACCTGCTGGCGTTATTAAACCTATGGTATCCCCCAATTTTAACCTCGTTGCAAGCAAAGCAGCCTGACCGTACAATTCGTCTCTATCTCCGGTTGGCTGCCCCATTCCCAGTACAGGAATAGACAACACGCTTAAAGCAATCGATTTTAGAAAGGCTCTTTTTTCCATTGCTAAATACTATCGGTTGAACAACAGACGTTCACCAGCACCTTTTTCAATAAGTTGTCCATTGGAGAAAGCAAGTTTACCTGATACGAAAGTATGTTCTATCGTTGAACTAAACGTGTGTCCCTCAAACGGTGACCAGCCGCATTTCGAAAGGATATTCGCTTTCGATACCGTATAAGGTTTGTTCAGATCGACCAATACAAGGTCTGCCCAATACCCCTCACGAATGTATCCTCTATCTTCGATTTGAAACAATGTAGCCGTATTGTGTGCAGATTTTTGCACTAATTGTTCCAGGGTCATTTTTCCTGCTTTGACCATATCTAACAAAGCTTGCAACGCATGCTGTACGAGAGGTCCTCCGCTTGGTGCTGAAGCATAGGGCTGAGATTTCTCCTCAATTGTATGCGGAGCGTGATCTGTCGCTATCACATCGATATGCCCATCCAGTACAGCTTTTAAAATCTGATCGCGATCATTGGCAGTTTTTACCGCTGGGTTCCATTTGATAAAATTACCTTTTGAGGCATAATCCTGATCAGAAAACCAAAGGTGATGAATACAGGCTTCAGCCGTTATTTTTTTATCCTTTAGTGGAATATCATTATTAAATAATGCAATTTCTTTGGCGGTTGAAATATGAAGGATATGCAAGCGTGTATTGTGCTTTTTTGCCAGCTCGACAGCTTTTGACGAAGACAAATAACAAGCTTCTTCAGAACGAATCAATGGATGCATCTCAATTTTTAATCCATCCTCACCATATTTTTCCTTAAATAGGGCCAAATTCGCCTTTATCGTTGCCTCATCTTCACAATGCGTAGCCACCAAGGTCCGAGCATTCGCAAAAATACCTTCCAACGCTTTTCCATTATCAACCAGCATATTGCCAGTAGAGGAGCCCATAAAAACTTTTATACCACATACATTTCTTGGGTTAGTTTTAAGTACCTCCTCAAGATTATCATTAGCTGCCCCCATAAAGAATGAGTAATTGGCCAACGCATTTTTTGCTGCAATATCATATTTATCTTGAAGCAATTGTTGGGTCAACGTATTAGGAACAGTGTTAGGCATTTCCATAAAGGAGGTTGTCCCACCGGCAACTGCGGCACGGCTCTCATGCCATATATCCGCTTTATAAGTTAAACCGGGTTCTCTAAAGTGAACCTGATCATCAATAAGTCCAGGTAGCAAGTGTAGCCCCTCAGCATTTATTTCCTGATCAGCAGGATGATTAATTTCCTGAGCAATCATTTCGATTCGACCATTGCTGATATATACGTCAGCAACCTCAACTTTACCTTCATTGACAAGTTGCGCAGATTTTATAAGAATAGATGACATGTTGAAATTTTTACTTTGCTTTAGGTCAAAAGTAAAGATTTGTTGTGGTGATATCAAGTTATCTCGATAAAGAGTTGCCTATATGGAGGACAAATTTTTCCTTAAATTCTCTCCTTCCTCCTATGTCAAATTTGAAATATCCTACTCGTCTTTGTCTGGATTTGGCGCAAGACGAATCGCATTAAATCTAAACTCCGGAAAGTTAATCGCAAAAAAAAGAGGCCCTAGCCTCTCTTTTTATTCTTTATCGAATTTGTATCCTACTCCTTTTACGGTGGTTACATAATCGTCACCTATCTTTTCGCGCAACTTGCGAATGTGAACATCAATTGTTCGATTGGTTACAACAACAGAATCTTCCCAAATACTCTTTAAGATCTGCTCACGCGTAAACACCTTGTTTGGTTTTGAAGCCAATAGATACAATAACTCAAACTCTTTCTTTGCAAGAACAATCTTTTGTTCCCCTTTGTAAACTAAGAAAGAATCTCGATCAATGACCAAATCGGCAATTTCAATTTTATCTTGAACAGTGGCATCTGACTCTTCAGAAGTATTTCTTCTTAAAATAGCGTTTATACGACTCATTAAAGCACGCGGCTTAATTGGCTTTGCTATATAGTCGTCTGCACCGACATGAAATCCTGCGATCTCCGAATACTCTTCACTTCTTGCAGTCAAAAATACCATGAATGTACTTTTGAATTCAGGCATTGCGCGCATGATGCGACAAGCTTCAATTCCGTCCATCTTTGGCATCATCACATCCAAAATGATAAGATCCGGATTTACTTGTTTAGCAACGTTGATTGCCTCTTCTCCATTTTGCGCTGTAGAGACCTGATAACCTTCACGATTTAAGTTGAATGCAATTAAATCCAAGATATCTTTTTCGTCATCAACAATTAAAATCTTTTGTTTCGAAGAACTCATTTGTCTTATTTTTTTTGCTAAATTATAAACAAAATGATAACAATCAGTTAATCTAATGTTACCAAATTATTAAGTAATATAATATTTAACAATAACACATTGATTACTTAATTGTTTTCTTCAAAAATGCCTCCAGCTCCTCGCCACGCAAGTTCTTTGCTATAATAATGCCGTTCGGATCGAGAATGTATGAGGTAGGCAAGGCTTTCACACGGTAATCAATGACAACCGGAGAACTCCAAGCCTTCAAATCTGACACATGTGTCCAAGTTAACTTGTCATCTTCGATAGCACGCATCCAGGAACCAGGATTATCATCAAATGAAACGGAGAGTATATCAAAGCCTTTACCATGATAGGTATTGTACAACCTAACGAGATTAGGGTTTTCCTGGCGACAGGGCATACACCATGAAGCCCAAAAATCCACCAAAGTATATTTCCCTTTAAAACTCGATAATTTAACTTCTTTGTTTGTTGGTGTAAAAGAAGTCAACTCAGGAGCAGGTTGCCCAATTGCCATTTTTTTCAGTTTTTGGGTCTCCTCTTTAAACTGTGTTACATATCTGTTCTCCGTAAATTCATTTTTTATTTTATCTGCATAGGTAATGATTTCATTTTCGGCTACTTCAGGATCTAAGGTAGAGATTGCATAAAAACCTGCAAGATCATTGTGCTTATTCGAGAAATCGACTGCTTTTTTTGTATATGCACGCAATTCTTCTGCAAACTTTGATTTATATTCAGCACGAATCTTTTCGATCTCAGCTGCTGTCGAATTGGCCGTTAGCTTTGAAAACACCGTCTGCAATGAGTCCTGTAGATAATCGCGATAATTTCGCTCTTTGGCAAAAGGCTGTATAGTCTTTGACAATTCAGAACCATCAACCTGGTAATCATTTACATCTTTATGCAAATCTGTCTTAAATGTAATTGTCTCCCCCGGAGAAGCAATTAAATCGTACCGATTTTTACCGACACGCAAGGACAACAATCTGGATTGGCTAGCAGGTCGTACAAACTGAAATTTGTTATTATCGCCAAAAAACATAGAATCCAGCTTGGTATCGCCTTCATACAATGAAATAACTTTGATATTGCCAGGATTTTCGACATTTCCAGCGATGGTAAACTGTTCTTTATTTTGGCAACCCATCATCAAACCAACGATCCCTACTGCTAAAAAAACTGCCTTTTTCATCCGTTTATTTTTATTTGTTAAGTACCTATTCCCAATTACGCAAATGGCTTTGCTCTGTTTGATTCACACTACATGTCGCAGCTTAAAGAATCGTGAAAACGATCAGATTTATTCGGATCTTCCAAGGAAGAAGTCGAATAAATCTGATGGCTTTGTATTGTATATTTAGGAAATAAAATCATCTATTTACATCCTAGTTAGCTAAGTAGCCTGTTCAACTACCCCTAAAATTTATTTCAAGAAATCTATTGCTCGCTCAATTGCACCTTTTAATCCGGCTGGGTTCTTACCTCCAGCTGTTGCGAAGAACGGCTGCCCCCCACCACCACCTTGGATATCCTTAGCCAAATCACGCACAATATTACTTGCGTTCAACCCTTTTTCTTTGGCCAATTCGTCTGATATGACAACGGTCAAACTTGGCTTACCATCAAATTCAGCACCGATCACCAGGAACAAGTTATTAACAGCCCCCTTTACCGCATAAGCCAAGGTTTTCACCGCCTCTGAACTCGGTAGATCGACGATTGTGGACAAGAAATTAATCTCGCCAACCTGCTGGATCTTTGCTTCCAGATCTGACTTTAACGCTAAGGATTTTTCTGTAATACTTTTCTCTACCTCTTTTTTCAAAGCACCATTCTCATCGATGATTTTACCCAGTGCAGAAACAAAATCTTTCGGATTATTCATGAGCTCTTTCAGGTGGTGAACCAATTCGAAATGCTCGCGGATAACAGCTGCAGAGCGAGTTCCAGTAATCGCTTCTATACGACGTACACCAGCTGCTACAGCAGATTCAGAAACAATTTTGAAAAAACCTATTTGCCCCGTTGCTTTAACATGTGTACCACCGCACAATTCTTTAGAATATTGATCTTCGAAGGTGATTACACGAACAAAATCGCCATACTTCTCACCAAATAGTGCTGTTACGCCCGAATCCAATGCTTGTTGATAAGGTACATTTCGTTCCTCCTTCAATGGAATATTTTCACGAATTTTGGCATTGACAATATCTTCTACCTGTTTGATCTCTTCTTCTGTCATTTTTGCAAAATGAGAGATATCAAAGCGCAAAATATCAGCGTTGACCAATGATCCCTTTTGATTCACGTGACTTCCCAGCACCTGCTTAAGGGCAGCATGCAGCAAATGTGTTGCGGAGTGATTGTTTTCAGTATCGATTCTTTTGGTTTTATCGACCTGTGCAACAAATGTTCCTTTCAATTCCAGCGGCAATTTGTTTGTAAAATGTACAAATAGACCGTTTTCCTTTTTCGTATCTGTGATATAAATCTTTTCTCCAGTTTCTTCCGAAACCAATTCTCCCGAATCGCCTACCTGGCCACCACCTTCGGCATAAAAAGGACTAACAGAAAGCACCAATTGGAATTGCTCTTTATTTTTCGCAACAACTTTACGGTATTTAATAACTTCAGTAACGGCAGTTAACGTATCATAGCCTACAAATTCAAATCCATCTTCATCATTTACCACAACCCAATCACCCGTATCTATAGCAGTGGCAGCACGAGAACGATCTTTCTGAATTTGAAGTGCTTGATTGAAACCTTCCATATCAACTGTTAAACCTTTTTCGCGCGCTAGCAATTCCGTCAAATCGATCGGGAATCCATAAGTATCGTATAATTCAAAAGCAAAATCCCCGTTGATTACGGTGTGATCCTCCACATAATTTTCAAAACGTTGGACGCCCGTAGACAAGGTTCTTAAGAATGAAACCTCCTCTTCCAAGATTACTTTCTGCACAAAATCCTGCTGCTGGATCAATTCGTCAAATACTCCGGCGAACTGAGCTGCCAATACAGGTACAAGTTCATTGATAAAAGGAGTCTTAAAGCCTAAAAATGTATACGCATAACGTACTGCACGACGTAAAATACGACGGATCACGTAGCCAGCTTTATTGTTGGATGGCAGTTGACCATCGGAAATTGCAAAACTAACCGCACGAATATGATCAGACACTACCCGCATGGCAATATCAGACTTTTCATCTATACCGTATTTTATACCTGACTTCTCAGCAATAAAATCAATGGTAGGCGTAAATACATCGGTATCATAATTGGAGGTCTTCCCCTGTATACATCGCACCAAACGCTCAAAGCCCATTCCCGTATCCACATGTTTAGCTGGTAGCGACTGAAGTGAACCATCTTTCAACCGATTAAATTGCATGAAGACAAGGTTCCAGATCTCAATTACTTGAGGGTGGTCTGCGTTGACCAAACTCTGCCCTGGAGTCTGTATGCGCTCTTCCGGACTACGCATATCGAAATGGATTTCGGAACAAGGTCCACAAGGTCCTGTCTCGCCCATTTCCCAGAAATTATCTTTTTTATTACCAAGGAGAATTCTATCTTCACCAATCCATTCTTTCCAGAAATCAAAAGCTTCCATATCACGTTCTAAGCCTTCTTTTGCATCCCCCTCAAAAATAGTTACATATAGACGATCTTTGTCTAATTTATATACTTCTGTCAACAGCTCCCAAGCCCAAGTTATAGCTTCTTTCTTAAAGTAATCACCAAAGCTCCAATTTCCCAACATCTCAAACAACGTATGGTGGTAGGTATCGATCCCTACTTCTTCCAAATCATTGTGCTTTCCAGAAACACGCAAACAACGTTGCGTATCGGCAACACGCGGAAATTTGATGGGTGCTTCACCAAGAAACAAATCTTTGAATTGATTCATCCCCGCATTGGTAAACATTAATGTCGGGTCATTTTTTACAACTACTGGTGCTGAAGGTACTATCTGATGCCCTTTACTTTTAAAAAAGTCCAGAAAGGCTTGACGAATTTCTCTACTTGTCATTTAATTATCTAAAAATATGTGCAAACTTACTCAAAATTGGTAGGTTATGCAATGTAGAATTCCATATATTGACCTTGAAACGACTGTTTTCTCTAAACGACCAAAACTTCAATATTGACTTTTCAAACAAAAAAATCAGGAGATAACATACAGACAATTAGGGTACACTTATTTTAGATGTGACAGAAATCACAAACTGATATTAAATACAACATTTTAAAAGTGTTATTCGTTATTCATATTTGTCTAAAGCGCGTCAAATTAAACACGTAAAACAACAAAAACTATTTGACTTAAGGTCATTCACAATTACATTTGTTTTATTACATTTGATAGTAAAATAGGGAGCCTAGTACACTTTCACGCACATTCCCTAAATGCAAAATAAATAAGATTAGATTTTGTAGATTAAATTCCTTCTAATGAAAAAAAACATTCTACTACCGGTAGATTTTTCGGCTCATTCTAATAATGCTGTAAATTACGCAGTGGACCTTGCCCTCGAAAAGGGGTATTCTATCCATCTTTACCACAATTATACTTCGGCTTCTGCTGTATTTGAGGACGAAAATGGCCGTAATGAGACTAATTCTCCAACATTCAAAGCTGATATCCTTATTAAAAATCTGGCAGAATCAATAAAATTAAAGCATCCTACGCTTGAAATAACCACCCAATGTGAGCGCGGTATGATTACTGAAACACTACCGGAGCTCGCCACTCCCAGTCGATTTGATTTTGTCATCATGGGGACTAAAGGCATCACCAATGACGATAGCCAACTTATTGGCAGCACGACCTATGTCATTAGCAAAAAAGCCAAAATACCTGTCTTGGCCATCCCCACTGAAGCGGCCTTTACACCTATTGACAAAGTTGGCTTACTGTCTAATTTTAAAGAAGAAGAGGTACAGACCGTACAAGATTTTGTCAACATCATCGGCAAAGACTTTGAACTAAAACTTATGCATGTTCACTACGATCATTCATCAGAAAACAGAATCGAAGACAAGCTTGAAGTATGGAAATATAAGATCAAAAAATATATTGGTGTGACCAATATTGCTATAGAAGTGGATTCAATACAAGGCGACATTGAGGACTTAGATACGGTTCCGGAAGTGATTAATGAGATGATCCATGAGGAAAAGATCAAAATATTATTGGTGACACGATCGAGAAAATCGTTCTTTGAACGTGTTTTTACGCGTTCCGTTGCAAAAGCATTATTTAGTCATCCCTTAGTTCCAATATTTTTTACTAAAGCATAACCTTATAGCCATGTCTAAACTATTAATACCAGTAGATTATTCCGAAAACGCACGAGTTGCCGCATTTTATGCAGCTCAAATCGCGACGACAACAAATGATGAGATTACACTCTTTCATTCGTTCACTTCGCATATCAATAAATTTGCAAATGCGAAGCATTTAGTAGACCCCACCGAGGTAGAAGCTCGCCGTCAGATGGAAAAACTTGTAGCCGAACTTCTACAGGAATATCCTTCGCTTAAAATTTCTACCTTATTTGCCAACGGTATTTTGGCTGAAACACTGGATAAACAAGAGATAAAAGAGGTCTATCAAACGGTGATTATGGGTACAAAAGGAGTGACCGGACTTGAATCTGTATTGATTGGAAGCAATACATATGATGTCATTAAAGAGTCGAAGATCCCTGTTCTAGCCATCCCAAAAAACGCGATAAAATTCAAAAATGACAACATCGCTCTATTGACAAATTTCAAACCCGGTGAACTTGAAGTGCTTAAACAAGCGATACCATTGTATGGGAAAAATTTCCATTTACAACTCATACATATCAATAAAAACGAACTAGAAATCAATATATTAGGAGAAAAACTTGAAAATTGGATTGAGCAGATTATTGCCGAAACTGGTATCGAGGATATTTCCTATATCATCAAGTCGCCAAGTTATTTTGCAGGTTCACGAGAGAATATTGCTAATGGCATTCATACGATTATCCGGGATGAAGATGTCGATGTTATTTTGATCACAAAAAGCAGAAAAACTTTTTTCCAAAACATTTTTACTGAAAATATTGTTAAGCATCTGGCTTTTGAAATTGAGGTACCAAACTTTTTTGGGCGTGTAGAGTAACCAAATAATTTTTGGCAAATTTATTGCAAGAGTGTTCAGTGAGTTAATTTAACAACAGTATTATAGTAGATAATTTTACAAACACGCATTATGAAAATTAGCCTTAAAAAATCAGGATTACTTGTTGCGGCAGGAATTTTATCCACCGCATCCTTTGCGCAAAGCACAAAAGAAGCCTCAATCGAAGGCACAACTCCATTAGGCTCGGCAACACAATATAGAACCTGGTCTATCGGTGTAGGGGCCGGTGTAACAAGCTTGCAGAATATCGCCAAGTTTAACAATGGTGGTTATGACAAACTAGACTGGAATTTAGGATATAGTGCTTATATCAAGAAACAAATCTCACCATCATTCGGATTAAAAGCAACTTATTTTGGAGGAAAGACAGCTGGTTATGATAACAGCGACAAGCAAACTGGATTCGAAACCAAAACTCCTTGGTCAGTTGCCTTATCTGGTGAGTTTTTAGCGGCCAACACGAATTGGAGATTTTTCAACAGTTTTATTAAACCTTATGCATCGATTGGTGTTGGGGTAATGAATGCTGAAACTGCTGCAATCGCTGGTGGTAACAAAGGTGAATATGGCGATTCCTATTCCAAAATCTTTGTACCTGCAGATTTTGGTTTGAAATTCGCTGTTGCCAAAGGCATCAACTTTGAATTGGGTTATCAATTGAATTGGGCGAACCAACGATTTGATAATCGTTACAATACAACTCCGCCACAACAATACAAAAATGACTTATTCACCTATGCACATGCCGGCTTAGAATTCGCATTGGGCAGCAGCAGCAAACCTGCATTGAATAATTCAAATCCTGTCGCAACCCTTGTGAATGACTATACAGTAAAATACGATGATCTGAAAGCTCAAAATGATGCATTGAATGCTAAAAACCAAGCTTTGCAAGGTCAATTGGACGGTCTAAACAATGATCTAAAAGATGACGACGGTGACGGTGTTGCCAACAAATATGATAAATGTCCGGGCACACCTTCAGGTGTTCAGGTTGACGGATCAGGATGTCCAATTGTTGTGAAAAACGAAACCAAAGTTGTTGAAAAAGTAGTCGTTACTGAAGCAGATCGAAAAGTTGTTGCTGAAGCGATCAAAAACTTAGAATTCGATTTAGGTAAAGCAACGATTCGCTCCACTTCGTATGCAACATTGAATAAAGTTGCTGCGTTATTGATCGAGAAGAATTTTAGTTTAAAACTCGCAGGTCACACCGACAATACAGGTTCACGTGAATTAAATATGCGTTTATCTAAAGAGCGTGCAGAGTCTGTAAAAGCATATTTAGTATCTCAGGGTGCTAATGCCTCGCGTATCGAAGCAACTGGATATGGTCCAGACCAACCAATTGCATCCAATAAAAATGCAGCGGGCCGTCAACAGAATCGCCGTGTTGAATTTACACTTTATTAATAACTAACAAATTACACTGATAAAAAGGTGTTTTTAAACAGAAACACCTTTTTATTTACCAAATGTCATATTTCAACTACAAACCTATAGTAAATTTAATTTTTAACTTATTACTTTTGCATCGGTTTATACAAACACAAATTATATGAAACTAAAATTACAATTAGTACTTGCTCTAGCATCAGCGGGCTTATTTGCCAATAATGCAATTGCTCAAAATGCGAAAGCATCATCCATTGAGGGAACAACTCCATTTGGTCCGGTTACGCAATACAGAACATGGTCTATTGGTATCGGTGCCGGAGTGACTAACCAAACCAATATTGCTGGTTTTAATCGCGAAGGATACGATGATTTAGCATGGAACTTGGGATATAGTGCTTATATTAAAAAGCAAATCTCTCCTTCTTTCGGCATTAAAGCGAGTTACTTTGGCGGTAAAACAGGTGGCGCATTTAAAGATGGAACGCAATCTTTTGAAGCGAAAACACCTTGGTCCGCTGCATTATCCGGAGAGTTCCAAGCGGCCAATACCAACTGGAGATTCTTTAACAGTTTCATCAAACCTTATGCGTCAATTGGTGTTGGTGTCATGAACAGCAAAACAACATTGACAACAGGTTCTACTTCTCAAGAAGCCGATGGTATTTCTAAAATATATGTACCATTGGACATGGGTTTCAAATTTGCTGTTGCCAAAGGAATAAACTTCGAGTTGGGTTATCAGTTAAATTGGGTTAACCAAAACTTTGACGGTATTCAAGGTGGCCAATATAAGAATGACTTGTTTACTTACATCCATGGCGGTTTAGAATTTGCACTGGGTAATGGTAGCAAACCAGCTTTGAACAATTCAAACCCAGTAGCGACCTTAGTCAACGACTACACATTGAAATATGATGATCTTAAAGCACAAAATGATGCTTTAAATACTAAAAACCAAGCACTTCAAAATCAATTGGATGGTCTAAACAGTGACCTAAAAGATGATGATGGTGATGGTGTAGCTAACAAATATGACAAATGCCCAGGGACACCTTCAGGTGTTCAGGTAGACGGTGCAGGATGTCCAATTGTTGTTAAAAACGAAACAAGAGTGGTTGAAAAGGTTGTTGTAACAGAAGCTGACCGAAAAGTTGTTGCTGACGCAATCAAAAACTTGGAGTTCGATTTAGGAAAAGCAACCATACGTCCTACATCATACGCGACATTAAATAAAGTAGCCGAACTGTTAATCGAGAAAAACTTCAGCTTAAAACTAGCTGGTCACACCGATAATACAGGTTCCCGTGAATTGAACATGCGTTTATCAAAAGAACGCGCTGAATCGGTAAAAGCCTATTTAGTATCTCAAGGTGCTAATGCATCACGTATTGAAGCGACAGGTTATGGCCCTGACCAACCGATCGCATCAAACAAAACCGCTGATGGTCGTCAACAAAACCGTCGCGTAGAGTTCACGCTTTATTAATCGATATTCTTTGATTTATACAAGCCAAAGGCATCACTTCACGGTGATGCCTTTTTTATTACTCCTTTTCTTATCGAAATCTTATTCTTTGGTAAGGTAAACGTAAAAAGCTCTCCCTATTTAAAGTAAATAAACATTTGAGCAACAAAAAGATAACTTCCAAACAAACAACATAACACGTATTTTTAATAAAGCAAAATTTAAAAAATGCGTAGACCCCATGCTCTTGTGTTGGCTTTCTTTTCGTTAATCTTTTCTTCTTGTGAAAAGGATCCACCACTTCACGAACCCGGCTCAAATGAAACCATCAACCAGTGGACATTAGACCAAATGAAACGCTACTACTACTGGAATGATAAAATTAGATCAACCCAAGATTACCAACAAAGTCCAGATTTATTTTTCAAAAATATCCTATACCCCGAAGATCATTTTTCCACTATCTTACAAACCCTAAATAGTGATACCTATGGAAATACGCTAACAAATACTTTTGGCTTCGATATGGTTCAGTTACAAAATCAGTCTGGACCTATTCAGTTAGTGACCCAAGTAGTTCCCTATAGTGAGGCAGACTTGGAAGGGCTTCAAAGAGGCGACAGTCTAACCCATATAAATAAGACATTAATGGATCAGATAAACTTCCAATCACTATTAGACAAATCATTGCATTTACCGGCCATCCAAATAAAACGACATGACGGTAAAGTATTCAACCTTCCATCCTCTTATATCTCGCAGCCCGTTGTCTATACTTCAAAAGTCATTTCATCATCTTCCAAAGTCGGTTACATTTTTATAAGCCAATTTGATTTCGGTGGAGCCTATTCGCTATTAGAAGCAATACAAAACCTTAAATCAAAACAAATAGAGGAATTGATCGTCGATTTACGTTATAATCCAGGCGGTCAGGTTGCTTTTGCTGCATTTTGTGCTTTGTTAATGGCAGATATTAAAGAGAACTATATTTTTGCAAAATATCGGGGAAATAAAAATATAAAAACTATTGAAGATACGTTTGAAACAACCCTACTGAGACAGCCCGATGGTTATTCCTTTAAAGCGAGCGAAGTACTGAAACAAGGATTACATCTAAAAAAAATTTATATCCTGACCGGACCGAATACGGCTTCCGCATCCGAAATGTTGATTAATGGATTAAATCCATATGTACAAATTGTTCAGGTTGGCACCAAAACATATGGTAAAGATATGGCGTCGACAACAATTTCTACACCTGAAGAAATTCACGGTACCGAGCGTTCTTGGCATTTGATCCCAATGATATATAAAATCTACAATAATGCGGGGCAAGGGGATTATGGCAATGGAATTACTCCGCAGAAAGTGACGGATGAGTTTGCCTTTTTACCTTTGGTTCCAATAGGCAATAGTAGAGATCCGCTCATACAGGAAGCATTGTCAACAATCAATAATAAAGATCCCAAAGCAAATAGTTCCGTCTCGGTAGGAGCAAAAACAAGCACTATCTCTTCCAAATATGTGAGCAGTAGTTACCATACCATACCTATTGAAGTTAACATACAGAACAAAACTGAAGAATAGTTTCGTCAGTGTGCACAAGAATTTAACGAAGAAATGATCTCACGGAGATCAGTTCCAGTCTGCCCGTTTTTGGCTAACTTACGAAGAGGGCGAGACAAAATTTCAGAACGAATAACCCGCTCCTTCGATTCATAGTCCCGCACTACTCCTTCCAATTTTTTCAATAATTCCCTATATTGCCTATACAACTCATTAAGATTCGCAAATTCTGCACGTAATTTATAAAGCACTTCCGAATCAATAACATGTTCTACATCTCCTTGGATTTCAAGGGAAATTGTCGTTAGTTTTCGATGTTTTAAATCACTGATACCTTTCATGACAACTGTATTACGCGTATTTTTTTTAAATTATCACCGTTAATTAGATTCAATCCTTTTTATTTTTTTAACCAAATATTATCTAGGCTATAGCCAATACCTCCGATTTCTGAGACAGCATCCACATCTAACGGGACATCAGATTCTTTTTCAGGAAGATACACAACTGCTACATCTACATTAAAATAAAAAAACAAATACACTTTTTGTCCATCTATAAGCACTGGCTTTGAATCTTTATCCAATACTTGAGCCTTTGCAACATAAAGAGGATCCACTGGTATAACGGCAAATTTTTCAGGGATTTTATCAGATATCAAATCAGTGATCAGGATCGGGGTTTCGTCATATTTAACCAAATCCATCCCCCAACTTTCATCAAAAAAAGGCTTACCTTGATAAACAGCAAGACGAATGGGTTCACCTTTTGGTGAAATCGTTGTGTTATAATTTAAAATCTTTACTTGCATCTTGCCCGGAATAGACTCAATATTATCACCCAACGGATTCTCCCCTACAACGAGCGAAGGATCAATTGGACTTTTACTATGCACCCCAAAGGTATTTAAACCTAATTTTATTGATAAACGCTGCTCCAATACTACTTGATCCTTGCTATTATACGCAACAACCAATGAAGAGTCGATATCTTTATTTCGTATAAAAATAAAATTAGCATTATTATCATTCGCCGTTTTTCCATCTACCGTAACTCGTTTTATATCCGCTGATACAGAACTATAGGTTTTAAAAGTAATGCGTGCAAGTTCCTCCTGCGCTTGAACCAACTCGCCCTTTTGACATGCATATAACATACATCCTGTCGAAAGGACAAAACAATAAAAAAATATATTTTTTAACATATATAAAGAATAAGAAGTGAGCCATTTAGATGGCTCACTCAATAAATAGAAGATATTAATAATTTTTTGGATCAAATTGGGTCCAGGTTGCTGTCCAAGGAGCAGTTGTTGGATGAAACGCACCACTATAAGTAGTCGTTCCATTACCATATGCTGGCGAAGTCGATAGTGGTCTTATAAATACAGGGTTAAATAAAGACGCCGTTGGATAAAAAATATTGGCACCACCCGCTAACTTCAAATATGCAGCAGCATCTGTTGACACATTTGTTTGGTTTCCAGCCGGAGTAGCACCGCTAAAGGCCGCAGAATATGCATGTACAACATTTCCTGTAAAAGTACCTGTGGCTCCATCTTGAAATGCTGCCCCTGTTGCATAGCCAGCAATAATTGAGTTTTGGATATCGTATTCAGACGCTCTTCTCCAGCGGTTACCAAATTTTAGTTTAGTTCCTGCTATAGTAGCATCTTTAATACCCAAGAATGTGAAATTTTTCAATACTGGGCGAGTTTTTGGTGTAGCTGCATATGGAGCTGTACCTTCATTATCCGATTCCAAACCATTTGAATCAGAACTACCACTAGAAGTACTGTTGGTAGAATTAGGATCCTTTAATGATAAAGCATATTGAATTGTTCCTGTGTAACCGTGATCGAAATCAAAGTCATCATCATCATTTGACAACGCTACTAAATATTTAGCATTTACAGTACCACCAAAAAATTCAAATCCATCATCTTTACCCCAAGATACCTGAATATTTTCCAATGTAGTCCCAGTACCAACGCCACCTAAAGTCAATCCATTAATCTCATTATCAGCCGTTAAGTTATAACCAGCGAATTCAATACGTACATATTTTAAAGAACCCGAATTATCGGCAGCATTTGTTCCTCCATAAGACACATCTACACCAACAGGTTGCGGAATACCTTCGATTCTTTTTGTCGCAGCTTGATTTGTCGTTGCATTGCCTAATAATACAACTCCTCCAAAATCACCTGGATTACGGGAACCACCAGCATTAGGAGAAGTAAATACAATAGGTGCAGCAGCAGTACCATTAGCAATCAATTTAGCTGTTTTAGGTACAACTAATACCCCTTTGATATTATGTGTTAATCCAGTAATTTGATCATTGTATGCTTTAGTTACTCCAGAAGTAATAAATGTCCCCGCTTGAATAGTTAAGGTAGCTCCTGGCCTAACAAAAGCCACACCGTCAATTTTCCATACTGTATCAGCTGAAAGAGTTGTTTTAGTAATAATGCCGGCAGCATCTGTTGGGATTGTTGCCTGAGGTTTGTTTGGCAAGCCAGCATTCAAATCTGAATTTGGTCCCACATTGTCCTTGTTACAAGAAGCTAATGCGATTGCGCATACGCTTGCTACTGTTAAGATTTTTTTCATTTTGCGTTAAATAATTACTAGTTTTGCCATCACAAGATCATTTTTTAGACTATGCATCCCTATGGGATAGCATTTCATAAGGCTGCATAGTTGTTTTCAATCACCCGTTTTTTGTTTCTCTATTTTTATCTTCCTGTTGCGTTATATGGACAAACCCGGAACTATATACATTATTAAGGAGTGATATGAAACTGCCTCGCGCAGTAGTTTTTTCTAAATTTCTACGATATCTTTAAAGCCTATTACAATCAAATAGCCCTCCACACTTATTTTCACCTTATTATTTAAAAGCTATAGATCAGGGAAAGGTTAAACCTTCGTCCGTCTTTTTTACGATAAGTTATAATATCATCATCCGCCCTATTATATTTATTATCTCCTTTAACAAGGTCAAAGATCTTTTCTCCATTTTCACCTTTGGATTCACTATAAGCCGACTGATTTTGATAATACTGCGTCCATTCATCTAAAAGATTAGCAGCGTTGAATTTAATTTCCAACTGTTGTCGCAGAAAACGCTTATACACCTGTAGATCAAGCTGCCTTGGTGCAAGTTCATACTCTACTCGATTCGGGTTGACGGATGCTGTATTCGTACGGTAGCCTCTATGGTTGTAACTTGTCGTTATTCCAAAATCATCCCCCCAATAACCTACTCCCAAGTTTAACAACCAGGGCGACTGTCCCACTAATGGACGGTCCTGGTTTGGTGCTCTATTTTTTTGTCGTTCTGCTACGGTTACGTTATCAACAAGTTTATGTCTCCATTGACTCAATGCATTTACTTCTGATTTCAACAAAGTCCCGTTTGCATTTATAAAAGCTTTAGATAACCAATCTGCTTCACCGAGAAAACCTAGGTTTTTACGGATTTCAAATTCTATCCCCATGTTTTTAGCAGACTCCATATTATTAAAAACATATGCGCTCCCCGGACTTACATCCTCATTTTCGATCAATTCTATTGGTTTATCCAAATATTTATAAAATCCTGTCAGGGATATAATTTCGCCCGGACTCGGATACCATTCCAACCGCATATCGACATTATCGATAAAAGTTGACTCTACATTATCCCCAGAAACGATAGCGTCTAATTCAAAATCATAGAAGCCAAAAAAGCCTGTTTCCCTAAAATCCGGCCGAATAGCCGTTTTGGAGTAACTTCCTCTCACATTAAAAGTATTACTGACACTATAAGTTGCATTGATCGATGGCAATAATTTCCAATTTTTTTCACGAATCATAAGTTTATACAGCAGTAATTTGTTGTTATCCTCATTGGGATCACCATTTTGTTTTCTAAACATTTCATCTTGACGATTTTGCAAATTGTAATATTCAGCACGTAGACCATAAACTAACCTCAGCTTATTCCAAAATTTCTGATCCAACATGAAGTATGCGGCATGTGAATTCATTGCACCATCGTAGACACTTCCCCCAATAGGTTCAGGATAATAATATGCCTGACCAATACCATTCCCAATATTTGCTGCAGACAACAATACATCATAAGGCATCTCTATTGCGGGCGCCCCTTTCGAGGGATCATCAGGAAGATAGGATCTTGTGAAAGGTAATAGCCGAAAAACAGATAGATCGCGGTTTTTCTTCCATCCTTGATACCCGACTTTCACTAATGTACTGACGACTTTCCCTGTCCCGAACATTCGTGAAAATGCCATCGCCCAGTTATAATCATGTTCATTGATCTCCGTCCACATACGGGAATCGAACCCTGTTTCCGAATGATTGGACCAATTAGAAAGACTCAATAAATTGGGGCTTTGAAAGATATAATTTCCATCTATTATTGTTGTTAGTCCGTAACGCAACTTGCGCTCATCCAAAATCTGTTGCTGAATTCTATTGTAAGCAAACATCCCCTCCGCTTTGATATCCCAAGGCAGCTGATACTCACCACTTAATTGATGTTGCTGCAAAGACATTGTTTCAGGCAACTGATATTGATTTTTGGTCGGCGGGCTACTTAAATTTGTAAACGTCGCCCGGATGTTTTCACTATAGTTATTGTTAAAGGTGCGTGCATACATATTTTTAAATGCAAGCTTAAAATCCTGTCCCTTTACTCCAAAATTTGCGACCAATCCGCTACTGCTATTAAAACGATACGAAGTCCCCGCTCCATTTTGGCCGATTGTATCACTTTCTATCATGTGCTGTTTTTCCCCATATCCATTAATGATACCAGACCCTCGAACATTATTAAAGGGTACGATATTCTGTTCATTCCGAATATTTGCAGAGGCGGAGAATCCGAACAATAATCCGTTTGAGATCGCATATCGTCTACCCAATGCAAATCGTAAATTTTGATTGGGACTGGCCTTGTAGCGATATAATTTCATGGCATCAGCGTTAACAAGTTTAGATTGTTCGATGGCATCAATGTCATTATACTTCAACGTTGAACCAGGCATCAAAAATTCCTCGTTCAACTTTGGATCATTCAAGATATATCCAGGGGGAGCGTCTAGACGCCTTGCCTCAGCATTCCAAAACCAAGGCTGTATACCTTGAGGTTGCTTGGAAGAGGAGTGATTAAAACCAAAGAATTCGGATGTCTTACGCTCTCCGAGACGATAGAAGTCTTTTCCTGTCGTACGGGAATTTCCACCAATTCCATATTGAATCGACGTAAAATTCTTTTCTGGAATATCTAGTGTATTCACTGAAACCTGGCCACCAGAAAATTCTGCAGAGACATCCGGTGTTGCAGTCTTATTGACAACAACGGAGCTGACCATCTCTGTCGGAATAATATCAAAGGAAAAATCACGCCTATTCTGTGAAGTGCTTGGAATCACAACCCCATCCAGCATTGCTTGATTGTAACGGTCAGACATCCCTCTTACAATTACATTTCTATTATTGACTGTTGTCAATCCTGTCACGCGTTTTAAAACTTGTCCCATATCATTGTCTGGTGTTCGGGCAATCTGCTCTGCAGAAATCCCATCGGTTACTGAAGCGGCATTTTTTTGTGCTGCATACAGTCCTGCCACAGAAGCCTTTTTGAACGGAACTGTAACTACAGCAGTTTCCAGTGCATTTACCTGCGCCTTCATCTCAATGTTTAGTGCCGTACGCTGTCCTGATTCGACTTTCACCCCCTCGATACGTTGTGTACGGTAGGACAAATAACTTACTTCAAGGGTATATACACCTGTCGCCACTATGAAACCGTAACTACCATCTAGACTGGTTTGCGTAGATTTATTCATACCGACCAGTTTAATACTGGCATTCGCCAATGGTTGTCCGCGGTCGTCAATTATTTTACCCGAAATACGTCCACTTTGTTGAATAGTTTTTTCGGTCAATGTAATGTATACTCCATTGTCAATGGCCGTCAGGTTTGTTTCCTTGAGAAGATAATGCATGACATCTCTGACACTGCTTTTTATAAAAATTTTAGAACTTACTTTTTTCTTCGACAGATTATATTTTGCGGCGTCAAAAGCAATATGGATGTTTTGAGATTCTAGGCGTTCAAAAACTGCAGGAATGCTAGATTCACTAAAGGAGATGGAAATTTCTCTATTAAGTAGCTGTCCATGTACGACAGAAGCCAAGAGTATTTCGACAGAAACTATCGATAGAAGTAATCCTACCAGCGATGTCTTTATCATAAACTTAATATCGTTTTTCGTAACGTATTGGTTAAATTTCATAAATTTGTTTACGTATATAATATCTCTACAAGTTGTTGTATATGTTATTTACCCCTAATTTAGGGGTTGTACCAATCGGAGCCGACGATGGCGGTCGTCGGCTCTTTTTGTCTACTATTTAGTAAATCAGCACTTTATTCCCCTTCTTTCTAGACTTATTGTGATGAATGGCTTTAATACTTTCTAAGGTCGCCGCCCATGATAACTGCCTCGATATAGGCATACTATAATGCTGTTGGGAAATTTGAATATCTGCAGCCTCAAGATCTTTACCATAGATATTTTTGATTGCTATAGCCATCTCGGCAAAAGTGCTTTGTTTAAGATATACACGTCCTTCGATCCAGCTATTTCGCGTCAAGAGATCAAAATTCTCCAGTTGGCTTTTATTACTATTTTTGGAATAACGAATCTGGTCTCCTCTTTCCAATATCCCCAACAGGTTGCGGTTGGCTGCGACCTCAACTTTGCCGGTAAATACCGACACAGATATATCGTCCAGTTCCGCATAGTTTTTCACGGTAAAGGAAGTACCTAAAACTTTAGTTTGTATGTCTCGAGCTTTTACAATAAAGGCTTTCGTAGCATCTTTTTTTACATCAAAAAAAGCTTCCCCCGCGAGGAGTTCTACCATGCGATCCTTTCGATCGAAAGAAACCGTATCCAATTTCAACTTCGTCCGTGCATTTAAAATTACCGTTGAGCCATCTGCAAGCTGTACTCTTTTCCGTTGCGCAATTCCCGTTTCAAAAACCCGATATCCTGGTTTAAGCATAGCCTGCTTTCTCAAAACTGTATGATCCCCCTTGACACCCCAAAATAAAACACCAAGACAAAGCAAGACACATGCGGCAGCAGCTACAGACCAATACAGCATTTTCCGAACAGGTACGTTTCTTCTGGAACTATTTCCAATCTGCCGATGAATTTTTTCCCACAATTGACTCTCGTCAACTTTATAGTCGGGTACATCTTCTCCATCAAGTTCGGCATACCAACGATCAATCAGTGTGCGCTCACTAGCGCTAGCCTTATTTTGGCGATATCTATCAATTAGCGATTCAAAAATTCTTCTTTTCACTTTTTATGCCTGCTGTTTATATACAAGTCTGCAAAAAAGCTCCAAAGTACTTCAAGAAATGGTTAATGTTGTATAAAAGAATTGTTAAGCTTCTCAAGCTCAAAAAAGTAAGCCTGCTGGAAACTTACTTGGAGAGTTCATCGATCATAAAGATCAAAAGTAAAGTGAAACTACCGTTTTGAACATGTTGATAGCCCAAAATAGCTTTCCGTAGTCGTTTGGATGCTTCCGTAAGATTATTTTTGACCGTTTGCTCAGACAGCCCCATACGCATGGCTATCTCTCGAATGGATA
>NZ_CAXYKD010000020.1:0-119363 GCF_964277905.1 uncultured Sphingobacterium sp.
TTGTCGCGGAGAGTTGGCAGAGTGGTCGAATGCGGCGGTCTTGAAAACCGTTAACTGTCACAGGTTCGGGGGTTCGAATCCCTCACTCTCCGCAGAAAAAGCCTTTCAGAAATGAAAGGCTTTTTGCATTTTAGCCCAATTTATCGCCTTACTCTGTCTTAAGAACTTACCTCAAGTTTATATCCTTTACCACGTATAACCGTAATTTTGATATTCGGATCAAACTCCAGTTTTTTCCTAAGTTTTGATATAAACATATCTAAACTGCGCCCAACAATAATCCCCTCATCTTCCCAAATCTCTTTTTGCAGCCGGGTTCGCGCTATCGTCTGGTTAGGAGACAAAGCGAAAATATGCAGCAGACGGGTTTCCGTTCCAGTGAGATCTATGGTGTTTTCATTAATGACCATTTCTCGCTCCTGCGGATTAAACAAAACGGCCCCAAAGGTTAAAATACTGTTATTTTGATCGTCTAACACAATGCTTCGCCTCCGATCCGATTTCCAAAAAATGAATCCAGCAAATGCTAAAAACAACAGAATACCAAGAAAATAGCTATTCGCTGCTGTAATTATCCCGCTCGGTTTAAATTTAATATTGATCATGTAACATCCTTGAGGTTGCACTCTACCTCTACAAGCAATAATATCATCTTTTTTATTATGGGAAATAGCATATCCATAAGCTACACTCGAATTGCTACAGTTGAGCACATTAACGACATAATCACGGCCAAGAGGATCATTGACCAACAGGCGCTGAATAGTACTCACCAGTGAGTCTGGTTTAAAGGTGATTTCATTCTCAAACCTGATCTGATATTCATTTTCTTGAATCTTTTCTACCGGAAGTACCCTTGATCTACTGTCTCCCGACTGCGTAAGCAGTTCATCTCCTATCTTCCTTAGCAAAACTTCTCTCCTAGCGCTATCAAAATTGTCTGTGCCAATCATATCAAAAGCAACAAAGGCCATAGCAATAAACAAGAGTATTATGCCGCCATACAAGTACTTGCGGTTCCCTGAGAAAATATTTCGGCTTTTAGACATACGATTTACAATTTATTTACAAAGATTACATCACTATTTACAATCTAAATCCCTCTATATAAGTATCATCAAAGTAATTTTGTTACATCACTCTAAAACAGATACGAGAAAAAAAGCTTGAACGGATCTAATTTACTGGGATAAATCTAATGTTCATTAAACTTTTAAAAATATGAAAAAAATTATCTACGTATTGGTTTTACCGCTCGCTATAGGAAGCGGCTTGGCCTTTGCCAATCGCGAAATCAAAAATGAAACCTTAAACAAAACGGCGCCGAATTCGCGCACTCCTACTGAAATGACCGCCGAAAGAAATAAATGGGAAGCGAGCCCCAATGGTATAAAATTCAAAAAATGGAAAGAATCTTCCGAAGGTATAAAAGTACTTGACAATGCTGCGAAAATAAAGAATCAAATAAAGAATTCTACCGACATAGAGGCGGTTGTAACTTCTCTTTACCTTCCACTAGGTGCACAGTTAGGTTTCGGAGTAATGGTTAGGATTAATCGTGAAGACTATATTCTAAGTTTTGGTCTGGAAAATTCTAATGAATTTCAACAATTGAAAAGTCTGAAAGTAAACGACAAAATAACGATAAGGGGGCGTAGTGTCATGTTCGCGCCTAAGTATTCGTATCCAATAGTAGCGGGCGACTATGTACAAAGAGATAACAAAATAATTTATAAACGCATCCCTAACCAAGGCGGTTGCTAAGTAACTTACCCACCACTCCGCAAGAAAAGCCTTTCAGCATTGAAGGGCTTTTTTGCACACCACTAGAAAAACTTCGACAACCTAGCAAGCACCCTAAATTGATTGAAAGGACAAAATGACAAGAGAATTGATCAAATCGGATCAACAACGAACAAACTAAAACATAACATAAAAAACTGATTATCAACAATTAAGAAAAAAAACACAGAAAGTACTTGAGAAAAACCGTAGTTTTTAAAAAAATACTGTGGAATACATTCTTCTCTGACATCATAATAGTGAGTAACAACAACGTGTTAACCTAAAAATGACGATCATGGCAGAATTAAACCAAAAAACGCAAGAAACGGGAAAGAAAAAAATAAGAAGTAAAAAAATGGCTCCTAAAGTAGATTTAACAGCCATGGTAGACCTCGCATTTCTTCTCATTACATTCTTTATGTTGACCACAACATTAAATAAACCATCTGCAATGGATATCGCTATGCCAGACAAAAGTAAATCAGATGTAGAAAGTTCGGTTCTTATTGATGAAAACCGCACCGCGACCCTCATTCTAGGCGAAGGAAAATTCATGTGGTATCATGGGGATTTCAAAAAACCGATCAGCTCTTCAAAAGTACCGGTAGATATCGAGAATGGGCTCTCAGGCGTTATTGCACAGTTAAAAGCTAAGATAAGCGCTATGCACGATACAAAGGACATGATTGTATTGATTAAGCCTAGCAAAGAAGCGCGCACAAAAGACGTTATTCAGACGATCGATCAATTGAAGGGCCAGCATATTGCACGTTATGTGATCAGTAAAACACAAATCGAAGAAGAAAAGCAATTGCTCACTGTACTCCAGTAGCATTGATTTGAGCGATGTCCTATCCATGCATTGAAACAACCTATTGAACGAGCCTTTAATAGGTAAAATCAATTAATGTCATCAAAAAAACATGGGAATGATTTCTATCTGATAAAATAGACAATAACAAGTTTACCGAAAGGTCGTATGATCGATCTTTCGGTAGATTCCAGCCCAGTACGGTAAATTATCTTTTATCCAGATTGTTCCAATAACGTTCCACATTTTCTTTTACCTCAACCGGTAGGGACGCGTAATTGTCTGAAAACGTTGTTTGACTATAACCATCTGCTTCCTCCGCACGGAGACGATAAAACTTATTTTTATAAAGCACTAGACCAATACAGCTAAGCTGCTTTTTTAGGTCATCCTTGGGATGCCTTGAATAGATAAATAATGCATCCAATTTACCATCCTTATCGGCATCAAAAAATGCCTTTCGAGATTCCCAAATCGAAGTAACGATCCCTTCTTCGGATATCAATTCATCAGCCACAAGCTGCCACATTCCTTCGATCTGCTGAAATTGTTGTACATAAAGTTTGTCGGGGTCAGCACCCCGTTCTTCTTTTGAAAACACTATATAATTATCTTCTTTTGGAGTTTGAATGCGTTCCACTTGTAACACACGCTTCCCCTTAAATGGAAAACCAGAAGATTGAAAATTTTCCTTATTGATCGAAATTGTTGTAACCTGCGCCTCAACAGCATAAAATCCCATCGATAATAGGATTAAAAGAACGTATTTTCCCATATGTTTTTCCCTTAGTATTAAGTCAATTTACTGACAATAAAAGAGAATTACAATATTTCAACGAGACATCTTTACATCCAAGTGATGCGAATCTCCATAAATGTCACTACATTTAAGCTAGATAAACATCATGAAGAAGCTTTTGATCCAGCTATAGGTCTTTATTCATGAGCTTAGATCATACGCCGATGAAACAAGATATTCAAACACTCGATGACATTAAAGTATTAGTAGATCAATTTTATACGACGATACGTAACGATACTTTGCTCGGACCTATTTTTAAAGAAAGAATCCAAGACAATTGGGCAATGCATCTTGAGAAGATGTATAGTTTCTGGCAGACTATCCTACTGGATGAACATCGTTATTTTGGCAGCCCCTTTCCACCTCATATTGATTTACCCATTGATGCGCAACATTTTGGTCAATGGCTCAAATTATTCGAAGCAACAGTAGATGGCCTATACAGTGGACAAAAGGCCGAAGAAGCCAAATGGCGTGCGCAAAAAATGGCCCAAATGTTTCAGTTCAAACTGGAATATCTGCACGCCAACCCCAACAAGAAACCATTGATCTAAAGTTAGCCTACAAAGACTACTTGATGGTATTGTTAAATAAAAAGAAAAATTAATCCATAAAAAAAGCCCTTGGAAACTTCCAGGGCTTTTTTAGTTGATGTGATTCAATTTATGCTTTTTCTTCCTTTAAGGAAGTAGAATCTTTTTTGGGTTCCTTTTCTTCGAAACCTGAGCGTAAAATTTCATCCCATAAGGAAGAACTCACTCCAAAACCTTTTTCTGGATCAGAATAATGGTGCAACATATGGTGCTGCTTGATCCGTTTGAAAATACCGCTTTTAAAATTAGCATGGTGCATCGCATAATGACATTCGTCATAGATCAAATACCCCACCATAAAACCTGAGAAAAAACAGGCTAAGATAAACTCATTCGAAAAAAACAATGTAAAACCAAGATACACCAAAAGAGCTAGTGGAATACTCGCTGACAACGGCATCACCAAACGCATACGGTCTCTTGGGTAATCATGATGCACACCATGGAAAATAAAAGCGATTCGCTTTCCCCATTCCGATGTCGGATGAAAATGAAACACCCAACGATGTAACGCATATTCAAAAGCAGTCCAAAAAGCTAAACCAAAAATAAAATACCCAATGTATGTTAAAAAGGAAATCTCTCCCCAAACTAGCGCTTTATACGAAAAGAAAACAACCACGGGTACATAGAAAATCAAAGGTACACTCCAATGCACTTTCGTCAAAGACTCTAAAAAGTCATTCTTGAACATGCGCGTAGATTCCGTAGAATTTGAAACATAATTACGCTTTGCCATAATACTATTTTTATTATTCCCTCACAAAAATAAGTATTTTAAGCACAAATGAAGAAGGTTTCTGATGAGAAAAACAAAATAACTGACCTTTTTAATAAAAAGGTTAAACAACAATCATTACCCCAATCAAGCTAAACCCTTTTTATTTCATCTATTCCCTCAAATTTCCACTCTTTTCTATAAAATCAACTAAAATGAACTCGCACTAAAATTGACAAATCCAAGACAGTTTACTTATTTAAAGTTGACTGTTCCTCCGGCCATTTTCTTTTCTACGCGTTGTTCTGGTTTTCCATAGACATCAATGACGCCGCCCCCACGTGTTTTGGTTTCGATGGAATCAGTAACATAAACATCTGCTTTACCACCACCATTCACAGTGACCGTCGTGATACTCGTCTTAAAATCTTTTCCTTCATATTTGCCGCCAAAGTTTGAAATGATCTCCTGTTTATTTGCCTTTCCATACAAAGCGATTGTAGCCCCTGAGGTCACTTTAATTTCAGCTGTTTTTACCGCTGTATAGAGATCGACCAAGCCCCCTTCTGAAGCATATACTTTTAAGTGGTCAGCAGCAACTGGATTATTTGTAGTTGCAAATACCTTGGCTCCTTTTTTTGCCTCCACATTGTTCAAACTCTTGTAATATACCTTCACAGAGATATTCCCCCCTTGCAGCATATTCAACGTATTCATTTTCAAAACCAAGGATCCATTTGTGTTGACTACCTTAACATTCTCATGGTTCTGTCCTTCAAACGTCACCAAGGACTCGTCGGATTTAATCAGCTCCACCTGAATCTTGTCCGTCGCTACAACCGAAGAAAAATCGCCAACATTTTGCTTCACCTGCCCAAACCCCATTTGGGCAATTAATAAAAGAATTACACTGACTCCTAAAAATTTCATATTTATTTGACTTTTTATTGTTGTTCGTCAAAAAATAAGCCAATTCCTATTAAGAACAATATTTTTAACCTATTTTGACATAAAAAAGGCGCCCTATCTAAGGGCGCCTTTATGATCTATTTTTTCAACCTATGCTTATAGTTTGCTATTAACGTCTACCGCATTCAAATCAGCGAACGCTTCTTTCAGACGAGCAACAAAAGTTTCTTCACCTTTACGTAACCAAACGCGTGGATCGTAATATTTTTTATTTGGAGAATCAGCTCCTTCTGGATTACCGATCTGACCTTGCAAATAATCATGGTTTTTCGCTTCATAAGCTCTTACACCATCCCAAAACGCCCATTGCATATCCGTATCAATGTTCATTTTGATCGCACCGTATGAAATCGCTTCTGCAATTTCTTCCGGAGAAGAACCAGAACCACCGTGGAATACGAAGTTTACTGGCTTTTCAGCAGTAAGATTATATTTCTCACGAATATATTCTTGTGAATTATGTAATATAACTGGTTGCAATTTCACATTACCTGGTTTGTAAACACCATGAACATTACCAAATGCAGCTGCCACTGTAAATTTGTCAGATACTTTAGACAATTCTTCAAAAGCATAGGCAACCTCTTCTGGTTGGGTATACAGTTTTGAGCTATCTACATCCGAGTTGTCAACACCGTCTTCTTCACCACCTGTAACACCCAGCTCGATCTCCACAGTCATACCAAGTGGTTTCATACGCGCTAAGTATTTAGCTGAAATTTCAATATTTTCTTCAATTGGCTCTTCCGATAAATCCAACATGTGAGAAGAGAACAATGGTTTTCCGTGTTGCGCAAAGAATTTCTCGCCAGCGTCCAACAAACCGTCGATCCAAGGTAAAAGTTTCTTAGCTGCGTGATCTGTATGCAGAATAACTGCTACACCATAATGCTCAGCTAATAAATGAACATGTTGTGCTGCAGATACCGCTCCCAATACGCAAGCTTGTAAATTATCGTTGTTCAAGGTTTTACCAGCGTAGAATTGCGCTCCACCATTTGACAATTGAATAATTACAGGAGAATTTACTGCTTTCGCAGTTTCCATAACCGCATTGATAGAGTTTGTTCCGATAATGTTTACCGCAGGCAAAGCAAACTTATGTTTCTTCGCAACCTCAAACAACTCTTGTACTTGATCTCCTGTCAATACACCTTTAAAATCTTTTAGGCTCATATTTCTGTTATTGATTTATTTTAATCTTTCATTAAACTTGAAGCTACTAAATTATTAAAAATTATTATTACTTCCTAATTTTTATAGTGTACTAAATACACTATCATTTCACATGGGATATAGAATGTTAACAAATCATAAAACCCTGACTGTTCAATTGAATAGGAACTTCCGGTTGCTCCTTTTTTCAATGGCATTGACAACAAAATATCCACAATTATCCTTAAATCACAGATAATACACCATAGAAATATGAATTATTTTAAAAATTGTATCGGGATTGATTAAATTTGGATTCACCAAATTGTCACTATTATGCTACAGGTATACGGTATCAAAAATTGTAACACAGTAAAAAAAGCACTTACATGGTTGGAAGACAATAATGTTCCCTTTCAATTTCATGACTTCAAAAAAGAGGGCGTCAGTGTGGATAAATTAAAAGAATGGGAAAAACAGGTAGACTGGCAAGCTCTAGTGAATAAAAAGGGAACTACATGGAAAAAGTTATCTCCGGAAACTCAAGAGCAACTCATTGACAGTGATAGTGCCAATAAAGTACTTCAGGAAAATACAAGTATGATTAAACGTCCTGTTATTGAACACAATAAAGGTGTATTACTCGGTTTTAATGAAGCAGAGTACGTAACAAATTTAAAATAGTTCCACAAAGCTTCCAGGAATGGAGGTTCTAAAAAGCCTCCAATTATCCAAAATAAACCTTTAAGGTCCCTTTCTATCCCTTTTATTATAAAACGTCGTTTGCGTTTTTTTTGGCTCAATGTACTTTTCATTGTATATTGGAGCAAATAAACATAATTTAAGTAGACGTATGATGAAAAGAATTGCACTGGCTTCTTTAAGCCTTGTTGCGTTGAGCTATGCTTATCCGGCCTTTGCACAGGAGAAAACATCCAATTACAGCTATACAGAGGCCTTTGCACCCTTGTTTTTTAAAAATAATGGCAATGAATATCGTTCCGCAGCAGGAAAACCGGGCCCTGCCTACTGGCAAAATGCAGCCGACTATAAAATTCAAGCTTCCCTGAACGATCAAAATGATCAAATTACAGGATCTGTCGAGATTACCTATAGCAACAATAGTCCTGACAATATGAACTATCTGTGGTTACAATTAGATCAAAATATGTTTTCACAACATGGCCGTGGTCAATTGATTTCCCCCTTGACCAACAGCCGTTATGGTGATGGTAACTCAACTTTTGATGGTGGATATCAGATACAATCTGTTACGGATGTAAACGGGAATACCATCGAACATATTATTGACGATACCCGTATGCAACTTCGACTTCCTGCTGCATTAAAAAGCAAGGGCGGCAAAATAACTTTTAAGATTAAATACCAATACACCGTTCCTAAATATGGTGCGGACCGTACAGGTATACTTGACACAAAAAACGGAAAAATCTATGCCATTGCACAATGGTTCCCGAGACTGTGTGTCTATGACGACATTAGAGGTTGGAATACCCTTCCTTATACAGGACCGGGAGAGTTCTATCGTGAATTCGGAAATTACCAGGTTGAGATCACTACCCCGGCAAACCACATGGTTGTATTGGGTGGCGAATTGTTAAACCCACAGGAAGTATTTACAGCTGAACAACTCAAGCGATATCAACAGGCACAACGCAGCGACGAAACCGTGATCATCCGCTCCGCCGAAGAAGTTAACGCAAAAAACTCTAGGCCTGACAAGAAAACCTTAACCTGGAAATATCAACTTAATAATGCGCAAGACATTGCTTGGGCATCCTCTACGGCATTTATATTAGATGGCGCGAAGATCAATCTACCGAGTGGAAAAAAATCCCTCGCTTTGTCAGCCTATCCAATTGAAAGTAACAGTAACAATGCCTGGGAACGCTCGACGGAATACACGAAAGCTGCAATTGAAATCTATTCAAAAAGCTGGTTTGAGTATCCTTACCCTGTAGCGGTCAATGTAGCCTCCAATGTCGGTGGAATGGAATATCCAGCCTTGTCGTTCTGTGGCAATCAGGCCAAAGCAGGCTCACTTTGGGGTGTTACCAACCACGAGTTTGGTCACAATTGGTTCCCAATGATTGTAGCATCCAACGAACGTGAACATGGCTGGATGGATGAAGGGTTCAATACATTTATTAACGAACTCGCAACAAAAGAATTCAACAATGGCGAATATTACCGTAATCAGGCGAGCAGATCGTACATCTTTACTGCCCGTAATCTTGAACCGATCATGAGTACCCCGCAAAACATGAAAGAACGTAATATTGGTGCTTTGGTCTACTATAAGCCAGCTTATGGACTGAAATTATTGCGAAACGAAATCATCGGTCCTGAGCGTTTCGATTACGCCTTTAAAAAATATATCCAAGAATGGGCTTACAAACACCCTACTCCGGAGGATTTCTTCAAAGCTATTGAAAATGGTGCTGGAGAAAACCTAAACTGGTTCTGGCGCGGGTGGTTTGTCAACAACTGGCAAATGGACCAAGGTATAAAATCGGTATCTTATGTCAACAACGAGCCAAAATTTGGCGCACTTGTCACCGTAGAAAACCTCGAAAAATTACCGATGCCAGTTATTGTTGAAGCTACAACCGTATCGGGCAAGAAGATTCGAAAAAAACTACCAGTGGAAATCTGGGAAAGAAACGACGTATGGCAATTTAAAATTCCGACCACAGAGCCACTGCAATCTGTACAGTTAGATCCTGACATGGTCATGCCGGACAAGAACCCAGACAATAATTCGTGGAAAGCAAATTAGCAGATTTTCAAAATCTATTCGTTATTTTTGGCTAGAGAACGATCATGAATGTACGGCGTAAACAAAACGGCAAATACCCTGTTCATTCATAGATTGAAAATACATAACTATATTTATTCACATGAAAATCTTACAAACGATTCTAAGCTGCTTACTTATTACACTAATGAGTGGACATCTTGTTGCACAGGAAAAAACCAAGGGGATTATTATGGAACTTGTCAGCGGTGAGAAAATTGAGGCTGCACAAATTCAAAATTTAAGAACCAAGGCTGAAGTACAGACCAATAGAGATGGCTCCTTTGCAATTGACGCCAATGTTAACGACCTCTTGTTAATCAAGGCTGTGGGATATGAACAAGATACTGTTTTCATTTATGATACCAGCTTACGCAGAATCTATTTGAACAGAATGAATAATGTTATCGAACTTAGTGAAGTTGTCGTAGAAAGGATGACAGACAGTAGACTTGCTGCTGAAATCCAGCGCGAGAAGACTTTAGGAAAGTATTCCGACGCAAGTCAAAACCGCGGCGGAGTGCGAATTTCTCCAAGCCGTATATTTAGCAAAGAAGGAAAACAAGCACGTTCAAATTATAAACTCTTAGTCGATGAACGTGAGAAAAGAGCAGTTGATCGAAAATTCACCGAAAATCTGATCAAAGAATTGACTCCGCTCAATGGTTCGGATCTAGCCCTGTTTAAGGAAAGATTTAGACCTTCCTATAAATTTATTCAAAACAGCAGCCAAGAGACTCTGAAAGTCTATATCATGGATAGCTATAAAAAATTTAACGAGAAAAAATAAAAAACAAATACTTTTATCACGTGATTGTCAGAAGGTTTTAAACTGTAATAGTTTTTATTTCAGTTTAAAACCTTTTCTGTTACTTTGTGTTATAATTTTAGAAAAATCAGCAAAGGATGTTACACAACTTGAGGTTCGCAACAGCATTACACATTATGGTTCTGGCACAGTTAGAAGAGTCAAATCAATGGCTTTCTTCTGAATATATTGCGTCAAGCATCCAAGTCAATGCAAGCGTGGTTCGCAAAGAAATTGCATCTCTCAAAACAGCATCTTTACTAACGAGTAAAGAAGGTAAGGGCGGCGGTATTCGCATAAATCCCGAGAATCCAACGATTACCTTGGCTGATATTTATATCAGCACCAAGCAAACCGATTTCGGCGGGAAATTTAACAGTCCCAATCCGGCATGTGTTGTTGGCAAAAATATCAACTCCAAACTCCAGGACCTGTATCAGGAAGTCGACACTGATATTGTACAGCGTTTGGAAAAGATAACCCTGGCTGATTTTAGCAAAACATTTAATTAAAGGAAGCATGAAAGTAGCAGTAATTGGATCCACAGGATACGTAGGATCTCATCTCGTAAAAGAATTGGTAGACCGCAACTATGACATAGTCGCTATCGCCCGCCACATCGAAAATATTCCATCGAGTGAAAAAGTAACCAAACTCCAAGTAGATATCAATGATAATAATCAATTGGTTTCTGCCCTAAAAGGTGTTGATGTTGTTGTTTCGGCTTTCAATGCCGGATGGACCAACCCTAATCTTTATGAGGATTTTACAAAAGGTGCATTGGCCATCCAACAGGCTGTTAAAGATGCCGGTATCAATCGTTTCATTGTTATTGGTGGTGCTGGAAGTTTATTGATTGATGGAAATAGACTGGTCGATTCACCGGATTTTCCCAAAGAAATTAAACCTGGGGCATTCGCTGCAGCAGATTATCTGAATACCATCCAGAAAGAAGATCAACTTACCTGGACCATGTTTAGTCCCGCTATAGAAATGAATTCCCATGCTGGTGGAACACGTACCGGAAAATACCGCACAGGCCTTGATGCTCCTGTATTTGATCAGGAAGGTCGTTCTAGATTATCAGTAGAGGATCTTGCTGTAGCAATAGCAGACGAAATTGAGAACAAACAATTCCTCAATAAACGCTTTACAGCAGCGTATTAGTACCCAAACAAGCATTTGATTCAGATTTTATTACAAAAGGGAGGAGCAATCTTCCCTTTTTTCATTGAGATCATTTATATTTGACATTAATTAAACAATTGAAAAGCTAAATAATCGTAAAGAATTAATCCTATGCTATTTAAAAAATCGATTCCTCAACTCATTGCTGAAGCAAATGAAAATGGAGAACACACGCTAAAGAGGACACTGTCCAGCTCGGGCCTTATCGCCCTCGGTGTCGGGGCCATCATTGGGGCAGGACTTTTCTCCCTAACAGGGATTGCCGCTGCTGAAAATGCAGGGCCAGCTGTTATCCTATCTTTCATTATCGCAGCAGTAGGCTGTGGGTTCGCAGGTCTTTGCTATGCCGAATTTGCCTCTATGATTCCTGTTGCCGGAAGTGCTTACACATATTCCTACGCCACAATGGGTGAATTTGTCGCCTGGATTATCGGCTGGGATCTCGTCCTAGAATACGCACTGGCAGGAGCTACAGTAGCCGTCAGCTGGTCCCAATATTTCAACCAGCTCCTGATGATATTCCATATCCAGCTCCCCGATACCCTACTCAAAGGCCCTTGGGAAGGTGGAGTGGTCAACTTACCTGCTATCATTATTGTTTGTTTACTGTCGCTATTGCTAATGCGTGGTACACAGGAATCATCCCGTGTAAACAATATATTGGTTATCCTAAAAGTCGGTGTTGTATTGATTTTTATCGCCTTGGGATGGAGCTTTATCAATCCTGCAAACCACGATCCATTTATCCCTGTAAATGCAGGTGAAGAGCTTGTAAAAAGTGGACAACAAAGCTTCTGGTCATTTTTAAAGAGTGATGACTTCGGTCACTTTGGTATCAGTGGTGTATTGCGCGCTGCTGGGGTTGTCTTTTTTGCATTCATCGGCTTTGACGCGGTGAGTACAGCTGCCCAGGAAGCGAAAGATCCAAAAAAAGGTATGCCAATCGGTATCATCGGCTCGTTAATAATCTGTACACTTTTGTATGTTTTATTCTCTTACGTAATGACAGGTATCGAAAACTATACGATGTTCAAAGGTGATGCTAAACCAGTTGCGACAGCCTTTGCTCGAACAGGCTATCATTTCTTAAATACAGCGTTGATTATTACGATTATTGCAGGATACACTTCAGTTATTCTCGTGATGTTACTTGGTCAGAGCCGCGTATTTTATTCGATGAGTAAAGATGGTTTGCTTCCAAAGATATTTTCAGACTTATCCAAAAGACAGACTCCTTGGAAAACAAACGCTATTTTCATGGTATTCGTAAGTATATTCGCAGGTTTCGTTCCAGTTTCTGACCTTGGGCATATGGTAAGTATTGGTACCCTATTTGCCTTCACCCTCGTATGTGTAGGTATTCTAGTACTACGTAAAACAGACCCTAATTTGGAGCGCCCATTTAAAACACCATTGGTTCCTTTCGTTCCGATCATGGGTATCTTGGTCTGTATTTTAATGATGGCGTCATTGCCAATTGAAAGCTGGGAGCGTTTAGCGGTCTGGCTCGCTTTAGGCTTATTGATTTACTTTGTATACGGTAAAAAACATAGTGTCATTAGAAAACAACATCAGAACCAACAAAATATTGGTTAAACATAAAAAAGGCTTCTTATTAAAGAAGCCTTTTTTATGTTTAAGAAATTCAATAGCACATTCTTATTACAGCGCACTCAGTTTAAAATATCCATTCGCAATGGTATCTTCTTCTAGACCGATCTTTGGCGTAATTTGAATACTATACAGCTCTTTATCATGAGGTAATAGCAAATCTTCTATCTCATAAATATCATCAACATCCAAACCATACTTATCATCGATATGTGCCGAACTGTGATGCTTCCAAAAAACAGTGCGTTTTGCCTTTTCAGTCGCCTTTGCCAAACTAGATGCTACAATAAGTTCTTTGTAATGGAACTCGTCAAATTCATTCGGTTTGTAGCCACCTAAATTGACAAAAAACAACTTCAATTCTGAATCAATAGCCTGTTCATTCCCCCTTTCAGTAACCTTGATCTCATATTCCCCAATCTTATGGACAATACGGTACGCATCAATGTGAATTTTACCGTCAGCCTCGGGCCAAAAATCTTTAATGGGATCGACAAAATCCTTCAGTTCATTACCAATACCAAAGAAAATGTCATGCTGTTCTGTCCGCCTATTTTTCGGTTTACAGCCGATCAAAATCATAAATAATTTCATAGTCAAAAATCAGTCTTTCAATGTCCGTGCTAGAATATCCAGTTTATTTTTCATCGATGTCTGTGCGTACGAATCATGGATATTTCATAACTTAAGCCCTATAAACAATAAAAATAACTATTATCCACCACATTTAACATATATTATATCTTCACAATGCACAAAATATTCCTATCATTTGCGTTACTATTCTTATCATTACTGTCCTTTGGTCAAAAAGCCGCTACCGATAAAAAACTCGAATCACAGATTAAACAGCTGATTCAGGGTTTTCAAGGCGATGTTGGTATTTATGTACACCATCTCAAAAAAAACAAAGAAGTCAACATCCAGGGCGACAGCATTTTCCCGACGGCAAGCATTGTCAAAATCCCCATTTTAGTCGGCATCTTTGATAAAATTGAAAAAGGTGAACTACAACTTGATCAGCAACTGCTCTACCGTGCTAGTCAACGATATGGCGGCTCAGGGCTGATGCAATTTTTTAAGGACAGTACACAAGTTGATCTGAAAACCTTGGTTGCGCTTATGCTATCTTATAGTGATAATGTAACCAGCATTTGGAATCAAAAACTTGCGGGAGGAGGTGTCGCGATCAATAAATTAATGAGCGAGCTTCAACTAACCCAGACGCGTGTCAACTCACAGACAGAGGGACGGAAGTCAGATTGGGAAAGATATGGTTGGGGACAGACTACACCAAAAGAAATGGCCGACTTGGTCACACTAATCCGACAAGGCAAAGTTGTATCCCCAAAATCTTCCGATCAGATGTATCGTTTTATGGGCAACATGTTCTATGATGAAAGAGGGCTATCGCAAATCCCATCCACTGTTAAAACAGCTTCAAAAACAGGCTCTTTAGATGACGTACGCAATGAGGTCATTTTGGTCAATGCGCCGAAAGGAGATTACGTTTTCAGTATTTTCACCAAGAACAATACAGATAAAAGCTGGGGAAAAACAAATGAAGCAGAGGTTCTTACCCGTAAGCTTTCCAAATTATTATGGGATTACTACCAATAAGCCTATTTAAGTCAATGTTATAAAGATGTGATATAAAAAGGGGGGCACTCAAAAAAGTGCTCCCCTTCCCTATAGTTCAAATGAAAGACGTCAACTAATTTTTCAACGCTTCACCTACATTTTTAGCTTTCCGACTAATATCGTCACCTACTTTTTTGGAAGCATCTTTTACATCTTTAGCAGCCTCCTTGGTTCCAGTAGCAACATCATTTGCAACTTTCTTCGTACCTTCAGCGACATTTTTTGCAGCATCTTTTGTTTTATCAACAGCCGTGTTTGTCGCATCCACTGTCGCATCTTTTGCGTCTTTCAATCCCTCTTTTACATCCTCTCCGGCATTACGCAATGCATCTTTTGTTTTTTCCCAGGCAGTATTGGCTTCTTCAGAGGCAACGCGAGCTTTTTCTTCAGCGGCCTTGTCACCTTTTGCGATAGCTTCATCCAAATCCTTTTTCGCTTGTTCTGCTTTCAAACGAGCATTTTCTTCCGCATTTTTTAAATCTGCGATTGCAGCATCTACATGCTCACCGACTGTTTTTGCCGAATCTGTCGCTGTAGTGTCTTTTTTCTCCGAATTGTTGCAAGAAGACATTACCAATGCTCCTGCTACGACTGCTAAAAGTGCAATTTTCTTCATTATAAATTGATTTATGAGTGTAGTTTTCAACGGCCCATCAGAGCTCGCATACATCAATTTACAACTTCTATGCCAAATAGACAAAATTATTGCTTCGGATAGATCGTTCCTTTCGCAGCTTCCAGTGTATTTTTCAACAAACCGACGATCGTCATTAAACCAACTCCCCCCGGTACAGGTGTAATCCAGGATGCTTTAGGAGCAACATTTTCAAAATCAACATCCCCATATAGCTTAAAACCAGATTTCGTTGCTGTAGAAGTTTCTCTATTAATACCGACATCAATTACTACTGCACCATCTTTAACCATGTCTGCTGTAACAAAATTTTTCTTCCCGATTGCCGCAACAACGATATCACCACGCAAAACCTCTGTTTTAAGGTCTTTTGTACGACTATGTGTTAATGTCACAGTACAATTACCTGGATTGGAATTACGAGCCAGTAAGATACTCATTGGCGATCCTACGATATTGCTTCTTCCAACCACTACGGCGTGCTTGCCTGCTGTATCGATCTTATAATAATCCAACATCAACATAATACCATATGGCGTAGCTGGAATAAAACAAGGAAGATTACGTTGCATACGTCCGAGGTTGATCGGATGGAAACCATCCACATCTTTGCGGTAATCAATTGCTTCGGTAACTTTATCCGGATCAATATGTTTTGGTAAAGGCAACTGCACAATCAAACCATCGATAGACTCATCCTGATTGATTTCTTTGACCTTAGCGATCAATTCATCCTCTGTTATGTTTTCATCATAACGAATGTTTGTTGATTCAAAGCCGACCAGTTGACAGTTGCGCATTTTGCTAGCTACATAGGTTTCGCTACCACCATCATTCCCCACAAGGATAGCAACCAGATGAGGCTTACGGCCAGTCTGTGTAGTAAATTCAGCCGCATCTAACGCAATTTGCTCTTTAATTTTTTCGGAAACTAGTTTACCATCTAATAGATTCATGTTTAGGAGATTTTATTGTATTTAAAAGGAGCCCAAGAGCTCCTTTATTATTGTGTTATTTTGATTAATCTAATTTCAATACCGCCATAAATGCAGATTGCGGAATCTCTACGTTCCCAACCTGACGCATGCGTTTCTTACCTTTCTTTTGTTTTTCCAAAAGCTTACGCTTCCGGGAGATATCACCACCATAACATTTTGCCGTAACATCTTTACGTAAAGCTGAGATCGTCTCTCGGGCAATAATCTTTGCACCGATTGACGCCTGGATACGAATTTCAAATTGTTGACGTGGTAACAGTTCTTTTAGTTTTTCACAGATCTTTTTACCAAAATCATATGCGTTGCTCCGATGTATCAACGATGATAAGGCATCTACTGGTTCATCGTTCAATCGAATATCCAATTTTACCAAATCTGACTTGCGATAACCAATCTGGTGGTAATCAAATGAAGCGTAACCTTTAGAGATTGTTTTCAACTTATCATAAAAGTCAAATACAATTTCTCCCATTGGCATTTCAAAAACCAATTCAACACGATCTGATGTCAAATAATGCTGGTTCATGATCGTACCACGTTTCTGGATACAAAGTGACATAATTGGTCCAACGAAATCCGATTTCGTAATAATATTAGCTTTGATATATGGCTCTTCGATTGAATCCAATTTACTTGGATCCGGTAGATCTGAAGGATTATGTACGATCACCTCCTCTTTATCTTTGGTCATATAGGCCTTATAGGATACGTTGGGAACTGTCGTGATCACCGTCATATCAAACTCGCGCTCTAGGCGTTCTTGAATAATCTCCATGTGAAGCATACCCAAGAAACCACAACGGAAACCGAAACCCAAGGCTGCCGACGACTCTGGTTCAAACACCAAAGAAGCATCGTTTAGCTGCAAACGGTGCATCGATTCACGCAACTCCTCGTAATCCTCCGTATCTACAGGATAAATACCCGCAAAGACCATCGGTTTCACCTCTTCAAACCCTTGGATAGCCTCAGAACAAGGACGATCTTTATGCGTAATGGTATCCCCTACTTTCACTTCACGTGCCTCCTTGATACCAGAGATAATATAACCTACATCACCGGTCTTAATGACTTCTTTGGGAACTTGATTCAACTTCAGTGTACCAATTTCATCGGCAAAATATTCTTTCCCAGTAGCAACAAATTTCACGCGGTCGCCCTTGCGGATTTCACCATTTTCAACTTTAAAATAAGCCATGATACCACGGAATGAGTTGAAAACAGAGTCAAAAATCAAGGCTTGCAAAGGTCCATCAGGATCACCCACTGGATGTGGAATACGGTCCACAATAGCTTCCAAAATATCTGGAACACCAAGACCTGTTTTACCAGATGCAGGAATAATCGCATCACGGTCACCACCGATCAAATCCACAATCTGATCTTTGACTTCTTCCGGCATAGCACCAGGAAGGTCCATTTTGTTAAGAATTGGGATGATTTCCAAATCATGTTCCAACGCTAGATATAGATTTGAAATCGTTTGCGCCTGAATACCTTGAGATGCATCAACGATCAATAAAGCGCCCTCGCAGGCAGCAATTGAACGCGACACCTCATAAGAAAAATCCACGTGTCCCGGGGTATCAATCAGGTTCAAGATATATTCCTGACCATCTCTTTTATAATTCATTTGGATGGCGTGACTCTTGATCGTAATACCACGTTCACGTTCCAAATCCATATTATCAAGTAATTGTGCCTGTGCCTCACGCTGACTGATGGTATTGGTATACTCTAAAAGGCGGTCTGCCAAAGTACTTTTGCCATGGTCAATATGCGCAATAATACAGAAATTACGAATGTGCTTCATATAGGATTTTTAAACTCTTTTGCTAAAAGGCAAAGATACCTTTTTTTATATATATTTATATAAACTAGCTTTTTTTTAGTTTACTATACGCGAAGAAATCAGACCAGACACTATTCCTATTAAGAACGAAAGAAACTGCATTCGCTATTCAGCAATAGCATATAAAAAATGTTTCTGATTTCGTGTAACATTGTCTGTGTCCCAAGAAATTCGTCCCCGAAATTGCTCCGAACGAATTGGGCAATTATCGACCTGACAATATTGGCAGCACTGTGGAAGACAAGGATCCGCATGAACAAAAAATTCGGTCCGTACCGACATTTCCTTATTGACAATCTTATCTACAGCAGAAATTTCATCATGCACCTGGATCAGGTCAAGGTAACGGGGTAGTGTGAGATGACAATCCACATGGAGTTCGTTCCCATAGCGCTGTACACGAAGATTATGAACATCAATCCATTCATCTTTCCGATTGCGCTCCAAGATTTCGACGACATCCTGTACGAGCGCTGTATCCGATTCATCCATCAATCCACCGATAGATTGGCGAAGTAGCTTATAACCATTGAAGAGGATAAAAAGCCCCAGTACAATTGAAATGACCACATCGATCCATTGGAAACCTGTCAGTCTCATCAATAATAACCCCAGTATCAATCCGACCGTACTATAGGCATCTACCTGCAGATGTTTTCCGTCCGCCACCAAGGTAATAGCCCCCAATGCACGTCCACGCTTCATGATATAGAATCCTACTGCAAAATTTATCACAGATGTAATACCAATTAGATAAATCCCTTGTTCAAGGTGTGTTAACGATGCAGGAAAGAAAAGATTGTAACAAGCCTTGGCTAAGATAATGGCGCCAGCGATAAAAATAAGTCCACCTTCTAAAAACACCGAAAAGAATTCCACTTTACCATGCCCGTAAGGATGATTCTCATCCTTAGGCTGCGCCGAAAGATAAATACTATAAAATGCAAAACCCGAAGCAATCACATTAACGATACTCTCTGCCGCATCTGTAAAGATTGCACTGGAGTCCGTTAAAAAGTAGGCAAAAAACTTCACAATCATCAAACCTATTCCCGTAAAAAGCGATAATAAAACCAATCTTCTTTGTCTTGACATGATGCTTATCTTCTATATGAAACCTTCTATGAGCTAATGATGAAATGAGGACTAGCCAGCATTTTTGTGAGCGCAAAGGTAAAGATATAACGACAAATCAGAACGATTAGTTTTGAACATCCAACATCAGGGATCAATTAAATAACTGTGCTAAATCGCTTCAACTGCCCTTTTATTAAAAAAGCCCAATAAAAGAGCTACTTTTCTTTGTAAATTCTCAAAAATAAAGAAGATTATTTGCAACGTATATAATATCTTTGTCTTACCATGAGCACATCATCATACTTATCAGACAGGATAAATAATTTGTCCGAATCGGCTACACTTAAAATGACCAAGTTGGGCCGCGAATTAGCCGCAAAAGGCGTTAATGTAATTAGCCTTAGCGTAGGTGAACCTGATTTCAACACCCCTGAGCATGTAAAAGATGCAGCGAAGAAAGCCCTAGATGAAAACTGGACGCGTTATTCGCCGGTACCGGGATACCCTGAATTGCGCCAGGCAATTGTAAACAAGTTGAAGACAGAAAACAATTTAGATTATGATATCTCTCAAATTGTTGTTTCTACAGGTGCGAAACAATCCCTGTCTAATGTAATTTTGACTTTGATCAACCCAGGTGATGAGGTAATTATCCCAACACCATATTGGGTATCATACTCCGAAATGGTCGTTTTAGCAGAAGGAAAATCGGTATTTATCAATACAGAGATCGACAATAACTTTAAGATTACACCAGCACAATTGGAAGCGGCAATTACACCAAAAACCAAATTGTTTATGTTCTCTTCGCCAAACAACCCTACAGGAACAGTTTACAGCAAAGATGAATTGGCTGCATTAGCCGAAGTTTTCGAAAAACATCCACAGGTATTTATCCTATCCGATGAAATCTACGAACATATCAACTTTGTAGACAAACACGAATCCATCGCACAATTTGAAAGCATCAAAGATAGAGTAATTATCATCAATGGCTTTTCAAAAGCATTTGCAATGACGGGATGGCGTTTAGGTTATATCGCCGCCAACAAAACCATTGCTGCCGCAAATGATAAATTACAAGGACAGACAACCTCAGGTACATGTTCAATTTCTCAACGTGCGGGTATCGTCGCTTATGAGCAAGGATTAGAATCTGTCAACAAAATGAAAGAAGCTTTCGCTCGTCGTCGCCAATTGGTATACGATCTATTGACTGAAATCCCTGGCGTAAGAACAAATCTTCCAGAGGGTGCATTCTATTTCTTCCCAGAAATCTCTTCGTTCTTTGGTAAAAAAGACCAAGATGGTAATGTCATTAAAAACTCATCTGATTTGGCATTGTACTTATTGAATGTTGGTCACGTAGCTACAGTAGGTGGAGATTCATTCGGTAACGACAATTACATCCGCTTGTCTTATGCAGCCTCAGACGAAAGTTTGATCGAAGCTTTAAAAAGAATCAAAGAAGCATTAGGAAAACTGGCCTAATCTCTTATCCAAATATAAAAAAGAGCTCCTCTGAGCTCTTTTTTTATGCAGTTCTAATTTTCCCCCTAAATTTTCGGCGCAGCCTAAACGCCTGTTCGGTCAAATATCATCTCAGCCCCATAATTTAAGCAGATGTTATCGCTTGAAATAAATATTTATTACATTTACTCCTATGAGTATTTTAACAGAGAAATTTAAAACGCTGCACGACACGGCTCCGTTTTCACAGATAAAAAACGAAGATTATATTCCCGCATTTGATGAAGCTATTCAGAAGACAAAAGATGAAGTCGATGCTATCGTCAACAATCCCGAAACGGCAACTTTTGACAATACCATCGCTGCTATGTCCTACTCTGGACAGACACTAGATCGTTTGTCCAATATCTTTTTCAATCTCCATTCCGCTGAAACCAATGCTGATCTCGAAAAGATCGCACAGGATGTCGCCCCAAAACTATCTGCTTTGGGCAATGATATCACCTTAAATTTCGATCTTTTCAAAAGGGTTAAGGCTGTATACGATCAGAAGGATCAACTGACATTGACGGCAGAGCAAACCACCTTATTGGAAAAATCCTATAAAGATTTTGTACGCAACGGTGCCCTTTTAAATGATGAACAGAAAGAAAAGCTCCGCGAAATAGATGCCGAGCTATCACTTTTAAAATTGAAATTCGGGGAGAATGTCCTGGCCGAAACCAATGCCTATCAGCTGTTGGTAACAGACGAAAAAGATCTTGCCGGACTTCCAGAGGGTGCTGTAGAAGCTGCACATGCTTTGGCTAAAGCCAACGAAAAAGAAGGCTGGCTTTTTACTCTGGATTTCCCGAGCTATCTTCCTTTTGTCACTTATGCCGACAATCGGGAACTTCGCAAAGAAATTACCCTCGCCGCAGGCCGTAAAGCTTTTCAGAACAACGAGCACAACAACGTGGACAATGTCCTTAAAATTGTAAAACTGCGCTTCGAACGGGCCAAATTATTAGGCTACGCCACCCATGCAGACTTTGTCCTTGCCGAACGTATGGCGCAAAACCCAAGTAAAGTCACCGAATTCCTAAACGACTTACTTGGAAAAGCGAAACCAGCAGCAGTGAAAGAATTTGCAGAATTATCCCAATTTGCAAAAAACATGCATGGCATAGACCAATTGGAAAAATGGGATGGCGCCTATTATGCCGAAAAGCTGAAACAAGAACGCTTTAATCTGGACGATGAAAAGCTCAAACCTTATTTCAAACTTGAAAATGTCTTACAAGGTGCATTTGAAGTAGCCCATCGCTTGTTTGGCATCAACTTTAAGGAAGTCGATACAATAGATACCTACCACGAAGAAGTGCAAACATTTGAGGTCAGTAAAGACAACGGCGAATTAGTCGCTATCTTCTATGCCGATTTCTTCCCGCGTAAAGGAAAGAGAAATGGAGCCTGGATGACATCTTTCAAACCACAGTACATTCAACAGGGTAAACAAGAACGTCCGCATGTCTCCATTGTTTGCAATTTTACGCGTCCTACAGCTTCAAAACCTTCACTGTTGACCTTTCAGGAAGTGACCACATTATTTCACGAATTTGGACATGCCCTACATGGTATGTTAGCTGATAGCACTTATCCTACACTATCTGGAACCTCTGTATATTGGGATTTTGTCGAGCTGCCGAGTCAGGTGATGGAAAACTGGTGCTACGAAAAAGAAGCTCTTGAGCTATTTGCCAAACACTATGAAACTGGCGAAGTGATCCCGATTGAACTTGTCGAAAAGATCCGCGAAAGCGCTTCATTTCTGGAGGGTATGGCAACAATGCGCCAATTGAGCTTTGGTCTATTGGATATGGGCTGGCATGGACAGGACCCAACGGCAATCTCGGATCTGAAAGCATTCGAAGATGAACAGTTTGCCTCGACAAAACTCTATCCTGATGTCAAGGAAAATGCCATGAGCACAGCCTTCTCCCATATTTTCAATGGTGGTTATTCTTCGGGCTATTACAGCTATAAATGGGCCGAAGTACTGGATGCAGATGCATTTGACTACTTTAAGCAAAACGGTATTTTCAATCAGGAAATCGCAGCCAAATTCAAGGATAATATTCTTTCAAAAGGTGGAACCGAACATCCAATGGTCCTTTACAAACGTTTCCGCGGACAAGAACCTTCGGTAGAACCTTTGTTGAAAAGGGCTGGATTGATCAAATAATTGGATTGATCAAATAATTGGATTGATCAAATAGTAAAAAAGCTGGATTTTATATCCAGCTTTTTTATTGGAAACATAAATCCATCAAGAACTTCCAGCCTATCAAAATCCCTGTAAAAATAACAGAACACTCAGCCAATCAAATAAGGTTCGATTCTTAAGCTATTTTATTAAAGCATCATTTGTTTCCCATTCAGAACCAAAGTATTAAACAAGAATCGCACGTATCTTGCTGATTAAGCAAAAAAATAGTACCTTTGTAAGACATAATTGGGGTTGACCGGAATTGACAGGATGGAGACGGTTATGTAAGCATGTAGTGCGTTGTTAGTAGAGCACTTTAATCTGAACTTTCAGAATTATAACTGGCGAAGAAAACTACGCCTTAGCTGCTTAAGTTAGACTTAACATAGCTATTTGTCCCGTTAGATCCTGTTCTTTGGTTTAACATTCGGGGCATCGAACAATAGAACTGGCAAGTGTGATGTTGCTATGCACTTGTGAGAAACAGCAACTACGGCGTACGGTATAGGTAAGCGACTCACCTTCCCTCGCTCGACAATTAAAGAGAAGCTAAACATGTAGAAAGCGTATACAGTACCATGACTGGACGAGAGTTCGAATCTCTCCAGCTCCACAAACAAAAAAGCCTAACTCACGTTAGGCTTTTTTGTTTATTCTAGAATACCTTTGTAGACGGCATCCCGTAAGACACCTCCTGCTGTATCTCCCGCGTATTCCCAGTACATCGCACCGAGTAGTCCTGTCGTGTGTACATAATCGCATTTAAGTGCAATCGATTCTGGCGTTTCATAAGTCAGTACAAAATCCCCTTTATCGTTGACAAGATAATGCGCTTTAGCTTCATCGTCCCATTTCTGCTCAAAGCCCTGCAGTGAAAGCAGATCTTTATAATCGATAAAACCCTTGACTTCAGTTTTATTGCCCCGACCATAGAATGGAATTCCCAGCACCAATTTTTCAACAGGCATACCGCCCTCGATATGAGCCTTAACGGCCTCCACACACGTTGTATGTCCAGATAAAGGCGAACGGTGCAAACTCGCGTGATGATAAGGCGGATGCCCCGAATCATAAGTCATGATATTCACAAAATCCACATCATTCTTAATCTTGTCAAAAGCAATATACTTACCGTTCGCAACAGAAGCCAAAGTCAACAGTTTCTTCTTACCAATAGCCTTGCGGATATCGTGCATGAGCAAGGTGAAATTCTCCGTATCCGCTAAAGAAGACGAGATCCCTGCAGAAGAATTCGTTGGATATTCCCAGTCGATATCAATACCATCAAGATTAAATTCCCTCATCACACGCCAGCAGTCTTTGGCAAACTTTTGTCGATTAGATTCATTAGCAGCCATTTCGCTAAACCGACCGCTTCCCCAGCCGCCAACGGACAGCAATACCTTGAGATGTGGATGTGTTTTCTTAAGATCCGTAATAGCCTTCAATCTGGATTCATTATCTATACGTAGGCCGTCAAAGCTGTCGCTGACATGTGCAAAAGCATAATTGATATGCGTCAGATAAGTCGGATCAGGCATCACTTTAGACCAGGAAGTGACATAGGCGATAACAACTTTTTTGTTTTTCGCTCGTGCACAACTTACACTAGGATACAACAATAAAGTCAATAACAGAACAGTGAAGGTCTGACCAAATATTGATTTCAATTTACATTCCATAATAGCTTTTTATTTTGTTTCTAGATGATATTGATCGTCCTAAAATATAATCCGTAAAGCATTCTCATTTGATGCTTACTCGCTAACTAAAGTTTCAGATAAATATGTAGCTTCTTTAGCAAGATTGCATACCACAACATGGCTAAAGCCCAAAGCAATGAACCGGCAATAGCTAAGCTCATATAATCCGATTGCTTATAAAAGAATAGTGGAAGATGAAAACCCCAACAGACAAAGTAAATCAGATCAGGAGCAAGATAGGTCGTTAATGAGTTCTTTCCGGCCGCCTCAAACAATCCTATCCCGCGATGGTAGCCTTTCACATCAATGAAATAATAAAGTGGTATCAAAAGCAATACGCTAATCCCGCAACAAACCAATGCCCAGCTCGGCGTACCATGGATTTTGGATAAAATAAACCAAAAACGCAATACAAAACCTGCAACTAGCCAAATCAAACCAATAACCAGCAAAAAACGCAACAATATCCGCGGATTTGCCGCATAACGTTTCATAAGCATCCCTATGGTTGTTCCGGACAGCACAATACAGGGTATATTGCCAGCTAGAAGAACATGTAAGTATCTTCCGACACCAGGGAATTCAACTTTAAATCCCACTTGGCTCAGCATATTGAGTACCAAAAACAGCAACCAACCACATACAACCACAATTATCTTTCCCCTGCTCAATAAGAAAATAGAAGCCGCGGCAAAATATCCCCATCCAATCAGCCCTAAAATCCCCCACCACCCTACTTCCAAGCCTTTTCCATCCGACGCTTTGAAAATATACAGGAGATAAATGATCCCTATGATACCAACTGCACGCAGCCCCTTATAAATGGACTGATATTGCATGTCCTTCGGATAATGATTCCAAATCAGAAAAACGAATACATACAGCAGTGCCAACCACAACAAATGTGACATCCCCGTCAGCTGTGGATCAACTCGCGAACCATTCAATATCAATACCCCAATAAGCAATAAACTCAATGTTCTGAACAGAATATGAACAAAAATGACCGTTGTCGATGAACCTATCTTTTCCCTGGCCGCAACAGCATAAGGCACTGCCATTCCAACCATAAAAAGAAATCCCGGAAATACCCAATCCGCCAATCCCATTCCGTCCTCTTCCGCTTCCGAATGAACCAGCCATTTAGGTACACCTGGAATAAACAAGTCATTGACAAATAACATCAAGAACAGCGTGAAACCACGCATAACATCCATTGAACGGATTCGGATTTTAGGTACAGCTTGCAATGCGTTCATAATTGATTCGTTGTATTCAAAAAAGTAGCTAACAGCATAGCTAGCCAATCTCTTCCCTAGATCCTTCTTAGCTAATTTTTTAGTGATTTTATGGCGACCGGAACTCGGTGAAAAATTCCTACTTAGAAAAGTTCCTGTATAACTAAACGAAAAGACAAGCTATTTCGCTAAGATCTATCATCAATAACGCTGATGTCTCTTCGTTGAGTGATCTAAGATGAGAAAAAAATAACACTATATAGTGAAATATTTGTTCAAATTAGTGTAAATTTTACTCATAAAACACAGAAATCGTGCAATTTACCCCTGTGATCGATATAAACCAGCCAGAAGCACAACAAGAAATGTTTCACATGTATGAATTGTTACCTTTATGAAGGGTAATTGTATTGCATATAAAAAGCAATTTATCTAAGTTTGACAAAAACAGATTTAATATAAAGCCGATCTTCATGAAATTCATTCTTTTTATCTGCTTGTTATCCGCAACACAGGCTATCTTCGGGCAGAATATCAGAGTCGTCAATAATGAATCTTCCCTTTTTGAACTCGAAAACCCGAATGGTAAAATTGATTTTTTAGTCATTGATCCTGATCCACAAATTAAGAAACCTCTATTTTTGTTTTGTCAAGGCTCGTTACCCTTGCCGCTATACTTTAATTACAAAAAAGAGGGATTAAATCTTTTTGGAGGAGGATTAACCAACTTTAACTACCAGGATATTATTAAGTCATATCATCTCGTCGTTATCTCAATGCCAGAAACTCCTGTTATCGTCGACGAATCTCAGCTTAATGACTCTTATTGGTATTATGGTGACTCAAAAGATAAAAATATCCCGAGTATAGCGTACCAAAAAGCAGACTATCTAGATAATTATGTAGACCGAGCCGTTGCAGTATTAGATTATCTTAGCGGAAAACCTTGGGTCGATAATTCACAATTAGTTGTATTCGGTCACTCTCAGGGAGGACACGTAGCCTCCAAACTAGCCTATCGCTATAAAAAAGTAAGTAAATTAGGCCTATCAGGAACTAATATATTTGGACGAATAGACCAAGATATACGACAAGCAAAACGCGATGTTCAAAAAGGAAAAATTTCCTGGCAACAAGCCGCTCAAAAAATTGAACAAACATATGCGTTTTATAAAGATGCCAACAATCCAGAAAAATTAAAAAACAATCCCAATTTGCGTTCCTGGCAGTCATTTTCGCAACCTGCTATTGACGAACTATTGGCCTTTAATAAACCAATCTATCTCGTCTTCGGTACAGAAGACATTGTATCTGAATTAAATGATTTAGTACCTCTTTATTTTATAAAAAATCAGAAAAGCAACCTAACTATAAAACGCTATTATAATCAGGACCATAATTATTTTGAAGTTCAGAACGATGGCCGGCCCGATTACAACAAGCCCCATTGGAACGAGGTAATGAATGGCTTTTTAGCTTGGGCATTAGAATCAAACCAAACAGTCAACAACAATTAAACAGTACAAACCATGAATCAATTAAAATTTCGCGACGCAGCACAACATGATTTACCACGCATAGTAGAAATATACAACTCTACAATAGCCTCCCGAATGGTTACTGCAGACACTGCCCCAGTATCTGTTGCCAGTAGACAAAAATGGTTTGACGAACATAACGCTTCGAAAAGACCCCTGTGGCTGATAGAAGATGAAAATAACCAGATACTTGGTTGGGTAAGTTTTCAATCTTTCTATGGTCGTCCAGCTTATGATGCAACAGTAGAAATCAGTATCTATTTGGACGAACAGCAGCGAGGTCGAGGCCTGGGTAAACAGATTCTCCAGTACTGCATTGATAAAGCTCCAGATTTAGGCGTACATACCTTATTGGGATTTATCTTTGCACACAATCTTCCAAGCATTGCATTATTTGAAAAAATGGGTTTCAAGGAATGGGCTAACTTACCCAATATAGCAACCTTAGATCAGGAAGAACGTAGTCTAAAAATATTAGGTATACGAATTAAATAATAGCATGACTACCTAAGCTGTCACCAAAAATAAAATTGTTAAATTAAAGTATTAACTTGATAAGATTTATAATTCGGTAATATGAAACATTTAATCCAATTCTCCTTGATGTTGATTGCTTATGTATTTGTTTTTTCCAGCCCCCTGTTGGCACAAAATCCAGACCGTACTAAAACTATCCCGATCGCAAGTGATTCGGCATACAGCAAGATAATACAAGTGCTTCAGGATGGTGGTTATTTTATTGTACAGCTCGATCGACCTTCGGGATTTATTCAAACCAGTACATATCTTGAAAACAATAATCTCCTAAGCAATAAAGAAGGAGAAAAATTAATTTTCAACTTCCTGATCAGCCCTTTACAAGCTAAAAGATCAAAAATAGTTCTAAATATATTTTCAATAGAAAGGCGTAAAGGCGGGAGTTTTGACGCACCTAATTATTATGATGAAGATAAAGGAATCGTCCGGGACAATAAAGCCTACCAGCAAATTTGGGATAAGATACTCCCGCTATTTCAATAAGTACAATCAAGATAAAGCCCAGTTGATCTCAGCTCACCTGGGCTTTTATAGTTAAAAAGAATTAGATCGAGATTGTCAGCAAAGGAACATCCAGCCCCGAGGCCATCATACGCGTCTTACTTCGATGGGTCAATGAACTCCAAAAACCGTACCTATAGGGGATCATAACCAACAGATCCGTACTGCTTTCTTTTACCTCATCCCGGATAGCTTTTACGACCTCATTGGACGTTACATTTTTGTAGTAATAACTTACGATTCCCATCACATCGTTGATGGTTTCCCTCGTTTCTTTTCCTTTTTCCTCATTTAGCTGCTCCACTGTTTTACGAATGTTGAGAACCTCCAGTACCGCGCCAAACTCAGCGGCAAAATCCTTTACTTTTTCAAGAATTTCCTTTTGCACACCACGAACAATATCACAGGCAAAAAGAATATGCTCCAGACCCGTAAATTTTGCGCCCAGCGGAACTGAAAGGATTGGTATTTTTAACTTACTAATGGCTGCCGTGGTCGTATTACCAAGCATATCTTGATCAAAGGAACGTTTGGCCATTCCCATCACCAACAAATCGGCATTCGTCTCATGAATGCACTTGGTAATCTGGTCATAAAACAAGCCCGCTGCCAGATAAGGAATAGTCAAAACACCACTCTCGGCAGTAATAGCCTCGGCTTTACGTCGTAAAACCTTACTTTGATGTTCAAAAATCTTGAACATAGAATCGGGAGAAAGTCGAGCGTTCATCGCATGGATGGAAGGATTTTGAAGAGAAAATAAAACGAGCTCGTATTCTTTTCCTGCGAAAACTTCCATAATAAACTTTAAGGCATGTTCGGCCTCTTCAGCGTAGTCTGTGGCAACAATAATCCGTTTCATATGGTCTAATTTAATTCAATAAAAAATCCCTTTTTATTACATTCAAGTTAACGAAAAATAATAAATCTATCAAACGGAGAATTGTCTCAACTGGGTCAATTTTCTCCCGATTTCCGGCTATTTTAAGTAGCTAGCTTTTACAAAAGAAGCTTTTTTTAGATAATCAATGCTTTGTTGTAAACCGGTGTAAATATCGTTACGTGTTTCTTCCAGCTCAACAAAAATATATTGCAGGCCAGCAACTTTTGAATTGTTAAAAATTGCATCAAAACCGACCATACCACTTTGACCAATCTCACGATGGTCCTTAATGTGCAAAGCCTTGAATCTGCCGGCATATTTATTGAAATAATCAACAGGACTAACTTGTCCCATTACGGCCCAATACACATCCATCTCGAAAAATACATTCTCAGGATTTGTATGCTCTATCATATAATCGTACATCACTTTATCTTCCACTTTTCTAAACTCATGCGAGTGGTTGTGGTATCCGTATACGATTCCTTGCTGACGGCATTTCGCACCCACAGCATCAAGGTAGCGACATTGCGTTTCCAGATCCTTAAGTGTTTTAGGCACATCCATCCACGGCGTAACAATATATTTCATTCCAGCTGCCTTATGTGTAGCAATGCATTCGTCCCACCATTTTAACGATTCCGTAAAATCTCCAGAAGCAAGCTCCTTTTCTGATAAAGTCTTCGTTGCGTGTGATGAAATTACTTTCATTCCAGCCTTTTCTACTTTTGCCTTAAACTCTTGTGGGCTCAGATTATATAATTTGCCATCCTTGTATCCAGCGGCTTCCACTCCTGTATAACCCAATGCTGAGATCTTTTGTAGAATCTGGTCGAAATTTGGGTTTTTCCCGATTTCTTCACGTACAGAATATAACTGTAGACCAATTTCCTTTTTTGCAGCTTTCTGTTGTGCAAATGTTGGACTAACAGCCAACATCATACATCCAGCTACCAATGTTCCGATAAGAGTTCTTCTTTTCATTTAGTGCTCAATTATTTATTATAGACTTCGTTCAACGCAAAATTATTTGTAAACGCAGCGTTTACAGGTTGTTTAGGTTTATCGCGTTAAATATAGCCGCAATGTATGCAAATACTCGAAAAAACACAATGCTTTACCGTTTTATTTATTCACATCGCGCACTCAGTGCCACAAAACAGGTCTTTTATATGAATTAAAAATTGGCCTAACTCAACGATTTACAGTCCACCGCTGTTCTACGTATGATAACAAACAAATTGAATCATGGAAAATAAATATGACATCCCCGAGCATAACGACCAAAAACAGGAGGAGAAATTACCTGAGGTTGCCATTGAAGAAAAAGATGATGAACCCGCTGGACGAAATTTAAAACGTACACTTATCATCGCAGTCTGTGTATTGATCGTATTTTATCTGATTTATTATTTTATGAGTGGACGATAATGTGCAACTCACCACAGCTCCGGCGGAACTTGACGGATTCTTGGAAACCGAAGCTGGGTAAGTCGACTGGGTTCGCCATACACAATCTGGTAGAAACTGACCATAGAACTGGCCATCGTGCTGACGTACTATGCCATTTACCTTAGCTCCGGCGGAACTTGACGGATTCTTGGAAACCGAAGCCAGGCCAAATGACACTATGCTCTTAAATTATTTTGTTTTTCATTTGCCCATGTTTATATGATGAATAATCATTTTGGTTATTTTACACAGGACGGTGACGTAGAGTCTATTTACTAATCGAGAGAAAGATTTATTCCTATCCGATATTTAATCCAATATAGACTTTCACAAAACATACCTTATTCCAGATTAAAAATATCTGTTACAACAAATATAAAACAAAAAACAACAAACACAAATTTTTAAACAAAATAATAAACTATATTTTGCGCAAATTGTCATTCAATTCGTTGTATGACGGACGAAGACAAAGCATTACTGGAAACAATTGGTTTACGCTTTCGCGCGAAACGAAATGATCTATATTATTCATTGCGGGATCTATCCCATCTAACGGGCATTTCAACAGGAACACTCAATGGCATAGAAAAGGGAAAAGACTTAACGCTCACAAATTTTTTAACCTTATGTCGTAGCCTGGAAATTCAACCAACGATATTTTTTCAGCATGATATTGTCTTTAATTCTCCTTACTCCCTACCTCCTGATGCGCAGGAAAGAATCACGCTAAGCAAAAAACTGGATGACCTCGTCTATCATTCGGATTTTTTCTACTCAGCACGACGTGTTTCGGAGGTATTGGTCCAATTGGGTATTGACAAAAGCCAAAGCAATAAATTCTCTGTTTACCTATCAAACTATTGTGAAGAAGGAACTCTTGTCTATCAGCAGCACGGTAACTATAAAACCTATCATAAAAAAAGGTAAAAAAAATTACTAAACCTTTTTGTTGGAAAGTTCACGAAAACGGTTTGCCCTTCTAAATGTTCCCAAATCATTAAAACGAACCCCATACTTCCGTAAGATTTCTTGTGCCTTCTTACGACCAATATGACGTACGTAAAATGTTTCATTGACAACAAAATGATGGATGCTATGTGTCCAGCCAAAAAAGAAACAAAACAATTGCATCGGAAAAGTCCACCAAACTGTCAATACCTGCGTTTGCTCAATAACATTTCCAGCTTCGACATCGCCAAAATAATGCATGTTTGATGTAATAAAATGTAAACAAAATTGGCGTAATAAGTTTGGTAATAGAATAGCATAAATGATCCAATGCAGACTTATCAACATGTTATCAACATAGTGTGGAAAACTCAAATTCACCTCAAAAACCACTCTTAACCAACCAAATAATAGGTCTGCAAAGAAGAAATATAAGATCACATGTGCAAAAATTGTTACTGGAACAATGCTTAAAAACATAATCCGTTTTAGTTTTGAAGAAGTCTCCAATTTTAGATTTCCATTTTTCACCTCTTTGTCCATATCATTAAACATACGATGCAGTCGAAAGAGCCCGCCCAATACAACATCGGCCGTTGTTACCAAACGTTTGATAGACCACTGCTCGCCATTCGTCACACTGCGTTCCTCAACATCATGTAATGTACCCGAAAATTTATGATGATGATGATGCAAGGTCCTGCGTATCCAGGGATTGACAGTCAGTGGGCGTAATATCCATACACTAAAAAGCATAAAATGATGAACCACTTTTTGTCTTTTAAAATAAAGCCAGTGAATCAGATCATGTTCTATTTCATGTAAAACACCCATAAAAAAGGCATTACTGACAATCATAAGCCAAGTTGGAACAAGAGCGCGAGACCAAGCTATCGATACAACAACAATGGCCAGGATCGCTAGTGCAAATATGGCCATTCCGATACTGTTCTGACTTTTTAAGATGGGGTACATTCCTTTAAGCTGTTGATAGGAAAGATTTATTTCCCTCCTAATCTGGCTCGACTTTTCCTGATGTGTCAATTCGATGTGATTTTATCGGTAAAAATAAGGATTTTTTCGCAGACATCTAACATGTTAGGTAGAATGCCCCCACCTACCAATAACCATAATAGGCTCTAAAAAATATTTCCAAAAACTGTAACAAAACGAACGGGTCTAATACTAATGAATTAAAATAAACTTATAAACATAAACAGGTATGGAAAAGAAATCAATTTACAACTGGAAGAATAATTTGTTCGGAACTAAATCAACCCTCTACCGCAATGAAGCAGTTATAGGAAGTTTAGAATCTATCAATTGGAATCTGGACGCTCATGTTTCTATCCACAACGATCAGTTTCGTTTCAAAAATAAGGGATTTTTCAACCCATACACGGAGATTCGCAATCAACACAATGAACTGATCGGCGATATTGAATATGATACCTGGACAACTAAAGCCACTATTAGCCTAATCGATAAAAAATACACGTGGAGATCAAAAAATATGTGGATGACCTCCTGGCAAATTGAGAACGAGCAAGGGGAAGTTGTCGAAATCAAACCTTCTTCGCTCAATAATGGAGGGAAAATAGAAAGCTTTGAACATAGCGAATTGATCTTGTCTATTAGTTTATATCTTCAAAAACGTATTACACTGATGGTTTCTATGGTTGCCCTGATCCCACTATTTACCGTACTACTAGGTTAACGTATCAGCAAACTTCTAATATATATCAGTCAAAGCAGATCACTCCTCGGATCTGCTTTTTTTGTGCAAACCATTACGTCAGCAACAAGCGATCTCATCCAAAAAAAATAATTCCCTAAAAGGGATTTGATAGGGACTTTATAGGGACCTTATAGGGACCTCATTCGGATAAAACCGTCTTAACTACCTATTAGCTCCCTATTATGTAACATGTTATTTACAATTATTCAATGTATTAAACTAAACTTATCTATTCGTTGTGTGTTAGTAGCCCTACACATTTAATCTGATATTATGGCAAATGTAACACAGGGTGTAAACGGTCCTCCCTCAGGCAAAGTGGGACCTGTAGTTTTTTGTAAGTGGAAAGAGATCAATTATGTTAGGTCTCTTCCGAGAGTGAATAAAAAAAGAGCACTTTCTGAAAAGGAAGTAAACAACCGAAACAAATTTGGACTTATGCAACAATTCTTAAGCCCTTACACGAAAGTCATACGGCTCGGCTTTTCAACCTACGCCAAGAATATGACAGCTTATAATGCTGCAATGTCCTACAACCTTCACCATGCCATGCAAAAAGACGATGAAGGTTTTCATATCGATTATGAAAAGATTGCCTTAAGTCGAGGTTTGGACGAAGAGATTACAGGGGCAACATTTCAATTGTTGAACGAAACTATCCATATCACTTGGGAACTAAAAAACTCCGAAAAACTCTTGTATGACGATCTGACAGATTTCCGAACCTTGGTACTTCTCATTCCTGAGAATCCAATAAACGCTTCACAAGGTGTTTTACTTAATAATTACATTATGGATTTACAAGAATCTATTCAAATACCGAAACTAACCCAAAGTGATACATATCATCTATATCTAGGTTTTATTGCAGCTGACGGGACTAATCGAAGCATGAATAGCAGCTATCTCGGAAATATAAGCTTGGAAAGAGGATAAAGGTGCTCCAGGGAAATAAATTCATCAACAGGAGAAATAAGACCATTCGGAAACAAGAACACAACACACTTAATTACAATAAGATAACAACATTTTAACTCTGAATTTATGTAAACACCTTAAATTAGTATAAACGATGTGATTTACAATCGATGGTTTCAACAGCCACATCAATTTCGGCCATGAAGCCAATCGTCTTTATATCTAGTAGGCATTTGGTTACCCCCTCAGCAATCCTCAACACATATCCATGTGCAAGCCCTACTACTTTCTCTATTCAGTTCGGCAAGCTCATACCTTGCCGAACATTCTATTACCGATCGGATCAGCTCGGCTATATGACTTAACTACCAAAAGGATCGGTCTTTTTTTCGGTTTTTACGATTTTAATCAGATGCTCCAACGCATTTTTCAGACGTTTGGCATCTTCTTCCGTTTGGATTGCCCATAAAATTTCATCCGTACTTGGCGAGGACTTAAATCGAATTTGATAACCTGATTTTACTCTTGCGATGACAAGTACATCTGATTTGGCAATATCACTTCGAAAATGCTGGCCACTGGAAAGAAAGACTGTTAACACTTTCCCGTCTACCGTCACCGTATCAATTTTTGTATCCTTATAATGGTAGGCAACCTTATACAGCTTATTAATATAAGCCATGGTCTGTTGTTTATTCAAGCTCGCATTTTGGGCTACCGATGGTACTGTAATACCAATAGCCAAAAGAAAGCACAAGAAAAAATTCTTCATTTATCTAGCATTTTTTATTTCCATACACCGCAACAACCTATCGCTCGGATTGTACTTACTTACCAAATATCACATAACGACAATCAGCAGAAGCAAAATACGTTCCTTTTATTGATGACCTAAAAATATAGATTTTATTTACTTTTTTGGCTATTGTTCCACAAACTAAACTATTTCCAGCAGCAGCATTTCGATTGCTGCTACTGAAAATCCTTATTTAGTCATTTTTATTTATTCTTTCGATCTCGATAAATCTCGGGCATTTTCTGCAATACGGATAAATTCAGCACGATAACCTTCCTCATCTTTGCCTTTAGAAGCTTTTGCTCGCGCTATGAGCTGATCAAAATTGGCCTTTTGCTTAAAATCAGAATCACGAAGTAATAGACCTAGTTCCGCTACCGCAGTTACGAATCGTAAATCTTCACTCACACTGTTCAATTCCGTAACAGAAGTTCCGACCACCTTTTGCTGCAACTTGCTTTTCTCCCCTTCAGGCTCCTTATACCGAAATTTAACTGTTGCCAGTTCAGCATTTCTCCGTCCGGCTGCCTGATCCGCTTGCTGTTGATATTTTAAGGGATCTACCGTTCCGATCAGCCTCGACTCTACACCGACGGGTACAATTTCATATAAGGCTGTCACCACATGTCCTACGCCCATGTCACCACCCATCTTTTGATCATTATTAAAATCCTCAGCCTCCAGCAAGCGGTTTTCGTATCCCACTAAACGGTATGCCTGCACATAACTGGGATTAAATTCGACCTGAATCTTGACATCTTTAGCAACGGTAAACAAAGTTCCCCCAAATTCGGTTACCATCGCTTTTCGTGCTTCAGAAATATTGTCTATATAGGCATAATTCCCATGCCCTTTGTCGGCAAGGATTTCCATCTTACTGTCCTTCAGATTTCCCATGCCATACCCCAATACTGTGAGGAAAACCCCCGATTTACTTTCTTTGGAAATTAATTCTTCCATCGATTCGTCACTACTCTCCCCAACATTGAAATCGCCGTCACTAGCCAAAATGATCCGGTTGTTTCCTCCTTTGATAAATTGTTGCTTCGCAATTTCATAGGCCTTCTTAATTCCTGCAGCACCAGCAGTACTTCCACCGGCTTCCAGCTCCTCAATAGCCGATTTTATTTTCATCTTTTCATCACCGGGCGTACTCTCCAGTTTTACCCCTGCCGATCCAGCATAGGTCACAATGGCTACATGGTCCACAGCACGAAGCTGATCGACCAACATTTTCAGCGAAGCTTTCACCAAAGGTAGACGCCCCGGTCCCATCATTGATCCCGACACATCGATCAAAAACACCAAATTGGAAGCTTTAAGATTCGCTGTAGGAATATCTTTCGCCTTTAACGTGACGCGCATGAGCTGATGCGTTGTATTCCAGGGTGCCTTCGTCAATTCGGTGACGATATTTACAGGTTCACCATTTTTAGGTCCAGCCACTTGATACTGAAAGTAATTGATCATCTCTTCAACCCGTACCGCGTCTTTTTCAGGTAATGTTCCCGAATTGATAAATCGACGTACATTACTATAGGAAGCAGCATCAACATCGGCTGCAAAGGTCGATAAAGGCTCTTTACGTGGATTGATAAAGCTATTTTCCTTCAACTTTTGATAAGATTCTTGGTTCTGATTAGGCACATACGCCGTTCCTCTAATATACAAACCCGATACTTGCCCATATATAGCCGCATTAACATTCATCACCGATGCCGTCTGACGCTTCGCCTTGTCCTCATATCCGGTCACCACAACCTCATCCAGCGCATTATCTTGCTGCACCAATGCCACATCAACCTTTGACCGATGGTTGACCGCTATCCGCTGCTCAAGATATCCGATATAACTAAAAATCAAGATGTTTTTGCCATCAAGGACTTGAATACGATAGTTTCCCTTGTCATCGGTCTGCACATGCGCCTTGGTTGCAACATTGCTCACCTGTACCCCCACAAGGGCAGTTCCTGTATTCGCATCGACAACCTTCCCCCTAACCTCATATCCTTGCTTGGCATATCCGCCTAAGGATAACAACAAGCCTATTACAAAAAGTATTGCTCTCATATCTTTTACAATTTTGCCAAGGGATGCCTCAAATATTAAATTTCCATAAACCAGAAAAAAAAAATATTTTTAACCAATAAAATGTTCGCATTCAAGTCGTCAAAAATAGATACAGCACAAGACCACGAGCTCTTGCTGCACTACCAGGAGTCTAAGGAGCTTCAGGTATTGGGTGATCTATACCAACGACATACGGAGATGGTATACTATGTTTGCTTACGGTATCTCCAAGATTCCGAATTGAGTAAAGATGCTGTCATGAATATCTTTGAAGAATTAATATACAAAGTCAACAAACAAGAAATCAAGGACTTCCCAAGGTGGCTTTATGTATTAAGCAAGAACCATTGTCTGATGTATTTGAGGTCTCAAAAGAACAAAACTCAAATTTCTTTGGATGAATTTGTGAAATTTCCGGGAGACATGCATCAGTATGAACAATATGATGAAAAAGAAGAACAGCTAACAGCCATGGAAGGCTGTCTGGGAAAATTGCCAGACAAACAGCAACAGTCGGTTAGACTCTTCTTTTTGGAGGAAAAATGTTACAAAGAGATTAGTGAATCTACCGGTTATAGCTTGAACGAAGTAAAAAGCTATATTCAGAATGGAAAACGGAATTTAAAAAATTGCATGGAGGCTTGGAATGAGCAACAGTAATTACGACATAGCATACTTAAAGAAATACGTCAACGGCGAACTATCTCCTACGGAGATGTATGCGCTTGAACGGGAGGCGCAACGTGACCCCATGTTGGCGGATATTCTTATAGGTATTGAAATGGATCAGAATAAAACCGTAATTACAACAATCAACAACCAAATTGCCCAACGTATTGAAAAAGACAATTCCGCTAAAATAAAGATCTTTGATTGGAAGAGACTTAGCATCGCTGCAGCAGCAGTGATCGTGTTGGGGGTTGGTCTTCTTCTTTACCGTCAACAGGACAAAAATTCATCCGAAGCGAGGCGTACCGCTGAAGTAAGTATTACGCAGGAAAAACCCAAAACAAAGGTTACAGCAGCAGATTCTATCATTCCTTCAGATGATATCGCTTCAAAAATAGGACCTCAAGATCATTCGCCACAATTAGTAGATAATAACAGACCGCGGCTTCATGAACAGCACCCACTGGAAGAGGTGACCGTTTTATCCCGGGAACCCTCCCTACGTGTAAAATCACTGGAAGAAATGAAGGAAGGTCTCAATAATGATCGCCCTGTATTTGGATTAAGACCTACAGACAGCACAATTGTTATCGGTTATGCGCCAATGGCAAAGAAAAAAGATGCTTCCCAAACGATTATGATTCGAGGAACCTCAAGTTTAAACAATGCACTTGCAGGCAGAGCTCCAGGTATTTCGATCCCACAACAACAAGGTACACCGCTACAACTTACGATTCGGGACAAAGAGACAGGCTTGCCTATTTCGGGAGTGACAATCATTCAACCCAATAGCAAGTTTGCTACGAATACCGACGCACAGGGACAAGCGACCATCCAACCCAGTACAATGGATTCACTCGTCGATATCATGGCGCTGGGCTACAACTCAGTTGCATTGAATATGCGTCGCAGCAAAAATACAACAATCAAACTGCAACCTTCCGGCGCCACACTTGATGAAGTCGTCGTCACAACGATGTCTTCACGCAAATCAAAAAGTGCCGAACCGATCTGGGGCTGGAGATCGTTCAACAATTACATCAAGAAAAAAACAGCTAAAAGCCGTTATGAGGGCACTGTCCGTTTAAGCTTCTATATCGATAAAGATGGATTCCCAACAAATATCAGCATTCTCCAAAGTGCAAATGATTACCTCGATGCCAAAGCCAAAGAAATCCTACTTTCGGGACCAAAATGGAGAGGCGAAGACTACCGCTATGTCACGTTAAGCTTCGAATTCACCTTGTAAGTACGCTATCTTTGCGCATCTCATCAGACTACAACAAAAGTTTATCTCGCTACCGGGACAAATAAGCAGTCGAAATTTATCGATCCATTTATCTTTTCAATCAATTTTATTTATAAGGGTTTGGATTTAAAATTATTTCATACTTTAGTGTTATAATTCTTAACCATACAGTCATTTTTTATGAAAAGTTTTTTCACTGGCCTCCTCTTGCTTAGTGGTATATCCCTACAAGCACAAGATTTTTCGTTCGGTAAAATAAAAAAGGAAGATTTTGCCATTACTATTGACAAAATAGATACAGCAGCAAATGCCTTTGTCTTACGTGAATATGGATCAGCCGAAGTTAGTTATGATAAAAACAAAGGTCCGGTTGTTCAATTTTTCAGACACGTCCGCATTAAAATATTAAATAAGGAAGCTTATGATTACGCTAATTTCAGCATCCCTTTATATAAAAGTGGAAACGAACGCGAAGTCCTTATGGACATCAAGGGAGCATCCTATCACCTCGTCGGTGATAAGGTCGTGGAAACAGAGATGACGAAAGCGAATATTTTTAACGAAAACGCTTCAGAAAACTATGCGGTAACGAAAGCGGCCATTCCGCAGGTCCAAGAAGGTACAATTATTGAATACCGTTACCGTACAGAATCTCCATTTATCTTTAACCTAAATGCTTGGGAATTTCAGGAAGATCTTCCGAAACTTTATAGCCAATACGTCACGCGTATTCCCGAAGTTTTTCATTATAAAGCCAATTTAAAGGGGGGATTAGCCGTCAGTGATCGAAAGGTTGAAAATTACAACACCGGGCTAAACTCTCAAGTTGGAGAAGTCTTAGGCAATAAAACCATTTATACCATGGAAAATATCCCGGCTTTCCATACCGAAGATTACATGACTTCTTCTAAAAATTTTAGGTCAATCATTTTCTTCGAGCTTGGTCGGTACAGCATTCCAATGGGACCGACAAAAGACTTCTCGCTCACGTGGGAAAATGTCAGAGATAAACTCGTGCAGGACGAAAGTTTTGGTGGACAAGTAAAGCGAAAAACGGCATTGAAGGAGTTCATTGAACCCGTCTTGCAGGATTCAAAAGATGATCTAGAAAAAGCGGTACGGCTGTATACATATTTTCAGAAACAAATAAAATGGAATAACCGCCATTCGATCTACGCAAAAAATATCAAAGAAGCCATCGAAAAGAGAACAGGCAATAGCGCCGATATTAACCTTGGACTGGTCAATGCCCTCCGTTATGCGAAGCTAGATGCCATCCCTGTTATTTTATCGACACGTGAGAATGGCTATGCAGGGCTCTATGCACCAGCGATATCAGAGTTCAATCACGTTATTGCCCGGGTAAAAATAGGTGAAAACTACTACCTGCTGGATGCGACCTCTCCCTATGAGATGTTTGGAAATATTCCGATGAAATGTGTCAATTTTCAGGGAAGATCAATTCCCCTCGAAGGCGAATCTGACTGGGTAAAACTTGAGGCAAATCTTTCATCTAGTTATAGTAATTTCTTCTATGGTGAACTGTCGGAAGATGGTGCATTAAAAGGAAAATGGATTACCTCACGTAACGGTTATGGTGCTTCCAAAATGCGTGAACGCCTTCAAGGAAGTAATTCTGAAGAAGAATTCTATGAAAAAATAGATGAAGAAAACAATCGCATCAAAATCAACAGTTTTAAAGTATCGAATCGGGAATCTCTTGACAAACCACTAACGGAGGAGTTTGAAATTGAGATTAAGAATTTTGCAACCCTACAAAATGACCAACTTCTATTCAATCCTTATATTGACACCAAAATGTCCAAGAACCCCTTCAACCTAACGGAGCGGAATTACCCAATCGACTTTGGTTCTTTAGTCCAAGAAGAGTGCTACATTGAAATCAAACTACCAAAAGGCTATGCATATCCAACGGAAGGAAAGTTAAAAAATATCAGTATGGCCCTTCCTGAACGTGCGGCACGGTATATTTTCAAAATCAATAATACAACACCGGACGTTCTGATAATAGAATCTGCAACACAATTAAACAAACCCTTGTTTATGCCGGAAGAGTATTTTGATTTAAAAGAATTCTTCAGCCGAATCATCCAGGCAGAAAAATTAGATGTTGTACTCAAAAAAATATAACAATATCGCTTAACACAAATTTCATTTTATATTGACGATTAGCTTAAATAAGGGTGATAACTTTGAATATCAAAAAAATAGTAAAATGATTAAAGATTCAGATTTATTCGAACTAGAGAATACCTTCCTTGGTGAAGGTTTCGAATTAGATGGTGATGATATTATCACCGATGAAGACTAGGTCTTCACTTTTTTAGCAAGTATTATTCCCCTTATATAATCTCAAAGCCCAGACATTCTTTGCTGGGCTTTTTCTTTGTTCCATTCTTCACCAATTTGGCCAAAACTTATTATTTCCCTATCTTTATGTTATCCTGATGATCCGATATTGAGCTAACCCAGCTCCTATTATTTTACGGAAACACAAGCAACAGGTTTAAAGCAAATAAAACACATGAGAAAAATAATATTGGATCTGGCCATGACCTTAGATGGATTTATTGAGGGTTCAAATGGAGAGGTTGACTGGTGTATTATGGATGATGACATGGATTTCGATGGCTTTTTGGCTTCGATCGATACCATCTTTTATGGTCGTGTAAGCTATGATGCCTGGGGTAATTTCCAACCGGACGCTACGGCCGATGAAACAGAAATAAATCTTTGGAAAAATGTCCATGCGAAGAAAAAATATGTTTTTTCTAGTCAGGCAAGGCAAGATGAAAACGCTACTTTCATCCAGACTGACATCGCAAAACAAGTTCAGGAAATAAAAGCACAGCCCGGAAAGGATATTTGGCTATATGGTGGAGCGCGTCTAATTAAAACATTCATTCAAGCTAACCTTGTTGACATCTATCGCATTTCCGTTCACCCTATTGCCCTGGGAAGTGGCAAGCCTTTATTCGAAAACTTACCTGAACGACTATCCCTAAAACTTGTTCAAAGCGTCACATTCAAATCGGGAGTTGTTCAGTTAATCTATACCCCCCAACATGAATCTTAACCATCAGGCAGCCCCACAGATCGCTGATGATATGATCAGGAAAGTGATAGATCAACTCGAAAGCATACTTATGCTCCAGTGCTCTAATTTATCACAAGATCAAACAGGTAGGGCCTATTATGGTGTTAATTTTCAACTGGGCAACAAACACTTCAAATTTAGAAAGGCCAAGATAACACCAAAAAAAGTGGGATTATTCGTTGCGCTCTGGAAACGTGACACCGATGGCCAGACCATACCTTTTACTGCAGATGATCATTTCGATTATTACCTTATTTCGGTTGAACAGGACCAGCATTGCGGCCTATTTGTCTTTCCAAAACAGGCGTTAGTTGAACATACAATCCTCACAGCGGGTTCTCAAATGGGCAAACGCGGATTCCGTATTTATCCAGATTGGAGCATGCCAACGAACAAACAGGCTACCAAAAGTAAACAATGGCAGCACACATACTTTGTGGATTTCTGTGGTCCCCACCAAGAAGCCAAAAACAAATTGACCCATATACTGCAAAGCAGCTAGTTGATTTTTTCGACCAAATCAGCATAAGCTGCACGCAACAAAGAAATTGCCGCCACCATACTTTGTTCGTCAAGATGAGCAAACCCCAACCGCAATGCAGTGACCGTTTTATTTTGATAAAGGCAATTACTCGGCAACAACAGTCCCTGCGACCGAACTTTCTCCTGCAAGGCTGTCAGTGAAACAACTGTATTAAACTGTATCCAAAAAGCCAGTCCCGAAGCCGGGACTTCAAACCTGATCTTATCTTCAAAATGCCGTAACAGCAATTGTGCAAACAATTCTTTTCGCTCTGCAATTGTTTTCTGAAATTTACGCTGATACCGAAAGATATCACCCTGGTGGATAATCTCACCCAATGTTTTCTCGATCATAAAATTCGGCTTTCCGAAGATGTTCAAATACTTTTTTCCCTCTTCCAACAGATCCTGAGGTGCGATCAAAAAATTCATTTGGAAACCAGGGTCAAAGAAACTACCGAAAGCACCTGTATAAATCACACGGTTGCCGCCATTTTTCCGGAAAAGTGATTCACCTTTCTCCTTAAAAAAGGAAGACTCAAAATCCACATCATCCTCAATAATGATAAAGTTATACTGCTCGGCCAATTGTAACAGTTGAATTTTCCTACGCTCGGAAAGATTAACCGTCGTTGGATACTGACACCTGGTATTGAGGTAAACACACCTGATTTCTCCGGGTTTAAATTGGTCTCCGATCTTATCTACAATCATCCCCTCCGCATCTACCGGAATGGTTTTTAGCTTGGCCCCAGCTTGACTAAAGATCATGTTAGGTAAAAAATAACTTAAATTTTCTACCAGTATAATATCGTCGGGCCGGATCAATAATCGGGATAAAATTGAAAAAATCTGTTCGCGACTGGCAATCGGCAACAAGAAATTCCGGGAAAGATGAAACCCTCTTGTTAAATTCAGATAATAGCTTAACTGATCCCTAAAAAACAAATTTCCCTCAGTCGTCGTCGGAAAATCATCACTTTTCTTTTTCCGTTTCACCATGGATGCATAAAAACGCACCAGTTCCTCCGCTCCAATGACATTATAATCAGGTGTCCCGTCCGTAAAATAGTACCTTTCGGGAACCTCTGAAATAGGCATGTCCAATATGAGTTCCTTTCTAAAAAAGTAAGGTGCAAAATCAGGTGGCTGTCTAAATGCTTCAATCGCCGCACCGGAAGTACCGATAAGCTCAGGATTTTTCACAAAAGTCCCGCGATTAGCCAAAATTTTCACCCAACCCTGTTCCTGCAATTCCGCTAAAGCGGCTACAATGGTTTTTCGGTGCACGTTCAGTTCTTCAGCAATCTTCCGGCTTCCGGGCAACAGATCTCCATCTTCCAATAGATTTCGCTTGACGGCATTGATAAATTGATAAACGATCTGTAGATAGATGGCATCTTCCTTACGGCGATCTATCTTAATAATGGAATGAAAACCTATACTAACCGGACTACTCATTATGTTTATTTCGGACTACCAAAGTTATCATTTAAACTATAATCTTTGCAATCATCATGAAAAAATAATCGCATTGAATTACGAAATCCGAATGGTCATTAAGTAAAATAGATTTGATTTTAGCATAAAAACTTAGCATTAATATGGAAACAAAACCAAAATGGACGCAGGAAGAAGTTGTCGCTTTATACAACAAACCAATAATGGACCTGCTTTATGATGCGGCATCGATACATCGGAAATATCACAACCCGAACAAAGTACAAGTGTCCACATTGATATCAATAAAAACAGGTGGCTGCCCCGAAGACTGCGCCTATTGTCCCCAGGCCGCACGTTACCATACGAATGTAAAAGCAGAAGGCTTAATGAGTGTAGAGCAGGTAAAAGAGCAGGCACTAACAGCCAAAGCTGGAGGTAGCTCAAGGATCTGTATGGGAGCCGCCTGGCGCAATGTTAAAGATGGCCCTGAGTTTGACCATGTACTTGATATGGTCCGTACACTGAATAGACTTGACATGGAAGTCTGCTGCACGCTAGGAATGCTGACCGAAAACCAAGCACAACGCCTTTCAGAAGCTGGACTATACGCCTACAACCACAACCTCGATTCCTCTGCCGATTACTATAAGGAAATTATCTCGACCAGAAGCTATGATGATCGCCTTCAAACGATCGAAAATGTACGTAAAACAAACATAACCGTATGTAGTGGTGGTATTATTGGGATGGGAGAAAGTATAGACGACCGTGCCGCGATGTTGATCACACTTGCTTCACTCATCCCACAACCCGAATCGGTACCTATCAATGCGCTCGTTCCTGTAAGCGGTACTCCAATGGAGGTCATGGAAACAGTTTCGATATGGGAAATGGTACGCATGGTCGCTACAGCCCGAATTTTATTGCCCACCACACAAGTTCGCCTTTCTGCAGGACGCACCAACATGAGTAAAGAAGGGCAAGCTTTATGCTTTTTCGCGGGAGCCAATTCGATTTTCTCAGGCGACAAACTCCTCACCACGCCCAATCCCGATGTCAATGAAGACATGGACATGTTTAAAACATTAGGCTTGGTGCCACAACAGCCATTCGAGAAAAAAAATCAACCCGAAACCATCGCAACTGAGATGGCGCATTACCATGATCTTGGTGAAAGACCAAAATGGTCAAGACCCGAACATAAAATCCAGCGCAACATCGCTAAGCAGCAAAACAAATAACAAAACAAATTAGGCAGACCATCATGGAAAGAGAAGAAATCAACCAACACGACCTTATCGATGATTTTGATAAAAAGCATCTATGGCATCCGTATACAACCATGACAAATCCCTTACCTGCCTACAAGGTTAAACGGGCAGATGGTTGTATAATCGAGCTGGAAAATGGACAGCAGCTTATAGATGGTATGTCCTCTTGGTGGTGCGCCATCCACGGCTACAATCACCCCGTCCTTAACGCTGCGGTCACAGCTCAGCTCAGCAGCATGTCACACATGATGTTTGGTGGACTTACGCACGAACCAGCAATTGCTCTCGGTAAAATACTGCTTGACATCACCCCTGCCTCACTCAACAAAATATTTTATGCCGACTCGGGTTCTGTTGCGGTAGAAGTTGCGCTTAAAATGGCTATTCAATACTGGGTATCACAAAAAAAGACCAATAAAACAAACTTTGTCACGGTTCGTTCGGGCTACCATGGTGACACCTGGAACGCGATGTCGGTCTGTGACCCCATTACTGGCATGCACCGCATCTTTGACAATGCTTTACCCAAACGCTATTTTGCCCCTGCCCCAAAAATAGGGTTTGAGCAAGAATGGGATGCCAATGACATCCAACCCTTGGCAGATCTAATCTGCTCACACAAGAACGAATTGGCCGCTCTCATCCTTGAACCTATCGTCCAGGGAGCCGGTGGAATGCGTTTTTACCATCCGGAGTACTTGCGTCAGGCAGCACATCTCTGCAAAGAAAATCAACTTCTTTTAATCTTTGATGAAATTGCTACCGGGTTTGGGCGCACGGGTAAGCTCTTTGCCTGGGAGCATGCCGGAATAGTGCCCGATATCATGTGTATCGGCAAAGCCTTGACCGGTGGCTATATGACGCTATCCGCCGTGATCACTTCAGATCATGTTGCGAATACAATCTCCAACGGTACACCAGGTACGTTTATGCACGGTCCAACTTTTATGGCCAACCCTTTGGCTTGCGCTGTAGCCCACGCTTCCATCAAACTACTGTTGGCAACTGACTGGAAAGCGAAAGTAACGTTAATCGAAGAACAATTGAGACGGGAACTTAGTGCTGTAACAACGCTGCCCCAAGTCGAGGAGCTCAGAATTCTAGGTGCAATTGCAGTCATCGAGATGAAAAACTCCGTCGATCTATCCAGCATACAACAGCGGTTTATCGAAGAGGGAATTTGGGTAAGGCCATTCGGAAAACTGATTTATATCATGCCCCCTTTTATCATAAATGAAGGTGAGCTTCACAAGTTAACACAGGCATTGCTAGCCGTAATCAGCACAGTCCAATGATTGAAAACAGTCTAATCCAGCGCATTGAAGATGAATTATTTGCCCTTGAAAAACAAGGGAATAAACGAAAACTTCCCCTTATCACACAACAGGATAACACAGCACAGGAGCATGTTAAAGAGCGTTACAACCTCTCGTCGAACGATTATCTTGGACTTGCGACAGATCAGATACTTCGTCAAGAATTCCTAAACTCGGTAACAAAAGATAATGCTCTATTCAGCGCTTCCTCTTCGCGTCTACTCACAGGAAACCATGCACGCTATACGCAATTGGAAACAATGTTGTGCCAAATGTTCGGTACGGAGAGTGCATTGGTCTTTAACAGCGGCTACCACATGAATGTAGGCATACTTCCTGCAGTTTGTGATACGCAGACATTAATTCTCGCCGATAAGGGTGTCCACGCAAGCCTAATTGATGGTATCCGACTATCCAATGCGGCCTGCTACAGGTACCGGCATTCCGATTATACGCACTTAACGCAATTATTGACAAAATATGCCCATCGCTTCACAAACATCATCATCGTTACAGAAAGTATTTTTAGCATGGATGGTGATTGCACGGACCTCAACTATCTGGTCAGTCTAAAACAACGTTTCCCCAATACCTTACTTTATGTCGATGAAGCTCACGCCGTAGGCGCACGCGGAATACAGGGACTTGGCTGCGCAGAAGAACAGCAATGTATTGCCGATATTGATTTCCTGACAGGCACCTTTGGAAAAGCTTTAGCATCGGTTGGTGGCTACCTGCTATGTAAAGAACCAATCCGAAATTATTTGATCAATAAGGCACGTACGCTACTTTTTACAACAGCGTTGCCACCAATCAATCTATTATGGACTGTGTTTATTTTGGAACGCTTAAGTGACTTTACAGACCGGCGCCAACAGCTGCACAAAAATAGCCTATTGCTCAAACAGCACATAATTGCCAAAGGCTTTAATTGTCCGTCAGAGAGTCATATTCTACCGGTCATTATCGGCAATAACAAGGAAACGGTACTGAAAGCAGAAGACCTGCAGCGAAAGGGATTTTACGTGCTTCCCATACGCCCGCCCACAGTACCAGAAGGAACATCAAGAATCCGAATTTCATTGACAGCAACAATGACATCGTCCATGATCAAACAACTCGCAGCAAGCTTATGATACTTAAAAGAATCGCTCCTAAAAGAGTCACTCCGGTCGATAATTTGCTAGGGCAGCATCTTCAGGTAAAATCCAACGAAAAACTACTGTTATTCTTTGCAGGCTGGGGCATGGATGAACATCCTTTTTTGCACTATTCCCCAGTCGACAAAGATCTTATTGTTGCCCATAGTTATACGGATTTACTGTTGGACAAAAGTCTACTGGCAGGCTACCAGGAAATTGAGGTTTTCGCCTGGTCTATGGGGGTATGGGCGGCATCAACGGTACTGCCCGAACTTCAAAACAGCAATTACCCCATCAGCACATGTACTGCAATCAATGGAACACTATTTCCAATAGATGACGAAAAAGGAATTCCTAGCCAGTTATTTAAAGGAACATTGGATACACTGAGCAATAAAACGTTAGAAAAATTCAGATTACGCATGTGTGGTTCCAAGACCCTTTTTAACTATTTTCTTGAAAGAGCCCCCCAACGCGACATCGAAGACCTCCGTTCAGAGCTCATCGCGATTGAAAAAACAGCTGGTGCAAAATCAGCAGCGGCATTCCAATGGCATCAGATATATATAGGCAAAGAAGATCGAATCTTCAACTTAGAGAATCAAAAACGCGCCTGGCCCGGTACTGCATATACGATAATCGATGCTACTCATTATCCCGAACAATTATTTAAGCACCTTTTAAGATGATCATCATGATGGACAAACAAAGGATTAGGTCCCGTTTCGCTAAAGCGGCATCTAAATATCAGTCGGCAGCGATCGCCCAATACGAAATAGCAAAAAAAATGATCAGGTTGATGCAGGAGAACATACAGCTAAAACCGCAAAAAGTATTGGAAATTGGCTGCGGAACAGGTTTTTTTTCGCGGTTAATCCTACAGCATATCAAACCAAAAAAAATGATTTTAAATGATATCTGTCCAGAAATGATGCCCGAGGTAATGGATATCTTGACATCGTCGCACACGTTCATCTGTGCTGATGCAGAAACTTATACTTTTCCCAAAGACATCAATCTAATCGCGTCCAGTTCGACGATTCAGTGGTTCAACAATCCTCGCGCTTTCTTTGAAAGCTGCTATGGATCCCTTCCGGACTCCGGTATCCTTGCCTTCAGCACCTTTGGACATGATAATATGCACGAGATCAATGCAACGGCACATGTTGGACTAACATATCGATCTAAATCGGAACTTATCGCAGAACTTTTAGCGTTGAATTATAAGATCCTCGTTGCACAGGAAGAACATTTAAAACTACACTTTGAAAGCCCACTACAAGTTCTTGTTCACCTGAAGCAAACGGGGGTAACGGGAATAAAAAATCACCGGTGGACAAAAGGCACACTTCGGGCTTTCTGTGATAAGTATACATCGCACTATGGGACAGAAGAGGGTGTATCCCTAACCTACCATCCCATCTATATTATTGCAAAAAAATAACAGCTGAGCACTTCAATTACAAACAATCGAACAACCTACAAAAGAAATACAGCAATGAATGAAAATATCTATTTTGTTTCCGGCATAGATACCGGGATAGGAAAAAGTTATGCAACTGGCCTCCTTGCGAAACAATGGAATACAAGCGGTATACGCACCATTACCCAAAAGCTTGTACAAACTGGAAATACAACCATTTCCGAAGACATCGTCCTCCATCGCCAACTCATGGAAATCCCATTAACGGCAGAAGATCATCAGAAAATCACGATGCCAGAGATTTTCACCTACCCCGCCTCCCCCCATCTAGCAGCACGCCTGGATAATCGTGAAATTGACTTTAAAAAGATCAAACAGGCTAGCTTAACATTAAGCCAACGCTACGACGCTGTTCTTATTGAGGGTGCAGGTGGGTTGATGGTTCCATTAAGAGAAGATTATCTGATTATAGATTACATCCAAGAAATGCAGTATCCGCTTATTTTTGTCACCTCTGGAAAATTAGGGAGTATCAATCATACCTTACTTAGTCTGGAAGCGATCACCAAGCGCAGGATCAATCTACATACCGTTGTTTACAATACATTCCCTGTTCATAAAGACCGCACGATAAGTACTGATACGGAGTTGTATCTTCGTCGTTATATAGAAACAAACTATCCGGAGACCTTATTTGTTTGCGTGTAAATAAGGTCAAGCGGATACTATTGACGATATATAGCAACAGCAGGGAACCCATTCAATAAGAATTGACCGCCATCCCTGCTGAAACAGTACAGATTATGCTAATAATGGATCAGTTGTACACTCAACACCTGTTTCCAATCGCCCTGCGAGCTGAATGACGAAGCTGCTGTCTCCCTTGATTCGTACAGCAATATCATACCAATTTCCTTGACTTTCAACATCCAGGATCAATGGAACTTCTTCGGCGGGAGCTATTTCTTTCGTTGTGGCATATTTTCCATAGCTAAGGCTCTCGACAACTACCGTTACCCGCTGGTCACTCTTGTTCCTGAGCCTCAACTGCAATTTCCCTGTCGCTGCCTGAGTTAGCGCTTTCAGTTCCGCAGAAACGGTAGCCTCTAGTGCTGCTGCTCCTTTTTGTCCAGAAAATTTCCGATAAAAACCATTTGGACCGTGCAATTCAAAAGCATAGCGATCTCCTTCAAATCGTGCCAAGTCCCACTGATATGCCAAACGATCACCGGCCTTCACCGCAAAATTCCAATTACGGCAAGTTTCACTTTGCCCCTGTTCATCACGATATCCCAACGGGCTATAAACGTTGAAGGCTGTACCTGCGGTCCTTTTTCCGAAAAACTTGCTGTCTACAGTCATCGTTAGATGAAACACTCCGTCTTTCACAAAGCCCACCGCATCATGCGCATAAGGCAATGGCAAAGATCTACGAATCCCCCGCTCCTGTATTCGGTCAAATCCCGGAATCCATACATTTTTACTCGCGAGATCAGGATCTTTGACCTCAACAAAGCCTCGCGGATCATCTTTGAACTGCGCATTGTATATCGTTTCGATATATTGATTCCGATCAAGAAAAGGGAGTTTTTCCTTTTGCTGAGTAAAAGGTGTAAAAGCGGTTGTCAAATCACCACAGATTGTTCTACGCCATGCACTGATGTTTTCCAAATGCATATTCTTGTTCAGCTTTTTGTTAAAGAAAGATTCCAAAAATTGCAAAGTAGACGTATGATCAAATACCTGAGAGCAGACCTTACCACCTCGTGACCAAGGCGACGCAATATACATGGGAACACGAAAACCTAGGCCCACAGCCCCTTCACGTGCTTGCTTTTTAGGAATTCCCTGTTTTAGCTCATTTTCTAAACGAACCATCTCCACCTCCGTATCGATCCCAGGAGAACATGCCCCTGTATCTTTCTTCTTTAAATCAGGTACAAGGAAAGGTTTAACATGATCATAGTAACCATCATTTTCATCATAGGTAATGATAAAAATAGTTTTTTTCCAAACCTCAGGATTTTTCGTTAAGATATCTAAAACTTCAGATACATACCAAGCTCCATACCATGGCGCACTCGGGTGGTCCGAAAAATTCTGTGGACCGGCCAACCAGGATACTGCGGGCAATTTACCAGTATCAACGTCTTTGCGAAACTGATAAAGAATATCGCCTTTAGGGACTTCCAGCGTACCTTTTTTCCCCTGTGCCTTAAAATGTAACGTATCAAGCGACCTGTAATTGTTGTCCCCCTTGTTTACCGTAAACGCCCGCTCATTTAATGATTTCGTAAAATCACTTAGCTTTTTATAATTGTTTGGATTGAATTCCTTTAGTTCGGTCTCCGCTCGCTCAAGGGCCTCACTTTTTTTGCGAATATCAGCGCGTATCTTTTCGGCTTGTTCTTCGGAAGAAGGAGACTTCTCTTCCAACTTGGAAATCTGCATGGGCAAATCCCGAACCTGTGTTTCCAGGCTTCTGATATAGTTCTCCTTAAATTTAACTTGATAAGCCTGAAAAAATTCCAGCAGATTACACCCAAAATTGGATAGCCATGCCCTTTCCTGTCCGGAAAACCCGCCGCCACAGCTTGTCTCATTTTGATAAAAACGCCAGTTAATGCCATTCTTTTCAAGCAATTCCGGAAAAGTTTCCCAGGTCATTTTACCATAGCCAAAGTCATCATTCCGAATATTCGCTTTTTGCAGACCATCTTTCATCTCTGTAATTTTACCCGTCCAGAAAAAGGAACGGTTAGGCGTAGTGCTGGTCATGCCTGAGCAAAAATTCTGATCACATACTGTAAAAGCATCTGCTAAGGCATAATGAAAGGGCAAATCTTCGCGTGTAAAATACCCCAATGTTAAGGGCATAGCCGCATATTGTTTATTCCCCGATTGCTTCGATAACAGCCAATGATCGTAACGACCTTGGTTAAAGGCATCCACCTGGCTTGCACGACTATGTGGAAGAGAACCCATCCAGGTCACTTTACTTTCCTTCAGGTTTAATCGGAAAGGAGCATACGTTTTTCCCTCTTTATCCGTTTGATACCATACGGGTAAACCGTTCGGTAAACGTATCGAACGTGGATCATTGAAACCCCGAACTCCCGAAAGACTACCTAGCGTATGATCAAAGGATCGGTTCTCCTGCATCAGGATGACGATGTGTTCGGCATCTAAAAAACTACTTCCTGGGTCAGGGTCTATGGCAAAGGCTTTCTGGATCGATGCAGGCATGAAGCTGGCAATACCTGCTGCTCCTGAAAATAGTAGGGTCTTTCGTAGGAATTCTCTTCTGGTTTCCATAACACTTATTTATAATTTCGATTTGAATCTACTTAGATTTCTTTTTGTTTCATATTTCTTCGTGTAAATCTTATGTTACCAAATTAAGTACGAAGAAAACATCTCTTTGATTGGATGACAAAAATTTGTTTATTTTTACGAAAAGACAACAGATATAAATATGGTGGACATTTTGCTGCTCGAAGACGACAAGGTACTCTCTAAAGAGATCCGATCTTTTCTATTAAGCCAGGGCTTTACCTGTGATCAAGCCTTTGATGGAATTGATTTTTTGGCCAAAACACACCAGAAGAAATATGGTTTTTATCTATTGGATATCAATGTCCCCAAAATCAATGGATTGGAAATCTGTAAAAAGATAAGAAGCCATGACGCCTTTACACCAATTATTATTCTCTCGGCATACGATGATATAGATGATAAAAAGGAGGCATTTCTCCGGGCTGCTGATGACTATCTGGTTAAACCTTTCGTCTTAGATGAATTGCTGATGCGCATCTATTCCCTGTTACGTCGGCAACAACATAGCGAAAGCAATGAAACAAAAACATTGGTAGTCGATGATCTGATCATTTATCCTGATGAAGCCCGTGTATTACGTGCAAATGAAGAAATTAATCTTACTCAAAAAGAATTTCAACTGCTGCTTATCCTGGCACAGGCAAAGGGTCGTACCTTGTCCAAGCAACATATATCGGAGGAAGTATGGCAAAATCAATTTCAGACAACACAGAATACTATTGAAGTTTATATCAACTTTTTGCGTAAGAAGATTGATAAAAACTTTGAGAATAAACTGATCCATACAAGACCTGGCTTTGGTTATTACCTATCGGCAGAAAAATGAATTTAAAGAAGAAAATAGCGATTAGCTTTAGTATTGCATTCTCCGTCCTTTTTGGTATGGCGATGTTGATTATCTACTATGCTAGTTTCGATTTTCGGAAAGATCAATTTCGCCAGCGACTGATTGATAAATTGGACAATATTTCCCATTATATCGCCAGTAACCCCTATTTCAACCGCCAGTCATACAAAAACTATTTTCACGATGACGAAGATGGCCTTTTCTATGAAGATGTTATCATCCTTGACAAAAACAAACAGCTCGTCTTCAGTACCGTAAAGGATCAGACCATTACCTGGAATGCTTCGATTGTCAATCGGCTAAATCAGGAAAAACAGATCTTCTATTTTCAGGACCAATATGAAACGCTGGCCAAATACTATCGCATCAACGGTTTACCTTATTATATTATTGTAAAAGCACAGGATTACTCCGGAAATGAAAAAATGGACCATCTGGCGCTCGTCCTAACGATATTATTTGTCCTGAGCGCTGTTCTGGTCTGGATATTTAGTTATAACCTCATCCAGCGCCTATTGATCCCACTCGATAAATTAAAAGATAATATTACGCAGATTAATGCCAGTAAACTTACCAAACCTGTCGAGTATACCGGTCATACAGATGAGATTGCTGTACTAACCCGAGCATTTAATACCATGCTGCTGCGACTTTCGGCTGCTTTCGAATCGCAGAAAGAATTTAATTCCAGCGCCTCCCACGAGCTGCGAACACCGCTTGCCCGAATGTCTTTTCAGCTGGAGAACCTTTATCATCAAAATCAGCTGAGTGAAGATGTAAAGCAGGTCTTGCGTAACATATCCAAGGAAACCTTGCATCTTTCGGAGGTAACCGATTCGCTGATGTTACTTTCAAAGTTCGACTCTGAGCGTTTGAAAATGACCTATAAGGAAGAGCGGATCGATGAAATTATCTTTATGGCCTATGAAAAAGTAGCCAAGGTATTCCCCGACCTGCAACTGGATTTTTCAATTAGTGGGATCGAAGATCCAAAACTTAGTATTTTCTGTTCCGCACAATTGATTGAAATTGCTTTTGTGAATTTATTTAAAAATGCTGCGCTTTACTCCGATACCAGGGAGGTAAAAGTGATGATTCTTGAATCAACCTTCGAACTCAAGGTACTTGTCAGCAATACTGGTCCGGCCTTGAGTACAATCGACCAAAAGCGGATTTTCGATGCGTTCAGCCGCGGTGAAAATGCAAATGAAACAACAGGATCAGGCTTAGGGCTACGTATCGTTCAACGTATCATGCAATCGCATCAAGCAACAATAGCATATCAAGCAGATCTAAAACAATCTACGCATACTTTTGTATTACTATTTAAATTGTTTCTCAACCAAAAAGGTTAGTTGCAAAAATCGCTCCAAATTAACTAGAAGCCATTAAGCAACAAGTAGATACATTTATTAACCGATGCTTTAGGCTTCTTACCTACCTGAAAGACATGCTAATTTTAAGCTTTTTTTAAGCATTTATTAAGGGGCTTTTAATATTCGACCAGTTATTTTGTTACACAAGTTTTGATAAACATGACAAAGAAACCTTTAATATTTTTATTGCTTTTCAATAGTATGGCTTTTGCTCAACAAAAACCGCCACAAGCAGATTACACGAGCATTCATGAAAGTTCACTTGGGAATAAGCAAAGTGATGTCTCGGGAAAACAGATGACACTGCAGAAATGCGAAGAAGCATTCGTCAGCAAGAACCTTTCCCTCCTGGCGCAACAATATGACATCAGCCAAGCAGAGGCTGACGTCATACAAGCCAAAATATGGGATCTACCACAATTGCAGTTATCTGCCAATGCCTACGACCCACAGAACAAAAAAGCATTTCATATTGGTCAATCCAAGGAAGCGAGCGTATCCCAATTGATTTATCTCGGTGGAAAAAAGAAGAATGAAGTGGAATTTGCTAAATCAAATGTTGAACTTGCTAAATTACAGTTCAGTCAATTGCTAGCAAGCCTCCGTGCGCAGCTACGTACAACCTTCTACTCGCTCTACTTTGAGCAACATAAATTGGCGGATATTAAAATCCAGTTGGATTACCTAAATAATCTACTTGTAGCTTATAAAGAGCAAGGAAAAAAAGGAAATGTTTCTTTAAAAGATCAAGTTCGTCTTCAAACAATGGCCATCGATCTCAACAACGAAAAAACAACAGCGATCAATAATAGCATCAATCTACAGCAGCAATTACGTGTGCTTATTTCCAGTCAGGAAGATGTATTACCGAAGTTAACAGATCAAGAAGCAGATCAGGAACTTGCCGTAAAGCCAACTATGGCTTTGGACAAAATCTATCAATTGGCCTTGGAAAACAATGCCGATTATCAATTTGCCTTAAAGACCGCTGAAAGCTCACAGTTATTTACAAAATGGCAACAGTCTTTAAATACACCTGATATTAACCTTGGCCTTTCCTACAGCCAGAATGGGGGGGTATTCCACAATGAGCTCAATGTTACAGCCGCCATTCCGATCCCGTTGTGGAAACAAAATAAAGGAAATGTTATCAAAGCGAAATACGCCGAAGAAGAGGCAAAGAAAAATATTGAAGTCCAACGGCAGCTATTGGAGTCACAGATCCGTTCCAACTATCAGTCATGGGAAAATCAATATAACCAATATTTTACCATTACTCCAGACGACCTTCACAACATCGCTGTGGTCTATGATGGCATATTCAATAATTTTAAAAAAGGGAATATTTCTTTAGTTGAGTTCACTGATTTTATGGACAGCTATCGCATATCTATTCTTAAGTTATACGATATGAAAAAGGAAATTATTCTCAACGCCGAACAATTAAACTACCTGGCTCAAACTTCTATATTCAATTCAACTCATGTCAACTAAAAAACTTCTTATAGCCACTGTGGCAATAGTGCTACTTTACTCTTGCCAAAATCATAAAGAAACAGATAATGCAGCCATTGTCAAAGGTTTCGAAATTAGTGAGACGATGCTTAAATCGACAAGTTTTGCTACGGTTAAAAAAGAAAATGTGACCGAAGAACTCAACTTTTTTGGAAAGATATCGGCCGATCAAAACAATTACATCGATATTTTCCCACTTGTTGGAGGGAATGTTGTCTCCGTTAATGTTTCTTTGGGTGATTATGTCCATAAAGGTCAGGTATTGGCAACAATCAGAAGTACGGAAGTCGCCGGTATACAAAAGGATCTTTCGGATGCCAAAACCGATGTATTACTCGCCGAGAAAAACTACCGTGTAGCTGAAGACATGTATAATGGCAAACTGAGTACAGATAAAGACATGCTGGAGGCAAAAGGACAATTAACCAAAGCCAAAGAGCAACTACGCCGTTCAGAGGCCGTCAGTCAGATCTACAATGTCCGTACAGGCAATATTTATTCGGTCGTATCTCCAATCGATGGTTACATCGTTCAAAAGAACATCAATAAGGATATGCAGTTGCGTAGTGACCGCAGCGACAACATCTTCGATGTGGCCAATACAAAAGATGTATGGGCAATTCTTAACGTCAACGAAACGGATATCGACAAGATTAGTATGGGCATGCCCGCTATTGTGTCTACCCTGAGCTACCCGGACAAAAAATTCCAGGGCAGTATCGATAAAATCTTTAAGATCATCGATCCGCAGACGAATTCAATGCAGGCACGGGTAGTGCTAGACAATAAGGATGGTTTACTTATTCCGGATAGTAAAGCAACCATTAAAGTATTGCATCGCTCCAATACCGAAGCACTAGCAGTTCCTTCTGATGCGGTTATTTTCGATCAAAACAAATATTTCGTATTAATCTATAAATCCCAAAATGATATTAAGATTCGCGAAATATTACCGATCAAACAAAATGAAGGAACAACCTACATGGCTACGGGGCTACAGGAAGGTGAAAAAGTTGTTGTCAACAATAAGCTTTTGATCTATAGAGCACTGAATAATTAATCCGTCTTAGCATTTACACGAATGAACAAATTCATTAAAAATATCATTGCCTTTTCCATTAAAAATAAAGCATTTACCTTTATTTGGGTTGGCATTTTGGCTATAGCTGGTTTCATTAGCTTTAAAAGCATGCCCATTGAGGCATTTCCAGATGTAACCAATACACAAATAACCATCATTACCCAATGGAATGGAAGAAGTGCCGAGGAAGTCGAACGTTTTGTAACGACACCAATCGAACTAGGCATGAGTCCAGTTCAAAAGAGAACAAGTATACGGAGCACCACCATGTTTGGCCTCTCCATTGTTAAAATCATCTTTGATGATGGTGTTGACGACACTTTTGCCCGCAACCAGGTCAACAACCTCATGCGATCTGTAAGCCTGCCCGACAATGTCGACCCTGAAGTACAGCCCCCTTATGGCCCTACAGGAGAGATATTCCGTTATACATTACATAGCGATCAACGTAATTCACGCGACCTCCTTACTTTGCAGACCTGGGTCATTGACCGCGCTTTACGTGGTGTTCCAGGTGTAGCAGATATCAACGTTTTTGGTGGGCAGGATTTGGTTTACGAAATCAGTACTGACCCTATCAAACTAGACAAATTTAATTTGACTCCGTTACAGGTATTTGATGCTGTCAGCAAAAGTAACCTGAATGTCGGTGGAGATGTCATCGAAAAAAGTGGCCAGTCCTACGTCGTACGTGGTATTGGTTTGGTCAACTCAATCAATGATATCGAAAACATCACTGTAATCAACCAAAAAGGGAACCCTGTCTTTGTTAAAAATGTAGCCGAAGTAAGAGAAAGCGCGATGCCCCGCGTGGGCCAAGCCGGTTTTGGTAAAAATGATGATGTGGTAGCAGGAACCATCGTAATGCGGAAAGGCGAAAATCCAAGAGAGGTTTTAACTGCTGTAAAAGCGAAAATAGACGAGCTCAACAACAAAATCCTTCCCAAAGATGTCAAAATGCAAACCTTCTATGACCGTGACAATCTCATGGATTTCACGACTCATACCGTTATGCATAACTTGATTGAGGGTATTGTACTCGTCACCTTAATGGTATTGCTTTTTATGGCAGATTGGCGCACTACGGTCATCGTTTCCATTATCATACCTCTCGCATTACTTTTTGCCTTTCTATGTCTTAAACTAGCGGGTATGAGTGCCAACTTGCTTTCTCTGGGCGCAGTAGACTTTGGTATTATCATCGACGGTGCTGTCGTCATGGTTGAAGGGATATTTGTCATGCTGGACCACCAAGCACATAAGCTGGGCATGGAGAAATTCAACAAAATGGCCAAAGCAGGTTGGATCAAACAGACAGGAACAGGCTTGGGAAAAGCAATCTTTTTCTCCAAGCTGATTATCATCACCTCATTGATGCCTATATTCTCCTTCCAAAAAGTAGAAGGAAAAATGTTCTCTCCACTGGCCTTTACTCTGGGTTTTGCTTTACTGGGTGCATTACTGTTTACTTTGACACTCGTTCCCGCTTTATCGCATATTCTGCTCAATAAAAATGTGAAAGAAAGACACAATCCATTTGTTGAATTCTGGAATAGAATTGTCGCCAAGGGATTTGGATTTACATTCCGAAACAAGCGTCTGAGTATGATCGTTGCGATTACTTTACTAGCTGCAGTCTTATTTTCTGCAAAATTTTTAGGAACTGAATTTTTACCGACATTAAATGAAGGGTCTCTTTGGGTTACTGCCGAAATGCCTATGAGTACTTCTTTACGTGAATCGGTTAAAACTACCAAACTGTTAAAGAGTACTTTGGAAACCTTTCCTGAGGTCACAGGTGTACTGTCGCAAACAGGACGGAGCAACGATGGTACCGACCCCAATGGCTTTGGCTTTGTTCAGTTTGCTGTGGCCCTAAAACCTAAAGAGGAATGGACCCGTAAAATCACCATGGATCAGCTGATCGAAGAAATGGACCATAAACTCAAACAATTTCAGGGTATCACCTATAACTATTCACAGCCTATTTCGGATAATGTCGCCGAAGCCGTTGCTGGTTTCAAAGCCGAAAACGGCATCAAGATCTTTGGCGATAACCTCGCAACCTTAGACCGCCTAGCGAAAGAAGTTTATGCACAGGTCAAAGGTATTCAAGGCATTAAAGAGCCCGGTATTATTCTCAATATTGGTCAGCCCGAAGTGAGTGTGGTATTGGATCGGACCCGTATGGCAGCTTTCAACGTTCTACCGGCAGATGCACAGGCGGTACTGGAAATGGCCTTCGGCGGAAAGACCGCTTCCATTTTGTACGATGGTGAACGCAAATTTAACATTCGCCTACGCTACGCACCCGAATATCGGAAAACAGAAAAAGATATTGCACAGCTGATGGTTCCATGTGGTGATGGCACATTAATTCCATTGAAAAGTATCGCGACCATTGAAAAAGATAATGGTGCTGCTTTTATCTATCGCGACAACATCAAACGCTATATCGGCATCAAATTTTCCATCCGCGACCGTGACTTAGGAAGCACCATTGCTGAAGCACAACAAAAAGTAAGTAAAATTAAGCTTCCGGAAGGATATTCCATTGGCTGGACTGGACAATTTGAAAATCAGCAGCGTGCTACCCATCGTTTAGCACAGGTGGTACCAATCAGTTTGATCGTCATCTTCTTCCTATTGTTTATTCTATTCGGGAATATCAAGGATTCGCTGCTCGTATTGGCCAACGTTCCTTTTGCACTTATCGGTGGAATTATTGCCTTACACGTTACTGGTATGAATTTTGGAATTTCGGCTGGAGTAGGTATGATTGCATTATTCGGGATATGTATCCAGAATGGGGTTATCCTGATTTCGGAATTCCACCAGAACAAGAAGGAAGGTCTACCCAATGACCAATCAATTTATAAAGGTGTAAAATCGCGAACACGACCTGTGGTTATGACAGCTCTAATGGCTTCCATCGGACTATTGCCGGCTGCATTATCAACAGGTATAGGTTCGGAATCACAAAAACCTTTGGCGATCGTCATCATTGGCGGACTAATCTCAGCGACGATATTGACGTTGTTGGTATTTCCAATCATCTACGATATCTTCAACAGAAAAGAAAAGGTACAACAAACAATCGCTGAATAATGTTGTCCATATTTTATATACTATATACTTAGACCATTAAAAGGTCATCGATACTGCCTCATGCTGAGAAGCGGCAGGGCAGTATCATTTTTTTGATGATACTTTTGATGTAACATTTGTATCTATTCCGGCTTAAAAATTTCAAAAACAATAAAAAGCCCTTAAGTTTACAACAAATTACCTTCCATTAAGCGGAAGCTGCTTTTTGGATCACACAAACAAACAAATATTTATGACTATTCTCACCTTTACAATCATCCTTCTCCTGGGTGCTTTTGTAGCAGGACTCCTAGGATCCCTGACAGGCTTAGGCGGAGGGGTCGTTGTCATCCCTTTATTGACTCTGCTGTTTCATGTCGACATCCGTTATGCCATTGGAGCTGCCTTGCTGGCTTCCATAGCGACTTCATCCGGTGCAGCTACAGCTTACGTCAAGGAAGGCATCACCAACATCCGGCTCGGAATGTTTCTTGAAATTGCAACTACCATTGGAGCAGTGATCGGCGCTGTTATTGCCATTTACATGCCTACGAATACCATTGCAATCATCTTTGGTGTTGTACTTATCTTCTCTGCGGCTATGACGGTACGTAAGAAAAACGAACACGCACTTTCCGGCGGTTCGGTCCTGGCAGAAAAATTGAAGCTGAACAGTACCTATCCTGCTGATGGCAAATTAATTCCTTACAAACTTACCAACATAGCCGGAGGATTCTCTTTGATGGGGGTTGCAGGAATACTTTCTGGATTATTGGGCATTGGTTCCGGCTCCCTTAAAGTACTAGCAATGGACAGCATGATGAAAATACCCTTTAAAGTCAGTACCACAACGAGCAACTTCATGATCGGTGTCACCGCAGCTGCTTCTGCAGTGGTCTATCTACAAAGAGGCTATATGGATCCAGGTATTGCTTTTCCAGTTATCCTAGGCGTATTATGCGGCGCCATTACCGGATCAAAGCTCTTAAAACGGATGAATCCGAAGACTTTACGCATTATTTTCGCCGTCGCCATTACATTGGTGGCATTGGAAATGATCTTCAACGGATTCCAGCATAAATTCTAAAAACACGAGTTTACACGATTTAGAATTTTAGGTTTGTAACGTCCTTCCGCTAGACGATGAAGGACATAACTACTCAAAATGAAACAAGTATTTTCGAAACACTATTGGGGAGACAAGGACATCTCACTTTTGGTAGGGCAAATTTTACGTATTGGTGTTATACTCGCCTCCTCTATTCTTATCCTTGGTGGTATCTTCTACCTCATTGTTCATGGACAGGATACCGTACCGAATTACAGAGATTTTGTCGGTGAGGGGAATTCCAACACAACAATTACCGGAATTATTACCGGGGCATTTAGCCGAAATATTCCACAGGTTATACAGTTAGGTGTACTTCTATTGATTTGCACCCCCATTGTACGCGTGATCGGCTCGTTATTTGGGTTTGTCATCGAGAAGGACAGGCTTTACATTATTATCACATTGATTGTATTAACAGTCATTATAGGCAGCATACTCAGCGGAATCAAGGGATAATAAGGCTTTATCTCTTGATCCGCCGCCAGGCCGATTTTTCCAGTGCGTATTCAAAATTTTTACGTTCAGGTTCGTTCACATAGCTGACCATCTTTTCAGCCACTTTAATTGCGCCCAAGCGCTCAACTGCTGTCTGAGAACGATAATTTTCAGCCCCCACATGCAGGTAAATTCGATCCACAAAATTGAAGGCAAAATCAAACATCATCTCTTTGACCAATGGATTGATGCCTGCACCCCAATATGCACGGGCATAAAACGTATACCCAACAAAAATCGATTTTTCCGCTTCATCAAGGCCATAATACCGTGTACTGCCGATGCAGGCACCACTTACCTTATCCAAGATCAAATAAGCAGACTTACTTGCTAAGGCACCTTCAAAAAATAGGCGAAAAACGTCTTCCTTCCAGCGGTCCCTATTAGGATGCTGCTCCCAGATCAGAGGGTCTCTGGCAACTTGATATAGCGTATCAAAATCCGCTGGTTCTATGATTCGTAATACAACCTTATCGTTTTCAAGGGTATTGGGTGCAACAAACTTCATAAGATATATTTATAGTTTTAGCAATCAAATTATTTTAAATCCTACAGAAGATACCAATTATTGATGAAACTATTTGAATTACGGCAATATCCAGTCAAATATTACACCAAAATGTCGATTTCATCACTATTTTGATCAAATTGCATAAAAGCAATAGCCAGCAACTGAATTATTTTAACTTAGGATTGATAGGAATCAAACGGCTTATTAAATTAGCATTGCAAAATTTTGTATTTTACAGCCAAATGGAACAATTCAAGGAATTTGTAAAACAACGCATTGATGTCACTGAGGAAGAACTGAATGACATCGTTTCACGTTATCAGGTAAGGAAAATAAAGAAAAAAGAATACTTTCTCCGGGCCGGCGAGGTGTGCCACCATGAAGCATACGTGATCAGCGGTTTATTTAAATCATTCTATGTCACCGCGGATGGGATCGAACACATTCTACAGTTTGCAATTGAAGATTGGTGGATCGGCGATATTGCCAGCTTTAATTATCAGGAGCCAGCACTTCAAAATATCCAGGCTTTGGAAAACGCTGTGGTACTTACACTGTCAAAAAAAAATAAAGACAAACTTTACGAAGATCATCCAATCTTTGAGAAACTCTCCAGGATAATGGCCCAACGTGCACAAATAGCATCGCAGCACCGTATTATCTCGAGCATAGGTTTTACAGCACAAGAGCGGTATCTGGATTTCATCAAAAGGTATCCTAAAATCTACCCGCGGATCTCCAATATGCAATTAGCATCCTATCTTGGCGTCACGCAAGAGTTTTTAAGCCGTTTAAAAAGACAAATATTAAAGCCGAATCGAAATTCTTGACCTACATCAATTTTTTCGTTGTTAGTTTATCCCACCTTTGCAGAAGCTTGTTCAAACAAACATTTTGAACTTTTGAAGGTTAGATAAATAAAAAGAAAACACATGAATAAATTTTTCCAAATTTTAGCTGTAGCAGTATTAATGGTTAATGTTGCTGTAGCACAAGTAAAATGGTCTGCAGACCCTGCGCATACAAATGCAAGATTCGATGTAAAACACCTTGGAATCAGCTTCGTTGACGGTGAATTCACAAAGGTAGAAGGTACAGTTGAAACTGCAACAGGAACAGGCTTTAACAATGCTAAAGTTAATTTTTCTATCGACGTCAACAGCATCGATACACGTATCGCTGCCCGTGACAATCATTTGAAGACCGATGATTTCTTTGCTGCGGAAAAATTCCCTAAAATGACATTAAAGTCTATCAGTTTTAAAAATGCGAAAGTAAAAGGAAAATATATTATGATAGCAGATTTGACTATTCGTGATGTAACGAAAAAAGTAACTTTCGATGTGACTCAAAATGGCGGAATCATTACCGACCCTTGGGGAAAAACACGTGCTGGCTTTACTGCTAAAACAAAAATTAACCGTCAGGATTTCGGCATGAAATACAATGATAAATTACCTTCTGGTGTAGAAGCGGTTGCTTCTGATGTTGACATCATTGTCAATACCGAATTGGTATTGAACTAATTGAAAATAATAAATCACACAAACTTAGTGGCTATCCTATTTGATATAGGATAGCCACTTTTTTATAAGCCTTTTAACATACCGCCATCCAGGGGAATATTGGTCCCAGTCAGATAACCTGCATATTCGGAGCAAAGGAAAGCGACGAGATAACCGTATTCTTCAGGCTTACCCAGGCGCTGTGCAGGAACCTGTTTTAACCGCACTTGCAACGCTTCCTCATAGGAAATCCCCAGACGTTGTGCATCTAGCTTGGTTAGCGACTGGATACGATCCGTATCAAACAGACCTGTTAAGATGCTGTTGACAGTAACACCGTCTTTAGCGACATCCACGGCCAACGATTTACTCCAGCTAATCAATGCTGTACGGATCGTATTGGACAACACTAAATTAGATACCGGTTCTTTCACTGTTGAAGAAGACACATTAATAATACGTCCGTATCGGTTTGCCAACATATAAGGCAGCGCACATGAGGTTGTGTAACAGTGATTTTGGAATAAGAGTTCAAAAGCATGTTGGTAATCCGCCAGATTTTTTTGATCTATGGTTCCTGCTTGTGGGCCATTCGAATTATTGATCAAAATATCAACCTTATTCGACTCAAAATAATGTGTTATTTGCTTTTTGTATGCTTCGTGATCGTTGTAGTCCACCAGGATATACTGATGCACCTGCCCTTTGGAAGTATCAAGACTTTCACAGGTACGCTGTAGCTTTTCCTCATGTCGGGAAGCTAAAGTTACAGATACGCCACAAGAGGCAAGCACCTGGGCAATACCTGCACCTATACCAGCAGAACTCGCTCCGATCAACGCCTTTTTCCCATTTAGATTGATTTCCATATCTTTTTGTTTTCTATTTTATAGTGAGTATGTATGCATAGCCAGTCATCGTCGCTGAAAATACGTTCTAGATCCGGCTAATCGTTGTCCTTTGCCCGGATCATGGCGACAAATAAATATATGGCAAAGACCCATGCGGAGCCAAGACATATCCAGGCAAAAATGGGAATTCCCCACCACTGCGGTTCTACCCTTGCAACGATAATCATTCCGCCCAGTAAATTGAGTGACATAAACATAATTCCGATGACAATACGATTGACCCCCTTGCGTAAAATGGCATTAAAGGATCGTGCACTGATCAGACGATGGTTGAGTGTAAAATTTCCCGTCCGAAACAAACGTACAAGAGCACGCATATCTTCAGGGAGTTTTTCGACATCGCGGGCAAAAGATTCAACTTTATGTTTTCCTTTTTTGAATATCGCCTCTGGAGAGAGTCGCTCCATCATAATCCTTCGTGCAAAAGGCTTGATACTCTCCATAATATTAAGCTCGGGATATAACTGGCGTCCTATACCTTCCATCAACGAAATGCCCCGCATCAACTGATAGATATATTCCGGAAAATACAAGCGGTTGTCGCCAATGATGTTCCACAATTTATTGAACAATAAATCTAAGCTAAGATCCCCGAGAGACACATTGTCAATCATATCGAAAATCTCATATAGGGATCTTTCAAACCGGTTACGGTCGGGAATATGGCTCACCACCGCAACGTCTTCAATCACATCGGCTAAACGGACAGCATCTTCGGAAATAGCCGATTGAATAAACTCCTCAAGCTGCCTACGGTCTATTCCCAATAATTTACCCATATTTCCAAAATCCAAAAAAGCAATCCGTCCATCCGGCATCACCATCATATTGCCGGGATGGGGGTCGCCATGAAAGAAACCATGAATAATCACTTGCTCAAGGTATAAATTGATCCCATTTTTGACCAGCGTTTGGACATCCATTCCCCGACGTTTAATTTCAACGGCATCAGTTACCTTGAAACCATCAAGATATTCCATGCAAAGAACACGGTCCGAGGAGAGTTCAGGATAAACACGAGGCACCTTGATCAGTTTATTTCCTTTAAAGTTCTTCGTGAAGCGTTCGATGTTATGTCGCTCAATCACCAGGGACATCTCTTCCTGCATGGTCGTAGCGAAAGATTCAACAATTAGCAGAAGATTAAGGTTTTCCAGTACATCATTGTACATGGTCAGGATTTTGGCAATATCACGCATGAGTGCTAGATCACAGCGCATAACCTCATCGATACCGGGACGTCGGACTTTTAAAACCACATGGGTTCCATCTTTTAAGGTTGCGCGATATACCTGTGCAATAGAAGCCGCAGCAAAAGGTTCCGCAGCAATCTCCTGGAAATGCGCCTCAATATCCAGCTCCAGTTCTTCCTTCAGATAAGATTTAATATCCACTTCGAAGGGCGGAACATTGTCCTCTAGACGTTTCAGTTCCTCTACGAGCTCTTTTGGCAACAATCCTTCCCGGGTCGAAGCAGATTGTCCAAGCTTGATAAAAGCCGGACCGAGCTCCTCAAGCGCCATGCGAATACGGGCATAAACACTGATCTCATCGACATCAATAGGATGTTCTACGGCTGATCTGGGTCCTTTCCACGGCAATCGAGCGATTGCATCTTTAAAACCATATTTGGCCAATATACTTAAGATCTGGGAACTGCGCTGTAACTTCTTTGTCGGATTATACATAATGGACAATGATTTTCGATAACAATATACGAAATATCCTCGCGCTATAAACACGAACACCTGTAAAACAAAGTAGATATTTCATATGGTCGCTCTATTCCGTTTCCATTTGATCCAATTTCTCCTTGATCTCCGTGATATACCTACTGTAGTAGCAACGAATCATAATTTCTGTCAGGCCAACAACAAGGACGATAGACACAATTGCCGAAAGAATCATCCACACAATAAAGTTCGGTTCCTCTTGGAAAGTTTCCTTGAAATGGTACAACCGATCAAACCACACCGTTGTCTTATTCTGTGCTATCATAATAAGATATAGAAACAAAGCTTGTGGAATCATCACATAGGCCGCAATACGATAAGTCTCTACGGCATACTTCAAATCGTAATACAACTTGAGCAAGTGTTCTTTAGAAGCCAACAACTCGATCTTTTTCGTGCTCTTTACCAAATAAAAGAACCTCCGGTAATATAAAAGACTTGATAATGATATCTGTACGATAAAAAAGTAATAGGCAAATGCCGCATAACCTTCAATCTTATACATTGGCAAGATAGGCACCAAAAACAAAAAGCCCATACAAACGACCCAGGAGATAAACTCGCGTTTGATATTCTTGCGCAACTTGCCCATGATATTGCCAACTTCCTTATAGTATTTGAGATTTGGATTCTGTAAATCCTCATCTGTAGGCTGTTCCTGCCAAGATTTCTTTAACTCATCAAAATTCATACTTGTATTTTTTAATGATTTGTTGAATTCGCTCCTTCGTGCGGTTTAATTTTACGCGGGCATTGACTTCCGATATACCCAGATTCTCTGCAATCTCGCGATGACTTTGACCTTCCAAAAACAAAAATATCAGGGCTTTTTCAATTGCATTGAGCTCTTGAACGGCCTGGTAAAAGACTTTCAGTTGCTCATCTTTATCGGTATCGTAAGCTTCTTCTGCAAAATCATGCCGCTCCTCTAACGCATCGTAAATCTGATGCTTCTTTTCTTTTTTTAAGAATACCATTGCGGTATTGAGGGCAACACGGTACATCCACGTTGAAAATTTACTCTGTTGCTTAAATGTCGCATAGGATTTCCACAGCTGATACACGATTTCCTGATACAGATCTTGCCGCCCCTCATGATCATCCATATACATACGGCTCACCTTAACGAGAATACCTTTATTCTCGTCAATCAGTCGAAGAAATTCTATTTCCGATGGGTTCACCTAGCGATTTTTCTTTAAATATATTTAGGTAATAAGTATAGCAAACAAACAAAGTGTTACAGCTTTATTTAAAAATATGTAAATTGTTATTAAAAAAGAGACTAATCGCTGAAGATTATGGAGAATATATTTTATCAAGGTCAAATTATATGGGCGCAGATTGATGCAAATAGACATATGCGGCATTCTGCTTACGCAGACATATGCGCTCAGGCCCGTAGTAATATGTTGAACAAAATGGGCTTTTCATTGGATAAATTTGCCGAATTTCATATCGGTCCGATTTTATTCAGAGAAGAACTTATCTATTTTAAAGAAGTACATTTGGATGAATATGTACAGGTAAAAGTAGAACTGACGAAATACAACAAAACAAATAGTCGTTTTTCATTTATACATCAGGTTTTTCGTAATGACGGAGTTTTGTGCTGTACCGTTAACGTCGATGGAGCCTGGCTGGACCTTCAAAAGCGGAAATTAACCAAATTACCAGAAGAGATGGAACCTTATCTCGCCAAAATTCCCCGATCTGAAAACTATACGGAAACTGAATAGTCTTTTCATCATGTCAAGATCATCCTTATAAAAGAAAAAATCCCTCGGAACACAAACGGAACTCCGAGGGATTAAAACATAAACTAAACCTAAAAACTATTGTCTTTTATTCATCTTTTGGTCTTTCCCAAAATGAACTATTTCTTGTGTATTGCTGAATTATTTAACTTCAATCAAACGTTTTGCAATGATTGCATCTTCTTTCTTGCCAACAGTCAAAATTAATATCCCACCTTCATAGGCAGCCTCGATATTGCTGTAATCTACGGTCTCTGGCAATGTAAATGATCTTGAGAACGAAGAGTAATTGAATTCTTTTTTGCTGTATAATTTTTCTTCACTAATACTTTCCTCTTTTTTCTCAGCTGAAATCGTAATTAGATTTTTATCTACATTGATCTTAAAATCAGATTTATCCAATCCGGGCGCTGCCATTTCAACTTTAAATGATTTTTCGGATTCCGATATATTGACCGCCGGCACACGGGATACCAAACGATCTGAGATGAAGTTATCATTGAATAAATTGTCAAATACAGTGTTTACAAATGGATTTACTGCATCAGTGTTTAAACTTTTTGTAGGGAATTTAATTAATGCCATTTTTTGTCCTCCTAATTTTTTGTTTTATTGTTAAGCTTTTTTGTTCTAACTATTTGAAGAGAATTATTCAATTTGCGTACCAGCAGCTTTCAAAAGACAAAATGTCATTTTAAAGTGAAAACAAATGCCATTTTGACTCATTTACAAATTATTGTTAGCGACTTAGCGATCAATCTGTCATCGACACCCCGCCCTATCCTAAATTATCCCCATATACAGACTAACGTATAGGAGACAAAACAGTTTATCAGAAGGTGTTATTTTTTTATTAAGCATCTGAAGCGGAGCGTTCAACTAACAGACTCACGTAGAAGAGAAAAACAGTTTATCAGAAGGTGTTATTTTTTTTATTAAGTATCTCAAGCGGAGCGTTCAAAAAAATCATTAAGGTTGATTTTGTTCCAATGTAGCAATCAATAAGAATTTGACGGCATCGTAAATATAGTCCTTGGCCTCCGCATAGGAGATCCCATAGCGTCGAGGTACGACATCAGCATAATGCGGAAATGGCGTAAATAATTTATCATAATAAGCATCCAACTGCACCATTGTCGGCAGCTCAAAAGCCAAACGAAGCTGAAACCGCCGGATAATGGCTGTATCCAATATTTCGGGATGGTTGGTTGCTGCGATCAATACCGCTTCAGCAGGAAAATAATCGATCAGCTGTATAATGGTATTCACGAGACGACGCATTTCACCCACATCCTTTTCTTCACTAATCCGTGCCTTTCCTATCTGATCGAATTCATCTAAAAACAGAACAGCTTTTTCACGCCCAGCTTTATCAAAGACCTGTTTAATGTGCTGCGAGGTTTCACCAATACGAGAAGAAATGAGGTTGCTCAGATTCAACACATAAATTGGTTTTTCGAGCGCTGTGGCCAAGGCTTTCGCCGTTGTTGTTTTTCCGCAACCAGAATAACCGTGCAGTAAAATCTTATTGCTAACCGGCAGACCATATTGCGAAAGCTCTTTAATATAACGATGCTCTTTAATCAGCTGATGGAGCTTCTGACGGCTCTCCTCTTCCAAGAAGACATCTTCTAAAGCTATCCTTTCTTTATCGGCAATTACAAGATCGTAAATATTCATAATGTTAATTTAAGACTATCAGATAACAGTTGGCAAAACTAAATCTTTCAGCCAGCATATCGCTGATCCAGTTTCAATTTAATCCTTGAAATATTTAAGGCTAACTTGGGAGCAGGAAAGATCTCCACCAAAGGGAGGGTTCGATTTACGTATCACCACTTCGATCGTCACAGCATCGGCCACCCGCAGCCTAATCTGATCTAGTATTTCTGAAGCTGCAGATTCGAGCAATTTTCGTTTAGGCTGCATAACGCTAGCGGTAATCTGATAGAGTTCTTCGTAATTGAGCGTATTTTTTAAGTTCTCTGTCTCCGTATTCAAAAAGGGAAAACATACATCAATAGAAACAAAAAACTCATTGCCAAGCACCTGTTCTTCTTCATAGTAACCTATTGGTGCATAGAATCGGGCTTCTTTCAACGATACTGTTTGTAAAATGGTTGCCATGTACAAACCTAAGGAAATTGTTCCATACAAATGGGATTATTTGTATATTTAGCCATACCAAAAACCGAACAGATGAACTTTTTTTTATCATCAGCACTAGCAACAACGCTCTTATTTAGTGCCACAGCACTGCAGGCCCAAACCAATATGAAAGCCAGTGACACGGAATATTATAGTCCTGTCCCCCCTACATTAACAATCGATCATGGTATTCCCAGCGATGCAATTGTCCTTTTTGACGGGAAGGATCTCAGTAAGTGGAAAAGTGAAAAAGGAAAAGCCAATTGGACTGTAGCCAACAACGTGCTCGAAGTAAAACCTGGAGCCGGAGCCATTGAGACTAACGAACATTTTACCGATTTTCAACTGCATGTTGAATGGAAAAGCCCCGAAGTAATCAAAGGTGAAGGCCAAGGACGCGGCAATAGTGGAATTTTCCTACAGGGGCATTATGAAATTCAGGTATTAGACAACAATAACAACCCAACCTATGTCAATGGTGGAGCGGGTAGTCTGTATAAACAACGTCCACCATTGGCGCAGGTAATTGCACCGGACAAATGGCATGTATATGATATTATTTATAAGGCTCCTCAATTCAGTAAAGATGGAATATTGACCGCTAAAGGAACAGTAACAGTCTTACATAATGGAGTCGTTGTACAAAACAATACCCAAATCGACGGTACCACAGAATATATAGGACTACCTAAGCAGATAAGCCATGGCCCAGGCCCAATTATACTGCAGGATCACGGTGATTTGGTCCAGTTCAGAAACATCTGGTTACGTAAACTATAGGTTTGCAGCAAACAATTTTAGTTAGAAAAGCAACAATTCTGTATTAGGTTTTATAGGGCTATTTCCCTAATTTAGCCCTATAAAATTTAAAAACAAACGGAATGTAATGAGCTCCTTGCGCCATTAATTTCTTACCGCAATAGACTTAGAAGCCTTATGTGAGTGGATTAATGACACGCAAATAACCACTGGAATGGGCTCACTTATGCCGTTGAGTATAAACATTCACACAATATTACAGTTTAATGAAAAGAATTGCGCTATTCTTCTTGTTGGCAAGCTCCATCAGCAGCTATGCACAACGTAACCTCAATTTAGAAGAAACAGTATTTGGCCCCCGAACTTATGCCCCAACATCGATAGCCGGAGCATCGTGGATCCCAAAATCAAACAACCTCTCCTATCTCGATAAATCGTACCAGAACCTATTATCCAAAAGCGCTTCCAATAACTGGAGCGAAACAAATCTCGTATCTAAAACAGATCTCGAAAAAGCACTAAAAACAGCTATCCCGAACGAAACATTTAGTTTGCGCGTATTTCCTTACGACTACAAATGGCGCGACGGAAATGCACTATTACTACAAGTTGAAGGAAAAGATAAAACCTATACGGTAGCTTACAACATTAAATCAAAAAATATTGAAAGTTTTATCGGTAATGACAACAAGGGAGCTAATCGCGAGGTCAGTTCGGATTTTTCAAAAATCGCCTATTTAGTAGACAACAACATCGCAATTGTTGACAAAAACGGCAAAATTACCGCTGTAACCAACGATATAGACAAAGGGATTGTCAATGGAAGCGATTATACCCACCGTCAAGAATTTGGCATCAAGAAAGGAATGTGGTGGAACAATCAAAATGACAAACTGCTGTACTACCACAAAGACGAGACGATGGTTGCCAATTATCCGTTGCCGCAATGGAGTCCCAAAATTGCAGATATCAAATGGATCAAGTACCCCATGACAGGCCAAAAATCAGAAGAAGTTTCTTTGATCGTTTACAATACCACCACAGGGCAAAAGGTAACCCTTCAAACCGGCGAGCATTCAGAGCAATATTTAACCATGGTCACTTGGGATCCTTCTGGTAAATACATCTACGTCGGAGTACTTAACCGTGGGCAAAATGATCTTAAAGTCAACAAATACAATGCAGAAAACGGCTCCTTGGTCAAAACCCTGTTCGAAGAAACTGCGACAACCTGGGTTGAGCCAGAAAACCCATTGACATTTTTACCAAACAAACCGGATCAATTCCTTTATCAATCCGATAAAGATGGCTATAATCAACTTTACCTCTATAACACGGAAGGTAATTTGATCAAAAAATTAGGCTATAAAGATATTGTCATGGAAGCATTCCTTGACTTTTCGGCTGATGGCAACAAAGTAAGTTATACAGGAGTAACCAACAACGGTTTAGATCGCCAATTATTTGAAGTCGATCTAAAATCTGGGAAAACAGTTCAACTAACGAATGAATCGGGCATGCACCATGCTGCGCTAAGCAGCGATGGCAAGTACATCTACGATCAGTATAGTAATTTAAAGACACCAAATAAAATTCAGATCAAAGACGTTAAATCTGCTAAAGAAACAACATTAGTCAATGCAGAGAACCCTTTTGCCGGAAAAATAAATGATCCTAAAATCGAATTTGTACAGTTGACATCTGCAGATGGAAAATACCCATTGACAGGACGTATCATTTATCCCAACGATTTTGATCCTGCAAAAAAATACCCCGTCATGTACTATTTATACGGCGGATCACATTCGCAGCTTGTTTCTAACAAATGGCTAGGAGGGGCTGGTTATTTTGATATGTATATGGCCCAACAAGGATATATCGTGTTCACCATGGACAATCGCGGCACAAATTACAGAGGTCGGGATTTCTATACGGCCACGCATCGCAACCTCGGTCAAAACGAAATGGCCGACCAGATGAAAGGAATTGAGTTCCTTAAATCAAAATCTTTTGTTGACCAACAACGCATGGGTATTTTCGGGTGGAGCTTCGGTGGTTTTATGACGACTTCCTTCATGCTACATCATAACGATATTTTCAAGGCTGCTGTAGCCGGAGGCCCTGTAATCGACTGGAAATTTTATGAGGTTATGTATGGCGAACGCTACATGGACACTCCACAAGAAAATCCCGAAGGTTATAAATTGACATCTCTGCTCACTAAAGCCGATCAACTGAAAGGAAGACTATTGATTATTCATGGCGCCCAAGACCCTGTCGTTGTACAACAAAACAGCATGGAGTTTTTAGAAGCCTGTATTAAAGCCGGAAAGCAAGTAGATTATTTTCTATACCCGACTCATGAACACAATGTGATGGGGAAAGACCGTATTCATATGTACGAAAAAATTGCGGACTACTTTAATCAACACCTCAAAAATCCATCTTAAAACTCAGGCAAGCTAGAAAAATAAAAAAGGCACCTTTCAATATGAAAGATGCCTTTTTTGTTTTATAATGTACAATACGTATCTTTAATGACAACACTTTAACCGATTATCCGCAGGCTTTGAAAAAGAACATTCCTTTTACACTCATTATACTGCGCCTTGCCTTAGGCCTGCTGCTGTTGCTCTTTTACTGGCTCAAAGTGGATCATTTTAAATGGTATGCAATTTCATTTCTTGTAATCGGATTATTAAGCGACATATTTGACGGCATTATTGCCCGTAGGCTAGCTGTTTCTACCACGCTGTTACGCCGATGGGACTCCAGTGTTGATCTCCTGTTTTTTGCCTGTATTTCACTGGTAACTTACCTGAGCTGTCCCGAATTTTTTAAGGATAATGCTGCATTGATTTTGATCCTGGTAGGATCAGAGGTATTAACCTACATCATTAGCTTTGCAAAATTTAAAAAGGAAATTGCAACACACTCCATTGGAGCGAAGATCTGGACGCTGTTTTTATTCGCCCTTTTAGTCGAATTACTGCTACATTGCCAATCAACAATCTTATTTCAATTAACGGTCTGGTTAGGCCTTCTTACACGTTTGGAAATTATTGCTATTATCCTCACGCTCAAAAACTGGTCTAACGACATCCCAAGTATCTACCACGCTATCCAGCTACGCAAAGGAAAGGCGATCCTTAAAAACAAGTTGTTCAATAGTTAATGCGGCTCCTCATCCAAACCTTCAGATAAACTATATAATGTCCAATGTTTTGTTTTTATTGACTGAGATTCTGTCCGAAGCAATTGGATAAAATCCTGCACACCGAGTTCTTCATTCCCATTACCATGAATCAGAACAATACTTCCGTTCTTGGCTTGCTGTCCTTTAGCCAACCATGCATCCGAGCCAACTGCAATAAGACCATAAGACAACAGCCGTTCAATAATATTTCGATCTGAAACTAAGCCCGGACAACGAAAAAAAACGGAAGGCATAAGCCCATTCTTTAGCATCAATTTTTCATTCTCCAATACCTCATAATTTAGATTCGTATTTTTAGACAGCAGAAAATTGGACGTTAAAGGGTTATTATTAAAAACATGGTCGTACGTATGATTGATCCAGGTAATCTTTACACCTTTTGTATCCAATGACTTTAGCCATTTCAGATCTGCAGCATGATTTAGCATCCATTTGCCCGAAACAGAAACGGCCAATGGCAGGGTGCTATCAATTCCCTTAAACGCAACGAGAAGATCCTCAAAAATAGCTTTGTCCAAAGGTTTGTGTGAAGGACATAGATCGATCGTCAAATTAATACCAGCCTCTTTGGGAAGTCTAAAGTTCAGTCCCGCATCCTGTAAGTTATTTTCAGTTTTTCTGACCAAGGAAAAACAACTTTCATATACCGAACCACTTAGACTTTTCGTAACCTGAGCCGCATCTTTGTACAGAACGCTTACTGATCGATCTCCTACTACACGCGTTTGCAATGTAGTAGGATCTACCGTTAAATAATATTTTACAGCATTTTTCGTGAAACTACGGATCCCCACCAAGGACTTATTATTTTCACGAAGGATCAACCACTCGGTTCTGTAGTTTTCCAAATTAGCAAATGAAGCCTGTCCATAAGAGAATAGGACGCATACCAAAAATAGACAAACAAAAATGAGCTGTTTCATCATCAATTACCACTTGTTCTTTTTGACTGTAGATTTGTTGGCCATACCGTCTGCTTGCCATCTTTATCGATTGGCAATATGATCTTTTCCCGGGAGACCAAAGTTGGTTCTTCACAGGCTAGGTAAGTTAAAATCGCAACGATAATGGCATTTTGTTTCACCTCATCAAACACAATCTTATCGTAGGTATCGCGATTGGTATGCCAGGTCACTTTACCATAATCCCAGGAAGTGGAAGAGAGCCCAAAGGCTGGAATTCCTTTTTGAACGAAAGAAGAGTGATCACTCCCTCCCGTCCCCGGCATGCCCGGAAAACTGGTTTGGATTTCATTACGGAACTCTTCAGGCAAATATTGCACCCAGCGGCTAATGTATTCGTAGGACTTTTCAAAACCACTCCCCCCGATACGGACAATTCGCCCCGTCCCGTTATCCTGATTCCATACCACCTGTATATTTTTAGCGATCTCGGGATGGTCCTCGACAAATGCAGAAGAACCGTTCAGCCCCTGTTCCTCACTACCCCAGTTACCGACCAAAATCGTTCTTTTATTTTCGGGATAAACCTTTCTTAAAATACGGACTGCCTCCATCATTGTAATCACCCCGGTAGCATTGTCTGTCGCACCCGAAGCGCCGTCCCAAGAATCCAGATGTGCCGAAAGCACAACATATTCGTTCGGTTTTTCTTTTCCTTTGATCTCCGCAATACTATTATAGGTTTTTGATGTCCCAAGCTCTTTTGAATTTCCCTGTAGCGATACCCGAGGTTTAACCCCATGTTCTGCCATGCGGTATAACAGACCATAATCTTCCAATCCGACATTAAATACCGGAATCTGTTTAGACTTCGCATCAAAAATCCGTGTGATGCCTGGCAGCTCCGTCCAGTAGGAATCAATAACACCAACGGCTCCAGCATTCTCCAGGGCCAATGGCAATGTCCGACGGGTGCTTCCCGTGTAGGACATGCTGCCTTCCCATTTTTTCAACTGATCATTCTTTAAGGTTTGATATTTTTCATAACCTTTCGGGGAAGCAGACTCCTTCCAGTTGGCATCAGATCTTCCCGACAGTGGATTCATCCCAATCAATACAATCTTGCCTTTAACTGATTTTAGCCAGGACTGAAAATCAGATTGGGAGCTAAACAAGGGCATAGCGACCACTTCCGCCTCGATCCCTTTCTCCTTCGTCATAGGACTAAAAGCCAACTGTGTACCTTCTAAAGACTTTATTCTCGGATAGGTCATCGTCACTTGAGAAGTCCCCCGTTCCCAGGAACGCCATTCACCATAAGGCTCATTACGAGCCTGTGCTCCAAGCGCATTATAATTTTTGACAACCCAATCGTGCGCCTGTTGCATTTGTGGACTCCCGACAAGACGGGGGCCAATCATATCGACAAGCTCAAACGCATACTTCTCCAATTGTGAATTTGCATTTGCCTCCTGCACAATTGACGAAACCATCGCGTCTTTATTTTGCGCAAAAATAGTTGGAGCGCTCAATAATAGAAGTGCCAGCCCCAAAGATTTCATTCCATGGTATTTCATTGAATCTATCTTCATCTTTATATCATTATTTATAATTAATTGTTAACCAGCGAACACGATCATCTGGAATATATTGAATTGTACATTCACGTTCCTATTTTGTTCACCTATAGCTAATTCAGAAACTCAACGTTTCCTGTGATTGGTTTTTCCGAAAATTACTAAAGAATATTTAAAAAAACACATTCATTTTTAATCAATTAAATAATATCCCCTTATTTAATTAAAAAGAGAACATAAAAAAGCCTGAAAAGAATCTTTCCAGGCTTTACTAAATATAGATATGAGGGTTGATTAGTTACACTGCTTCCACTTTGGATTTCTCGTAGCTCTCTTGGTGGACTGAAGCTACAGCTCTTCCAGATGGATCATTCAGATTCTGGAAAGAAGCATCCCAAGCCAAGGCCTCCGGTGTACTGCATGCGACAGATTTTACCGAAGGAACAGTTTGTGCCGCCGCTGTTGAAGGAAAATGGGACTCGAAAATTGTCCGATATAAAAACTCTTCCTTATTTTTCGGTGTATTTATCGGGAAGCGCGTTGAAGCCTCTGCAAATTCCTGATCAGAAACTTTATTTTCAGCCTGCTCTTTCAAGGTATCGATCCAGCTATAGCCTACACCATCAGAAAATTGCTCTTTCTGGCGCCATGCGATGCTCTCCGGCAAGTAGTCTTCAAATGCCTTACGTACAACCCATTTCTCCATTCTTCCTTCACGAATCATTTTATCGGAAGGATTGATGCGCATGGCAATATCCATAAATTCTTTATCCAAAAAAGGTACACGTCCTTCTACTCCCCAGGCCGCAAGTGATTTATTTGCCCGCAGACAATCGTACAGATAGAGCTTTTTCAGCTTGCGTACAGTTTCTTCATGAAATTCCTGTGCATTAGGTGCTTTATGAAAATAAAGATACCCACCAAAAAGCTCGTCTGAACCTTCACCCGACAATACCATTTTGATGCCCATTGATTTGATTACACGAGCTAATAAATACATTGGTGTAGAAGCACGTACCGTTGTGACGTCATAAGTTTCCAGGTGATAGATCACATCACGAATAGCATCTAATCCTTCTTGGATTGTAAAGTTGATCTCGTGGTGTATCGTTCCGATATGATCTGCAGCTTTTTGCGCTGCAATTAGATCCGGTGCACCCTTCAGTCCCACCGCAAATGAATGCAATTGAGGATACCAAGCATCTTCTTTATCGTCACTCTCAATGCGTTTAGATGCAAATTTCTTCGTTACTGCGGCAATAACGGATGAATCCAATCCACCGGACAGCAGTACACCGTAAGGTACATCTGACATCAATTGACGATGTACCGCATCTTCCAAAGCTTTGCGTAAAACGGCGATATCGGTCTCGTTGTCTTTTACGACATCGTAACTTTCCCAATCACGTTGGTACCAGCGCTGCGGAGTTTTCCCCGCTTTGCTATACAAGTAATGTCCCGGAGGAAATTGTTCAATCGTCGTACAGAAACCTTCCAGTGATTTTAATTCAGATGCAACAAACAACTGTCCCTGTTCATCTTCACCGTAATATAAAGGGATAATACCCATATGGTCACGTGCAACAAAAAAAGAATCATCACGCGAATCATATAGTGCAAATCCAAAAATACCATTTAATTCATCCACAAATGAGGGACCTTTTGCTAAATATAAAGCCAAAACAACTTCAGAGTCACTTTGTGTAGAAAACTCATAATCAGGAAGGCTATTTCTTAATTCATGGTGGTTATAGATCTCGCCATTAACTGCTAGTACAACTTTACCATCCGGACTGTACAAAGGTTGACTTCCCGATTTGGGATCAACGATAGCTAATCTCTCGTGTGCCAACAAAGCTTTCTCACCAGTGAATATACCCGACCAATCAGGACCACGGTGACGAATACGTTTTGACATTTCTAATACTTGAGATCTCAATGAGCTTGCAGGTTGCTTTAATTCAAAAGCGCCAATAATTCCACACATATTATGAAAATTTTAAATATTTCGTTTTTACATTATGTTATTGACACAAAGTAAAACAATTAAAAACTAAATTCATAATGTTTTTTAATTTTTATTGTGTTTTTATTAAAAATAACTTCACAAACAAACAAAATTATCAACGAAACACTTATTTGTTTACAATTATCACACAATAGATTAACAATTGATCTGCGGATTTATCGTTAAATTGACGTCATAATCAAATAACCAGGACATGGATCTAATTAGAACCTTCTATAGTGAGCTTGCGCTCACACCACAGGAATTAACGGCCATCACGGAGAAACACGAAGCCATAACCGTCAAAAAGGGCGATTTTATATTGACCAAAGGGCAGGTTTCAAATGCTTACTACTTGATTGAGTACGGACTTACACGCTCCTTTTTACATGATTATGAAGGCAATGAAGTTACCATCGGCTTCTGTAGTGACAATGACGTTGTCATTGAAGTGGCTTCTTTTTTTCAACGCAATCCAACGGTGGAAAATATACAGGCGCTCACGGAAACCCGTCTCTGGAAAATAAAATTTGAAGATTTCCAGGAACTCTTTCATCAGATACCTGAATTTAGGGAATGGGGCCGTTCCTGGATGGCTAAAGAACTTGTTCACAGTAAAAATAGAGCTATTGCCATGATTACAGAACCTGCTACCGCCCGTTATCTACGCCTGATTAAGGAAAAACCAATATTGATACAGCAAGCCCCTTTAAAACATATCGCATCTTATTTGGGTATTACCGACACTTCCCTAAGCCGTATTCGAAAGGAAATTGTCCATGGAAATTAGTCCTTTTTAATGAATAAAGGACTGCTTTTTTAAATCTTGCCTTAAGGCAAGATTTTTAAGAAAACTTCAGTTTAATTTTACGAATGTACTCCCAAGCTATTTATTGTAGTCCCCTGGGAAGAATAATTGAGAAAAAGAACGAAAAGAAGTAATCATTATATTCAAAAATCAGAAATCATGGCAAAATTACACGCTTATCTAAATTTCAACGGAAACTGTGAAGAAGCATTCGATTTTTATGAAAAAGTCTTCAACACAAAGAACCCAGGCTACATGCGTTACGGAGATATCCCCGCTGATCCACAAATGCCACCTATTCCAGACGAAGCAAAAAACAAAATCTGTCATACAGCAATTTCGATCAATGGAGACAGTATGTTGATGGGTGCCGATGTCATTCCTGCTTTTGGTCAACAATACATTCAAGGAAACAACAGCTATGTTATGCTGATGTGTGAAAGCACCACAGAGGCAAAAACATTATACGATGCACTGAGTACCAATGCAAAGGCTGTTGAAATGCCGCTCGGCGAAACATTCTTTGCCGAACTATACAGCGCTTTTCAAGATCAATTTGGCATTTGCTGGATGGTTTATTTTGGCGGAAATAAAGAAGAAGATTGCGAAAGTAAGCCTTAAGCCAGCGAAACAGTCCGTAATATATTTGGCAAAAAAAGGGCGGTAACAACAGTTTACCGCCCTTTCTATTTTCGATGACTTCTGCCTATTTAGGCGATCTCAATTGAACCTGTCGCTACAGGAAGTCGTCTATTTCATCTCGAGCTTCCACCCTTCAGATGGACTATTATTTCTTTACCAATACCTCTTGCTCAAACAGGATCCCATCCCAGCCATTTGTCCTAAATTGACGGATGTTCTGATGTCCCTCTCCCTCAGGATTATCGAGTACATTCTGATAATGCTCGGCAAAAAGGCGCAAAGTATCCTCCTGCGAAAGACCATTCAACTGTGCAAAATAGAAAACTTTTGCACTGCCTTGATTTTCTTCTTTCGAATTTTTCAACGTCCCATTCTGAAATGCACTGGGACTATAGCTGTAATGATCGGCAATATGAGCCAATACTTCCTGAAACTGTAATTCGCTTCCTTTTGATTTAATCAATAATTCTGCTGTATTCATCTTGATGTTATACCTTTTAAAATCTATTCTAATATAATTTCTCAACCATAAACCTGAATGAACAGGCATTAAGCGCTCTTAAATAACTCCATGCAGCGAGCCTCCCTTCGCAGCAAGCTGATCCACACGTCTTTCTACCGCTTCATCTTTAATCAAAGCCGGGGCATGATGGGGTTTTGTTCGCGCATCAATAATCAGAGGACCTTCACAACCCCAATGTTTAAATGCTGTAAAACTATTTATTCCATAAATATCATACGCAGGGTTACTCCGGGTAAACGTTGTCCAAACAAAGTTATTGACAGTGGCAGCGGTAAAGTTAGCATCATCACATAAAACAATCAACGGAAAACCTTCCCAGGAACTTGCTGCGGCAGCGCGACACCATTCCGCCATAATTTTCGATTCATGCTCGTATGTGGAGAATACCTGTCCATCTATCGCAATCACACCTGGTATGACAAATTTTGCCTGATTAAAAGGTCGTGGCAGCTCAAAATTGGCTGGCAATTCACGGCCCAAAGTTCTTTTCTTTGAACCAGCGGCAGCAAAAACCACCTTTGAACCAGCATTTAATCCATCTCCAGAATAATCTAAGGTATCAATAGTCGTGTTGGTCTGAAAATGAACATCTCGAGTAAGGTCTATGCGTTCAAGGATATGCCCCAAAAAAGCCGGAATATCATAAATATCCAATTGCGGATTATCTTCATGTGCTGAAATAAACAAATATTTAGCAAGGCTGAGCTGGTTTTTACCCAGTATCTGATTGGCTATTGTTAAAATTTCCTGCGGTCGATCGACACGCTGATAAGGCGTATACCGTTCAGACCCTATTGCAAAAAGCAAGGGATGTACACCAGCCGCATCAACAGCATTAACGGCATGGAGACCTGAAATCTCCTTTGGAATAGCCGCACCCGTAATTTCGTGGATTAAAGCTCCAAAACTAGTATCTTCCTGCGGTGGTCGGCCCACAACTGTAAAAGACCAAATTGGATTTTTCTTGTGGTACACATTATGCACCTTCATCAGCGGAAACGGATGAGTTAAGCTATAATAGCCGATATGGTCACCAAAAGGACCTTCTGGTTTATTTTCGTTGGGATAAACGGTACCTGTAATAACAAAGTCTGCATCCGCAGAGATGCAAAAGCCTTCATCATCATAAAAATAGCGAAATCTTCTATTTCCCAATGCCCCGGCAAAGATCATCTCGGAGAGTCCTTCCGGTAGCGGCATTACTGCAGACAAGGGGTGGGCTGGAGGTCCGCCGACAAAAATACTCACCTTTAAAGGTTTACCGAGCGCGTTTGCCTTAGTTTGATGGACCCCGATACCACGATGTAATTGATAATGTAAACCAATCTCCTGATCGGGCAGATAATCATTACCGGAAAGCTGAATCCGGTACATCCCCAAATTAGCCTGCATAATACCAGGTTTGGCAACATCTTCCGTATATACCTGCGGCATCGTCACAAAAGCGCCACCGTCCATTGGCCAGTTGACAATCTGCGGAAGTTTACTAATTGATGTTTTTCCGTGAAGTATGGGAGCCCCCGACTTTTTTTTCCAGGGTAAAGCTCCTAGGGCGGTCATCGATGAACCAATATATTGAAAGGGATTTTTCAGCACTGCGGCAGGATTCATCTTAACATCCACCAATTTCTTCAGGTGATCCAGCGAATCCCGAAACATAAACTTCGAACGATCCAGCGTTCCAAATAAATTAGATACAGCGGGAAACTCCGAACCTTTGATATTTTCAAAATACAATGCCGGTCCTTCAACATCAAATACCCGCATATGAATTGCAGCCATCTCCAGATACGGATCGACCTCTTCTTTGATCCGGATTAAATGGCCATGTTTTTCAAGATCCGCAACACATGCTTCTAAACTATTGTATCCCATATATTAAATCTGCTTCAACACGTTAATCCACAAATTTAACAGAATAATTTATTAAACAGGATATAAAGAAAAAACCTTTAGCGATCTTCGATCTTGCTCCCCTACCATCGGATACAACCGACATAAGATGGCCAAAACATTCTAAAAGCAACGTTCAAACAAAAACAAGCACATCGAGCAAGGGCTTCAGTAGCCCACTAGGTATCCATGCAGACATAGGATTTCAAAGGAGTAAATTCAAATGCCTGTACCCGTTGCCAAGTTGAATTATCTACATTTTTCTCATAATAAAGTACTCTTCTAAATTCGTCGATATCTTCTTTATTGATATCATTCAACCTTGTCAGCAAGAGTTTAGCAAAAAATTTATTGACGCCTATTTCTCTCTTTTGACTCTCGGAAGTGCACTTGAGGAAATGGTAAAATAAGCCTCTAAACGTCATTTCTTCATTGCCGCCGAGGTAAATAACTTCTGATATAAAATTATTTTCCCAAGGCATTTCCCGCAGCCAGCGGTATACATCGAGCAAAGGCAGCGGTCGAAACTTCAGCGAAGCCACCCAGTTCCAATAAAATATGGTCTGCCGTTTGGCAAGTTTCGCAAATATCCGATTTAAAACACTCTCTTTCCCGATCACGCTACTTTTAATCACAATGGTATATTGGACGCGTAAGTTCTCCAGTAGATTACGTACTGGCTCCAAAAAATGTTCATCCATTAACCGAGCAACATAGATGACACGATTATTGCCGGCACGTTTACAAATTTCTACAAAATTGCGCAGGCCGAGAAGTTCAAGCTGAAGCTGTATATCATTGTCAAGCGAGGGAACTTGTGTAAAATAAATCCCAAAATTGAGATCAGTAATTTGAAAACGCTCGAAAGCTTCCCCTTTCCGCAGCAGGTCCAATTCAAAAAGCTTTGCCGTTACCTTTTCTTTCACTATTTTATTAAAAAGGGATAAGTTGCGCACTAATCCCGTCACATCAAAATCGCTGGATTGCAAATAACAGGATGCCCGTCGTCCCAAATAGGTATTTAGCCCGCTGATTAAAACCTTTTTCATTCGTATTCTCTATTTTTATGGCTATGAAACCATCACGATTTAATGATCCGTTCTCACGATCGTGAGCCATTAAATAAGATCGTTTCTTCCTAGTACGCTGTATTTATGTATTACCCTTTCAATCTCTTAAACGAACAAAATCCCTAGGATGGTTTCATTGGTGATGCAGCTATCTTTTCCATGTTTTTCTTACGCTTTTAATCTGTTACTCCGATCGTCTCAAGAGCAACGGCAATGACCTACAAATATCATAATTCCCTGATTTTAGAACAGAGAAACATCAAATAAGTTTAACACTATTTTTATTTTTTCCTAACCAAAATATAGTAAACCATTCAAACAAGTACCGTCATTGTCCTTTTTTTGTCAATTCGCGCATAAATACTTTCAGGAACACAATATCCTTATATATTTGTAAATCTTCTGAAAATAGGCTGCACTAAAAAGTATTTATCTTCACCTCTATGGACAAAAGGGCTACAATGATCTGGTTTAGAAATGATTTAAGACTTCATGACAATGAAGTATTTTATCAAGCTTCTGAAAAAAGTTCATTTATCATCCCGGTATACTGTTTTGATCCCCGATATTTCGACCGCAATCAATTTGGCACCTTAAATACCGGTGTTTTACGGGCGGCCTTTGTCATCGAAGCCGTAACCGCTTTAAAAGAAAAATTAAAGAGCCATGGTAGCGACTTATTAACTTATATTGGCAAGCCTGAAGATATTATCCCAAGAATAGCACAAAAATACCAAGTCAACGAAGTTTATCACCACCGCGAAGTGGCACTTCGGGAAACTTCTATATCGGAAAAAGTAGAAAGTGAGCTTTGGAGCAGCAAAATAAATTTGCGTCATTTCATTGGCCATACCCTGTACCACAAAGAAGACCTCCCTTTCCCTATTAAAGATATACCCAATGGTTTTTCTATTTTCAAGAAAAAAGTTGAGCGGGAAAGTCTAGTTCGGCAACCAATCCCGTTTCCTACCAATTTCCTTACCCCTCCCCATCTCGAGGACACCAAAATCCCTTCATTAAAAGATTTAGGCTATTCAGAGGAGGAGATCAAATCTGTTGATGACATCTATATTCTCGGTGGCGAAGACACAGCGCTTAGTATTATGCATGCGGTATTGTCAACCTATCCGGAAACGGACCAGGACCCCTTGATTCTAGGGCCTTTTATAGCTTCAGGTGCCTTGTCACCTATTTTACTCTATAACAATATCAAAAAACTTGGTGAAGGTAAAAAGGACAAACGATTTGAAAAAATTGTCGACATCCTTCTCTGGCGCGATTATTTTAGGTTTATGCTTAAAAAATATCCGAATATATTTTTTAAGCCACAGGGCACTAAAAACAGCTCCCATCAGGATCATCCGACCTTAGAAGGAAATGAGGAATTATTTGAAAAATGGAAATCGGGCCATACAGAACATGATTTTATAAACAGTGTGATGGTCCAATTACAGAAGACCGGCTATATCCCCTATCAAGCACGCCTAATCGCGGCCAGCTATTTAGTTCATGAGTATCAGGTAAACTGGCTTCGTGGCGCCTCCTGGTATGAAGAACATCTATTAGACTATTCTCCGGCAACTGTTTATGGACAGTGGTCTCATATTGCCGGGGTTGGGACAAGTGAAAAAGACAATAAGGCACTGGACTGGCAAAAATTGATCAAAACTCATTTCCCAAATGGACTTCCAAAACTGGAGGAAATACTGGTTAAATAAATCTTCGGCAGAAATAAATAATTCCAATAGAAAATAAATTTGTAGTACGCTAGAAGCCCTTTTTAAATCATGCTAAAAATGTTAAGAATTGGATAGATTTATTGATTAAATTATTCAATTTCAGTATTAGAAACTCTTTTTTTATTCATAACTTTGACAAATTTCATAGTTTTAATTGTAAATGGACAATCTGACATATTTGAGTAATGCTGATTCGGCTTATGTCGATGGCTTATATCAATCGTACAAGCAAGATCCCCAATCGGTAGATTTCGGATGGCAAAAATTCTTTGAAGGTTTTGATTTCGGTCAAAATGCTGGTGGAACAACAAGTTCAGTAGGCGAAGCTACTCCTGAGCACGTATTGAAAGAAATCAATGTGCTGAACATGATCAATGGCTACCGCGACCGTGGCCACCTATTCACACACACTAACCCTGTTCGTGAGAGACGTAAATACTATCCTGGAAAGGAATTAGAAACGTTTGGTCTTGCTGAAGCAGACATGAACACCGTTTTTAATGCAGGTGTTGAGGTTGGTTTAGGTCCAGCGACATTAAAAGACATCCGTCAATTGGTGGAGGATACTTACTGCCGTTCTATTGGTGCAGAATTCAAATATATCCGTAACCCAGAAAAAATTAAATGGTTACAGGACCGTATGGAAGCGGACCGTAACATGCCAAAATTCTCTTTGGACACAAAAAAGAGAATTTTAAACAAATTAAACCACGCCGTTGTATTCGAAAACTTTTTAGGCACTAAGTTTTTAGGTCAAAAACGTTTCTCATTGGAAGGCGCGGAAAGTTTAATCCCAGCATTAGATTCAGTCATTGAAAAAGGTGCAGAAATCGGTATCCAGGAATTTGTTATCGGTATGGCTCACCGTGGCCGTCTGAATGTATTGACTAATATCATGGGTAAATCTTACAAATCAGTATTCTCTGAATTTGAAGGTAAGACTTACGCTGATGATCCCGAAGTAAACTTTGGTGGTGACGTAAAATACCACTTGGGCTTTTCATCTGAGGTTAAAACAAACGATGGCAAATCTGTCCATTTAAGTTTGGCACCGAACCCTTCGCATTTGGAAACTGTAGATCCAATCGTTGAAGGTATGGTTCGTTCTAAGATTGATTTCAAATACGAAGGTGATTCTTCTAAAATTGCACCGATCATCATTCATGGTGACGCAGCAATTGCTGGACAAGGTGTAGTCTACGAAGTAACCCAAATGTCCAAACTCGATGGTTACAAAACTGGCGGTACAGTACATATTGTCATCAACAACCAGATTGGATTTACAACGAACTACAAGGATGCGCGTTCTGGAACATACTGTACAGACGTAGCAAAAATCACTTCTTCACCTGTGTTCCATGTGAACGGTGACGATGCTGAAGCGGTAGTTTATGCGATTAATTTAGCTGTTGAATACCGTCAAAAATATAAAACAGACGTATTTATCGATCTGTTATGTTATAGAAGATTTGGACACAATGAGGCTGATGAACCAAAATTCACACAACCATTGTTGTATAAAATCATCGAAAAACATCCGAACCCGAAAGAAGTTTACGCTAAAAAATTAATTACTGAAGGAAGTATTGACGAGGCGTATTCTAAAAATATCGAGAAAGAATTTAAAGCTGAATTGCAAACTAAATTTGAGGAATCTAAAACAGTTGAGGTATTGACTGAAGAGATCCCGATGTTTAAAGGTGCATGGGAAGGATTGCGTCCTGCTAAAAAAGGTGAAGTATTAACAACTTCGGATAAAACGAAAGTTGCAAAAGATCTATTCTTAAAATTAGCGAAAGAAATCACAACCTTACCTTCGGACAAAAAATTCTTCCGCAAGATTACACGTTTATTTGAAGATCGTGCCAAAATGATCACTGCTGATTCATACGATTGGGCAATGGGCGAATTGATGGCTTACGCGACATTATTGGATCAAGGTAACCGTGTACGTATCTCGGGTCAGGATGTACAACGTGGTACATTCTCACACCGTCATGCGGTATTGACGCTTGAAGATTCGGAAGAGAAATATGTTCCTTTAGCCAATATTAAAGGTGGCGATAAATTCTCAATCTACAATTCGTTACTTTCAGAATATGCTGTTTTGGGATTTGAATATGGTTATGCATCTTCTAATCCAAATTCGTTGACAATCTGGGAAGCTCAATTCGGAGATTTCTATAACGGTGCTCAAATCATCGTCGATCAATATTTATCGAGTGCAGAGACAAAATGGAAACGTTCTAACGGTTTAGTTATGATGCTTCCTCATGGTATGGAAGGTCAAGGTCCTGAGCACTCTTCAGCACGTATCGAAAGATTCTTAGAATTATGTGCGGATGAGAATATGATCTTAGCAAACTGTACTACTCCGGCTAACTATTTCCACTTGTTGCGTCGTCAACTTGTACGTGAGTTCCGTAAACCATTGGTTGTATTTACGCCAAAATCATTGTTGCGCCATCCTAAAGTGGTATCACCGTTGAAAGATTTTACAGAAGCTGCTTTCCAAGAGGTAATTGATGATGCAAATGTTGCGGCGAAAGACGTTAAACGCGTCTTATTCTGTTCGGGTAAAGTTTACTACGACTTATTAGAAAAACAAGAAACGGACAAACGCAAAGATATCGCTATCGTGAGATTGGAACAATTATTCCCAATTCCTACAGAGCAATTGAAAGCAATCCGTAAAAAATACAACAAGGCAAAAGAATTTGTTTGGGTTCAGGAAGAAAATGAGAACATGGGAGCATGGTCTTACTACTGCCGTAAACTAATGGGTACTGAGATTGCATTTACAGGTTTTGTTGCCCGTAAAGAAAGTGGAAGTACAGCTACGGGTTACATGAAACAACACGTTGCACAACAAGCAGAAATCTTAAATAAATCATTCGAATAAAAACAATTTAAAATCAATTGCGTCTTATCTATAGGACGCAATTGTCAATAAAGAACATTATATATGAGCTTAGAAATTAAAGTACCAACCGTAGGTGAATCAATCACGGAGGTAACCTTATCACAATGGTTGAAACAAGATGGCGATTATGTGGAGATGGATGAAAACATCGCCGAACTGGAATCAGACAAAGCAACGTTTGAATTACCAGCTGAAAAAGCGGGTATCTTAAGAATCATTGCACAAGAAGGTGATACTTTAGAAATCGGTGCTGTTGTTTGTACAATTGAAGAAGGTGCTGCTCCTGCCGGTGGTTCAGCTCCAGCTGCTGCCCCTGCTGCAGAAGCGTCAAATGCTGCTCCAGTTGCGGCTGCCGCTGCAAAAGATGAAGATCCAGATAGCTATGCTGCTGGTACAGCTTCTCCTGCTGCTGCAAAAATCTTAAGAGAAAAAGGAATTGATCCTTCTACAATAAAAGGAACAGGTAAAGAAGGTCGCATCACAAAAGAAGATGCCGAAAAAGCTCAACCTGTTGCTAAAGCAGCTGCACCAGCAGCAAAACCTGCCGCTGCTCCTGCTGCGACAGTTGCTCCGGTAGCGGGCTCTAGAAACGAACGTCGTGAGAAATTATCTTCATTACGTAAAACAATCGCAAAACGCTTAGTTGCCGTTAAAAACGAAACGGCTATGTTGACAACATTCAATGAAGTCAATATGCAGCCGATCATGGATCTTCGTGCTAAATATAAAGATACCTTTAAAGAGAAATTTGGAATCGGTCTTGGCTTCATGTCATTCTTTACAAAAGCTGTAACAACTGCATTAGCTGAATGGCCTGCCGTGAATGCACGTATCGAAGATAACGAGATTGTATATTCTGATTTCGCAGATATTTCAATCGCGGTTTCTGCCCCTAAAGGTTTAGTTGTTCCGATTATCCGTAACGCTGATGCAATGTCATTGGAACAAATCGAAAAAGCAATCGCTGCACTTGCGGTTAAAGCGCGTGACAACAAATTAACGATTGACGAGATGACTGGTGGTACATTTACAATTACCAACGGTGGTGTATTCGGATCAATGATGTCTACGCCAATCATCAATGCTCCACAATCCGCAATCTTGGGTATGCACAACATCATCCAACGTCCTATTGCTGAAAATGGCCAAGTGGTGATCCGTCCAATGATGTATATTGCACTTTCTTATGATCACCGCATCATCGATGGTCGTGAATCAGTAAGCTTCTTGGTTCGTGTAAAACAATTATTGGAAGATCCAGCTCGTTTATTGTTGGGTGTTTAAACCTCAATAAAATTGGAAATATAAAAGACCTATGCTTTGCGGCATGGGTCTTTTTTTTTGAAAGAGTGTCCTATTATTGGCCAGAAAGAACCTTCAGTTCGCTTTCATTGCTGTGGGTGCCTGCGAAATCATGAAGGTTTTTATTGACATCGGAATAGAAACAATATACTTGACAAATATGAATCAGAGATAGACGAATATAAATCGCCTTTTTAATTTCTCCTTTTTAATTTTTACTTCCATCTTGCTAAAGATCAAGCATATCCTAATATACAGCCGACACTGTAATTTAAAGGCCGGCATACGAATATGAAACTTGATATTAAGCAGACAATATCAAGCAAATGAAGTATAAAATTCTACTAACAACCGTATATCTACTACGCGCTGTAATGACACTGTTTGCCAACATGGCAAATCCAATGAGCCCCCACAGTATAACAGGACAGCTTGTTCCTGCCGCAAAGCTGAAAGTTACCAATGAGCGTATTGACATTCATCTTTTGGCAGACACTGCTGATTATAATTCGGACTATCGCAGTCACTTCAGCATTGTCTATAACATCCATGCAGAAGAGGCTATCGAATTGCCACTGGTATTTCTCGCTTTAAATATGGACGGATTAGATCGCATACTTGTTAATCAGAACGAAATTGAAGGAAAAAAAATGGATCAGCCCGGTTCAAAATTTCCTTTTTTACGTTTAAAGGATGGCTATTATGAAATCAGCTACGACAGCGATGAATGGAAGCGTATTTCGCCGAATGATGCATTTCATTTTACGGCTAAGCTACACAAAGGTGATAACAGTATTCAGGTTCAATACAGCGCTTATATGGGCTATGACCGTCGGGATATTCGGACCAGATACAAAATTGATTACCTCCTATTCCCTTCCAGGTACTGGTCGTCTTTTGGCCCGATTGAACTCTATCTGCACCTCGACGGGAAGATGGATGTACTTACACAGGATCTGGGAACTGCCAAATTACAGACAGATTCCATTGTTCACTGGAGAATTGATCAGGTAGAAAAGAAAGAGAGTTTTCATATTGAAGTTGGCTTAAAAACCTCCATGTTAGCACAAGCGATTCTTTGGGTACATCCCGAGCTGCTCGCCCTGATTGGGTCAATATGCCTGCTATGCCTGCATATCCGCTGTATTTATCTAAAATACAAAACTGGCCGATACCGCTATGCACTCCTACTTGGAAATCTAATCATTCCAAGCTCTTTCTACTTCTTCATCTGGTTTTGGTCCAGTGTGGCCAACTATCTTGTCAATGGAGTCTTTGACGAAAAGTCCAGAGGTTTTATCCTGTTGATCATCTTCACCTTACCCCTGATCTACCTCGTCTATGATTTGATTTTGTTTATTATCGATAGAAGCATTCGCGCTAAATTGAACAGGTAGAAAACCGGCTGTTATTTTTTATAGGTCAGCTTGTTTTCGATCATACGGTTGTTATATTGCTGGATAAAAGCTTTCATCTTGGTCTCCATCGTATCCAATACCGCTGGATGTTGTTTTAACAGATCCTGTTTCATCAAGCGGTCCTTCTTAAGATCATAAAATGATGTCACTTTCAGTCCATCATAAGACATCATATAATCTTTATAGTAGAGATTATAGCTTCCTGAGTTATTATTAAGCACAAAATTATCCTTACCCGGTTTGAAAGCATCTGAACCAAATGCGAAATAAGGCTCATCATAGTGCAGATAATTCAAAATAGTAGGCATAATATCTATTTGCTGTACCAGTTTATCCGCTTTGCCAACTAGATTATCACCGGGTGCATAAAATATAATAGGAATTTGGAAGCCCCCTGCTGCCGTTTGATATTCCGGCAGGTAGCTTACAGTAGCATGGTCTGCACAGATAACAAATACCGTATTCTTATACCAAGACATTTTCGATGCTGTTGCAAAAAATTCACGCAGCGCATTATCGGTATATCCAATGGGTTCCTGTACCGGCAAAGGTCCTTTAGGAAATTTCCCCTGATACTTTTCAGGTACCTTAAATGGGTGATGCGAAGATAAAGAGAAGAAACTAGCGAAAAATGGCTGATGAAACGTGTTGATCTTATTCGCTACAAATTGCAAAAAAGGTTCATCCCAGATTCCCCATATACCATCAAAGTCAGCGTCATTGTTATATTCGTTTTTACCAAAATAATGCTGGATACCCGCCAGTTTCATATAAGCGGAGAAGCCCATGCTGCCATTGGGTGCTCCGTGAAAAAAAGCCGTCTCATATCCCTTTTTCCCTAAAAGCTTCGCTAAGCTTGTGGTTTCATTTCCAGAATATATCGAAAGCACAAAAGGCTCACCTATGGAAGGAATGCCGGTAATGACTGATGGTAAAGCATCAATTGATTTACGGCCATTGGCATAGGTATCTGTAAATGTGTAAGCATTGCGGATTAATGAATCCAAAAAAGGCGTATAACCTTTGTATTTTCCACCTTGGATATCTCTATTCAACTCACCAAAATGTTCTTTTGCAAAACTCTCCAAAATCAGAACGACGACATTTTTCTTCGCAAAGGGCTTGTCTGATTGTGGCACATGAATAGGGTTGTATAACTGTTCAAGCTCTTGTTCGGAATAATAATGGATAGGTTTAAGATTGACAGCCTTTAAAGTTTTCAATATACTGAATGGCGTATTCAGCACAATATTCATTTCTTCCGGTGTCTCCACATAATCACCTGCATTGCTCAATGTAATGGGACGGGTACTATGGGCCCAACCGCCACGCACACCACCAATGAAAAGGAAGGCCGTCAATAAAAACAAAGGCAATTGGATCAAAAATGACTTCCAGCTATATTTCGTAGTCCTTTCAATTTGAATAAGTTTATACGATTTAATCAAACCATACACCACCAGTACCAACACTATAATGAGATACCAATAATCCAAAAAGAAATCAAAAGCCAGCTTCATCAGGTTGGATTCATTGGAAAATTGGTCAATTACCGTTCCTGTCGTCCTTTTTAGGGTAAATGGATAGTAGGCAAAATCAATCAGATTTAACGCTATACCAATTGAATTGGTCACGACAAAGATCCATTTTGCAACTTTTTGATAGATTTTATTCGATTTAAACGGACCTGGAACAGTCAGCATCACAATATAAAGAATATTAAAATACAGCAGGGCTACAATGTCGAATCGTACACCACCCGCAAACATCACCAAGAGCTTACCTGCATCGACATGAGGAAATAGGGAAGCATTGACGCCATAAAACCCCAATCGCAATAACGCATAGATGACCAAAAGAAAGATAAAACGAATTGCGACAGCAAAATAAGGTGCAAATACTCCTCTTAATTTCATAGCTCTAATATTTTAAAAATTCACGATATACGTCTTGATAATACGCTTTGCCGATATTCAATAAGCTGTCTGTTTTGCCAGCGGGATATTCCTTATTGGACCTATAATTAATAATCCGTCCTACATTATCAAAAGAAACAGCCTGTTGAGGGGTAATCACTCCAAAGGCATCTTTGGAATTATAGAACGCTATTTGAGGTGTCGTCGGATTAAAAAGATCCCGGCTCCAATGATAACGATCTGTAGGGAGTTTCAGTTGTGTCAATAAGGTAGTCGCCAAATCCGTTTGATTGCCGATTCTATTGAATATTTTCCCACGATATTCAGGTTTGATCACATCACCGAAAAAGATCAGCGGAATATGAAAGCGATTGGGGTGAAATAGCTCCCATTTTTCTGAAGGAAGGCGATGGCCATGATCAGCCACAATTACGAAAAGGGTATTTTTATACCAAGCTTCCTTTTTAGCTTTATTGATAAAATCAAAAACAGCTGAATCCGTATAGTTTGCCGTACTTCGGAATTTATCCGCATTGGTAGCATTGCCAAATTTATAGCCGTGTTTTAACTCAAATGGTTCGTGATTAATTAAGGTAAAGATCGTCGAAAAGAAAGGTTGTTTTTCTTTTTTAAAATCCTTGATCATCTGATTAAAGACCACATGGTCATATACACCCCATGAGGCACGTTCTGCATCCAATCCAAAATTGGCATTATCCACCACCCTAGACATCCCATGCGTCAGCATATACGATTTAAAATTGTAAAACTCGCTCTGACCACCATGATAAAATGATGTTTCATAGCCGGCATGATCGAACTCCTGACCAATGGCAGGCATATTTTCATGTTTGTCGATATACTTGATAATACTCTCGGGTCCTTGCGCCGGAAAACCGCTCAACACCGCTACCATGCCCTTATCGGATCGATCAGCAGCAGAATAAATATGGTCAAACAAAATACCGCCTTTAATCAATTCTTCCATGTGTGGCGTAATTCCCTTTTCCCCGCCAAGAGACTGAATGAGATCGCCGACAAAACTTTCCAACATAATAATAACGACATTCGGACGAGACGTTGACAATACCTCAACGGCAGAATCAGGTTGGCTTTGAAAGGCGGGTCGTAGCTTGTCCTGAATATCCTTCTGATCCGCGTAATAATTATAGGGGTTTTTCAGTTTGGTACTTTCGGCAAAGAAATCCCGTAAAAAAGACCATTGGGTATTAACCGCTGCATGATTATAAAACGTGTCCTCGGAATAATAGGCTTTACTAGGGTTTAGTGTCGCTCTCCCATATCCACCGCGGATAAAGGTAAAAAGCACAAAAACTCCGATCGCCAGTTTGAAAAAATTACCTACAGGAGATTTGATATTGAAAAAAGAGACTTTTTTAAACATCCAGCGGTACAGAAAATAACCACAGAATATACCGATCAACATCCCAACGATGGGGAGAAACACCGGCGTGGACTCTGCCGAAGCTACGGCTCCCGAAGGTGAGGCAAAAAATGCATCGATGGCACGTTTAGAAATTTTGTCACCCCATTCCCGGTAGATGTTAACATTGATAAAGCTTGTCACAAAGAACAATACCAGAACAATAATGGTATAGATATCCAGGATCAGCCGTTTGGGTTTCAGTTTTGGGAAAAAACTTAACATGCAATACACAAGAAACGGCAGCGCACATATATAGGAAACAGCAGAAAAATCCAGGTTCAAACCGTGGTAATAAATTCTGAAAATCTCCGTAAAATTCGAAAAACCTATTTTCTCAAAAAAAGCAGTAACAAAAATCAATCTATCTATAAAACAGATAATTAACCAGAACAGAAAATACTGTGTTAAAGCTCTAAGCTCATTCGCAAATCGTTGCATCCCTTCGTGTAAAAATAAAACAGGCAAATTTACATTAATTTACATGAAATACGGGCTAATTACTTAGTAATATGAAGAAAAGATTAAAAAAGTATAAATCCTGCGTTATGCTTTACCTCACTGCAATAACCGACTCTTTTGCTTAGGAGGATCATCAATGAACTTATTGTTTAACCTTTATTCATAACTTCTTTTTGTTTGAGAACAAGATCAATGGATTACTAAGGAAAATAACATAGAATTCCTTACTTTTGTGTTCCTTAAAAGTTTGAATACAAAAATTTAAAATGAGCATAGCGAAAACTTACAATCCAAAAGAAGCTGAAGAAAAATGGTACAGCTATTGGAAAGCGAATGGATTTTTCCGTTCCACCCCGGACGAACGTGAACCTTACACGATTGTGATGCCTCCTCCGAATGTCACGGGAGTATTGCACATGGGGCATATGCTGAATAATACCATTCAAGACGTTTTGATTCGCCGCGCACGTATGCAGGGAAAAAACGCTTGTTGGGTACCGGGGACCGATCACGCCTCCATTGCCACTGAAGCTAAGGTCGTCGCTATGTTGAAAGAACAGGGAATTGACAAACGATCTTTATCGCGTGAAGATTTCTTAAAACATGCTTGGGAATGGAAGGAAAAATACGGTGGTATTATTCTAAAACAACTCGAAAAACTTGGCGCTTCCTGTGACTGGGATCGTACACGTTTTACCATGGATCCGGAGCTATATCAATCTGTTATCCGCGTATTCGTAGATCTATATCGTAAAGGATTGATTTATCGTGGTTACCGCATGGTCAACTGGGATCCTGAAGCAAAAACAAATATCTCAGACGAAGAGGTTATTTATAAAGAGAAAAACGGCAAATTATACCACCTGAAATATCAGGTTGAAGGAACAGATCAATATATTGTTGTGGCGACTACCCGTCCTGAAACCATCTTTGGTGACACAGCGGTGTGTATCAATCCCAATGATGAGCGCTACACCTGGTTAAAAGGAAAGCAAGTCATCGTGCCGATCGTTGGCAGAAAAGTGAACATCATTGAAGATGAATATGTCGACTTGGAGTTTGGTACAGGATGCCTTAAAGTTACTCCAGCGCACGATGTGAATGACTACGCACTAGGTAAAAAGCACAACCTGGAATTTGTCGACATCTTTACCGACGAAGCAAAACTAAACGACAATGGCCTGCATTACGCCGGTATGGATCGTTTTAAAGTCCGCAAGGAAATCGAGAAAGAGCTGGAGGAAAAAGGATTATTGGAGCAAGTTGAAAACTATACCAATAATGTTGGAACTTCAGAGCGAACAGGTGCTGTTATTGAGCCTAAAATCTCTAATCAGTGGTTCCTTAAAATGGAAGACTTGGCAAAACCTGCATTGGATAACGTCATGGACGATACCATTAAATTTCATCCGACGAAATTCAAAAATATTTACCGCAATTGGATGGAGAATGTTACCGACTGGAATATCTCAAGACAATTGTGGTGGGGGCACCAAATACCGGCTTATTTCTATGGCGATGGAAACGAAGACTTTGTGGTTGCACAAACGGTTGATGAAGCCCTTGTTTTAGCGCAGGAAAAATCAGGTAATACAACGCTTCAATTGACCGATCTACGTCAAGATGAGGATGTGCTTGATACCTGGTTTTCAGCTTGGCTATGGCCAATTTCGGTTTTCAATGGCATCAACGAACCGGAAAATGCAGAAATCAACTACTATTACCCTACGCAAGATTTAGTCACTGCCCCAGACATCATTTTCTTTTGGGTAGCACGTATGATCGTTTCAGGATATGAATTCCGCGGACAATTGCCTTTTGAAAATGTTTATTTCACGGGTATTGTACGCGACAAACTGGGCCGTAAAATGTCTAAATCACTGGGCAACTCTCCTGATCCGATTGATTTAATGAATGAATATGGTGCAGATGCTACGCGGATGGGAATGTTATTGACTGCTCCAGCAGGTAATGACCTTCCTTTTGATGTAGAACTTTGTGTACAGGGCCGTAATTTTGCCAATAAGATCTGGAATGCATTCCGCTTGGTTAAAGGCTGGGAAATTACAACTACTCCAGCTTCGGATTCAGATAAGATTTCGGCAGCTTGGTTTGAGGCAAGGTTAAATCAAGCTCTGGTCGATATCGAAGAAAACTTCAAACACTATCGTTTATCAGATGCACTGATGACAACCTACAAATTGGTATGGGATGACTTCTGTGCCTGGTACCTTGAATTAGTGAAACCGGCTTATGGCTCCCCTATTTCTAGCGAAACCTTAGCAACAGTAAAATCTTTTTTCCAACGTATACTCACGTTAGTACATCCTTTCATGCCTTTCCTAACAGAAGAATTGTGGCATGACGAACTGTTCGGTGTGAAAGACGAGAAAGATTGTATTATCGTTGCCCCTTATCCTATAGCGAATGATTTTGATGAGCAGCTTATAAAAGATTTCGCTATCGCTCAACAGATTATTTCGGAAGTTCGGAATATTCGCAATTCTAAAGGTATCTCCCCTAAAGTTGCTTTACCATTAGCGATCAATCAACAATCGGACGTCAACCTGGAGCAATATATTGATATCATCACCAAGATTGCAAACTTGGAAGGCGTAACTTTTGTTTCTGAGAAAGTAGCTGGTGCCGCAAGTTTCCTTGCTGGCAAAGACGAATGTTATGTTACGTTGGAAAATAATATTGATGCGGATGCTGAACGTGAGCGTATCGAGAAAGAATTGGAATACCTAAAAGGCTTCCTTGTATCTGTAGACAAAAAGCTTTCCAATGAACGGTTTGTGCAAAATGCTAAACCTGAAATTGTTGAAAACGAAAAAAGTAAAAAGGCTGATGCCGAAGCGAAGATTAAAATTCTTCAAGAAAGCTTAACAGCATTAGGTTAACAGCTACGCTATAAATCTCGAAAAGTCCCGTGCAATGCACGGGACTTTTTTTATGTTTAACGAGCGATCAAATTCGGAGATCATTCGGTGCTTGTTCGGTACTTCTTCGGAGCTCGTTCGGTGCTTCTTCGGTGCTTCTTCGGTTGCCAGCGAATAAGCTCCGTTAAATATCCGAAGTATATCCGATAAAAAAACGTATTAAGAGCGAATTTGATTGACAATTGTACCCCACGAAGAGCACGAGCTTTCACGAAAGAGGCCAACAGACGACTCAAGTAAATTTTGATCCGTCATGCACAGGCAATATATAGGACAAGGATATACGATAAAAACTTTTGAAACAAAAGGCAAAAGCGCTTTGCCCTATTCCAAAATAACCCTACAGTTTATAATTAACCAAAGATCAACCATGCTGATAACTTTATATAAATTCCTGTAAAAAAATGAATAACTTTATAGGAGCGAACTTAAATTATATCATTATGGGATTCAAAGAGACATTTCAGATTAACGGTGAAAACCTTTTACAAAAGATCAAAGAAATCATTGCTGAGGGCAATGTGAGCAAAATCAGCATTTCGGACAAACATGGCAAAGAAATCATGAGCTTTCCAGTAACTGTTGGTGCCATAGGCTTGATCTTAGCACCTGTTTTTGCTGCAATCGGTGCTGTAGCCGCATTGCTTACAGAATGTACGATCACCGTGGAACGAAATACAAACAAAGACGAAGAAGACAAAGAAGATAACAGCACTGATCCCCCTACAGCGATAACCGTAAAATAATCAATTTAAAATTGACCGTTATGAAGATCTTTAAAAATATACTTTGTATTTTATTTGCCTTGCTATTCATCAATGCAGGGCTGGATAAACTTTTTCATTATATGCCTACGCCACCAATGGATATGGACATGAAAAAAGTATTTGAGGCTTTTGCCACGATCAAATGGCTAATGCCACTGGTTGGAATCATCGAACTTTTGGGCGGTTTATTGTTTATTTTCCCAAAAACGAGAACACTGGGTGCATTGGTCATCTTCCCCATACTCATTGGTATTTTTACCCACAACATGATTTTTTACAGCCAACAGGGACTAATTATTTGGGCTGTACTTTTCATTATTTGGCTATGGGTGGTATTCGAAAACTGGGGCAAGTATAAAAAACTGATGGAATAATTGCCTATATTCTTCTCCAAACGAATATCGAGCAGGATAATGCATCTATTAAATACCTATTACTTTGACAAATTGATAGGTATTTAATGTTTTTATTAACATAAAATTAAAAAACAAAAAACTTTGTACGACTAGAATGGTTTGGTCAATTATTTGATGTGTTTTTAGAACATTCCCACGATAAAATGATTTTATACAAGGGAAATGAAGAACTGTCTAATATTTGCTAGCAAGTATAGCACATAAATTAAACTTGCATTTACACGCAAATTTATCTTAGTTTGCTGAAATCGAAACGATATACGTTATATAGCTGAAAACTTAGCAAACTTTTTTCCGTTTTAATTTTTATTAATAGATACTTAAATCAAATTATACGTTGAACAGATTTACCCGAATTGCTTTCAAAACAATATTGTGGATTATTGGAGTAATAATTGCGCTGGCTATTTTAATCGTATTTTTAATCAGAATACCCTCCGTTCAGAATTATATTGCTGGAAAAGTAACACACTATGTCGAAGGTAAGATCGGTACCCCCGTTAAAATTGGCTACATTAATATTGATTTCCCTAAAAAACTGGTTTTAGAGGACATCTATTTAGCTGACCAAAGCAAGGATACCTTAGTAGCAGGAAAAAGCATAGCTGTCGATATCAACATGCTAAAACTTCTGAAAAATACCGTTGAAATTCAAAGCATTGAAGCAGAAGGAATCACCGCAAAAATCCGCCGTACATTGCCGGACAGTTCATTCAACTTTGATTATATTGTTAAAGCTTTCGCTTCTCAAAAGGAAAGCAAACCGACTGCAGACAGCAGTTCAGCCCTTCTATTTAACCTTGATAAGGTCAAATTTGATAAATTTCATATTGTCTATGCCGATGATGTTATTGGAACGAGTGCTGATGTTTACCTGAACAGCCTAAATACCAACGTCAAGAAGTTCGACCTCACAAAAAACATGGCTTTCAATCTGCCCAAAGTGAAGATAGATGGTCTGAGTGCCACAGTGAAACAATGGCGACCAGTTGTTGATGGCACGGCACCCACGGTCAAAGATTTTGGCATTACAGATAAAACGGCACAAGTAACCACCTTGCTTCCCGATGTCGGTATACAGATTGCTGACCTGACCAATATCTTAGTGCGCTATGAGGATCAATCCAGTCTGCTGAATACAAAATTTTATATCAAAAATCTTCATGCAGACATTAACAAGATCGACCTTAACAAAGAACTTGTCGATATTCAAACGATCAATCTTGACGGTTCAGACAATAATGTGCTCTTTGGAAAGATCCAGAAAAAAGTAAACACAGAAGCGAAAAACACCGCGGATACCACCAAAATAAACTGGGTTGTCTCAGCCAAAGAAATCCAAATCAACAATACAAGCTTAGCGTATAGAGACAACAATCAGGCCCGTATGAAAGGCTTTGATTACTTCAATATTAAGATCCCTGGAATGAAAACCAGTTTAAATGATCTTTACTATAGCGCCGATTCGATCAGCGGATCATTAAAAGAGCTTGTAGCCTCTGATCATTCCGGGTTTGTGATCAAGCAATTGAAAGGGGATTTTAAGTATACAAATACCGGCGCGGAGATCAAAAACCTGTACGCAGAAACACCACGTACCCTACTGCGTGATTACTTAAAAGTAACCTATCCATCTTTGGATATTATTGCCAAAAAGCCAGAGCTGATCTATGTCAATGCAACGATCAAAAAGAGCCACGTAGATATGCGCGACATCTACTATTTTGCTCCTTTTTTGGATACCATGCAGGTGATGAAACCATTGATGGACAAAAAGTTTAATATTGATGGTCGCGTTGTGGGTAAGGTAAATGATTTAAATATTCCGGCAATTGATTTCCAAACCCTGTCCAATACACGTGTCATTGCAAGTCTGCATTTAAAGGGTCTACCCAACGTCGATAAAATGTCAATGGATCTTAATTTAAAGAAATTAACCACAGGCCGCTCGGATATCGAAAAGTTGGTTTCAAAAAAAATGCTTCCTAGCGGAATAGAGCTGCCTAATACGATCGGCCTTACGGGAACTTTTAATGGGGGGATGAATGCCTTTAACACCAATCTTTCGCTGGTAACAGAGAAAGGAACAGCCAAGTTCAATGGTAAAGTAGGCATGATAGCTCGCGACACAACCTATGATGCATTTGTGAGTATTCGTGATTTTGACATTGGTAAGATCATGAAAATGGACAGTACTTTAGGCATACTTTCATTTGAGGGAAAAATCAAAGGTCATGGAACAGATCCGAAGAAACTTGTCGCCAATTTTGATGGCAAAGTAAATCGAATGGATGCGATGGGTTATCGTTATCAGAATATCGATATGAATCTCACTGCAGATAAAGGGGATATCAAAGCTTCCGTGGTTAGTCCCGACCCTAATATTCAATTGAAGTTAAATGCAACGGCCAACATGAAGTCCAAATATCCGCAGGTGGATTTTGAGCTTATGGTAGATACCATTAATCTTAAAAACTTAAAATTAATGGACGACGATCTCAAATACCATGGTAAACTTGTGGGCAATTTCAGTTCAGCCGATCCGAATTTTTTAAATGGGGAAGCACATATCACCAATTCATCCGTTCTTTACAACGACGCATATTATACTTTAGACAGCATTTCACTTGTTGCAAAAGCCGATACCAGTCGCAATTTGCTGCTACTCAAATCGGACTTTTTGAATGCCCATTTGGTCGGGAAATACAAAATTTTAGAATTGCAGAATGCCATTCAAGACATTTTACAGGTATACTACCAGCCGGGAAAAGCTGTTAAAGTTCCCAAATATGAGCCTCAGAATATTGAGTTTTCGGCCCAATTGACCAGGACTAAATTTATAAAGGATTTTCTCCCAGAACTAACGGAAATGTCTGATATTACGTTGGATGGTATGTTCAATAGTCAGTCAAAAACTATTCTTGCCAAGCTAGATGCCCCTAAAATCACCTATAGTGGCACCGAAATCAATAACGTCACCTTGGATATTAATACCTTGGATAGTACACTTTACTACTCGGCCTTGATCAATAAAATCAAGGTGAGCAATATCGAACTCGTGAATACAGTCTTCAGTGGTAAAGTCATTCAAAACAATTTGGATTTTGGCCTTTGGATTAAAGACAAGAAAGAGAAAGAGCAGTATCATTTGGGCGCCAATATGCGCGTTGATAATGGAGCATTTGTTTTTAGCCTACTTCAGGATGGCCTTATGCTGAACTACGACAAGTGGACGATAAATCCAAACAACGTGCTCAAATTTGGAAGTACAGGTATTCAGGCCAATGACTTTATCTTAAGTAATAAAGGACAAGAGCTGAGTATATCATCGCAGGACAGTGTGCTCAATTCGCCACTCAACATTGCCTTTAAAAATTTCCGCATTGAGACATTAAGTAAAATGCTTGAAAGTGAAACAGTCGATCTTGGCGGTGGGATTAATGGTCAGGCAACCATATCACGTTTGGAAAGTAGCCCTGTCTTTGTATCCGATCTTGTGATCGACAAATTCTATATTGGACAAGATACTGTCGGGAACGTCAACATAAAAGTTAACAATGAAAAGGAAAACACCTATAATGCGAACATCAGTATCAGTGAAAATGGCAACAATGTCGTATTAAGTGGTGATTTTATCAATCCTCCAAAGGGAGAAGCAAGCTTGGATTTCACCTTAGATATTGCGCCACTCTCCATGCAGACGGTTCAGGCATTCAGTTTGGGTTATCTAAAAGACTCGAAGGGAAATCTTGAAGGCCAGTTAAAAATAACGGGATCGCCATCCAAACCACTCATTAACGGCGATGTGAAGTTTAAAGATGCACAATTCAATATTGCTATGTTGAATGCGCTTTTCAAAGCTAAAGATGAAACCATTCATCTGGATGAAAGGGGTATTACTTTCCCTAAATTTGCATTAGAAGACAAAAAAGGGAATATTGCCAAGGTAACGGGATCCATAGAAACCAAAACGTATACTGATTTTGATTTTAATCTCAATGTCAATACAGACAATTTTGAGGTACTCAATTCAACACAAAGCGACAACGACATGTTCTATGGTAAAATGTATCTTACGTCGAACCTTCGCATTAGGGGGAATCTTGATAAGCCTATCGTTGATGGTACAATCAAGGTATTAGATGATACCGATTTCACCTTTGTCATGCCAAACGAGGATCCCGGGATGGCCGATCGTAAAGGTGTTGTCGAATTTGTTGATAAGAGTGATACCACAAGAGCCAATGTATTTGCTAAATTAGATTCTATGACCGTAACCCGTCTGACGGGAATCGACGTAGATCTGAATCTTCAAACGGATAAAGATGCCAAATTTAAGATCCTCTTGGATGCCGGTTCACAGGATGCACTGAATATCCAAGGAGAAGCGGAACTGAATGCAGGCATTGATGCGAGCAGCAAAATTACCTTGTCAGGTACATTTACCGTAGACAAAGGAAGCTATTCATTTAGTTTTGGTCCCGTAAAAAAAGATTTTACATTCCGAAAAGGAAGTACGATCACCTGGAACGGAGATCCCTTGGATGCGCAGCTTAATATCACAGCAGCATACACAACCAAAGCACCAACGCTGGAGCTTGTAGCGACGCAACTGGGATCAGAAAACGCTAATTTATACAAGCAACGTATTCCTTTCAATGTCTTGTTGAAGATTACAGACAAATTGTTCCAACCGCAACTGAATTTTGATATCGACTTGGACGAAAACAACTCCGTTGTTTCCCAAGATGTGATCAGCAAAGTAAATAACGCATTGACCACCTTGCGTGAAAATCCATCTGAACTTAACAAACAGGTCTTTTCACTCATCGTTTTAGGACGCTTTATGTCGACCAATCCATTTGAAAGTTTATCCGGTGGCGGTGGTACAGAAGCCATTGTCAGAAATAGCATCAGTTCATTCCTGAGCGGTCAATTGAACCGCCTTGCCTCCGAGCTTATCACCGGAGTAGAACTGGATTTCAACTTAACTTCGGAGGAAGATTATGCTACTGGAGCGGGCCAAACCCGAACAGATCTGAATATCGGTGTATCTAAAATGCTTTTAAATGATCGTCTAAAAATTACCGTTGGTTCTAATTTTGAAGTTGAAGGAAATACACGTCCGGGAGAAACCGCCAACAATATTGCTGGGGATATCCAATTGGATTATCAACTTTCGCAAGATGGCCGCTATTTTGCAAGGGTATATCGTAAAAATCAATATCAGGTTACGCTCCAAGGCCAATATGTAGAAACAGGTATCGGATTTATCATCAATATGGATTACAACAGATTCCGGGAAATCTGGATGAGCTCGAAAAAACTCAAAGAGTACTATGACACGAATAGCAAAGGTTTCAGAAAACGCTTTGATGTGGAACGTATGGAAACCGATTCAGTGTATCGTGATAGCGTACGCACAGTCATCAGAGATAGTTTGATGACCCATAGCCCTGAGTACAGAAAACGTATGGAGGAAAGAGAGCAAGAGAAACGTAAACAACAGTTGGACTCCAGTAAAAACACGCCGAAAAGCGATAGTCCAAAATCAACTATAGATACCATCAGAACGACAGCTATAAAAAATGAAGATGAGGAAAGGAGTTATCATGCAAGCTAAACTAAAGTATATTGTTGGAATAGTTTCATTCGCTGCATTTATAGCATCCTGTTCTTCAACCAAGAATCTGAAAGAAGGGGAAAGCTTATATGTTAAAGGCAACGTGATAGTCGATTCGGACACCATCTCCAAGGAAAACAAGGAAAAGATTGCGACCCATTTAGAAGCGGCATTGATGCCCAAACCCAATAAACGTCTAGCTGGCGTACCATTCAAGTTGTACTTCAACAATATGGCCGGCGATTCTGCGGGGAATAATATCATTAAAAAATTTTTCAAGAAAATTGGTGAGAAACCGGTATTGTTGAGCGATGTCAATCGCGAGTACAATGAAAATCTACTGCGTAATCGTCTGGAGAATTTTGGTTTCTTTAATGCTGAAGTAAAATCCGACACTTTAGTTGAAAACAAAAAAGCAACGGTTAATTATACGGCCAAGCCAAATTTTATCTACCGAATAAGATCTGTTCAATTTGATATTGACAGCACCACACAGCTGGGTAAAGATATTCGTTCGAGCTCCGATAAAAGTCTCTTACAGGTGGGCAAAAATTATAGCCTTGATGTTATCCTAAATGAGCGTGACCGCATCGACAATGACCTCAAAAATAAAGGATATTATTATTTCAGCCCTGATTACATCCTAGTTCAGGTAGACAGTTCACACCGGAACAACAAGGTCGACATGTATGTTACTGTAAAGAAGGAAACACCGGCACAGGCGAGGGTACCGTCAAAGATCAATAAAATCTACGTTTACCCGAACTACACGGAAACAAGCTCGGGCTACCAGCGATCCACCCGTAACGCGGAACTATATGATAGCAGCTACTATTTTATAGACCGCCAGCATCTTTATAGAAAGCCTGTTATCGCGAATCATATCTTCTTCCACCCCGGCGACGTCTACAACCGTAATGCCCACAACCAAACCATCAGCCATCTGGTGAATCTCAATAGCTGGAAATTTGTCAAAAACAACTTTGTTGACAGCAAAGAAGTTCCCAATGCACTAGACGTCTACTACTACTTAACCCCATTGCCAAAAAAATCACTCCGTGTGGAACTTTTGGGAAAAATGGCTTCTGTATACAATGGTACAGAAGTTAATGTCAACTGGACTTTACGCAACGCATTTAAAGGTGCGGAGCAGTTAAGTTTTAATGTATTCGGTGGTTATGAAACCCAGACCGGTGGATCGGCTGACCTCAATTCGAGTTATTACCGTTACGGGATGGAGGCTACACTGACTTTCCCGCGGATATTGTCCCCTTTTGGAAGGATTTCTCCTACGCGACGTTTTATCCCGAAGACTTATGTCAAAGGCCGCTATGAATTTTTAAATCGCCGCAAAGCATATACCTTAAATTCCATCGCATTGGATTACGGTTATATCTGGCAGGAGTCTGAGGAGAAGCAACACGATCTTGCGTTAATGGAGATTACCTATGTTCAGCCTAAAGGTATTTCTGAAAACTACCAAAAACAAATGGATACTATTCCGGCGTTAAGGCACGCCATAGATCCACAATTTACGATTGGCCCAAATTATAACTTCACGTTTCAAAATACGATGAAGCAGCATTTGAAAAATACATTTTATTTCAAAGGCAACCTGGACCTCTCGGGGAATATACTCGGTTTGATAAAAGGAGCTGATTTCAATAAAGGGAAAACGTTCAAATTGTTCGATGCTTATTTCTCCCAATACATCAAGATCAGTGGCGATGGCAGACACTATCTCAAATTGTCGGAGAATTCGCAGCTTGCTTCTCGGGTCAGTTTAGGATTAAGCTATTCCTATGGTAACTCTCGGTCACTTCCCTATTTAAAACAATATTATGTGGGTGGACCTAACAGTATCCGTGCATTTGGTGCTCGTGCAATTGGACCAGGAACAGTTGCCCCTGAAAAATTAAGCAACGGCCTCTTCTATGCCGACCAGACCGGTGATATCAAATTGGAACTTAACACAGAATACAGAGCTAAATTAGCAGGCTTTGTTCATTGGGCAGCATTCATTGATGCCGGGAACGTGTGGTTGCAACGGGATGATGTCAACAAGCCGGGTGGTAAGTTCAGCAAGAACTTTTTAAATGAATTAGCCGTCGGCGGTGGAGCTGGATTACGCTTCGACTTTACGTTTTTGATCATTCGTACAGATATGTCCATACCTTTCCGCATTCCCTATCTTCCAAAAGGAGAACGTTGGGTATTTAAGGATATCGACTTTGGAAGTTCAAAATGGAGAAAGGATAATTTGATGTTCAACCTAGCCATCGGCTATCCGTTCTAGGATTTCAAATTTGATTTTACACGATAGAAATAACAGGCTTGAACGAATTTCAGGCCTGTTATTTTTTTTGCTATTTTATAAAAGTCATCGATTTTGGAGGGGTCTATTTCTTATGTCAAAAAACAAGTTATTCCCGCTAAATACATTGATTTACTGACAATAATTGATTAAATTCAAGAATTATTTAATAATCCACATAAATGCTCATGAAATATCCATATAAAAAAAGTACAAGCATTCGTGAAGATGGACCGGGTATGCGATGTGGCATAAAAACCGCCGAAGGCAGCTATATAATTAAAAGGCAGATGTCTATACTTAAGCGGACAATTAGCTCATGAATAAACAAATAATTTACATATGAAAGTAACTATTGTTGGTGCTGGAGCTGTAGGCGCAACTACAGCGGACAATTTAATCCGTCGAAATGTCGCAGAGGAGATTGTATTATTGGATATTAAAGAAGGTTTTGCAGAAGGCAAAGCGCAAGATATGGCACAAACTGCCGCATTATTGGGTTTTGAATCAAAAATCAAGGGGGTAACCAATGATTATCTGTCAACCGCAGGTTCAACTGTTGCCGTTATTACGTCGGGGATTCCACGTAAACCTGGAATGACACGCGAAGAATTGATTGGGACAAATGCCAATATTGTCAAGTCGGTTGTCGAAAACTTAGTAAAACATTCTCCGGATATTATCATTGTTATCGTATCTAATCCCATGGATACCATGACCTATCTAGCACTTAAATCAAGTGGATTGCCTAAGAATAGAATTATTGGAATGGGCGGTACATTGGATTCAGCACGATTCAAATACCAACTGAGTGAAAAACTGAATGCTTCTGCGGCCGATCTCAATGCCATTGTCATTGGCGGTCATGGAGATACAACGATGATACCACTCATCAAGCACTCCACGTGGAACAGTATTCCAGTCACTGATTTCCTTACCCCGGAAGAGCAAGGCGAAATTGTACACAAAACTATGGTTGGTGGAGCAACATTAACCAGCCTAATCGGCACCTCAGCCTGGTATGCTCCGGGAGCCGCAACAGCTGCAGTCGTCGAAAGTATCGTACGTGATCAAGGAAAATTATTTACAGCATCCGTTTATTTGGAAGGTGAATTTGGTCAAGAAGATATCAATCTGGGCGTACCGGTTATCATCAATAAAAAAGGATGGGATCGCATCGTCCCCATTCAACTCGATGAAGAGGATAAAGAAAAATTCAATAAAAGTGCAGAAGCAGTACGTACAATGAATAATGTACTGAAAGAAATAAAAGCGCTGTAGCTCATAAACAATAAAAAGATAAGCTGTAGCTTATAAACTATCAAGAGATAAAAAGCTGTTATTCTATCAATAACAGCTTTTTTTATGAACGTTCAACACGCACTGCGGGTTTTAAAATTTCTTTTTTAAGGGAATTTTTGGGTATGTTTGGCTATATGACAACAGTACCATTTCAATTATTGGATTTACAAGGCCAGGGCACACACATTTTAGTCGATGTAGAAATATATAATCGTTCGTTCAAGATGGTAGTTGATACCGGGGCTTCTAAAACTGTATTTGATAAAACGCAATTGGGGCATCTTTTGGATGACCAATTGCAGCTTGAACCTTCAGAAACATTATCAACAGGACTTGGCACCAATTCAATGGAGAGTTTCAATATAAAAATTCCGAGTCTGACATTAGGTGAATGGCAGATAAAAAACTTAAATACTGCGGTATTGGATTTAAGCTCGATCAATTATGCCTATCAGCAGATGGATCTCGAACCAGTGATCGGCGTACTGGGCGGAGATATTTTTGCAGACTATGGCGCTGTCATTGATTATGCAAAGCGCACCTTAAAATTAAGAACCCGGAAATTAAAACTTAAATAGACGTTTGTGGATATGGAGCCGGAGATAGCTATAGTACACAATTGCAATCAATATCCCCAGTCCCCCCATGACGTATAATGTCGTTCGAAGCCCACAGTAACTGGCTAAGGAACCTATCATCAATGTACCAATGGGAAATATCCCCTGAAAAGCCATGACGTAATACGAGATTGCCCGAGCACGATAGATCGGTATGGCATGCGTCTGAATATATGTATTGATACTTGAGTTTTGCATCATCATGGCAAAGGATACCAACATCACATAGACGAGTGCCATCTGCAGCATACTCGAATGCGCCAAAAATAATAATGCAACTCCCATAAGTGCAGCTGCCCCCATCACCTGATAGCGTAAATTGGTACCCGATTTTAAACGGGCCATATTAAAAGCACCAATCATCGCACCCAGGCCGGCCGCACTTTCAAACCAGGAGAACGTGCGCTCATCACCATGAAACATTTCTTTTGCTATAGCGGGCAACAATGAGGTGTAGGGAATAACAATCAAGCTAGAAAAAGTCATGATAATAATGAGCGAGGAGATATGCGGTGAACGTTTGAGGTAACGAAAGCCTTCGACCAAGCCTTCCCAATTGCTTCCCTTGCTCAGTTGAACATGTGTTTCATCAACCTGCATCATCAATAATGTAATAATGACCGGAACAAAACTGATAAAATTCAGGGCAAAACAGACGAGTTCACCGTATGTACTCAGTAAAATACCGCCTATTGCAGGTCCCAACATTCGGGCGCCATTGAAAATTGTTGAATTCAGCGCTATGGCATTCGGCAGATCTTTACGGTCACCAACCAAATACATCATCAGCGACTGACGCCCCAAAACATCGAAGGAATTAATGACTCCCTGTATAAGACCTAAGATGGAAAGCCATAAGACACTCTCCCATTTCAGATAAACGACCAAGGTCAAGATCCCAGCTTGTATCATCAAACCAATTTGGGTTATCAGAACCAATTTATACTTTTTATGCTTATCGACAAAACTGCCGATAAATGGAGACAGGACCAAAGAAGGCAATAGGGAGATAAACTGCACAAAACCAAGCCAAAACACAGATCCAGTCAATTCATAGACTAACCAACTGATGGCTATCCGCTGCATCCAAGTTCCCATAAGGGAAATTGCTTGACCTATAACATGTAACCGGAAATTTCTATAATGGAGCGAACGAAAGACCTGCATACGTAAAGATAATACTATATTAAAAGTATAACAAAAAATTAGGAGAAGAGATTCCTTTTTGCTAAAATAAAGATACAATAGGTGAAAATCAATGCTTCAATACTGGAATATAATCAATAACTTTACATCATTATTTTGAACATTAGAATAATCAAATAATTATCATTCAATAACATATACAATGAAATTTTTTATTGACACAGCGAACCTAGAGCAAATCAAAGAAGCCCAAGACTTAGGCGTATTAGACGGGGTAACAACCAATCCAAGTTTAATGGCTAAAGAAGGTATTAGCGGTGATGAAAACGTAATCAACCATTATAAAGCGATCTGTGCAATCGTTGATGGCGATGTCAGTGCTGAAGTTATTTCTACAAATTATGAAGAAATGATCAAAGAAGGAGAAGCGTTAGCAGCTCTTGACAGCAAGATAGTTGTTAAAGTCCCTATGATCAAAGATGGCGTAAAAGCAATTAAATATTTCAGCAAAAAAGGTATTAAAACAAATTGTACATTGGTATTTACAGCTGGTCAGGCACTATTGGCTGCTAAAGCTGGGGCAACCTATGTATCTCCTTTTATCGGTCGTTTGGATGATATCTCTACAGATGGATTAGCGTTGATCGAAGATATTCGTTTAATCTATGATAACTACAACTATCCTACACAAATTTTAGCTGCTTCTGTACGTCACAGTGCACACATTTTAGGATGTGCTAAAATCGGTGCTGATGTTATGACAGGTCCTTTATCAGCGATCCTAGCCTTGTTGAAACACCCATTGACAGACAGCGGTCTAGCGACATTCTTAGCTGATCACGCTAAAGCTGCAGGCAAATAAGATTCCTATATTTCCATATAGCAACGAAAACCGATAAGTAAGATGACACTAATCTTAAACTTATCGGTTTTCTTATTTTTAATAGATTCCGTATTTTTGTACTGTCAAAAGCATCTTTGAGAAAGAAAATGGTCCATTTCTGTTCGTTAATGGTCTATGCAAAGAAAAAAAATACGATGAATAAATTCGTCGGATAGTTTTTAAACTTGCAAATAAAAGTAAATTTCTCTTAGTTTGTATTTGATCTAAGGCTTAACGAAGAAATCCATGGAAGATTCCAACACTGTATATCCAGAAATTCTCAAACGCAATAGTTTAAAAGTTACCCAACCCCGGTTGAAGGTACTTGAAATTATTTCGAGGAAAGAGTCTGCAATTTCGCAGCCGGAACTGGAAAAATTACTGGGCAAGGATATTGACCGTGTCACATTATACCGGGTATTGGCCAGCTTTGAAGAGAAAGGGATTATCCATAAAATCTTTGATCTACATGGTACAGCTACTTACGCTATGTGTTCGACAAACTGTTCAGAACATGATCATCATGACCAACACGTACATTTTATTTGCCGGGTATGCAATTCAGTGTACTGTCTGGAAGATATGATCTTACCAAAAGTATCGATCCCAGAAGGCTTCAGTCTTGAAGCGATAGCCGTAAATGCACTTGGTGTGTGCAATCATTGCAAAAAGTAAATCAGGCTGTACGAATCCAAAACTATTTTTCGGCTGAACTGTCTATACATTGGCTATCGGAAGATGCTCCGTTTAGCTCGTTATTGTCGTGTCAAATGCTGTTTTTTTCGTACATTGTAGTGGCATCGATCTTGATGTACGGCTCGCTCATGATCTATTGTATCGGCTGAATTTACAAATTCGCTATCACAGCAATTTCTATGCAATAGGAAGACTGCCGCAAATCGATGCAAATGAATAATTAACAAATAATAATTGGATGAAAACAAGAAAAGAAAATCCATATAAAGAGGTCTTAACACAACTGATTATCGATATCTTCGAAAAATCGGGTAACAAGCCGCTCAACTATAAACAAGTTTCGTCAAAATTGAATCTTACCGATAACGACTCAAAAGTCGCTATAGCCGATATTTTACATGATAATGTAAGAAATGGGCTTTTTATTGAGGTCGAGCGCGGCAAATTTAATCTGAAGCAACTTAAAGTTTATGTCACAGGAAAAGTAGATATGACTGCAGACGGTTCTGCCTATGTAATTCCTGATGACGAATTTGAAAATGATATCTATATCGCTCCACGGAAACTTAGACAGGCACTCCATGGCGATATTGTAAAGGTCCATACCTTCGAAAAAAGAAAAGGTGGCCGTAAGAAAGAGGGTGAAGTCGTTGAAATCCTGCAAAGGGCCAAGACTGATTTCACGGGAACGATCAGCATCTCCAACAATTTTGCTTTTTTTATTGCGGATGACCGCAAGATGTTACACGACATTTTTATCCCTTTGGACAATCTGAATGGAGCCAAGGACAAGGAAAAAGTGGTCGTTTCGATTATCGACTGGCCAAGCGGGAGCAAAAATCCTGTCGGAACGGTAAAACATGTTTTGGGTACCAAAGGGGAAAATAACACCGAGATGAACGCTATTTTGGCCGACTATGGTTTCCCATTGGAGTTCCCTAAAAAAGTTGAAGCTGAAGCCAATCAGATTTCGGAAAAAATAAGCGAGGAAGAAATTGCAAAGAGACGTGATTTTAGAAACGTTACGACCTTTACCATTGACCCAGCAGATGCAAAAGATTTCGATGACGCCATCTCCTTTCAAAAATTAGAGAATGGCAATTATGAAATCGGTGTTCATATTGCGGATGTTTCGCATTTTGTCATCCCCGACACAGAATTGGACAAAGAAGCATTCAACCGCGGCACATCCGTTTATCTGGTTGACCGCGTTATTCCGATGCTTCCGGAGCGTCTTTCTAATGGTGTCTGTTCGTTACGTCCGCATGAAGATAAACTTTGTTTTTCGGCTGTTTTTGAATTGGACGAAAAAGCCAATGTGCATGATCAATGGTTCGGCCGTACGATTATCCATTCGGACCGACGTTTCAGTTATGAAGAAGCACAGGAGGTGATCGAAACGAAATCGGGTGATTTCAGTGAAGAGATCCTAAAATTAAATGAACTGGCTTATATTCTGCGGGAGCGTAAATTTAAGAATGGTGCAATAGCCTTTGAAAGTGAAGAGGTAAAATTCACCTTGGATGAAAATGGAAAACCTACAGGGGTATATACCAAAGTTCGTAAAGATGCGCACAAGCTGATTGAAGATTTTATGTTATTGGCGAACCGGAAGGTTGCCGAGTTTATTGGCAAACAAGGCCGTGGAAAAAACAAGCTTACTTTTGTATACCGGTTCCACGATGTTCCTAATCCGGAGACGCTGACAACTTTCTCTCAATTTGCAGCACGGTTTGGCCATAAATTGACCATCAAAACGGATAAGGAAACAGCGAAATCTTTAAATGCGCTGATGACGAAGATAGAAGGTAGCAAAGAGCAAAATATGCTGACCTCACTTGCGGTACGTTCGATGGCCAAAGCGATCTATACGACAAAGAAGACAAGTCACTATGGACTCGCATTTGATTATTACACCCATTTCACCTCTCCTATCCGTCGTTATCCCGATGTGATGGTACACCGTCTTTTACAATTCTATCTGGAGGGCGGTACCAAGATCAATGCGGAGCATTACGAGAAAATGGCCGAACATTCTTCACAAATGGAGAAAAAAGCGGCTGAAGCAGAACGTGCATCGATTAAGTACAAACAGGCAGAATACTTGCAGGATCAAATTGGTACCGAATATACGGGTATTGTCTCGGGTGTTACCGAATGGGGGATGTATGTGGAGATTGAGGAAAACAAATGTGAGGGTATGGTCAGGCTGCGGGATATCACCGATGACTTTTACGTACTTGACGAGAAGAACTATGCGATCATTGGCCAACGGAAGAAAAAGAAATTCCAGCTGGGTGATGAGGTTCAAATCCGCGTAAAGAAAGTGGATCTGGATAAAAGGCAGATTGATTTTACGTTGTTGAGTTAAATAAAAAAGCCGCATCAAAGTTGATGCGGCTTTTTTATTTAATATTGAAAACTAAGCACTGTAGGTGTAGTGTTTGGTAGAATTTCTTTCGTTTGATCGACAATTACTTTTCCACCTTGTTCAATTTTATAGACCAATGTGAATGGTTTTGAATAAGCAGCAGCAGAAATGGTAACAGTAGCAGCCAAATATGACGAGGAACTTTCGAATATAGCCGTTTTTCCACCTGCAAAATATTCTTTGTTTAAGTCATATATAGACTGACCAGAAGTGCCTGCTACACCATTTACTTTCCATAATGTTGGGTTTTGTCCATTTGAACCAATTACCTGTGCTGACATAGTGCTTCCGTCTTCCCCTGTATAACCTTGAGCTGTAACTGTAACCTTAAGAGCCCCTTTGTTCTCTGATGGTACAGTATTATCATCGTTCTTAGAACATCCGACAAAAGCGAAGGTTACCAAGGCCAATACCATTGCATACATTAATTTCATTTTGATTTTCATAACTTGAATACATTAATTTGTTTCTACTAAATATTTATACGTTTTTATCAAACACTTTGCCAAACAGAACGCAAAAACATGCAGGAGGTGCAATATACCTGAAAACCAGTAGAAGAATATTTATGAGAGAATACCATTATTTAAAGAGTACTACACAGAGAAAGAACAGCTTACAGTGCTTATAAAAAGAAACCTATATTACATAGCTTTTTGCCGTCTTGCTACCCTATAATCGTCCATATTCGTGTACAACAAACCATCAGCAATTAAATCTTCAATTTCGACAAGATATTATAAGCTGTGGCGGTTGGGAAGATGATTACAGCCTAATCTATGCAAATTAGTTGGATGGTGGAGGCGTAGCGATTGACGAAAGATGCTGGACTGTACATTTAGCATACTACAGCTATGATGATAGGGCCATAACGAAAAAGTGCAATTCACTTTCAAAAAATAATCTAAATTTTATACACTAACTATTTCATATTCAAAAGGGAATCAGTATCTTTGCGAACTTAAAATATTTAAGGTAAAAAAATTTATAAACAAAAACAGGTAAATGCCTACTATTCAACAATTAGTTAGAAAAGGTAGAGTAGCTCTGGTTGATAAGAGTAAGTCACCAGCGTTGGACTCATGTCCACAGCGAAGAGGTGTATGTACACGTGTATATACTACTACCCCTAAAAAACCAAACTCAGCAATGCGTAAAGTAGCTCGTGTACGTTTAACAAACGGTAAAGAGGTCAACGCTTACATCCCTGGAGAAGGTCACAACTTACAAGAGCACTCGATCGTATTGATCCGTGGTGGTCGTGTTAAGGATTTACCAGGTGTACGTTACCACATCATCCGCGGTGCATTAGATACTTCAGGTGTAGCAGGTCGTAACCAACGTCGTTCTAAATATGGAACTAAGCGTCCTAAACCAGGACAAGCAGCTGCAGCTCCAGCAAAAGGTAAAAAGAAATAATTAAACGGAGGAAAGAAAAATGAGAAAATCAAAACCGAAAAAGAGAATCATTTTACCTGATCCAAAGTTTAATGACGTTCAGGTAACACGTTTCGTAAACAATATGATGGTAGATGGTAAAAAATCTATCGCTTATTCTATTTTTTACGACGCAGTAGAATTAGTAGAACAAAAAACACAAGAAAGCGGTTTAGAAGCTTGGAAAAAAGCTTTAAACAACGTTATGCCTGCTGTTGAAGTTAAATCACGCCGTGTTGGTGGTGCTAACTTCCAAGTTCCTATGGAAGTTCGTCCAGATCGTAAAATCGCTTTGGGTATGAAATGGTTAATTTCATACGCTCGTAAACGTGGTGAAAAAACAATGTTCGAAAAATTAGCAGGAGAAATCATTTCAGCTTCTAAAGGTGAAGGTGCTGCTGTTAAGAAGAAAGAAGATACGCACAAAATGGCGGAAGCTAACAAAGCGTTCTCACACTTCAGATTCTAATTTTGAAGACATTCAAAAAAATATGATTACACCGACCTCCGATAAAAACAATCTTTTATCAAGGTCGGTGTACTTATTTAACATTACATTTAAACACATAAGACCATTAAGGTCCGCTGCTTAAAAATATTATGGCAAGAGATTTAAAATTCACTAGAAATATCGGTATCGCTGCCCACATCGATGCTGGTAAAACTACAACAACTGAGCGTATCCTTTACTACTCAGGTGTAAACCACAAAATTGGTGAAGTTCACGAAGGTGCTTCTACAATGGACTGGATGGAGCAAGAAGCTGAACGTGGTATCACAATTACTTCTGCTGCTACAACCGTTTTCTGGAACTACCGTAACAACAAATACCAAGTAAACGTAATCGATACTCCTGGACACGTGGATTTCACGGTTGAGGTAAACCGTTCGTTACGTGTACTAGACGGATTAGTTTTCTTATTCTCTGCTGTTGATGGTGTTGAGCCTCAATCTGAGACTAACTGGAGACTAGCTGATGGATATAAAGTACCTCGTATTGGTTTCGTTAATAAAATGGACCGTTCAGGTGCTGACTTCTTAAAAGTTGTTGGCCAAGTAAAATCAATGCTAGGTTCCGATGCAGTAGCTTTACAATTGCCTATCGGTGCTGAAGATACATTCAAAGGTGTAGTTGACTTGATCAACAACCGTGGTATCGTATGGAATGAGCATGATAAAGGAATGACTTTTACAGAAGTTCCAATTCCAGAAGATATGTTGGATGAAGTTGCTGAATACCGTGAGAAATTATTGGAAGCTGTAGCTGGTTATGATGAGACTTTGATGGAGAAATTCTTCGAAGATCCAAATTCATTGACTGAGCGTGAAATCTTAGATGCTTTACGTAAAGCGGTATTAGATAATGCAATTGTTCCTATGGTATGTGGTTCATCTTTCAAAAACAAAGGTGTTCAAACCATGTTGGATCTAGTTATGGAATTATTGCCTTCACCTCTTGATATCGATGCTGTAAAAGGTACTAACCCTGATACAGGTGAAGAAATTTTACGTAAACCATCTGTAAACGAGCCTTTCGCAGCTTTAGGTTTTAAAATTGCGACTGACCCATTTGTAGGTCGTCTATGTTTTATCCGTGCTTACTCGGGTAAGTTAGATGCTGGTTCTTATGTATTGAACACTCGTTCAGGAAACAAAGAGCGTATCTCTCGTATCTTCCAAATGCACGCGAACAAACAAAACCCTATCCCTTTCATCGAGGCTGGTGATATCGGTGCTGTTGTAGGTTTCAAAGACATCAAAACTGGTGATACACTTTGTGACGAAAAAGCGCCAATCATTCTTGAGTCTATGACTTTCCCTGAGCCAGTAATTGGTTTGGCAATTGAGCCTAAAACTCAAGCTGACGTTGATAGATTAGGTATTGGTCTTGGTAAATTGGCTGAAGAGGATCCTACATTCGTTGTAAAAACTGACGAAGAAACTGGTCAAACAGTTATCTCTGGTATGGGTGAGCTTCACTTAGAGATCTTGATCGACCGTTTGAAACGTGAATTTAAAGTAGAGGTTAACCAAGGTGCTCCTCAAGTATCATACAAAGAGTCTATCAACGGTACTACTGAGCACCGTGAGGTATTCAAAAAACAATCAGGTGGTCGTGGTAAATTCGCGGATATCAAAGTTGTTATTTCTCCAGCGGATGAAGATTTCGATTTATCAAAATCACCACTTCAATTCGTTAATGAAATTGTTGGTGGTAAAATTCCTAAAGAGTTTATCCCTTCAGTTCAAAAAGGATTTGAAACTTCAATGAAAAATGGTGTATTAGCAGGATTCCCATTATCAGGAATGAAAGTTCGTTTGATTGATGGTTCATTCCACGCTGTCGATTCAGATTCATTGTCTTTCGAATTAGCTGCTCGTCAAGCATACCGTGAAGGATTGCCTAAATGTTCTCCAGTGTTAATGGAACCAATTATGAAAATAGAGGTTTTAACACCAGAAGAAAACATGGGTGATGTAATGGGTGACTTAAACCGTCGTCGTGGTCAAATGCAAGGTTTGGATTCACGTAACGGTGTACAGGTAATCAAAGCATTGGTTCCACTTTCTGAAATGTTCGGTTACGTAACGCAATTACGTACAATCACTTCAGGTCGTGCAACATCGACAATGGAATTTGATCACTTTGAAGAAGCTCCTCGTAACGTTGCTGAAGAGGTGATTGCAAAATCAAAAGGTAAAATCAAAGGTTCTGTAGAATAATATAGAACTCAAAAATAAACCGATCGCTGGTTGTTAATAGCTCTAATCAGCGGTCATTTTTAAATAATATCATATACTATGAGCCAAAGAATCAGAATTAAATTGAAATCTTACGATTACAATTTGGTTGACAAATCAGCTGAAAAAATCGTAAAAACAGTAAAACCTACAGGTGCAGTTGTTAGTGGTCCTATTCCATTGCCTACTGAGAAAAAAATCTATACGGTATTACGTTCACCACACGTTAACAAAAAAGCACGTGAGCAATTCCAATTGTGTGCTTACAAAAGATTGTTGGATATCTATTCATCAAACGCTAAAACTGTTGACGCATTGATGAAACTTGAATTGCCTTCAGGTGTTGAAGTAGAAATCAAAGTGTGATAGATTTCA
>NZ_CAXYKD010000021.1:0-37851 GCF_964277905.1 uncultured Sphingobacterium sp.
ATCTCGCTTGAATGTCATAAAAGTCAAAAAAATATTCTTTTCCACTTGACTTTTTCTACGGTGAACCTTACATTTGGATTATCGAATGACTTCGTAGCTCAGTTGGTAGAGCAACAGACTCTTAATCTGTGGGTCCTGAGTTCGAGCCTCAGCGGGGTCACTTTCAAAAAAGCCGTTTTACAAATGTAGGATGGCTTTTTTGTGTCTAATACAAGTTGGATTATTACCGTTGTGGAGATATTAACTTTAAATCATTTTTCCGGCGTCTGATGCTATAATTTTCGGATAACTAATCCATTATTTTATCAGAGATCACGTATTATTTCTGCTAGGAAAACATAAAACTCTTTAATCTGTTATTAATTCAGCGAATTTATTACGTAAATTTGTATTTCAGACGATAAGCTTATGGAAGACAAGAAGATTTCGATATTGTACGTTGACGACGAAGAAAACAATCTGTTTTCTTTTAAAGCGACATTTCGACTAAAGTATAAAGTGTTTACGGCAATTAGTGGTGCCGATGCAATCGATATTGTCAAAAACAACCAAATACATATTATCATTACTGATCAACGGATGCCGGAAATGACCGGTGTAGAGTTTTTGGAAGAGATTATTAAGATCAATGCAGCTCCAATGCGTATCCTTTTGACAGGGTACACAGATATGGCAGCTGTCGTTGATGCTGTCAATAAAGGAAAAATCTTTCATTACCTCAATAAGCCGTGGAGTGAAGAGGAGCTCGATCAAACGATTCAACGCGCTTATGATGTCTATGCTGAGCGTCAAAAGATTGTGGAGACGAATTCTCAACTTGAGACTTCAAATGATCAGTTGGAGTTTCTGCTACGGCAAAAGCTACTTTCCTAAAAGATTGTAATTTTAGGAAAGTCAACTTTTATTTAAAATGTCTGTTTGCTTTATAATACTATTTGCTGCAATCGCATAGGATTGCAGAAAGTGAGAGGCCTTATTTGCTCGGTATAATGACTGTAAAGGTTGTGCCCTGATTTGGTTGTGATTGCACTTCAATTTTCCCCTGTAGTTTTAAGAGTGCGTTCTGAACATTATAGAGCCCAAACCCCATGCCTTTAGCTTGATCACTTGCTCTAAAGAATAATTTAAAGATATCTTCAACATACTCTGGAGATATGCCTATTCCATTGTCACTCACAATAATTTTGGCTTTACGTTCTGATACGAATACGGAGAGTTTGACGTACTGGTTTTCCTGCCCTTTACGTTGATATTTAAACGCATTAGAAAGAAGATTATGCAAAATTAATTCTAGAAGTGCTTTGTCTCCGCTAAAGATCTCTTTTTGATCCACTGAAATTTCAAAAGCAACATCTTTATTTTGCGTGTACATACTGTAAAACTGACGTATATTGTCAAAGAGCTCTTCGAAATTTATGGCTGACAACATAAGTTCGCCTCTTCGTAAGAGATAATAGTCTCGCAGACTGTCAATATAAGCATCTAAGCTTACCAATGAACTATCCATTAGTGATAACAACTCATGAATACGATCTATGCTGTCAAATTCTAATCCAAGTTTCACCGCAGAAAGAACCCCTGTCAATGGATCACGAAGATCATGACTAACACTATATGCGAATTTATCTAATTCATCATAAGCTTTTTGTAGCTCTTGATTCTTAACTTCTAGCATAGAGTTTGCAACATAAAATTTATTTGCTTCTTCTATAGCGGAAACGATTTCTTCATTCATCCAGGGTTTTCGGACAAATCTAAAAATATGGCCCTTATTAACTGCATCAATTACAGTTTCCATATTGGCATAAGCCGTTAAAAGAATACGGATTGGTTTTGGAAAATCTTTTTTAATGCGGTGCAAAAAATCGATGCCCATCTCATCCGGCATACGTTGGTCACAGAAGATAATACGGATATCAGGATGAGCATTAAGGATCGTCTCGGCCTCACTCGTATTGGATGCTGTATGGATAGCGTAATCGTATCTAAAGTTCGCTTTAAAGCTAACCAAATTGTTTACTTCGTCATCGATATATAATATTTCAAGCTCCCTCTGCATAATTTTATTATATGGTTTTATTCCCTTACAAAAGATATGAAAAAATAATAGTTAATTGAACTATTTTCAGTTTATAATGGTATTAATTGTTTTGTTGAATTGGAATGAGGAGTGTAAAACTTGTGCCCTGTCCCACTTCTGAATCTACAATAATCTTACCATGATGTTTCGCAATGGTATTATAGGCAATGGACATTCCCAAACCAGTACCTTCGCCGACGTCTTTCGTTGTAAAAAATGGTTCAAATATCCGTTCATGGATTTCTTTTGGAATACCGATACCATTGTCTGCGATTTTGATAAACACAGCTGTATTATCCTCATGAACTCCGGTCTCAATGCATATTTTACCACCAACATCGTGATTAAACTTTTTATTTACGGCGTAAATAGCATTTGTCACGATATTCAAAAAGACTTGATTAAGTTTTCCGGCATGACATTCGACCTTTGGCATATCGCCATAGATCTTATCAACTTCAATCGTGTTATTTAATAAGCTATTGAGGATAACCATTGTTGACTCCAGCCCTTCATTTAAATCGGCAAATTTTAATGTATCCTCGTCTACGCGTGAGAAGATCCGCAAACTCTTTACTATTTCGGCAGTCCGATGGGCCCCATCATGCATCCCCTTTAATAGAAAATCTACCTCTGTTTTCAGATAATCGATATCCTGGTCATCTTTGAATTTTTTGATCTGAGATTGCTTTTCAGTATCGGATATCCCCTCTTTAAAAGCGATACGCTCTACTTCCTCCAGCGTTGCCCAGATCATCTTAATATCACGTTTTAACGGAGCGACATTAGACGTAACAAAGTTGATTGGGTTGTTGATCTCATGCGCAACACCAGCAGTCAATTGACCAAGGGAGGCCATCTTCTCGGCTTCGACAAGTTGAGATTGCGTTTCCTTTAAATGAGTAAGAGTGGTTTGTAGAGACTCATTAGATTCTGTTAATTCACGTGTCCGCTCATCTACTTTTTGTTCCAATACAATATTTTGTTCACGTATTAACTTCTCGTTTTCTAACGAGATTGCTAATTCCCTGACTTGTGATGCTTCTTTTTCTTCTTTTAAAATATTGATACTATAGGCTAGACCGAAGGACAATAAGGCCATCTCCACAACAGATGCAATTTGTACAGCATTGCTCGTAAAATCGTTATATTTTAAGATGCCATAGTCTTTCAATAAAAACACGACAGAACCTAATAATAAAATTGTCCAACCGTAAACAAAATATTTAGCCGGTTTATAACCATTTATCATCACACGATAGGATAAGTACAGGACAAATAAAGACCCAGCTCCTGTTGTTAGCTGCATAACCATGAACGCTGGTTGCGTCAGGTTGAGCAGTGTAAGAAGGCTGCCAATGACAAATAGGATGATAAAAACAGTAATCACACGTCTTGACCGAGGAGCATTTTTCGGCAATTGAAGAAATGAATCTGCAAAAAGTAGGGCGCATAAGCCTGATAAACAGCCAAAGATAATAGGGCCCTTTGTTGCAAAATAAGTCCAATTTGGCCACAAATATTGAAAACTGTAACCTTTAATACCCATTTGTGTTATTCCTGCACAAAGAACATAAAGGACATAATACAGATAGCCTCTTTCACGAACAGAAAAAAACAGGAATAAATTGTATATCGCCATAATGCCGACAATACCAATATAGATGCCGCTTAACAAACTGTCGTCATTCATCTCTTTTAAGAAACTGCGCTCGTTACTTAAATAGATCGGAAGAATAATCTGTTCCGTACTTTTTATGCGAAGAAAAAAGATGGTCTTCTCATTTCCAGGTAATTGAATGTCGAATGCATAATTAGGGACCTTATATTTTCTCGCCGAAAAAGATTGATGTTCGCCCAGCTTGATCGAGTTATAATGCCCGTTTGATGACGGTACAAAAAGTTCGACCTCATCCAAGAGGGGATAGGCGATTTCGAGCAAGAGTTCAAGCTTTTCTTTGCCCTTGTTTGTCACGGGCAATCGAAACCAGATGTCAGCGGGTGATATGCCCAAATTGGGGACCTTGCTTTCTAACGATTGAAAGGAGGAAGCCGAAGTATCTGCAAAGTTAGGCTCTCCTTTCCCGGTATAACGCTCCAAACCATATCCGATCAATACACGCTGTGTCGGTTTATCGATAATAACCTCTCCAAAACAAGTTGAACTGCACGTAAAAATAAATAAGAAGATCAAGTTAAGCCAGCATTTCATCACTATATGCTATTTTTTTGCTTCGGCAATAACTAAATTCATAGAAACAAGGAAACAACCCGCTTCATCAGCTTGATCCAATGTATTTTGAAATTCCTCCATTTCAGCTGTACTTAACTTCTCTTTTTCGACCATCTCCAGAAGAATTTTATCTAAGAAAAGATAGCGGTTGGCCTCTTCTTTCGAACGGGCTACCATACAGAATGTTTGCAATTGAACTTGTTTAAAGCCTTGAGTCAATAGGTCTGAAGTTAATTTATTCCCAGCCCAGCCATTGTTGACTTTTTCTTCGGTCAAATAATGACATATCTTAGCCTCAATGTCAACATGCTTGCTGTAAAACGTCAGGCTGTTCCAAATGGTCTCAACGATCACTAAGGGTTGACCTTCACGCAAAACACGGTGAACCTCAGCAAACATTTTTGGCGCTTCCAGCAGATGTTGTACAACGCGTTCCATTCTAATGCCAGAAATGGAATTATCTGTAAAGCTAAGTTGATAAACTTCACCCTGAACAAAGTCGACGTTCTTTACCTCTACACTGCTTGTTTTGGCATGCTCGATTAAGGCCTTATCATGATCTAATCCAACGACAAGTACATTATGGCCCAGCATATTAGCCAAATTGACGGCATCCATTCCTGTTCCACAGCCAAGATCGACAACAACCCCCTCTTTAATCGTATTAAAAGGAGTATATGAATGTATTTTTAATTGTTTAAGAAAATCACCGGTATCCATTAGATAGCCGGCACCATAATGTTTAGTGTCCATTATAAGATATTTAAATTACGATCATCTGGTTTATGATCTAATGATGTATGTTTCAGGTTTTTAATAATTTCATTTAAATCCCATTGATTGAGATTCGGAATATCGATTTGATAATGAATTTCAATCTCCTTATTCCGTAAAGTTTCTATGCGGACAATATTGGAATTATTACGAAGCGACAAAATTGCATCTTTGTTTTCCTGATCGGCTTCGGTCAAGGTGTCTAGATTGCGCATAATCATTACGGTAGCCAGTAGATCCAGCTTCGGATAATAGAATGTGCCATTATTTCCAACACTTGTATCAATGCGGTAGCCAACACTTTCTGCTAATTTCACTGTGTAAGGAGCACATAAAGCAAAGAGTGATTTAATGCCAACCTGTGTACTGATGGCGGCACCAGCTCTCGTCAAAAATATGCTGCCAATGCCATATCCAGCAATCTCCCTGGAGTTCCAAAGTCCACAACCTTCACCTGTCCCCTGTTGCGCATAATCATAAACAAGGTCTAAGATTTTAGCATCCATCGCTCCCGTAGCCTGTTCAATGGGAAGTGGTTCGCTCCCACCAGATACGTGTATACGTACTCCACCATAGACTTTATCGCCATCAAGGGATTCTACGATCAATACGAATGATGCGGGATTGTACATCCAGTCATTTTTGGAAGAAGTTACTTTCTTTACGCCTATAGCAGTTAACACGTGCGCGTGTCCTTCTATGAAACGTTCACAGGTTTGGGGATCGTCGATAGCCCGAAATGCTCTTAGTCTTACTACTGGACGTCCGTCGTTGAATAATAATGCCACCGAATGCTTTGATTTATCGTTTAAACGCAAAACTAATCAATTAAATGCAAAGGTGTTTACTCTTCAAATAAATTATACCGTAATGCAACCGCCTGCACCTAGTGATGGTAAAAATTGTTTGATTCCTTTTTCACCTTTAAGGGCCCAAATAGCCCCTTTTAACTGATGTCATCGAAAATACATTTTATAAACTTAATATACTGTATTTTCGATATACAATAAATTTGACCTTGGAAATATTAACGTTTCTGGAGGCTATTTTTATGAATCTGACCGTCTTTCATGATTAGCAGAAAGTTTTTTTCTGGATCTGCCAATAGTTTTAAATTCTTAAGAGGATCTCCGTCTACAAGGATTAAATCTGCCAACGCTCCTTCCTCTACTGTTCCCAGCTTGCCAGGATAAGGACTTCTTAATCCCGAAAGCTGCAGAAGCTCGCCATTGTCTTGGGTAATCATTTTAATGATTTCGGCATTTGTAAACCACTTTTGAAGGCGCAAAATAAAAGTATTCTGCAATTTATTCAGGTTCGGTTCAAAAAGGAAATCTGTACCCCAAGCTAGTTTTACTCCATATTTCTTAGCCATAGGCCATACTTTTTCTTGACCTTCAATGACAGGCTTACGCTTGATTCTTCGTTGTGGATCCATATTGGGTGTATCTTCCACAAGATTCTGTAAACTAAGCCAGATATTTTTTTCTGCAATTAGCTTTAAAGTTTCTTCATCGAGCAATTGTCCATGCTCTATACATTTTACGCCAGCTTCGATCGCTCTTCGAATTGCTCTTGGCGTATACGCATGTACGGTGACATAGGTTCCCCAGTCTTCGGCTGCATCTACTGCTGCTTTCATTTCGTCTAGCGTATATTGGGTGACATCCACAGGATCATATGCTGAAGAAGTTCCTCCGCCTGCCATGAGTTTAATTTGACTTGCCCCGAATCTTAGATTCTCTCTTACTGCAGTCAGGACCTCATCACGACCATCGGCGATGAAGGTTGCTCCATATCGCTCCGCACGAGAGACAATGCCGAAAAAACGACGCGATTTTTCCTCCGGTGTCCGAAAATCTCCATGCCCTGCAGTTTGGCTTACAACGGCACCAGAAGGCCAGATTCTAGGCCCTAAAAGCTTGCCCTTGTCGATCGCTGCTTTTAATGGAAATATGGGGCCACCGACATCACGTACACTTGTAAAACCCCGCATTAACATCTGTTGAGCCGATAGCCCCACCGTCTTGATCAAGAAGTCCTCGGATAGGTCATTTGTCATCATTTGAGGCATTGTCAAAGCTCCAAATACCAAATGGACATGCACATCGATCAATCCAGGTATCAGTGTTTTGCCTTTAGCGTCAATTCTGACGATATTCTTTCCTTGTGCGTCAATAGGGGATGTACTGATGGTCTGAATTGTGTTTCCGTTTATTAAAACATGTTTTGGTGGAGTTAAGGTTTGAGTTGTATAGTCGAGCAGTTTGACATTTTCTATTAAAACTTGCTTTTCCTGTGCTTGGATAACATGTACAAAAGCCGAACAAAGAAATAAAGTAAGTAGTTGACCTAAACGCATAGCTTGGAGAATTACGTTAAAATATAATATGACAAATCAATTTTAATTCAAGCTAACTAATGTGCTTGAAAAAATATCTTCTAAGTTAAATTATAAATTCAATATATTTCAATTTTTTCACTATAAATTTTTGCTCTGCGGCCTTTTTTGAAGAAGTCTTTGTGTAATGTACGCTGTTAATCACAAGAAAAATGCTAAATTTATCCAATCATGATATATAAAAAATCTATTATAAATTATTTAAATATCGTAATTCCCAAGATTGTCTCCATAAGAGAGCTGCTCACCTATGCCCTCTTACTCGGCTTATCAGCTTATGTATTTCTACTGGTTTTTCAGCCATTTGGAACGTATAATTTTGAGAATGCCTATAAATTTAGCTTATTATCCGGATACGGGGCCATTTTATCCATTGCATATGCCTTAATTTCTATCATCCTGCGTAAAAAAAGAGGAACAGTTGCGATAGAACTATTTCGTATTTTTCTTGTGTTCCTATTATCAAGTTTTTTAAATTTCGTCTATCATGGTTGGTTCATCAATCAGGCCCCGTTGCAGTGGAATAATTTGCCCTATATTGGATGTTACACGCTTTCACTTTATAGCCCTATTGCAGCAATTTATTTTTTGCTTCGAGTTGATAAGCGTCATTCGAATCATGAAAAGAATAACTCGTCGATAAAAAGTCTTTCAATAAAGCCAGCTATGATATTGAGCCAAGCGAATGACTGCCATTTGGCCCTGGTCGATATTCCCAATGGTAATCAACCGTTAAAGTTACTGCCAAGCGATTTTATTTTTGCAAAATCGATGGATAATTATTGCATGATCTACTTTAGGAAGGATGGTATGGTAAAGAAGCAGATGGTACGAATTACGTTAAGCCGTTTATCTGAACTGTTGAATACAATGTCTATTCACCGATGTCATCGGTCCTTTCTTGTCAATTTTGAAAAAATCCTTGTAAAGGAGGGGAATGCCCAAGGTTTTTTGTTGCGTTTTGCAGATACTGAAGATTGTGCTGTTATTTCGAGGTCTGCTATAGAATCAGTTAGACCCTATTTGTCGGACTGACCACCCACGTTTTGGTCAATCGTCCCTAAATCTTGCCATACGCCACATAACTTTGTATACTCGTCTTGGGTAGCATAATTTTGTTCAAAAAAAGATGAACACAAAAAGTTTAAACCTGCTGGTATTATTTCTCTTCTTCGGAATATATTTTATCCTCGATTATTTGTTTTTTGCTCCCCTTCAATCCATGATAATCAACCATGTCCAAAGTAGATTTTTGGGGCATGTACTGACCTATTCAATTAGCCTTGTACCGTTGCTTTTTGGGGCAATGCTGCTTAAACCGAAAGGGCAGAATGAATTATTGGAAAAATTTGGGTTGAAAGGCAATTTTTTACAGGGGCTTTCTTTTGGAATAATAGCTACCTTACCGATGTTCTTGGGTTATGCCTTTGTTTTTACCTTAAATCGGAAAATAGATCCAAACGCGCTATTAATAAATAGTGTGTCATCAGGATTCTTTGAAGAAATGATCTTTCGTGCCTATTTTTTTGGTCTAGTTTTTCGCTATACCCGACTAGGTTTTATTCCATCCATTTTAGCTACATCACTCCTGTTTGCTTTACTACATCTTTATCAGAGTCAGGATTTGGGAGAATTGGTCCTGATTTTCGGTATGACTTTCTTCGGCTCTATCCTATTTTCGTGGTTGTATGCTGAGTGGAAGTTTAACCTTTGGATACCGATAGCACTTCATGTTTTGATGAATTCGGCTTGGATGATTTTTGATGTTTCGGACAATGCTGCTGGAAATGGATGGAGCAATTTTTTCCGCTTCTTGACCATCATTGTAGCAATCATAATGACCATTGTCCATTCAAGGAAGTCAATTGGCGGTCTACAAATTGAAAGGAAAAATTTGTGGCTAAAAGATTAGAAATCCGGCGTTTTTTAATGAACCTTCATAGTTGTAGATATGTTCTTCAAATGATCTCGTCCACATTTGGAAAGAGTGTTCGATTTTAGGTTGCTAAAACTATGAATTTTATTGATAATAGTATTGGCTCTCAAAGAACCCCTGAAAACCAGTATTTTTTTTTGGCATGGGAATCGCTACCTTGACCTTTATGAATAGACCGCTATTTTCACCCCTATCTTTATTCCTAGGAGCGACGTTATCCATGGGAATCTTAAGCTGTGGACACAATACAAAAGTCAAAGGTGCGGATTTAAAGGATTCTGCTGAATTTAAAACAGTCGCTGTGAAGGATACGATGGCTGCAGCTAAATTTCCTCCTTTGCCAATTGACTTTGACAAGACGAAGGTTTTAAAAAATACCTATGTTGTTGATCGAGCTGGAGCCGAGCTTAGACAAGGCGCGGATAAGGCTGCCCCGCTATTAGGAAGATATCCCTATGGTACCAAGCTCGATGTGATCGGTGAAGAAGGAGAATGGATTGCCGTAATGGATCGTATCCAGCGCGATTATAGCGGTAACAATGGAGAAAAAGGTGATGTAACACGATGGGAAAAGGTCTATGTAGCGAAGTCCAAGCTGGGGAAACAAGATAAAATTACAATCTCTCCCAAAGATTTAAATTCAATCGTTTCACTGACGATAAATGGTAAAGAAATGCATTACGAAAATGGACATTCTTTAGATAAGTATCTCCAGCTAGAGTTGGTTGATGAGCAAACGTTCTTAGCCGCTCGGAATACGGCTAAAAACTACTTGATTAAGGATACCCTGTCTTATCCGAAAAATGGAAAGATTTTGGAATTGCCGTTGACAAATGGGAAAAAGCTAACATTTAAGGATAAGGATATCGATAATGAATTAGAAGCCAGCTATTCTTATAAAGGGCATTATGATTTTTTAAATGCTTTTGCTGTTGATGGGAATTATTGGGAAAGTGCTGATGTGCGGCTTTTTGATAAACAGGATGGTCATCTTATTGTGGAATGTGGGGATTATCCCTTCTTCTCTGCCGATAAAAATTACCTAATGACCTTGCACGCCGACCCCTATGAATCGACGGGCGACCTGCAACTCTTCCACGTGAAACAAGGAAAGGTGACACCGATGCTTTTTATTAGTTTTAAAGAGTGGATGCCAACATGGAAAGAAGAGTTAATGTTCTGGGGCAAGGACGGTTGTATCTATACTGCTGCCAACCATGTAGACGGTTACTGGGGTGAAGAAGGATCGCTGAACGAAAGATCACAATTTATCAGAATCAAGATATTACCCCATTAAATAGGTACAAACCATAATTTTATTGGTTTACTGCAGGCGTATATATTTATTGTTTTTCTGTTTTAAGTAAAACTATTCTGGCATGCACCTGTTGTATTCCATAAAATAGATTATAGTTTGTAATTTAGCTGGATGAAACTAAGAATATTATCGTTATTTACTATCCTTCTTCTCTTTTCCACGTTGTCTATGGCACAAGATAAGCCATGGAAACAGCATAATAAATGGATTTGGGGTCCTTCAGTAGGGTATCAGTATCAAAGTGGTAATTTCCTGAAAGTTTCGGGTTGGGGATTATTTGCACCTAATGATTTTCAATATATGAAAATTGATGCAGGAGCCAATTTCAGCTGGATGGAAGGTAAAACGACTGTTATTCCAGAGCTGGGGTTTACCTATTATCTAAATGATTTTGTTGTTTTTCCTTTTGTAAAAGCAGAGTTAACACCTTATACCATAACGCCAAAAGTTGGTGCCAGTCTATTCTCTATTGTGGATCTGGGAATAGGTTATGGATTTGATTACAATACTAAGAAAAATTTTAAGCCGATTGACGGAATTACCGTTTCAGTAGGGGTAAATATTCCGCTCAATTTTCATATTTATTAATTGAGAAATGCGCAGTAAGACGATTTATAAACTCCTGGGGTCACTTGTTGTGTTGTTAGCTATAGTTAGCAACCTAAAAGCGCAAGACCACTTAATCGGTCCGACGTTAAGCTACCAGTTTCAGAAAGGGAGTATAATAAAAACTGGTGCTTATTTCGCATTTCCTTTTATAGGAGATCATATTCTCCGAGCAGATGCCACAGCCAACTTTACTTGGACACAAAAGAAGTTTGCCGTGATACCTGAGGCTGCAGTAACGTATTATCCTCAAACATATGTCTTAACTCCCTTTGTTCGTGCAGAGCTTACTCCGTATACCTTTACGCCCAAAGTTGGAGTGAGTTTGGCCACATTGGTGGATATTGACTTTGGTTATGGATTTTCCATCAATGAAAAAAAAGATTACAATCCGATAAAGGGGTTCGCGGTGTCTCTTCGATTTAGTATTCCGCTAAATTATCGAATCAATATGTAGCTTAGATTAATGGATCCCACATCTGCTTGGTTTACCTTCCAAAAGCTAAACTTGACAGGACCATTTTTTATGATAGTCTATTTCACTTGCAAAGTAATTGCGCTAAAGCACTTTTTAGAGAGGACTAGATTAATTGTCAAGCCAGTTTTTGAAGGCCGTGACTTTCTCCCGTGAAACAATGAGCTCATCCGATTCATAATGCTTAAGGTATATTTTTAACCGGGCATTAGAATGTACAGCAATATTTTTGATAGCATCAAATTGAACTATAGTGCTTCGGTTGATCCTAAAGAAATCCTTAGGGGATAGTTGTGGCATCAGCGCATCCAATGTTTGGTCCAAAAGATAGTTCCCTTTTTCATTGGTATAAAGGTAAGTGCCTTTGTTTTCGCTGTAAATACATTCGATTTGCTGGGTGGTCACTACTTTTAGGTTTTGGCCTATTTTGATGGTAAAACGTTCCTTATATGTTTGGACAGTGTTTCTAAATAAAGCTTCAAAAGATGCCAGATCGAGCTGTGGCTTTGGGTGTCTTAATTGACGGAATTTTTCAATAGCATTTTTCAGCTCTTCATCTTCAATAGGCTTCAGGAGGTAATCGATGCTATTTTGTTTAAATGCCCTCAACATATATTCATCGTATGCGGTGGTAAAAATAATGGCCGAATTAGGCTTCACCTGCTCAAGGATGTCAAATGAAATCCCATCGGAGAGCTGAATATCCAAGAACAGTAGGTCAGGTTCGGTATTTGACATAAACCATTCGATAGACTCTTCCACAGTCTGCAGTACAGCAGCTACCGTGTAGCCGAGGTTCTCCAGTTTTCTTTGGAGTAATCTAGCTGATGGGAGTTCGTCTTCTATAATTACTATTTTCATTGTTTTTTGCATGCTTATCGATCATCAGACCGTTGTATTGTTTAATTTATCGATCATCGTTGTGCCTATGCTATTAGTTTTGCTGCGATTACCTCTTGCATGTTTGTTTAAGAACAAGTTACTTTTAAGAGATTATTTCATTGATGATGGGCAGTCCGACAGAAAATAAAATATCAGTTTCCTGAAGATGTACAGATAGATTGGACAGTATAGCGTAACGTTCCTGAATATTTTTCAGACCGATTCCCGAATGATCATGGAGCACTTTCTTCTTTTGAAGATTATTTTCAACATAGAGGTAATTATTTTTTCGATAAATCTTCAATAAAAGAGGCTTCCTGACCGAAATAATATTGTGTTTGATTGCATTTTCGATCAGTAATTGAAGGGAAAGGGGTAATATACAACCAGTATGTTGTTCCGCATTGATCTGTAAATCGATCTGTATACCGGCTTCGAAGCGAAGACTCAAGAGGTTTAAATAGGCCCTTGAAAAAGTAAGCTCATCCTGTAAAGAAACGAGGCTTTTGTCTTTTTGCTCCAATACATAGCGATATATCTTAGAAAGGTCCGTGGTAAACATGCTGGCCTTTTTGGGGCTTTCTTCAATTAATCCATTCAATACATTCAGGCTGTTGAACAAAAAATGTGGATCGAGTTGATTTTTGAGCGACTCAAATTGTGCTGTTATTTGCTGTTTTTCCTGATGAGATTCTTTGATTTGATAATCTTTGAATCTTTTATAGAAATAGAATCCAAAAAAAATCATCGAAATGCACCACGATATCATCGCAGTTTGAAAATAATATGCAACACGTTGTTGGTGAATGAATTGGTGGAAACGTTGCTGGAAATTTTGGGTAATACCGGGATTAAACAGTCCGAAAAAAAATGCATTGACAATAAAAACGACCAGTATGGTCAAGAAGAAACTGACACTGTAAAAAACAATCATCTTTTTCCCAAAATCTTTACTGCTTGGGTATTTGCTCCCGACCCATTTCGATAGATAGCTATGACCTAGAAAGAGAAAAAATCCGTATAGTAAACCTCTGACCATATTAGGATGAAAGATGATGGATATCCAAGGGACATCATTGTGGTCAAGTTTGGCCACAACCACAAAATAGATGGTTATGACCAAGCTTGCAAGTAATGCTTGTATAATAGCTTTAAATGGTGTTTTCTTCACAAAATGTTATTTGCATTCTTTTATCAACTGTTCTGCCCGATCTTTGCCCCATGAAGGTGCAAATGGTGTAGTAGTTTTCTCTTCACCGAATAAAGATAGTGCTTTCTTTACATCCTCACATTCTTTGCTGGTATCCTGGTTGAAATATTTTTTTGCGTTTATTTGGAATTCCGCTAATCCCAATACCGCTCGTGGATTATTTGGCGCAAGGGTGATGGCTTTTTTATATAGACCTATAATCTTAGGTGAAAGCTCTTTGGCTTTTGTCATCGGATCTGTAATCATCAATGCCGTTTGGTTCATCGCTCTCAGCACAAGCCATTCTGAATTATTGTCCTGGGCGCTATTGTTTAATATTTCTTCTGCAGACTGTATATATTTTGTCTGTGTCTCTTTATTTTTCTCCCTGAAGGATGCTGTTGTCAGTACCATGGCCTGATAATAGGCAGGAATCCAATTGTCCTTTTCTGCCTGTGAAATACGTTCTAAAAGAGCGGCCGCTTTCTGCGTCTCACCCGATTGCCATAGGCTCATGGCTTGTCCCATACTTTTTTCAAAATTGCTTTGTGCAAATGTGCTGCCGCTTATAAGGCAGATGATGGCGATAATAAATGATTTCATGATCTTTCGTTTTTAGTAGTAAATATTTTCTAAGTTATTGTTGTTGTGTTTGATGTATCTGATATTGAATGTTCTTGAAGTTGGTAATCCTTTTCTGCAAACAGAAATAATTCTGGATGGACCGACGTATTTCGATGATGAGCTGATGTTTATTATAGATTGTCCAATTGATTGTCTTTTTCATTTTTACTGATTGTCCAAAAATAGCCTAGAAATACAAAGCGTTTGGCAGTAGGGACAATCGGTCTGCGGTCGTAGATTCCTTGTGAATTTGGCCGGTCTGCATATTGATACCCATAGATTGGGCTAGCGCCAAGAACATTACTGACGGAGAAATGGATAATTTTTTGCTGGCTGTAAAGAAACGACCAACTCATAGACAGACTATTGTAGCCTTTTGTATGGCCATTCATGAATACTGTTTGGTTGGGATCATTGTAATTTCTGCCGGATACAAACGAATTTGTCAAACTGAGCTGTGAACGTAGGCTTGATAGCCAGTATTTTCCAACGATATAGAAACTGTGTTTGTAAACGTAAGGGGGAGTGACTGTCGTCGGATAATTCGCTTCATTTCTCTTACTGTCGGTATAGGAATATGAAATCCAGTATTGGAGGTTTTTGATGCTGCTGCTGTTTTTATAAAATAAGTCAAAGCCTTTGACCTTACCGCTTCCGTTATTGTCATATTGGCTGTCATATTTTGGAGTTATACTGTTGTATTTTGCCAAATTGTTATATTCTTTGTGATAGGCTTCTAAGCGAAGTAAGTGTCCTCCACGCGAATAGAAATAATTTGCGATATAATGATTGGCCTCCATCCAGTCAAGTTGTGGAGCATATTTTAACAGCGGTGTTGGCGCCTGCTGATGGAAGTTCCCATAAGCAAGTGATAGCTGCGTATATTTATTTAATGCATAGCCCAGCGAAGCCCTCGGTTCTAACGTGCTCTTCGCCTGCAAATTGGAGGAAGTTTCTCGTAAGCCGATCTTCCCGATCAAGTTCGGGAGGATGCCGAAGGTAGTTTCCGTAAATACAGCGGTCATCTTGCTATGATAACCATAGCTATAGCCAAGGGTTTGTCGGTGATATTCTTCTTGATAATTCGTGTCGAAATATTCTATTCCTCCGATACTTTTAATCTTATTGTTCCAGATCTTACTTAGCGTTCCTTTTAAGTGAAGACTCTTTTCTTCATTAGGTAGGTAAACGTCATCGTAATGCAGCTTATCGGTCAGGTAGCCTAGGCCAATACCAGACTGGAATGTCCATCGGTTCCCCAAATTCTGACTGTAGCTGATGTTGGCGTAGGCATTGTTGGATTTCTTTTTCAATGGGACGGGTTGCTCATAATTGATGTCCGCTTGGTAAAGTCCCATATTTTCGAAATTGTAAGCCCCATAAATATTTAGAAAACCTTCTTTAAACTGATGGCGATAGATCATTTCTCCAGAAGCGTTTTCATAGGGTTTCGTCCATTTTATATCTGGTGTAATAATTTTGGAATAGGGTTTTAAGTTTGTATAACTGCTGTTGAAGGTGAGAGAGTTTTTGCCCCATTGTAAGGTATGTCCTAGCCCTAATCCAACGGAAGATAGCGAAAGCTCTGTTTTGGACTGCTCTATGGTATTTTCGGTGTTTAGCGCTAGAATGCTGGACAGCGCATTACCAAATTCTGCAGAATAGCCGCCTGTAGAGAAATTCACGCCTTTAAAGAGCATGGGCGAAAACCTGCCCCTTACAGGAACTTCGTTTGGTGTTGCGGTGTAAGGTTGGGCTACTCTGATTCCATTGATGTAGGTCTGTGTTTCGGAAGCATCTCCACCGTGAACCATAAGACGTCCATTCTCGCCCCCAACCTGTGCTCCGGGCAATGTTGCCAGTGCGCTGATGATGTTTCCCATGCTGCCTGCCGTAGTGACAATATCCAATGGACTCATTACCGTGTTTTTTCCGGAGCTATTGGCTTGTAGAACCCCCGCCTGAATCGTGACTTCCTGTAAGCGATTCTCGCTTTCTTGCATTTGAATAATCAGCAATTCTTTTTGAGGTAGCTGGATAGGCCTGTTATATGTTGGGAGGCCCACAACAGACGCTTTAATGATTTTAGTGCCTTGTTCACTGGTCTCAAATACGAAATTTCCAAGGGAATCGGTGGTGCCACCATCATAAGTGCCTTCAATATAAACATTGGCTAAATATATAGGTTTGCCGTTTTTGCCCAGCACTTTCCCTTTCAAGATGGACTGCGCAGATACGATGGTAATACTTAAAAATAGTAAGGTTAATAACAGCTTCATTTTTCTTTAATTTTATTCAAATATCAGCGGCTGTAAGTGGTCCTGCGAAAAAGAGTGGATGGAATGTCAAAATATCATGACGAATTGCAGGATTCCAACTTTATGCTGTAAATTGATATCGAAAAACAAAATTTCCTCCATAAATAAGTTCCGCAATGGACAGTGGAGAACGCGAAAAATTGCTTTTATATGCGACGTACTTATAGCGGATATAAAAGTCATTTTACTTTCGTTTGATATTGAAAATAAGAGTTTAAAATTAAGTCAGAAAAAATGCGAATAACCATTTTAGATGACTATCAAGACGCTGTCCGAAAGTTGGACTGTTTCAAAATTCTTGATGGTCACGATGTCCAAATATTGAAACAGTCCTATTCAGATCCGGCTTTACTGGCCGAAAAATTGAGCGATACGGAAGCGCTAGTGCTCATCAGAGAACGGACGCGGATTACAGAATACCTGTTGTCTCAGCTTCCCAAGCTAAAGCTAATTAGCCAGACGGGCAAAATTTCAAACCATTTGGATTTGGCTGTTTGTAGCCGTTTCCATGTGGCTGTTGCTGAAAGCATGGGCTCTCCTGTTGCTCCCGCTGAGTTGACCTGGCTTTTGATCATGAATGCCCTACGTGGTTTACCTAAGGCTCTTTCAGATATGGACAAAGGCCTATGGCAAACGAACATAGGAGATTGTGTCGCCGGGAAAACAATAGGGATATGGAGCTATGGAAAAATAGGGAAGCGAATAGCGCAATATGCAAGGGCTTTTGGTGCCCAAGTAATTGTTTGGGGAAGCGAAAATTCCCGAGAAGAAGCTGTAAGAGATGGTTTTTTAGCTGCTGCTAGTAAATCCGATTTTTTTCATTTTTCAGATGTTGTTACTTTACACCTTAGGTTAGTGCCTGAGACGCGAGGTGTCGTAAAGCTCGAAGATCTCCGGTCTATGAAGCCCACCGCGCTTTTTGTCAACACCTCTCGTGCTGAGTTGGTTGAAGAGGGGGCACTATTGACCGCGCTCGAGACAGGTGTTCCGGGGATGGCTGCGGTAGATGTCTATGAGTCCGAACCAATCTTTGATCCGAACTATCCGTTATTGCAACTGCCAAATGTACTTTGTACGCCACATATTGGCTATGTGGAGAAAAATGGTTACGAACAATTATTTAGACTTGCTTTTGAGAATATTGTAGCCTTTTCCGAGGGCGATCCACAGCATATCGCTAACCCCGCGGTTTTGACCCGCTAATAAAATGAATCGGCTATACATAGATGAATAATTTTACGCATTTAGAACAACCAACAGGTCGCGTTATTGTGGTCGGCGGTAAAGAATATCTTTTTTTTGGTGGAACTTCCTATCTAGGGCTGGCAACAGATAAAGCATATGCTTCTATTTTCATAGAAGGTATACAGCGGTATGGTATCAACAACGGCACTTCACGAAATAATAATGTGCAACAGGCCATATTTGATCAAGCCGAAGAATATGCCGCAAAGCGTTTTGGTTTTGAAGCAAGCCTGTTGCTCTCAAGTGGATATCTGGCAACGCAATTTCTTGTAAGAACCTTGGCGACCGAAGGAGAAGTATTGTACGCTCCCGCTTGTCACCCTTCTTTATGGCTGGATAAGAGGCCCGTCGCAACTGGGCATTTTGTTGAGTGGGCCAATACAACGATCGAGTATATCAATCATTCAGCCCAAACATCATTTGTCATCGTTAGCAACAGCTTGGACAATATGCGGCCAGAATTGTACGATTTCACTGTTTTCAATCGTATTGATCCGGACAAAAAGATTATACTGCTCTTGGACGATTCCCACGGAATAGGAATTTTGCGCAAGAATAGCATTTCATTGGATAAAAGTAGTTTTCAGCAAACTAATATCGAACTGATCGTCGTCGCATCCTTGGCAAAAGGCCTGGCAACAGATGCTGGATTGATTTTGGCCGATGAGGAACGGATCAAGTATCTCAAGCGATCAAACTTTTATACAGGGGCTTCTCCAAGTTCACCAGCGAGCTTATATGCATTTGTTCATGGAGAGCAGATCTATCTACAGCAATTCGAAAAGCTGCAATATAATATTGATTCCTTCAAAGCGCATATGGAGTCTGGATTAAACGCTGTTGCTCATTTTCCGGTCTTTTCTTCAATGGATACGGGCCTTTATGCGAGGCTGATGAATGCTGGAATACTGGTTTCAAGTTTTCCTTATCCCCTCGCTACAGACCCCTTATTAAATCGGATTGTGGTAAACGCGCACCATACCAAAGCAGATTTGGACCAGCTAAGTCATGCAATTGGCATATATTGATTTTTATATGACAAGTAATAAGCCAACATCTTGTAAATTAGATAATTGTTTTTATTTTTGAGGTCTATTTAATGGTTGGTTGGACGGAATGTCTCGTTAATTGATTGTAAATGTTTGGCTTTTGGAAGCTTATTTATCAAAAAAGTATTTAAATAATTTCCATTACTCATTTTAAAACAATACTTTTGCATCCCCAAACATTAGTTGGCTTAAGGGTTGAAAAATAAATAATTACAGTAAAATAGATATGACTAAAGCAGAAATTATTGCAGAAATCTCTACCAAAACTGGCTTAGAGAAGGTAGATGTTCAAGAAACCGTAGAGGCGTTCTTTAAAGTTGTCAAAAACGCAATGATCGGAGGAGAAAATGTATATGTAAGAGGTTTTGGTAGCTTCGTAGTCAAAAAAAGAGCTGAGAAGACTGCAAGAAACATTTCAAAAAATACAGCAATCATTATCCCTGAACACTTTGTTCCTAGTTTCAAGCCAGCTAAAATTTTCGTAGAGAAAGTAAAGAATGGCAATAAATAATCTTTAAAATAGATTAAAATGGCAAAAACCAAACAGATAATAGTAATAGGATCAGTAGTAGCCTTGGTTGCTGTGCTTTTAGCACAGCCTATTAAAGGTTTGGTGAACAAAGAAAAACAAACTGCTGCAGCATCTGAGTCGAAGCCTTCCAATGAAGTAAATTTGGAAAATATATCTTCGATGACAAAACAAGGTTTAGATGCTAGTTTAGTCAAAGAAATTTCCGATATTGAGGGCCAAGTTGCAAAAGCTTCTGGAGAGGATAAGATAAAGCTGTTGCAACAGTTGGCAAATAAGTGGGATGATGTCGCAAAACCAGCCCCTCAGGCTTTCATCTATGAGGAAATGGCAAAGGTTTCACCGAAGTTTGAATATTGGTTGAAAGCAGGTAATGCTTATCGTGCCGCTTATACAAATTTGCAGGATTCTACTTTAGCCCAAGCGTTGAATCAAAATGCTATTCATGCATATGAGGCTGCGTTAAAAGCGAATACAAGTAGTTTGGATGCAAAAACAGGATTGGGTGCCGCAATGGTATCAGGAACGAACAACCCTATGGCAGGTATTGCCTTATTGCGAGAAGTCGTTGCTGCCGATCCTAAAAACTTAGAAGCAAACAAAACTTTGGGATTGTTTTCATTACAATCCCGTCAGTTTGACAAAGCCATCGAGCGTTTTAAGACCGTTATCGATCAAAAACCCGATGCTGAGTCATACTTTTACTTAGCCACAGGCTATGAAAATATTGGGATGAAAAAGGAAGCCGTTACAGCTTTTCAAAAAAGTAAGGAACTGGCAGCCGATCCTTCCCTATCACAATTCATCGATCGAAAGATCGCGGAATTGAGCAAGTAATTAATTTATTATTTTATAATCATTAAAAAATTTAGCTATGCCAAGCGGAAAAAAAAGAAAAAGACACAAGATGGCTACTCACAAACGTAAAAAACGTTTAAGAAAAAATAGACACAAGAAAAAATAGTCTTGTGATAAGCTTTTAAACATCTTGGCCCATTTTGCTGAGATAGCTTTACGAAACGATCTACATGTCTGTGAAGGGGATGTAGATTGTTTTTTTCGTAACAACGTTCTTTAAATGTTTAATCGGATACCCAAGATTGCGATAGGATATTGCATAGGTATCAAAAATGAGTAGCTTTTGGTAAAGGAATTAATTATCGATTCAACTCCTGATAAAGGGGTAACTATTGCTTTACTACAAGATAAGCAGCTTGTTGAACTTAACCGCGAGCCCGCAAATAATAACTTCGCCGTTGGAGATATCTATCTCGGACGTATTAAGCGAATTATGCCTGGGCTTAATGCAGCTTTCGTAGATGTAGGCTACGAAAAGGATGCTTTTCTACATTATTTAGATTTGGGTCCTCAAGTTCAATCTTTGCTAAAGCTTACGCGTATAGTGAAGAATGGCAGTTATCAAGAGAAACTGCTCAATAGTTTAAAACTTGAAAAGGATATCGATAAAGCTGGTAAGATCTCTGATGTCTTGAGCAAAAATATGCTCGTGCCAGTACAAATCGCCAAAGAACCCATTTCAACAAAAGGACCGCGTCTGAGTTCAGACCTTTCAATAGCGGGTCGTTTTGTCGTTTTGGTACCTTTCTCAAGTACTGTTTCCATTTCCAAGCGTATCAAAGGTAGTAACGAACGCAACCGCCTGAAAAAGATTGTCGAAGGAATTAAGCCAGCTAATTTTGGCGTTATCATTCGTACAGTTTCCGAGGGTAAGGGTGTTGAAGAACTACAACGTGACTTATTGGACCTGATCTCAAAATGGGAGCTATTTACCAAACGTCTTCGTAATGCTGAACCGCCTCAAAAGGTTCTTGGCGAAATGGATCGTGCATCCACTATTCTACGGGATATTTTGACAGACGAGTTTTCGCATATTTATGTTAATGATCCTTCGATCTTCGAAGAAACAAAATCATATATACACGATATATCTCCAGACTTGGAGAAAATTGTCAAACTTTATAAACATAAAGAGCCAATTTTTGATCATTTCGGAGTTGAAAAGCAAATCAAGGCAGCATTTGGCAAAACTGTAACGTTGCCAGGCGGTGCGTATCTCGTTATTGAGCATACCGAAGCCTTGCATGTCATTGATGTCAACAGTGGTAACCGTTCTGCTAATAAGGAGAATCAGGAAGACAATGCATTGCTGGTCAATATGGAAGCAGCAAAAGAAATTGCGCGTCAGCTGCGTTTGCGTGATATGGGCGGAATTGTAGTCATCGATTTTATCGATATGCATAAACCCAATCATCGAAAAGAGTTGTATACGTTCTTAAAAGAATGTATGGTAGCGGATAGAGCGAGACATACAATTTTGCCTCCAAGTAAATTTGGATTGGTTCAAATTACACGTCAGCGCGTTAGACCTGAAATGAATATCGTCACAAACGAAAAATGTCCGGCTTGTGATGGTACAGGTGAAATCCGATCAAGTATTGTCCTCATGGATGATATTGAAAATAATTTGAGCTTTATTCTTCAAGAACAGAACGAAAAGAAGGTGACCTTATGTGTTCACCCTTATATAGACGCCTACATTAAGTCTGGTTTGATTTCTAAAAGAATGAAATGGTTCATGAAGTACGGAAAATGGATTAAAGTAAATCCAATGACGTCATATTATCTAACTGAATTCCATTTCTTCAATGCGAAGGATGAAGAAATCAAGTTATAATAGAAAGAGATTAACGAAAAGGGTTAGTAGTGATACTAACCCTTTTTTGTTTTTATATCATTGTACTGTTTATACCCAATGGATAATTATGCCGTCTTTTTCCATTTTGCGGAAGTAAGTCATTTGTCTTTTGGCATAGCGATGTATTTCTGTCTCCAGTTTTGTGGTAAAAGCAGAATAATCGAGCTGTCCAAGAAGATGGAGTGACGCATATTTATACTCCAAACCATAGTATTGGAGTTGCTCGTGTGTAATACCTTCTGTCAAGAGCCCGCACACTTCTTCTAAGAAGCCTTCATTCAATCGTTGTTTTAATCTTTGGCTAATGTGTTCGCGTCTGATTTCCAACGGGGGATTTAATCCGATAACAATGCTATCTACCGCTTGTTGCTGGACGATGTGATCGGGGTGATTCTCTAAAAACGCTAATATTTCTATTGCTCGGATGATACGTTTTTTGGTCGAAAGATCGATTTGAAAGTTCACATGTAGTGTATATTCCTGAAGACGCGCTAACAGCTCCGTCTCTGGATATGCAAGTAATGACTCCTTGAAGCCTTCGATTGATGGGATCAGCGCATAGGGATTTTCTTGGATTACACTTTGAATATATAAACCTGTACCACCACATAAGATGGTATGTTTTCCCTTTTCTAGAATGGATTGTTGGGCTTGACGGAAGTCAGCAATAAAATTTCCAAGATTGTAGCGTTTTCCCGGTTCATGAATGTCGATAAGATGATAGGGAATATCTTGGTATTCCGATAGGTCTTTTCCCGTACCAATGTCCATCCTTCGATAGATTTGGCGGGAATCAGCACTGATGATTTCAGCATCAATGTGTTGGGCCAGTTGGACGGCCAGTTTCGTTTTTCCAGAAGCTGTAGGCCCTAAGATAACGATAACTTTCTCTTTTGGAACGGTTTGCTGTTCCAAAAGAGAAAGTGTATATTTTAATCTGTCTATCACAGAACAAATTTAGTCCATTTTTCTGTTCCTTCGTTATTTTTTACGACAGTATCAATAAAAGCCATGCCTCTTACGCCATCGTAAACTGTTGGAAAATCCTGTTGTTCAGCTGTAGGAGTTTTTCCTTCACGTTTTGCTGTAACTGTTGCCGCAAAATTACGGTAGATATTCGCAAATGATTCTAATAGCCCTTCAGGGTGACCCGCTGGTACACGGGTATTATGTGTTGCAAAAGAACTCAACGTATAAGGCGCTGCGTAAGCATTGCCTGTGCGATAAAGCTGACGAGGTTGATCAAGCATTTTGATAATTAAATTGTTCGGATCCTCATTCGCCCATTCCAATCCACCTTTTTCACCATAGATACGGATACGAACAGCATTTTCTTCTCCGGCTGAAATTTGTGAAGCCATCAATACACCTTTAGCACCATTTTCGAAACGTAAAAGCACCGAACCATCGTCATCCAATAGACGGCCTTCAACAAATGTTGTTAGGTCTGCACATAATTCTTGGATTTTTAAGCCCGATACATATTCCGCTAAATGCGCAGCATGGGTACCGATATCACCCATAACCAACGATTTACCCGAGCGTTTCGGATCTGCACGCCAAGCGGCTCCAGCATTCCCCTCGCGTTCCGTTAAACGACTTAACCAACCTTGTGGATACTCAACAACAATCTTTCTGATCTTACCGAAGTGACCTTCTTTGACCATTGCTTTGGCTTGTTTAACCATTGGGTAGCCTGAATACGTATGGGTAAGGCACAGCGTACGACCAGTACGTTCTACCGTTTCTTGTAATTCTTTTGCTTCTTCAACAGATACTGTCATTGGTTTTTCAACGACAACATCAAAACCTTTTTCTAGCGCTAATTTAGCGGGAGCAAAATGTAAAAAATTGGGTGTTACGATCGTTACAAAATCCATGCGTTCGCCTTCGGGAAGCAAAGATTCTTTTTCGATCATCTCTTCATAGTTTAGATAGACACGCTCAGGAGCTACAAATAAGTCTTCTCCAGATTGTTTTGAAATCTGTGGATCAATACTAAATGCACCACAAACCAGTTCAATCTTGCCATCCATAAAAGCAGCAATACGGTGTACAGCGCCAATAAAGGCATCGTTTCCGCCTCCGACCATACCCATGCGAAGTTTTCTCTTCATAACGTTATTATTTTTGATTATTTATTTTTCAAACTTTTACAGTGTACAATATACACAATTTAGCTTATTTTATATATAAAATCATCTTGATGCTACCCATATTTTCTTTGGGAAAGCCATGGGGAAACTGCTCCCTAAACACCTTTAATTCATCTGTATTTCGATAGGTATACCGCTTTGTTCCTGTGATCCAAAAGTTAATCGGTGCCGTAATTTCTTTAGCAACAAACCCAATTTTTTCGAGCGAAGAGTGTTGGCTCCAATCACGATCGGTGAAAGTCATAATGTCTCCTGGTGAGAAATCGCTACAAAAGGCTTTAATTAATTTGCTTAGGCCTCCTATAACATTAATACCTGTTTTATTACAAAAGCGTAATAGTTCAAATGAGCGATAGTCTTCATTTTTATCCAGCATTCGGCGTCCTCCAGAGAATACCGCGACGGCGACAAGCTCTCCTTGTTCATAAAGGCCATAACGATACTTGCCGGGAAGAGCGGTTTGTAAATGATGTTCCACGAGGAACTGTAAACTCGTTCTTTTGTCGATCCGGGCAACTACAGTATTACGTGCGTAGATGCGTTTGTCATTTTTTGTTCTAGAAACAATGCGCCTGACGATCAAATCAAACTTTGTTATTAATTGGTCTTCATCGATATGGATGCAGGGGTCGGAAGTATCACGTCTAACGGATTTGTTATGAGGGTATAGTAAAATGTTAATTGCTAATTCCGGAGAGGATATTTGTATAAATCCATCATCCTGGCAAAATCCTAATGGGACTTCAAGAGCTTGCTCGAGCCTAAGCTTGAACTGCGTTGACAAATTTATAAACGAAGGATCCATAAAACAAAAGTAACTTTTATGGAAGTTTTGACGAAATATTCACTTTTAATAATTATCCGTACCTTTGTACCGAAAAATATAATGGTGCTACAGGGTATCCTTGTTAAAATAGTACAATGACTCTGGGTGAGCAATTAGCCTGACATGATCTGAAATAAAATCGTGCTAAAATTACAACAGGTGCCTAGTGATCTTTAAAAGCAAACAACGTGTAACGAACTCAGGTATAGCAATGAGTATCGGCACTTATAAATAATTATAATACATATGAAACTTCCGATAGTGGCGTATGGCGATCCTGTATTAAGAAAGGTCGCTGAAGAAATAGATGAAGACTATCCAGATTTAAAGAAATTGATTGATGATATGTTCGATACCATGTATGCAGCTCATGGTGTTGGGTTGGCAGCTCCGCAGGTAGGTTTGCCTATACGTATGTTCGTTATCGATGCAACTCCTTTCGCAGAAGATGATGAAGAAAACAAAGAGGTGCTCCAATCGTTCAAAAAAGTTTTCATCAATCCTATCATGGTTGAAGAGTCTGGTGAGAAATGGGCTTTCGGTGAAGGATGTCTGAGTATCCCAGATATTAATGAGGACGTATTGCGTCACAGAAATATTCGCATCAATTATTTAGATGAGAACTTTGAAGAACATGAAGTAGACTTAACAGGTTTGGCTGCACGTGTGGTACAACACGAATATGATCATATTGAAGGTAAACTATTTACCGACAAATTGAGTGCCTTGAAGAAAACGATGCTGAAGGGGCGATTAGATGCTATCGCGAAAGGAAATATTCGCGTTGGTTATAAAATGAAATTCCCACAGCAAAAGAAAAAGCGTTAGTTCATACTAACGCTTTTTCTTTGTTGCTTCCTCCGCGTAAAATTGATTGGAGATCAAAAATATCCGCGTTCGACCCACTGATCCATCCTTTTAATCCATTTTTGAGACCGAATTGGTCATCCAGTAAGGCGTGCTATAGAAACTTCACACGCGAAGAAGGACTTTCCTCAATCCAACCGGGGTAAATATAGACGATATTTAACGGCTGTCATTCGTATTAAAAATACAACTGCTGCCCCAATGAAGGCCGCCCAGGAAAGATCAAGATCAAGATGTACCAGCAAGATGTAAGTGAGGCCACCACCTAAACAGGCGGTAGCGTATACTTCTTTTTTAAAGATTAATGGAGTTTCGTTGAGTAAGACGTCGCGCGTCATCCCCCCACATACCGCGGTGAACATTCCAAAGATAATGGCAGCATAGGTATTGCTTTCGTAATTGAGTGATTTTTGTACCCCTAGGATAGTAAAAAAGCTAATTCCGATGGCATCAAAAAGTGTCAACGTGCGATAATAACCATACAACTGTTTATTGAAGACAATGGCAATTAAAATTCCGAGGAAAATAGCAATGAGGTAATTGCTATCATTGACCCATACTGGGCGCAGATTCAAAAATACATCCCGCATCGATCCACCGCCAATGGCTGTCACAAAGCCTAAAAAGGCTGCCCCAAAAATATCAATATCTTTACGTTTTGCCGAAAGAGTGCCTGATATTGCAAAAAATAAGGTGCCAAGCAAATCGCTTAGATAAAAATAGTTGGCATCAGTAATCATGGTAATCCTTTTTAAATCATTATATTAAAATCTCCAGTTGACGGTACCACATGTAGCCTACACCAATGGGGATAAACCGCCCTTTATTGGACAAATTTAGGAGAAATCTTGATAGTTTAAATTCACCGAAAGGCGAATAGCTTTCAAACCCGCGATTCCCTGTACATCCTCCAGTTTTAAATGTTCGATGGTATGCTCGATGATGCCCATGTCGTAAATTGCCTTTATACTTAACATGAGGTCCTCCAGGATTTCATCCGATAAATAGACAATAGCAATTTTATTGACCTGGGTAAGTCGTTCTTTGGTTCGCTTTATCCGAATTTTGTCTATCCTTTTTTTGATTATTTCATAACGGATATTGAGTGATCCCTCTACATCAAACCTCCGTTCATCTTCCCGGAAGCTGATATCAATGCTATGTGGATTGATAAAAATCAATTGTGTTGTTTCTAAAGCCAGAGGCAGAATATCTTTCGCATGGTAAGCTTTCAGCGCAATTCTAGCCATAGAAATAATTTGCTGACGCCTAAATACATTAATAAATTCGTAGCTAAATGGCTGTTGTGGCGTAATGGATTCGCCGATATAAATGTCATATTCAATACCGTCTGTCCTGAATTTTTGAAAATACGATGGGTAATTCCCCTGGATAAAGCTATTGAAATGGTCTAGTTCCTTGCCGATCAATTGATTGATCTGGCGTAAAGAAGTTTCAAATTCATTCCTGTAAAATTCACCGGTTTCTCGATTGGTGAAAAAATGCTTCGCATAATGTTCAATCACCTCTATTTTTGACGGGAATTGCTTTCTGGCTTCTTCTAAAAATGGCTGTACGTCTTTCCTAAAAAACTCAATGATCTTGACCATTGACTCATCAAAAGAAATATGATCAAGAGACTCTGTAATTTGATCAACACGTGCTGAAAAAGTCATAATCAACTTGTGCTTTCCATCTAAAGAGAGCTCATCAATAAGCATTGCGAGCTGTTTGACCTTGAAGCTAAAGTCTTTCAGAATGGAGGCGTTTCGTATGATCGTGGAGTCTTTGACATCGACAGCACCGTAGAGCGGATAGACTTCTTCAAATACAACCGCTTTGATATGCGCATCCCGACTATCGTTTTCCAGTTCCTGAATGTACTGGGCCGCGATATGGTTAAATTTCCACTGAACCGAGGGCTGTATGGTCGTAAACCGGTTGATGATGATATCGTCGATACGTTTTTTAAATTCTAGCGTGATATCCTGAGATAATTGTGATAAAAGCGGAACCAAAGAACTTAAGGCTTGCATTGTCTCATTGTCGAGCTGATCTTGTTCATAGCTGTATATTTCCAATATGCCTGAGAGGGAATGATTATGGATAAGTGGAATACACAGATAGGTCGTTACCCCCGAGCGACCAATCCGCTCGTCGAAAATAGATGTGGTATTTCGGAGGCCATTCGTCGCATTATTGGTATAAAATATAACATGCGGATGTTTTAGGTAGCCCGCAAGTTCAGGATTGATCTTGAAGGTTTTATTTGCGGTATACGCTTCCGCAATCAAGATGCTCTTATTGGTGATTGAATAATCAAAAAATGGGACCCCATTTAATTGGAATAACGGAAATAGACTAAATACGGTATCAGCCCCTTTTAATAGCGGTGTGATGATTTTTTCTAAATCAGCGAAAAAGAGGTGATAATTGTATGTAGGAAGGTCCAATAGAATGGACTGAATGCGGCGTAAAGTATGTTCCGTACTGGTCTTTCTGAAAGTTACAATACTAAAGCCCGATAACTCAAAATCTTCCAGTTTAACGGTATTGATAACGGTATTCCAATCAAAAAGCGAATCACTGGGATTTTCCGATAAACGACCGATATCAAGCGCAGGAAGTGTTTTTTTTGCCTTGATCTCAACAAATTTGAAATCGATGTCCAAATCGTAATAATCGACGATCTCCCCCCGATCATTGAGTTGATGATAAACAATACTGCTGTTTTCATTGGAAGAAAAGCCATAGAGTCGCTCGAAGATGAGGGTATAAAAGAGCTTTTCTTGATTGGTAAGAAGGCTTCCGGTACGCATCTTCCCTTGAATTTCTTGCTCCACAAGCTGATGGTTAGCTAGGTCGAAAAAGGCTTCCGTTCCATAGAAGGCTTCTTCTGCTAGGGCTGTTGTGAGTGCCCAGTACCTTTTTGGAGCAGTGTCAATCAACGATACAGAGAGGCTATAAATCAATTGCAAAATATCTTTATAGGCATTGAGGTTATGCTTGCAGAGTTTACCGTTGAGATGCTCTATTTCTTTGATGCGTTCCAGCGCAAACAAAGGAATCATGTCATCCGATGAAGTGCCATTTTCAATAAAAGATTCCAGGTATTTGAAAAATGGTTCAAAGTCCAGCCTGCCATTTGCATACGTATTGGCCATTTTCGCCGTTGTGAGTTGTACTTTCTTTATCTCCATGGATCGAAAATTTTAAAAGCGGAAACCTGTGCTGAAATAGGGATACCAGCCTTCATTGGATTTCGTCATGACAAAATGTAAAGGAAGTGCATTAGCGACGATATAATAAATGCCTCCGCCCACACCTTGATGAAACCTATCGTTGTTATAGCCCTTTGCCCACACTTTCCCAACATCATACATACCCATTAGTCCGAATTCACCCGGAAGAACATAGCTTTTGACATCAAGTACTTTAACACGAGCCTCTAGGTTATTATAAAGCATCTGTTGCCCTGCAAATCGGTACTGGCGAAATCCTCTGAGATTTTCATGGCCGCCTAGAAATAGATATTGATAAAATGTAGGGTTCCCGACAACGGTGCCCCCTCCTGTTCTATTGGCGAATATAATACCTTCATTGAATGCACTAAAATAGCCGGTCATTGCAGCACTTAACTGCGCTGAATTTTTTGAGTACTGATTGAGTCCAAAATAGGAATTCAAAGTAGCTTCAATATATAGCCCTTTACTTGGGTTAATCTTTCGATTACGGGAGTCTTGTGTTAAAAAGGCATTGATACCTGCAAAAGCTTTGTCTTTGGTAATCGATAAACTATCGTAAGAATGTAAAGCTTGGGGATTTAAAATAAATCGATCTTGATTTTCAATCGGATCTAGGTGGTAAAATTGGATATGCGGACCTACGGCAAAGTTTAATGTAGCTGAAGGTTTCCACCTTAACTGTGGATTGACATTGAAAATATTGAATCTACTTCTGTAATATTTTGCACCATACTGTTCCTTTAAGAAGAGCGAGTTATTGCCTACGCCGAAGAAATTCTGCGTGTTGTCAGGAGCTTTTGCTAGCGCATCGACAACAAGATCCGCATCCCCGACAACAGCTATCCATTCGCCCCTATAGTGAATTTTATAAGCTCCGGTCCGGAAGGCTGTTGCTACAGTAAGTTGTTGCTTATAAGTAAAAGGACTTTTTCTAAATCCACGCTGATGTGTGTAAGCAGCCCCTAGCCCCAGCGAAAAACCGTCATCAGCATTATAACCCGCAGTTACCAGGGGAAGCCAGGTGTTGTACAGGTTTACAGGAACAAATTGCGTGTTGGTACTATCTTGTGCATAATGGAGCTTTATTTTGTTCTTTTCACCCAGTAAAGTGGAATTTTTGGTGTTTTCGTAAAGCTGTATTTTCGATTTGCTTTGGTTGATCACATAAGTTTTTGGCGTGTTATCGCCAATAATTCGGAGTTTTATAGGAGAATTTGCGTTATCGATGACAACAGAGTCTTTTCCTTCAGCCAGATAGAGACGAATTTCTTTTGTCAGGGAATCTTTATAGGTTTTGTCCATCAATGCTTTGGTGACTTTACCATCTTTATTGATCTTCGAAACTTTGACTTTTAAGTTTTTATTCGCTGTGCTGTATATTTCTACTTTTTCGTTTTTGTCGCTGAGATGAATATCGACAATGTTATTAATGAAATTGTAATACTCTTCCATTGCCATGGGTAGTGCATCACGACGGCTTTGAAGTGTTTTAAAAATTTGCTCTCCACGAATAGCAATGGACGACTGCGGCAGGCTATGTACCGACTCCCATAATACCGAATCTGTGAGACGTGCTACAAATTGCTTGACCTCTTTGGTCCATTCCTTGTGAGGAAGTTGGTTGCTCGGATGAGCATTTAAAAAGCGTGATTTAAACAATGAATAGCGGATATCGGGAATACCGGTCGTGAAACCTTGCATGACTGGGTTGACAAATTGCTGATAGATATCTTTCATTAGAAAACCTTGTGTGACACGCAGTGCCTGATCCCGGTCGCGGGGAATAGGAATATAGTCTTTATCGTGATCAGTGCTATCCTGATTTTCATTGTACCAACGCCATTGATCCTCGTGTCGATCCCAATCGCTTACCAGTACATCCAGCATTCTTGCGCGGAGATATGCCTTAGCCTTAAAGTTATCGTCGTTATCTTCCTGTAGTTTTCGTACAGCTTTCGGGCTGTTGTCTGAATCACCAAGAGGTTCACGTTCTTCTAGTAAAGCCACCGTATGCTCAAAAAGCGGAGCATATTCACCCAATATGCTGTCTTGTGCAACAACGCCGATGATTGGATGGGCATGTGGGACGTTCACGGCATTTGCCAAAGCGGGGATCATAAGCGCGGAATAGGGATGCTGCGCGCTAGTGGCATCGTCCAAGACATCCTGTACAAAGGTGCCATGTAGCTCTTCTGGTATAAGGGATTCAGTCCTTTTATTGACTGATCGCAGTGCCCATTCCCGACCGCTTGAATCTGTAAGTCGTAGAGAAACCGATTGCATCCCGCCCCCCTGTTTGACAGGCTGCAGTCCCCCGTACAAGGTTGAAAGCTGGAGCAAAGGTAAGGTGGTTTCTGCAGCCCATTCTTTGCGGTAGTTTTCGCCAAGGAAGAACTTTTTGAATTTACTGGCTTTACCATATTTTGCATTTGCAACGATACTTACACTGTCCTTGATGACGGTTTTAGCAAAGGACTTGCCCTGATGTGCAGGTGACTGTGTATGTTTTTGTTGTGAATAAACATGACTAGCAAGAAAAATAAGAAAGAATGTTACAACCTTTTGCATGCCTATTTTTGTTCAAATTTATAAATGATCCCTTTATCCTGATTACCGGCTTCGCTGCTGATGTAAAGATTGAATTTTGAATCAAAGTTAATGCCTTCAGGTTGAGGGAAGATCTTCGGATCTAATGGAGAGAGCGATTTTACACGAAAATTCTCATCGGTCACCACAAGGGTTTTGTCGACAGAAGATAAGATATACCATTCCTTGCTATCTGCTTTTTTCGCTAACGCAGAGGGTTTGAACGTTTTCTTAATTTTAGCATCAAATGCCTGAAGTTGATCAAGCTGGATGGCAAATTCTTCTTTCGGCTGAAATTGACCATGCTCGTCAATTGAAAAGACATAGCCAGAGGTTTGTGGTTGTTTTCTATCGACCTTACATTCTTTACATAATACGTATGCCTGGTTACTTTCGCGGTCAACAAAAAGTCCCTCGTACTCTCCTTTTGGGAGTAAATTTTTCTGTTCAACAACGTTTTTTATATCGTCCTTTTCCGCAATCGGAAAGGAATAGATGCTGCCATTGCTCTTTAAGATAAAGAAATGTGTATTGCTTATCGAGATATCCTCATAGTCGCCATCTTTTCCAAAAGGGTTGATCGTGACTTTTTGTGTCGGTTGGTTAAACTTATAAAGAAAGCCCTGCTCGTCTTGGATGGCATAAATATCATCATCCTGTCCCGCGAGAAAGGCTATCCCGGATATTTCTAATAATTCGTCTGGCAAACTCATCTTTATGCCCGAAGATAATGTATAGGGTATTTGTTGCGGTTTTTCAGCTTGAACATGAGTGAGCTTGTTGTTATTTTCCTTGGCTGTATTATTCGGGTTGCAGGCGAGAAAAATAGCGGAGGCTAAGCCTAATGCCATCGTTGTCAATATCGTCGGGTTTTTCATCATTATATGATTAAATTTAAATTGATGAAGTCATCAGGTTTCTGAATGAGCTTACGTGCAATGATTATTTTGTTGGGCTTTCAGGCTGGTCATACTCTTATGAGGTGCCCTGCTGAATAGTCCTATTTTTTCATTTTGCCTGTCAAATAATTAAGGATTTGTTGCTGAGAAACATTCTTCTGTTGTGTTTCTATTGCCTGATTTTGCCCATGTTCATCCAACAAAGTTGCTTCGGTGTCGTCCGCAAACTGAATATCGAACAGCTCCTGTATTTGATGTGCTAATGTCAGATTCAGCAGCGGAAAGCAAGTTTCTATACGTCGGTAAATGTTGCGGTTCATCCAGTCCGAAGAACCCAGGTATACGCTGCTTTGTGCTTGATATTGAAAAATAAATATTCTGCCATGTTCTAGGTATCGTCCTACAATCCGTTTCACGACAATGTTGTCGCTCAATCCAGGTACTTGTGGTTTTAGTCTACAGATTCCTCTAACCAATAACTGCAGTTTTACCCCTGCCCGGCTTGCTTCATACAATTTATTGATTAACGATTCTTCTTCCAGATTGTTTAATTTAATTTTTATTGTAGCTGTCTCTCCGGCCTTAGCGGCTTGGGTGGCCTGGTCGATCAGGGATAAAAATGTATGTTTGAGGTTGAACTGTGCAATCAGTAGATGACTAAAAGGCAGCTCATTTGGACTATGGGGTTTTCTCCGGGCTGGCAAAAACTCGAATAGCATATTTAATTCGTTGGTCAATAGCTTATTTGAGGTGATGAGGAAATAGTCTGTGTAGACCTTCGCCGTTTTTTCATTTAGATTTCCTGTACCTAGCAATGCACTTTCTCGACCTTGTTTGCGTTTGACCAGCGCTATTTTGGCGTGTACTTTTAAATTGGGGATACTATAGGTAATTTTTACTCCCTGTTCTTTCATCAATCGAGCCCAATGTATATTATTTGCTTCATCAAAGCGCGCTTTCAATTCGACAAATACATTGACTCTTTTTCCATTTTTTGCTGCGGTAGCGAGTGCTTGTGCAATATGTGAATCACCGGCGATACGGTATAAGGTTGTGTAAATCTCGTCTACGGTTGGATCTATCGCCGCCTCGTTAAAAAAACGCAGTATGGGGTCGAACGATTCATAGGGAGTACAGATCAACAGATCCTCTCGGTCTATTTGGTCAAAGATAGATTCCTTAAAATTCTGATTCGTATTAATTTGCAGCTGTTTTGGATAAGAAAGTTCCGCTATTTTAATCGGAAATGAAAATAGATCCTTGAGATTGTGGTAGTTTCCGCCTTCGACAATGCTACTTTTCCGCAGATCAAATAATGTTGCCAGTGTTTCTATCAACTGTTTTGGCAGATTTGGCTGGAATAGAAAGCGTGTCGCATAGCCAAGGTCACGTTTATTGACTTCCGTCTCGATTTTTTGGGCAATATCACCCTCAAATTCATCTTGGAGATTTAATTCCGCATCCCTTGTGATTTTGAAGGAATAGAAATTTAATGATGTATTTCTTATGGCTTCAGGAAAAAATGCTTTGATAATATCATCTATGAGCACAACATATTTATTCCCATTGATTTCACAGGTGAAAAAGCGGCCAATATGATTTGAAGGCACATTTAGAAAGAATACCGCTCCAGTATTGTCGTCTGTAATGACGAAGTAGAGCTGATTGTTGATCGGGAAAAAAGAGGTGTCATCAATCGGTATAATTTGGAGGTAGGAGGCAATTGTAGTAAAGAAATATTGGGCTGCTAGGTCTTTTATTTCGGCTGGAATAGCTTGATTGTAAATTAAGAGTATATCTTCTTTTGCTAATTCTTGGATAATATCAGCTAGTATTAGGCCAAATTTTTCCTGTTGTCTATTGATGGTTTTTGACGCTTTTTTATAGGTCCCAATATCTATGTTCGGAATGAGCTGTCCGGGATTTTGCTTCATTATTTTTTTCCAAGCCATCAGTACAGGCATTCTAACCCGATAAAATTCATCCAGATTGGATGAGAAAATAGCGAGAAACTGTAGTTTCTCCAATAAAGGTACCTCCTGACGACCAGCTTGGTCAAGTACCCTATCATTGAACGACAGCCAGCTGATGTCTCTGTTGATATAAAGATCTTTCTTCTTCATCCGTATAAATTTATGGTTATGGCAACATGCTTACAACAACATCAATAAATGATGCGGTCTATTGGTCGCTAATGATTGATTTAAAGGCGGCATCTTTTTAAATAAAAAAGAAAGTTTGAACAACATGATCCTGACATATTCCGCTGTGTTTATAGGATCACATTAAAATATGGTTGCGACGACAAAAGAAACAACCGATATCACAAGGCCAAACATAAAAATTCCATATGCGTATCGTAGAAGTTTGTATTTTCGGCCTAATACCACACCTTGCGAATAAACATCCTTGGTGAGCATGCCATATAGAAATTCCGAATCGACCATTACCTTCTGCATGCCTTCGTTGTAGTCGTCGAGTTTCATCTTGTAAAAGTTCCCAAAAAAGAGCAGATTGACTGATTTTTGTTCGATTTCCTCCTTTGAGAATTTACCAGAGGGAATTTTGGGGATTGTAGACAGTATTGCCATGACCATGGTTGCTACCACGGCCGTTGTTAAAATAATTGTTGGGATAATAAGGTGCTCGTTGGCATCTAGTTTCCGAAATAAGACAGCAATCACGACGGAAAGGATAATAGAATTGACCGTTAGCAGGATGTTGGCCTTGTTGTCTGCCATGTCGCTTAATCGCTGATTGTTTGAGGACGTAATCCGGAACATTGTTTCTATCCCACGTTCTGGCTTACTGCCTTTCTCCTTTTCCTTTTCCTTCTTGTCTTCTTTTTTGCTTTCTTTATTTTTTGAGATAGATTTCTCCTGTTTTTTCTCCAGTTCTTTTAGATTCATCTCCTTTTTGGCATTAAGCTTTTGCTGCGCATATTCAGTATGATAATGATGGCTCATTAATAGTTTGATTGTGCCCGCCCGCCATACGTCTTTATCGATCTCCTTCCCTAATACTGCTTCGGCTTCGGCTTTCATCAGTTTGTTTCTGGTAACGAAATCCTCATTCCCAAAATGAAATAGGTCCGCGTCGCAGAGAATTTGCTCCAGTAGGTTTGTGGGGTCCTGAGGCATTCTCGTTGCCAAAATACAACCTTTGATTTTTTCCTGTACGGCTTCCGGTATTCCTTTATCCTGGAGAAAATTGAAAGCAATTTCGACACTTATCTTCTCATGGCCGATAGCATTGTCAGATTTTACGTAGCCAAGGTCATGAAAGTAGGCCGCGCTAATAACAATAAAGTGATCCTCCTCTCCTAGTTTATAGTGCGATGAAATCTCCTCCGCAGCACGTACAACAGAACGTGTGTGTATCGTATTGTGAAAACAATGGCAAACTGAAATATTTTCTGTAATATAAGTTTCAGCATATTCTTCTACCTGTTTTAAAAGCTGAGCATAATCTATCATGGACCAATATGGTTTTATGTGCAATAAAAGTATTTAATATCTTTAATTTCTTAAAAATAAGGTCTTCTTTTTTGTTATTTATTAACCTAGATCAAATTTACTGAAAAAAGAGATATTCCAATAGTTGTAAAATTGCCTGTTATATAAGTAGACAGTTGATTGTTAAAACAGATCGTTAATCGGATAAGATCTTTCAATATAAGTCCTGACGCTCAGGCCGACTGGGTTTGGATCGTTTTATGATGAGAGAGATCTCATGGTTCCTCCCTAAGGGAGGAAGAGTTCTGGATTGCTTATTCTTTAGTTTAGTTTTTATCTAGAGTTAGTTTAGCCTTTAGTTAGGGTTTGTTTAGCTATAACCTAAGCTATACCTAAACAAACCCTAACTAAACCCTAACTAAACCCTAAGTAAAGTGGTAAGAAAGTATAGCTATTAAAAGGGTCAATCAGGAGTGCTGTATGCTTTCATCCTTTTATAAGCTGTGCTGCGGTATCCTTGCGGTGCCATCTTTCCGGCGGCACAATTTTCCGTCCTTTCCGGTACGGATTCTACCCGAGGGGCCGCGCAGGCTTTTGGCAGAGGATCCTGACCGCATTATGCACCTTGATGTTTTTCTATTCTTTTGCCTGCTATCTTTGCGCCCGTTCCCGTCCATCGGCTGCGCTGCCATTCCCGTCCGACCTTAGTACTTTCTTGCGCAAGCCACCCCCTTCCGGTGCTCTGAGCGGAAGCCCGTACGGGAAGCAGGGATTGAAATCCGCTGCAGATCTTAGGAAAGTACTCTTTTTGCCACCTTCGACGCAGGTCTGTGGTCAAAAACCAAAAAGAATCTCGCACCGTTACAGGCAGTTAAGGGCGAAATGAAAATAATAAGAACAAAAGGCTTGGAAGTGATTGTAAAAACTCCCTATCTTTGCACCACTCCGCAAGGGAGGAACGGTTGCTTCGAAAGAAGGAACCATGAAAAAATAAGGGTTTAAGAGAAGCCTGACAGGATTTAAAATCCCGCTCAGTTTATTTTAAACGCGGAAATCGAAAAAAGAGAAAAGAAAAAAAACTTCAAAAAGTTTTTGGAAGTTCAAAAAAGATTTCTACCTTTGCAGTCCCAACGGAAACGAGGGGAAAAACAAAACGATAAAGAGAGGCGCAATGCCTATCGGAATAAAGCGGATACGGAAGTTGAAGCGACAAAGTTCTTTAAGAAAACACAATCATGTAAGCGTGACGAGTAGACAAACGAAAGTCATGAACAAATTCAAGAATTAGTTCAATTCGATCCAAGATCAGAGATATAAAAAAAGAATTCTGATTATGTAAATAGTTGGAATCAAAAACTTCATTTTACAATGGAGAGTTTGATCCTGGCTCAGGATGAACGCTAGCGGCAGGCCTAATACATGCAAGTCGGACGGGATCCGTC
>NZ_CAXYKD010000022.1:0-72249 GCF_964277905.1 uncultured Sphingobacterium sp.
CTGCTCACGAGCAACTCTGCCAATACAGTGTTGATGTTTAATTCCTCGCGCAGTTTGTTGGTTATTTTGACATCAGTTTTAGATTTTAGTACCCACCTTTTTTGCATATCTTTGCACAATATTTTAAGTGTAAATATACGTTTTAAGGCTGGACTTACCTAATTCCTAAACCCGGTATTGATCCGCTGTCGCTTAACGTGCATATTCCCAATGTTTTAAATATGGTGCAGGCTTATTCTTTATATGAAGGTTCTTTTTCCGTAGACAAGAGTAGAAAATTTATTCCCTTTGACCCACTTCTAGACGACCCTAAGGACCGACCGGGGGCGATGTTTATCCATGTCCATCCCTTCTTGATCCAAACTAATTCCGGACTTGTTCTCTGTGATACCGGCCTTGGCTATACCGATGACAGTGCTGTACTACAGCTGCATCATAATATCCGTAAGGCTGGCTTTAGACCCGAAGATGTAAAATATGTACTGATGTCCCACCTTCATAAGGATCATGCCGGTGGTATGGTCACATTTGAAAACGGAACTGGACGTATCGCATTTCCTGAAGCCGAATATATTGTTCAACGTGGCGAATGGGAAGACGCCTATTCAGGCATCTCCAGTTCATACAGGACCGAGATTTTTGATGTGATTCAACGCAGTGGAAATTTGGTACTGGTGGAAGGTGAAGGAAAAATAAATGATGAAATCAGCTATGCGCTCAATGGTGGACATACCGCGCATCATCAGGCATTTCATATTCAAACGGATGATCAGCACTATTTCTTTGGCGGAGATGTATTACCTGAGCCTGAAGAAATTTTCCATAATTATATCGCCAAATATGATTTCGATGGTCGGCGCTCCAAAGCCTTGCGTCAGGAGTATTGGGCAGAAGGCGCGCCAGCAGGCTGGATTTTTTTGTTTTATCATTCTAAAAATATAACCATTGGCCGTAGTCAGATCCGGGAAGATGGGACCTATAAGCTAGTTGACGCAAAGTTATAAAGTAAAAACCTCCATGACCTTTTGGGAACATGGAGGTTTTGGAAGGTTTAGTATCCCGGATTCTGTGGGAAGGCTGCACCCGTGTTACTGTCGATAACTTCTTGTGGAATAGGCCAAAGAATAAATTCTTTTTTCACCACATTTTTTGATTGTGTGTTTAATGTTTGCACGCGGCGTAAAAAGATATCCTCACCAAAGCGGGCAAGGGTCATACGGCGCATTTCCTCACCAATAAGCTCCCGGGCGCGTTCGTCGAGAATCAAATCAGCATTGATTGCTGCTGCATCGATTAATGACGCCTTTGCACGGGCACGGACAGCATTGATGGCGTCTTTAGCTTGTGCCGGTTTATTGGTGCGCCAGTATGCTTCAGCCAATAGCAGGTAAGTCTCTGCCAAACGTACTTTCACACGGTCCTTCATATTTCCTTCAAATGCAGGGTCAACAGCTGTCTTTCCGTAGAAAAATTTGGTTGTTGTCGGGAATACATTGCCTGATTCTTTGATGGCGTCGGTAAGTACGATCTTCTTGCCATAAAGTTCAGGGACGGAAGGATCGTTATAATACCAATCGCGTTTGATATTGAAAGATGAATTTCTGACATCTTGTTTTTCATAACTATCCAGCCACCATTGATAAGGGCGTACGTGGCCAAGACCTCTTCCACCAAGTGAGTCGGCCAAAGCAAATCCTTTTTGTTGTGAATAGAAAGGTACCCAGGCACGTTTACTCCAATCTGTGTAGCGGTCGCCGCCCCCTTGTGTATTGTATTCCAATTGGATGGCCCAGATCGTTTCTTGATTGCCGGAACCGCGATTTTGGTTGTTTTCGATAAACATATCGTGGAAATAATCCCCGGGTTTATCTTTTTCGGCGCCAAAACGTTGATCGTTCAATTTAAAGTAACCACTTTGAATAACTTTGTTGGCAGCTTCTGCCGCTAAATCAGGCTGTCCAGCTTCGATATATGCTTCTGCCAGGTAGTGTAAAGCAGCCCATTTCGTCAATTTACCTTCCTGAATTGTTCCTGGATTGTCGGGCAGGTTTTCACTTGCATACTTAAGGTCTTCAATCATGTGCGTCAAGATTTCAGCTTTCGGTGTACGTGTGAAATCACGACGGGGTGTTTCGGATACCTTGTCCACCCAAGGCACATCGCCGTACAGGTTGACTAAGTAGCGATAACTGTAGGCACGGAAGAAACGAGCCGTTGCTTCCACACGTTTTGGATCGTTGTCCTTGTCTGTCCAGCTAATACCATCCTTTTTTAAAGCCTCAAGGATGGTATTGGTATTACCAATAAATCCGTAGGCATATTTCCAATAATTGCGGACATAAGACGAAGCAGGATTTAGCGTATAATTGCTGAATGGAGCCAATGTAGCGTCTGTACCTGTGGTTTTGATAGCTACGATATCTGTTCCGACCTGTAACGCCTCCTGTGGAGTTGCTCCTTGGGAAAAGATACTACCGTTCCAGGTCAGGAATTCCATGCGGGCATAAGAGTATAAACCATTTAGTCCAGTTTCGAAGCCTTTCGTATTGATATAGGTATTATCAGGTGACTGAAAGCTGCTGGTGTCTTCATTTAAGAAGTTCTTGCTGCAGCCTGTAAAAAGTAAGCTTAGGCCAGCTAGAATTGTATATAAAGTTGTATTTCTTTTCTTCATGATCTTGATGTGTTTAGAATTGGACATTTACTCCCAATGAGAATGTTCTCGCAACAGGATAAGGACTGGCAATATTTGTCGTTGTTGGATTACCTGTGGTCGAACTTACGCTCAACGCCTCTACGTTGTAACCTTTGATTTTGGAGAATGTATAGAGGTTACGGGCGTTAATAAATGCTTTAATGGAAGAGAGATTCAATCTTTTTAGAAAATCGCCATCAAAGGTATAGCCCAAGCTAAAGTCCCTAATTCGCCAATAGGATGAATTGATATAATACGTATGGTTGTTTACTGGCGTGTATCCAGGGGATGGGATGTCTGTGTTTGTACGCTCCGGTGTCCAGTAAGGCATGTCAGCAAGATAATTGGCGCCGTTGTTAGGTAAGAAACGTTCGATGTTTTTGAAATCATCTATTTTCGTTCCACCAAATGCCCCATTCATAAAGAACGACAGGGAGAAATTTTTGTACGTGAAATCATTGCCAATACCAAGTGTATAAGGTGATATTTTGTTCCCCATCATGGTACGGTCATTGGCATCGATTTTACCGTCGTTGTTGAGGTCTGCTAACTTGGCATCGCCAGGTTTCGCTTTAGGTTGATACGAGTTTGCGATGTCGTCGCCCTCTTGCCATACACCAATGACTTTATAATCGTAGAAAATACGGATAGGCTTTCCGATTAACCAGGCATTGGTCAAATCATCTTTTCCGTCAGCGCGCAGTTTGGTGATTTTATTGTTGTTATAGGCAAAGGTTGTATTTACATTCCATTGGAAATTGTCATTTTTGACTGGTATGGCATTCAAGGTAACTTCTATCCCTTTGTTGGAAGTTTCACCGATATTTGTCAAAATGGTGTTGTAGCCGTTCATGACAGGGACCTGTTCACTTAATAAAAGATCCGATGTTTTTGAGGAGTAATAGTCGATCGTTCCTGAAAGTCTATTTTTGAGAATACCAAAATCCAAACCAAGGTTTAATGAAGCTGTCGTTTCCCAAGTTAGATTGCTTCCACGTCCATTGAAATTCATCACAAGTCCTTTGACTGGATCAAGACCATAAATATAATCGACGTTGGTCAGACGGTCGTAAGTTTGATAAGGTGATACAGCCTGATTTCCATTTTTACCATAAGAAACACGAAGTTTTAACAAGTCGAAATAGTCCTGCACATTCCCTTCTTTAGAAACTACCCAGGCTCCTGCAACGGATGGGAAAAATGCATATCGGTTGTTAACAGAAAATGCGCTATAACCGTCCGAACGACCTGTTAAGGTTAATAGGTAGCGATCCTTAAAGGCATAGTTGATTCTTCCCATGTAGGAAATCATCGCTGTATTTTGAAGGTTGGATTCGATCTTAAGATTTTTAGAGGCAGAGGCCATGTTGTTATATCCGGCATCTGATACAAAATCGTCTCCATTCATTCTTGAAGTTTTCAAATTTGTTTTCTGGGAAGAATAGAGGCCCACGACATTGATCTTGTGGTCACCAAAGGTACGGTCATAGGTCAAGAGATTTTCCCAGGTCCAGTCCCAGAAGTGCTCATTGTAAATTGATCCGGTACCATTCACGCCGCGTCCTGTGACCGTATTTGAGCCATAGTAGGAGTTTTCGTTAATATTTCGGTAGTTGGTTCCGAAGGTGGTTTTGAAACTTAATCCTTCAATTGGAAGTTTTACATCAAGCCAAGTATTCGCATAGACCGTTCTTCTGGTCTGATCCCATTGTCCTTTTTCGTCTGCGAAAGGGTGTGCCCACAATGTTTGTGCGTACATTGGGTACGTTACAGCAGTGCCATCGGCATCACGGTTTTTACTGTAAGGGGAAAGTTTTACAACACTTTCGAGATTAGGTTGTACGCCGTCACGGTTCCCTTGAGAAGCCTGCATGGTCATTCCTAGCTTTAACCAAGAGCTTAAACTTTGGTTGAGGTTTAGATTGACATTATATCTTTCGTAGGGCGTGTTTTTTACCACACCATCTTGATTTAGGTAGCTTACAGATGCATAGTAATCGGATTTATCCGTTCCACCCGAAAAACTGAGTTGATGTTCCTGAATGGGAGCGCCACTATTGAATACTTCGTCCTGCCAATTGACTTCTTCCCCTTTTTTGTATTGTTCTAATACGTTGGCAAAAAGATAATTTTCTGGGTTGAGCTGATCACCGGTTTTTCCTTTCGAAGCCTGGTAATCACGCATAAATTGGATGTACTGTGGACCGTTCATCAATTTAAGGCGACGTTCTACACTTTGAACCCCAAAATAGCCGTTATAATTGATGCGTGCTTTCCCTGCGGCACCCTTTTTTGAGGTGATGAGGATAACGCCATTTGCAGCTCTTGAACCATAGATTGCGGTGGATGAAGCATCTTTCAGTACCGAGATACTGGCAATTGTATTGGAAGAGATATCACCCAGGGAACCACTAAAAGGAATTCCATCCAGGATAATTAGGGGTGCGTTGGACGCGGAGATCGAGTTCTCACCGCGGATATTGATAGAAGCTGTTTCGCCAGGTTTGGCCGAACCGGAATTGATCGCTAAACCAGAAATCTTACCCTGAAGTTTATCGACAACATTCGGTGAATTTATTCGTTCCAGGGATTTTGCTTCCACTGTAGCGATACTTCCTGTCAAATCGCTCTTTTTCTGTTTACCATAACCTACGACCACAACTTCATCCAAAACATCCTCGGATTTTGTCAAGGTTATTTGTGATGCTTGTGATACGGGAACTTCTTTCGCCGTAAATCCTATCGAGTTAAATGTTAGGATGGCACTTTTTGAACTGACGTTCAGTGAGAAGATACCGTCTTGATTGGTTGTAGTTGCTGCTGCTTTACCTTTTTCAGAAACAGTAACACCGCTTATTGGTTTCCCCGTTTCATCAACGACCTTCCCGGAGACGACTTGCTGGAAGGGTGAACGACTGGTTATTGCAACCAAACTACGTGGATTTGCTACCCCGTAAATAGGTGCCGCTAATGACAAGATTGATAAGGGTGTCAGAAGGATGAGATGACTCTTTTTGACCATAGGTGTGTAATTTAGATTCAGTAAGTGTTTAATGCGGCAATTATAAAGAAATAAAGCGTTGGCAATTCTATTGCTTCTTGGAACAAACGATTGCACGAACTACGAAAACGTTATAGAAATGGGGTTTTGTAATGAAAATTGGAGCTAATTGAAGTTGATTTGTTCGGCTAGGAATTCCGATCGTTAATAACATGTATACGTCGAGCGCTTTTATTGTTGTTCAGTTGTGTCATCAAGATGCCATACGTCGAAAAAAGGGATGATATCGGTTAAAAGGGTCGTTTTTCTGCTCTTTTTTTAGTATTTTGGGGTAATTTGGTCTTTATAGCCCATCCCGTCAGATACCAGCGGATTCGTTTAAGATTGATTTTTTGGGTAAATTTGTGTTTTAGTAGCTAAGGGCTGATGCTGTTTTTTCTAAAAGTCTTTGTTTTTTGTTAGAAAGAACCTTTAGCTTGTTTTCGTAATTGTTGTAAACAACGTTATGAAGCTTATATTATTAGTATTTATTTAAATAGAAGATTATGTCTATTGTAAGAGAGTCCGATCTGATTGGAATTGGAAAAAAATTTCAAATTGAAACCGATGCGGGAGACAATATGGTTGTTGTTATCCATGACGATGGCAGACGGGAACTTTATCGCTATGATGACGAGGAACATGAGTCACGTTGCGTCATGACACTCAATGACGATGAATCTCGGCAGATTGCGGGTATTATCGGTGGTTTGTCCTACAAGCCTAAAGCTTTGGAGACAATTGAAGTTGCTTTGGACGATTTACGCATTGAATGGTACAAAGTGGAAGGCAAAAATGAGGGGGCCGGAAAGACGATTGGAGAGCTGGAAGTTCGTCAACGTACAGGTGCATCGATTATTGCTGGGATACGGGATGATGATACGGTTATCAATCCAGGACCGTCTTATTTGATTAGCCCAGGCACCACACTTGTCATTGCTGGAAAGAAGAATAATATTAAACTTTTGAAGGAAATTTTACTGTAATTTATGCTATCACATACCTTAATACTGGAAATTGGAATCGCTGTAGGACTTGTTGCCATTGTTGGCCTAATAGCCAATAAGCTTAAGTTTTCTGTTATTCCATTTTTCATTATTATAGGAATGGTTTTGGGACAGCACGCTCCGCAGGTTGGTCTGGTGGATTTAACATTTACAGAAAGTAAACCCTTTATAGATTTCATGGGACGGTTGGGTGTATTATTCCTGCTGTTCTACCTGGGACTTGAGTTTTCGGTCAATCGCCTTATTAAATCCGGTAAAGCAATTGTGACAGGCGGGACAATTTACGTCTTATTGAACTTTACCTCAGGCTTGTTGATCGGATGGCTAATGGATATGCCATTTAAGGAGATGATGGTCTTATGCGGTATCATGACAAGTTCTTCCACGGCCATTGTCGCAAAGGTTCTTACAGATCTCAAACGCACGGCCAATCCGGAGACGGAGGTCATTATGGGGATGATTATGTTCGATGATCTGTTTATAGCGATGCATATCTCTTTCCTTTCGGGCTTGATACTGACAGGAAGCAGTTCGTTTTGGACGGTAGCAGGAACGTCCTTACTGGCCTTGGGATTTATATTGGCCTTTTTGATTTTGGGCAGAAAACTGGTGCCTGCGATTGATCGCTTATTGAAGGAGAAAACTTCTGAATTATTTATATTGATCATCTTTGCCTTACTGTTTATTGTGGCAGGTTTCTCTGAAACCATCCATGTTGCGGAGGCTATTGGGGCATTGATGGCTGGCTTGGTGTTGGCAGATTCGCAATACATCAAAAAGATTGAATCGATGGTACTGCCCTATAAGGATTTTTTTGGGGCAATGTTTTTCTTTAGTTTCGGATTGTCTATTGATATTATGTCGCTGGGGGGGGCTGTATTTTGGGCTTCGATTGCAGCGCTGGTGACGGTGATGGGTAATCTTGCTTCGGGGTATTTTGCAGCTAAATTTTCGGGCATGAAACCTAAAACTTCTTTTGATATTGGCTTTACCTTGTCTGCGCGGGGAGAGTTTTCCATTATCATGGCAAATATTGGTAAAGCAGGGGCTTTATTGCCCGTTATTCAATCTTTTGTGGTTGTATATGTTCTGATTCTTTCCATTGTATCCCCACTATTGACCAAAGAGTCACGTAATCTGTGGAAATTACTTTTCGGTGCGGATACCAATAGCTCCAAGCCTTTGAAAAAGTTGAGTGATTTAGAAAATAATCAGGCCACTTAGCGCTTCTGGATGATAGAGATGCTCTTAAATGAGTGGTCACAAACAAAGAGGGATCCTACCGTATTGTAGGATCCCTCTTTGTTATTATGAACTATTGAATTTTACAAAAACCCTAACTCTAGTTTTGCTTCTTCCGACATCATGTCTTTTGTCCAGGGTGGATCAAATGTCAATTCGACCAATGCTTCTTTGACACCTGCTACAGCAGCAACTTTTTCTTGAACTTCATTCATGATTTCGCCTGCCACGGGGCAGCCAGGAGCAGTCAGCGTCATTACAATCTTTGCAATACCCTCTTCCTTCGTAATGATTTCATATACAAGCCCCAAATCCACAATATTTGCGGGTTTCAGTTCAGGATCATAAATTGTTTCCAGTACAGCTTGGATTTGTGGCGCTAGACCCAGTTTATCTAATACAATGATACTCATTTATTCAGTTTTTTATCGTGAATAGCGTTTTGATAGATCGCTAATAATTTCGCTTCATTTATTTCAGGAGTAAAATTACGAAAATAGTAAGCAATACAGGTCTTTCTTATCTCATCTTTTTCATTTGTCGTTTTTGTACTCCACTCTCTTAAACATTCGATGATATCGTTTTTGTTGTGGGGATCGAAAGTTTGTCCTGTTTTGCCGGGGATAATCAGTTCGGGGAGTGGGCCTAGATTTGAGCTGAGCACAGCTGTTCCGACTGAATAAGCCTCAAGAATCGTGATCGGCATACCTTCAAAACAAATCGATGGTACGAGTAGTGCCTGTGCTTTGGCTATCAGGGGAAGTATTTCTGACCTTTTTTTAAAACCGAGGTAGGAAATGTTCGGCTGGTCTTTAATTCTTCTCAGGACCTCCTCTTCGAGCGGACCGCCGCCAATTAGCTGTAGTTGAAAATCTGTTCCGATTAAAGCATCGATCAGATTCAATATCCCTTTTTCTTCCGAAAGACGACCGACGTATACGAAGTGGGCCTGTGTATCTTCGGGCGCTATTGCATTAGGGAAAACGAAGTTCGGTTTAATCTCGAACTTAGTAGACGGAAGGTGCAAGGTCGATTCAACGAATATGTTCTTTGCAAAAGAGCTTAAATTGATGTAGCGATTTACCTTTGCCCAAGTTCCAATTTTACGATGAAACCAGTAATTCAGTGCGAGAAGAAATGTTTTTACTATCGAGTTGTTAAATGCTTTTTGTCGAACGGCTGTCCACGGAAACTCCTCTTGGAGTGAGTCCAAAAAAAGATGGTTGTGGTGGTACAGCGTCGCCGAAGGGCATAGCAAACGGAAGTTATGCAAGGTCATGACCTGGGGGATGCCGAGTTTTGCAATCGTACGAACGATAATCGGACCCGCTGCGTAATGGGTGTTGTGAACGTGAACGATGTCTGGTTTAAACGTCCGAATTATTTTTTTGACACGTTGAGCAGCGCAAATATTCCAAAAAGATCCTATTGTCTGTAATGCACCCTGCCAACCCTTTTTATTTTGAAAGGTTAGCGTTTGGACCTCATGTCCTTGCGCGAGGAGGGAAGATTCCTGCTGAAATACAGTGTCTTCACCACCAGGATCTTGATAAAATGTATGGATAATCAGTATGCGCATAATAAAAGACTTATACAAATGTACAATTTTGAGGTGACTTCCTTTAAAGGGACAAAATTGCCATTTCTATATGATTATTGCTATATTCGCAAGATTCGATCGTAAAGATATATGCAACATTTACAACAACTCGTGATAGAGGCGATAGAGACAAGTCAATTTCCTGAAACACCATCAAATTTATATGATCCGATACGGTATATATTGACTTTGGGCGGAAAGAGGGTTCGACCAGTGCTGACATTGATGGCCGCCGAATTATTTGGCATGCAAGAGATGGATGAAATTATCCCTGCTGCCAAGGCAGTGGAGTTTTTTCATAACTTTTCACTAATCCACGATGATTTGATGGATAAGGCTCCTTTAAGAAGGGGTAAGACGACAGTTCACGAAAAGTGGGATGCTAATATTGCCATATTGTCTGGAGACGGCTTGTTGGTCAAAGCTTATGAGGAAATTTCAAAGTGTAATCCTATTTACCTGCCTGCAACCTTGAAAATTTTGAGTAAAGTGGCTATGGAAGTATGTGAGGGTCAGCAATTAGATATGGATTATGAAAGTCGGGATTCGCTGACAATGCCTGAATATCTTGAGATGATCCGTCTTAAAACGTCGGTGTTATTGGGCGGAGCGTTACAGTTGGGTGCTATTTTGTCTGGAGCAGATGAACAGCAACAGCAGCTGATCTACGATTTTGGAGAGAATGTAGGCTTAGCATTTCAATTACAGGACGATATCTTGGATGCCTATGGCGATCCAGATACCTTTGGAAAGATCGTTGGTGGTGATATCATGATCAATAAAAAAACCTTTTTATTGGTGAAGTTGATGGCGGTAATTTCGGACGACGATAAGATAGTCTTACAAAGCTTATTGGACACATCTATAGCGACTGCTCCGTCAAAAGTAGCGGATATGCTTGCCTTATACGAGAAGTATGCGATTAAAAGTGCTGCCGACGAATTGAAAGATAGCTATACACAACGGGCATTTGAAAAAATGGAAGCATTGAATGTACCAAATGATCGCAAAGAAGCGTTATTAGTGTTAGCAAATAACCTTTTGGTAAGACAGCAATAAGTATAAATTCTATTAAAATTCGTATCTTGCCTGTAAATGTTTTTTTGTAAGAAAATAATTAAATAAATTTTTAGATTACGTTCATGGAGCCTTTAAAAATCACCGTATTTCAAGCATATTTATTCTGGGAAAATATCGAAAAGAATCTAAATAATCTTGCATTGAGACTTTCCTCATTGCGTGAGAAAACGGATGTTATTATTCTCCCCGAAATGTTTAATACGGGCTTCACGAATAATGTCGAGAAATGTGCAGAACCTGCAAATGGGCCTACGACAAGATGGCTATTTGAGATGGCAAGCTCACTTAACTGCGTTGTTGCCGGTTCTTTGATTATCGAAGAAGGCGGGAAATACTATAATCGCTTTGTATGGATGTTTCCTGATGGCAAATATGTAAAATATGATAAACGTCATCTTTTCGGATTATCTAAAGAAAGCGAGTACTTCGAGCCAGGAAATGAACGTATCCTGGTGGATATCAAAGGATGGAAAATTTGCCCGATGATCTGCTATGACCTTAGATTCCCAGTCTGGTCTAAAAATCAAAACGGAGCTTATGATATTTTAGTGTATACAGCGAGTTGGCCGGACAAGCGCTCCGCACATTGGAGAGCCCTTATTCCAGCACGTGCGATAGAAAACCAAGCTTATGTTGTTGGGGTAAACCGGGTAGGTCATGATGGTAATGATATTTACTATTCTGGTGGCTCGATGTGTATATCGCCACTTGGTGACGTGGTGTATTATAAACCGGAAGATGAGGACCTGTATACCTTTACCTTAAACCCGAATGACCTGTTGGAAGCACGTGAGAAATTTCCTTTCTTAAAAGATTCCGACTCCTTTACTATCGGATAACATCCTCTAAATTAGGTATAATTGCAAGCATTTATTTTGCTTGTATCCTTTTTATTTATTAAATTCATTCTAGTATAAATCAAATTTTTATGATTTATCAACATCTACTTATGACATGTTGATAAAATTTTGTTTGAGACAGCTATAATAAAGCGTAATTTAGGCTAACTATTAGCCAAAATACGTTTAGTTTTTTCTCATATTGGATGAAAGACGGCGTTTTATTATTAAAATAAGTTGCGTAAACAACCATAACCATTTTTCATATGTTAGACCAAGATTTAGTATCACAAGAGTATTTTTATAATTTCTTAACAGGGAAATACTCAATTGCAGTTATGCGGAGATTACAGCGTAATCTCAAGGAGGCCGGGTTAAACATTACTTCTGAACAATGGAGTATCATGTATAACCTGTGGGTAGAAGAGGGGCTTACCCAGCAGGAGCTTGCTGTTCGCACATTTCGAGATAAACCAAGTGTCACTCGATTAATTAATAACCTGGAACGGGTAAATCTGGTTATCCGCGTTAATGATAAAAACGACAGACGGTCCAATCTGATCTATTTAACAAAAATAGGACGAAAGATGAAAGATGAAGGAATGAAGCAGGCAAAAAATACTATTGAACAGGCCTTAGGGGGCTTGGCCGACGATCAAATTACCTTATCAAATACCATTCTGCATCGCGTATTGTTTAATTTGAAATAAAGATACTTAGTGGGGGTTATTTTATAAGGGAACTATCAGGGTATAAAAAAGGTCCCCTATGTTGAATACATAGGGGACCTTTTTTATATGAATTTCTAGCAGTTAATCTTCGAAAAGTTTGCTCTCGAAATCTGTGTGGCTATTGACCAATTTGCCTTCAGTTCCGAAATAGATTTCCTGAAAACTTAGTGTCCGGATAGCATCTACCTTACGATAGAATTTATCTGCCGATACATCCGACAGTGTTTTGAAACCACAAGCCTCCATAATTTCGACTGTAGCACGTAATGTGTTGCGGTGGAACTGAGCAACACGTACATATTTATCGTTTACGTCGAGTCCTTTGTATAAATGCGGCTGTTGCGTGGCAACCCCAACCGGACAGACGTCTTCATTACATTTAAGTGCTTGAATACAACCTAAAGCGAACATCATACCACGAGCACTATAACATGCATCTGCGCCTAAGGCAATGACTTTCAAGATATCGAAACCTGTTACAATACGGCTTGATACAATAACTTTAACATGTTTTTTTAAACCAAAAGCAATCAAAGTTTTCGTTACAAATGCCAATGCATCGTATAATGGCATCCCGAGGTTATCTGTAAACTCCAGTGGAGCAGCTCCCGTACCACCTTCTGATCCATCTACGGAGATAAAATCCGGGAAGATCTGCGTGTTTTGCATGGCGTGACAGATGTCGATAAACTCATGTTTATCGCCGATACAAATTTTGAAGCCGATAGGCTTTCCACCCGATAGCTCGCGCAGCTGTTGTATGAAGTGCATCATTTCAGTCGGCGAGGAGAAAGCGCTATGTGCTGGAGGCGACATCACATCTGTTCCTGGAATGACGTGACGAATAGCTGCGACCTCAGGTGTGTTTTTTGCCGCAGGAAGGATACCCCCATGACCAGGTTTAGCGCCTTGCGAGAGTTTCAACTCGACCATCTTCACGTTTTCACGATTGGATTTTTCTCTGAAGAGCTCCGCGTCAAATTTTCCTTCCTGATTCCGACAGCCAAAATAACCTGTACCCACCTGCCAAATTAAATCACCACCGTTGTTGTGGTAGTCACTGATTCCTCCTTCGCCGGTATTGTGTGCAAAGTTTTGAAGTGCAGCACCTTTATTTAATGCCGTTATTGCTGTTTTGCTCAATGCACCATAACTCATTGCTGAGATATTGAACACACTTAAGCTATAGGGCTTTTTACAGGCTGCATTTCCAACAGTGGTACGCATATCGTGGTTTTCGATATGGCAAGGGAAAACAGAGTGCGCAGCCCATTCATTTCCGACAGCCTGTGGATCAGTCTGCATACCAAATGCGACAGTTTCACGTTGATTTTTTGCACGTTGGTATACGATCGAACGTTGTCTTCTGTTAAATGGACGTCCATCCATGTCTGATTCCCAAAAATATTGTCTCAACTCAGGACGAATAGATTCAAAAATATAACGGAAATATCCAACTAAGGGATAATTGCGTAGGATGGCATGTTTTGTCTGGAAACTATGATATAACGCAATCAATAGCAATGGAAATGGAATGATAAGCAGCCAAAACCAGCTTGATGTAAATATAAATCCAAATGATACAATGATTAAATTAATCACAATCATTATTGAAAGAATGAGTTTTCTAACTTCCATAGAAAATACGATTGTTTAGTTTTAATTCGCTATTTTAATGTTAAGCCCAACTGATTATTTTATTACTCAATTAGCATTCCAAAATGCGCTTTTGGACGAAGCAAATGTACTAAAGTTCCTGAAGTAAATGGATATATTTACCCCTTGGAGGTAAGTTTTGATAAGTTTATAACCGTTTCTAACAAACTATTTTCTTTTAGTAATCTCCTGCGACAAAAGTTGATAGATTTGCTGTAAATCTGGTTTATTGCTAATAAATTGCAAATGTTTTTGCATTGTTGTGCTGTCCTGTCGGATCGCTGGTCCTGTCTGAACTGTTATTGGAATATGATTTTGCACTTTTTCTGCCGTCTCCAGGATGATTGGTTTAATTAGATCAAAGGACAAGTCGTTTTCTGCTAAGAGCTCGTAGGCCATCTGATAAAGGATGTTAGTAAAATTGTTGACCATAACCGAGGCAAGGTGAATGGCTAAGCGCTGCTGGGAATTACAATAGATGCTCCGCGGTGCAAATGTCTGTGCTAACTGAAGTAGCTTGGCACTATTTTCATCCGTGTTACCTTCAATACAAAGTGGGACGGTCGAGAAATCGACTGCTTTATTTTTGGATAATGATTGTGGTGGATAGATGACTCCCGTATTTTTAAATCCAGCCAGGACAGAAAGATCGGTTGCTCCCGAACAATGAATAACAACGCCTTTTATATCTTTTGGTAGCGCTTCTACCAGCGATACAATGGCCTGATCGGTAACGGCAATGAGGTAAAGATCGGCATGCAAGTCTAGTTCAGATAGTTGGTCAATTGCTGCGCAATGAAGAACAAAGGCCAATGCATCTGCATTGGCCTTTGTTTTACTGTAGATCTGAACGATATGGTGCCCTGTTTTTTGAAACTGTTGTCCAAAATGCGTAGCGGCATTACCGCTTCCTAAGATCACAATGTTCATTATTTAAGTGCTTTTCGTTTCTCCTCTTTATTTCTTCTCACAATGGACATGATAAAACCGATGGTCATGACAATCGTTCCACACCAGAAAAAGTTGATGTATGGGAATTTAATGGCTTTAAATACGACCCATTTCTTTTCTGGAAGTGGCTTTTGATAAACCATGATTTCTAATTTATCCTTGTCAGGTTTAATTCCCGTAAATCTGAATTTAAGTCCTTGCTCGTTGACATCTTTGTTGAAGTCATAAACACCACCGTCTTTAATTAAGTAGATTGGTTGTACCTCATACTGTTTGTTGTCGGCCGAAAATACTTTTATTTTCAATCCAACCATGACATCACCAGGACCTTTTGGAATTTTCTCCAGGTGAGCCTCTTTGTTTAAGCCTTCAATGACATAATATCCATTGCGGTAGCGTAGGGTATCACCGATATTTACCTGATACGTTGCTGGCTCCTCATAGTCCTCGAAACCAGTTTTGTCTTCTGCCGGAACTTTAGCATGTGTTGCCTGACTTTCAGCCGCAGCTGCAGTAATCAGTGTATACACGTCATGCGTGACATAATGTTTGGTCGCTGGAGTACCGATCAAACCGCCCATTTTCGCGTTGTTTTGTGCAAAAGGTTGTAGCACAAAATGCTCCTTCACTTTACCTGTTTCTTCGTCGATCCGCTCGTATTTTATTTTATAAAACGTATTTGGAGCCACAATGCTATCGCCGATATAGGTAATTTTGTATTCCCCCATTTGTACAGGTTCACCTTCGGTCAAGAATAAGTTGTCGCCAGGTTTCTCTACTTTGTCAAATCCCGATACAGCAATGTAACCTGTGTTGTTGACCGAGATGACCTCGTTGGTTGCTGCAGCCACCATGGCACCGATAAGTAATAATCCAAAGCCGATATGGGCTACCGAAGAGCCGGCCAGCTTCCATTTGCCTTTAACGGCATCACCCAATACACGGATATTCGCCAAAATACAGAAAATACTTGCGAAGGTGATCAAAATATAGATCAGGTTGGTATAAGTCTTCGTAAAATAGACGACAGCAGCCGTTAGAATGAGAGACACAACCAACGATGCTACCGTAGAAGCCAAAAACTTGCGGCTATCGGTACGTTTGTATTTTAAGAATTGTGTAAATCCGGTTAAGATCATAACGATCACTGCAAAACCCGATTGCCACTTGTTATAATGTTGGATCGGATCCAAAGGTGGAGCTACCTTGGTGCCAAAGATCTTGTTGAACACTGGAATTGATGTCGAGGCAATGATCTGTGCACATGCGACAGTCAATACCAAAGCGCCAATAAACATCCAGAATTCTCTTGAATAGATATCCTCATCTTTTTCTGTGATGGGCATCTCTTTCTTTTTGACGGTAAGAAATACGACCATGATTACCAAAAAGACAACATTGAATAAGATCAATTGTCCGCTCATTCCTAGATCGGTAAAGGAGTGTACAGAAGTCTCTCCAAGGACACCACTACGTGTCAGGTAAGATGCATAGATAACAAGTACAAAGCTGATCATCGCCAAAAATGTAGCGGTGAAGTAGGAGTGGCCTGAATTCTTGTAAGCAATCATGACGTGGACAGCAGCAATCAGGGTAAACCAAGGAATAATTGATGCATTTTCTACCGGATCCCATGCCCAGAAGCCACCGAAGTTAAGTGCTTCATAAGCCCAGAATGAACCCATGATAATACCTGCGCCTAAAATCATCACGGCAAATAAAGCCCAAGGAAGTGCTGCATTGATCCATTCTTTGTATCGCTTGGTCCAAAGAGCACCGGTGGCATACGCAAAAGGAACAATCATCGACGCAAAGCCAAGGAATAGTGTTGGTGGGTGAATCACCATCCAGTAATTTTGAAGCAAAGGGTTCAAACCATTACCGTCGGTGATGAGTGAAAGATAATTAGCTTCTCTAAAGATTGGAATATCCATTGCTTCACGCAATAGGATAAACGGAGAGCTACCGATACGCAGACCGAAGATTTCCACACCAATAATCATGGAAGCTAAAAATGCTTGGCATAACATGACGAAAGTCATGACAGACGATTCCCAGCTTTTTGCTTTAAATAGCAAAACAGAACCTAATACTGTTTGCCAGAACATCCAAAGCCAAAAACTACCCTCCTGACCTTCCCAAAAACTGGAAATGATATAGTAGGTAGGGAGTGTCTTGGACGAGTGCGCCCAAGCATAATTATATTCAAAAAGATGATTGTATATAATATAAAATAAAGTTGCACCAATCGCCACTACGGAGACCGCATTAGCCCAAAAGGCAATACGTGCAATTTTTTTCCATGAATTCTCTTCAGGGTATTTTGTTGCAAAAAAGTAGCTGATACAAGATAGAAGTGCAGCACCAAAAGAAAGTACAATAAAGAATTGTCCGATCTGCCCTGGTAGCAGGTGCTCACCAACGTAATTAACGTCCATTGAAAATTGATTTTACGAATTAATTATTGAAAGCAGTAGCATTGATCTCGGTGACGACCGATTTATCGTTATATTTTGACGGACATTTCATCAATATCTTACTTGCCCTAAACACATTTCCGTCCATTTTTCCTGTCAATACAATTTGCTCTGAACGTTCAATATCTTGAGGTTTGGCGCCTCTAAAAATCACTTCACATTCTGTACCATCGTTGTCACGCATGAAAAACGAAAATTTGTTGGCGTCAGTTTTGGGATCATAATGAAGCGCTTTGTCTTTATTCAATTGACCTACCACATATAGTTCGGTTTTCTTTTCTTTAGCTTCGGTAAATGTCGAATAGGTACTTGAATCGGTATAGATAACAAGTATCATGGCAATTGCGACAGCAATGATAGCGATTAGAATAATTGAACTTTTTTTCATTTGTATTTACTTATTTTATAAGTGTTTGATCTCATCATATTAAATGAGCTCGTTTCACCCGGTTTGTTTTTTCTTAACGATGAATAGCTGTTCCAATCTGCCAGATATCCTCCTGTTTTTTCAGAAAGATTATTACCCAAATCTGACAACGTTGTGCTCGCTAAAATCCCAAATTGATTACATTTGAGACCTAATCGAATGCAAAATTACAAATAGATTCGCTAAGAAAGGAATAATGCAACTTTTCCATATTATTTATATCTATTCTAAATAGTTTGAATTAATTGGAAAAATAAGCTAGATTCGAATGCTTTTGAATAATTTGAAGTGAAATTTGCTATTTTGGTTCTAATGATATCGCATGAATTTTACAATTGCCTGTTAATATGAGTGTTGCTTTGCGATTTTTAGGCCTCTTTTGGGCTGTTATATTCCCTTGCTTTTTTGTTTTTGGACAGGTTAAATTCCGTAATCAGGAAATTGCTATCCAAAATGACAATGACGTTTATCTACTGACCGGTCAGGACCGCTATTATACCAATGGTATCAATATCAACTATAGGATTGCGTTGCCAGGGAAACCAGATAGTCAGACTTCAAATACGGTATTGGATTTTGAAATAGGCCAACGGATTTACAATGGTATCAGTATCATTGACTATAGACGGCAGGAAAAGAAATACGATAGACCATTTGCAGGTTACCTCTATTTTAGTGCTGGGGTAACGCGATTTTTACCGCACGATCAGGTTGTTGAGTTCAAGACTGAATTGGCGCAAATCGGCCCTAAATCTTACGGTGAAGAAGCACAGAAGTTTATCCATCATCTCTTTGGGATGTACGAGGCGACTGGTTGGGATACGCAGCTTAGAAATTCTTTTGGTATTGATTTAAGTGCAACTTATAAAAAAGGACTATATCGCAGTCAAAATCAGCAATTCGACGTCGGAATTATAGGTGAAGGGACCATTGGATTAAATAATACCAATATGGGAATTGCGGTCCCGCTTCGGTTGGGGAAGCTGAAATCCTATCAGGCATCCACCTTTACACATGGGCATTTGACACAGGGAAGAGCAGACAATGATAAAGAATGGTATTTTATCTATCAACCAAGCGTGTCTCGTATTTTTTACAGCGCAACGGTAGAAGGAGGGAGAGGTAAAAATGACCCCATAGGTAAGTTATACACTATTCAGCCTTGGATGCTTAGTCACCGCATTGGTTTCAATTGGTCTAACCACAAGATCAATTACGGTATCAATTACATCTTCAATTCGAAAGAGCTCAAATCGGTGTTTCACCGGCATCAATATGGCGAGCTGTTTTTTGCCTACCGTTTTTGATCAACCAGCCATAAGTAGGACCTACATGGATCCGCTTGATAGGATCTTCGTTGGTCCAGCGTTCAAATGTTTGTCGTTTGCAGCTTGTTTAACCTGGGTTTTCGGGAATAGGGTCGGCCAGTTTTTGCCCGATCAATCTTGTGGTGAGCATAGCGGCTACGGTATCTCCAGTGGCATTGAGCATCGTTGCCAATGGGTCGACCAGCGTGGCGATAATCATAATGGAAGGAATCACCTCCGTTGGCATCTGATAAACCGATATGATCAGCATTTCACCGATGTAGCCACCATTAGGAATACCTCCGGCTACGATGCTCACCAGTAAAGTAATGCCAACCGCCATAATCAGATTGGCTGGATCAAAAAAATCCTTGCCACTTAATAAAAGCGCAATATAGATTTTAAAGATACAGGCGATCGCGGATCCATGCTTGTGCAATGTTGTGCCTAGGGGAATGACGACACTAGCGACGCTGTCCGGGATTCCAATTTGCTTGGCTGCAAGTAAGTTGGCTGGCATGGTGGCGAGGCTGCTGCAGCTGCTCAATGCGGTTAAGGAAGGCAATATGTTATTTTGCCAATATCGTTTGACACCCTTTAGCCCGAATGCTAAAAAAGCGAATAAACTGAATACCGTAAAGAAATAGAAGATTCCAAAAAAGTAATATAGACCGATAGGTTTGGCATAAAAACCAAAGAGCTGAGGGCCTAATGTTCCAACCTGATAGGCAAAATATGCTCCCAAGCCAATGGGAGCCAGGTTCATGACCATCACGAGCAGATTTCCCATCACAACATTGCCCGAGTTTATAAATTTACGGAAGGTCTCTGCAGATGCTCCAGATTTGCGCGTAGCAATGCCAACGAGGAACGAAAAGATGACAAAGGCCAGCATATTTTGTCGTGATAATAAACTTGAAAATTCGCTAACGGTTAAAAATCGGACCATTTTTTCACCCCAAGAATCATGAACAACTGTTTCTATGATCTTGTTTGTTTGTTCAATAGGCAGTGGAGCATCTACTGGAAAGAGGTAAAGGAAGCTGATGCTTGACAGTCCGGCGACGACAATACCCAGTACAAATACGAAGGACATCATGCCGATGATCCTTCCCAGTACACTGTCGCCATCGATATTCGCAACAGATGAGGATATGGCAAAAAATACCAAAGGTATAACGCTGACAAATAGGAGGTTTAGAAAAATGTCGCCGATGGGTTTAAGATTGTTGACGATATGCGGAAAGAAGATGCCGATCAAACTTCCAATACTGATCCCAAGGAGTAGAAGTAAGATACTGCCGTAGTTCTGCACAAAAGTTTTTGTAGCGTATTTCATAGGTGTATGATTAGTTATTTCTAAAGAAGTTCATTCGCATGGAAGAACTGCTTATATTGTCTTTGTAATTTGGTGACATAGAGAATATCCAATGCTGTTGTATTGCCTGCGCTTGTTAGGTTTGGATATTTCATTAGGTTTTGTGAATATTTCGTATTAAGATTGCTAAAATAGTGTTTTTCTCGAATAGGTCTATTAAAACGAGCTGAATTTATGCGTGTTTGTTCATTTTTGTTTTAATTTGCTGAGAAAATCCGCTTTTTTCTACAAATGTCTAGGTGATTGCTTCGTATCTTTTCATTAAGGTATCAAAGAGGTTGCTACACTCGGTTTATGATCTACAAAAAAGTTTCTATCCGCTTTCACAGCTCTTGATACTGTTGAAATCAGGAAGGCTTTGATACTCGGATTGGCTTTTTTATCTTTGGACAGTAGCAGTGATAGGTGTCATGGGTAAGGAGTGCGCCATTTGTTTGGATTACTGTTTGGTTGTTTAGACTTCATGTGTGAAAATTGGAACTTAAAGTATTTGTATAAAAATGGAATTTGTAACGACAGGAGATGGTTCGAAAACGTTGTTTAATGCTGAAATAGGAGAATGTTATCATTCTAAACACGGTGCGGTACAGGAAAGCAGGCATGTTTTTATAAAAACAGGGCTTGACCACTATGTACAAACAACAGGGGCAACCGACGTCGGGATCCTAGAGGTTGGGTTCGGGACAGGTTTGAATTTTTTGCAAACAGCTGACTTTCTTAGGGATAAATACGTTCAGGTGGAATATGTCGGAATAGAAGGATTTCCCTTGCCTTTGTCCACTATTGCCGCAACGGGCTATGAGGCGACGGTGTATCCGTCCGTATGGGCAAGCTATTTGAATGCATACGAGCAGGCTTTGACGGGAAACGTACAGATTAACGAGTACTTAAAGCTTCATATTGATCATACCTTATTGATGAATTTCCAATCGGATCGCTTATTTGACGTTGTTTATTTTGATGCTTTTGCGGCAGTGCATCAGCCTGAGATGTGGAATGATGCTGCCTTGGGACATATCGCGCAGTTTGTTAAACCTAGAGGTGTTTTTGTGACTTATGCTATTACCGGAAACCTCAAACGCAGTATGAAAGCATTGGGCTTTTCAATAGAGAAGACGCCTGGTGCGCCAGGCAAGCGTGAAATGCTGCGCGCGACTAAGTTATAGGAAGGACGATTGCCGACTTTAAATTATTGTTAACTGCTTGGTATTCTAAAAAGTGTTTTCTAATTTAGCCCAAAATAGAGACGCTAACCTATTCACCACTTGTGGTTTATATTTTACTACCTAATGACAGATTCGCAGTTGATAGACAGTTTGAAGACAGATGGCCAGGAAGGATTTGTTGCGATTTATCGTAAATTCTATAAACAACTGTTATTCTTTATACTTGGTTATCTGAAGGAAAACCGTGTGGCAGAGGAAATCGTGGCCGATGTTTTCGTTAAGGTATGGGAGCGTAGGTCTGATTTTCATACAATGGAAAATCTAAAGGCCTTTATCTATATTTCGGCAAAGAATGCGAGTCTGAATGTTATTCGGTCGGAGCGTTCTAAAGGCATCCATGAGTCCTTGACAAATTATGAAGATCTGTTGGCAGATGATCGCGACGTTTTCTCAAAAATGATTCATGCTGAGTTGATCCACTCTATATTTATTGAGGTCGGAAAGCTTCCGGAAAAACAACGGGAAGTTTTTAATATGACCTATCTTGAAGACAAGACAGTCGAAGAGATTGCAGAAGAGCTTCAAATGAGCCCAGCTTCTGTATACACAAACCGTTCCCGTGCGATACATACCATACGAACCTTGTTGGGGACTAAAAATGCATTAACGCTCCTCGCGTTTTTATCTTTAGTCGGCGAGAATTAGCCGGGGCCTACCCGATTTTATACCGCGCTATTTATTCTTTTTTGACCCTTATCCTTTTATTTTCTGATTGGTTTTCTAAGCTTCTGCGCTTTTTTTTTACCTGTTTTAATATTTTTTTACTTTTTTATGTAAGATTCTGTAAGTCGCCGTGTTTTTATTGACGAAAGAAACGATGACGAAAAGTATGCACGGTACAGACCACATTATAATACTTCTGAACTCCTATTTAAAGGGTGAAATTCATCCTGATACGCATTTGGAACTCCGGTTGTTATTTGAACAATACCCAGAATTGCAGAGCATGTTAATGGAGTTAGAAAATCCAGAAAACCTACAGCAAGAGCTTAAAATTTATGAAAGTCTCTTTGAGGCTGATGCAATAAAGGCAGAAGAAAGGGTGTTGTCGACCATTTTAGATCGAATTGACGTAAAGTCGACTGAGCAGCAGGTGAGCTGGTTCAAAAAATATCGGTTGTATGCGGCTGCTGCGGCATGTATCATCGGTTTAATTGGGCTGGGGACTTGGAAAATGAAACAAGATGAACAAGCTCAAACTGTTGTTGATCCGATACTTCTGGCTAAAGATCTTGTACCCGGAGCCAACAAGGCAAGGCTTCAGCTTGCCGATGGAACACATGTAGAGCTGGATGGTCGTCATAGCGGGATCTTAATGGGAAGTGAGATCCGGTATAACGATGGTTCGGTCGCAGTGAATACGCAAGGAGATAAAGGGCAGATGATGGTCTTATCAACACCTAGAGGGGGGCAATATCAGATTGCTCTGTCCGACGGTACTAAGGTGTGGTTGAACGCCGATACGCGCTTGCGTTATCCCAACAAGTTTATAGGCCAAACACGTGTCGTAGAATTAGATGGAGAAGCCTACTTTGAGGTCGAGAAGATGCGGGATAAACCTTTTGTGGTCGTGACCAATAAAGAGAAGGTCGAAGTATTGGGAACTCATTTCAATGTCTATTCTTTCCCGGGAGAACAGGAATCAAAAGTGTCTTTGTTGGAAGGTAAAGTAAAGGTATCTGTGCCTATAGGAAAGGAAAGACTGCTTGTTCCCGGGGAACAGGCTTTGGTGAATGGCGAGGAGCTCTCTGTTCAGCAAGCCGCTGTTGAGGAAAGTATTGCCTGGAAAAATAATGAGTTTACATTTAACGATGAACCTTTGGGAACGGCATTGACACAAATAGCGAGGTGGTATGATATTGATATTGAAATAGCTCCAAGTGTGTCAAAAATTAGGTTGTGGGGATCAGTATCGCGTTTGGATAATTTTGATAAGGTACTTAAGATTATAAAAATGACAGACGATAAAATAAAAGTTCAGATCGAAGGAAGGAGGGTGAAATTGATGAAATAAGAATACATTAAATCATTATTTCGTCCTTTTAAGGAGCTGAGGAAGGTGGCACTTCCCCAGCAAATTGGTTCGAAATATAATAAAACTTACTCAACTGTTTATTAAACTAACAAAACCAACCAAATGTAATGAAAAAGTATAAATACCTCATTATTATGAAAATGATTATTATGCTTCTTTTGTTTAGTATCGTGCAGCTTCAAGCTGGAAGTTTCGCTCAGACGGTGCGTATAAAAAAGAAGAATAGTCCTATTGTTGATGTATTTCGGGAAATCAAAAAACAAACTGGATATACCGTATTATGTAAATCAGAAATTATCAGCAATAGTCCTAAGGTCAGTGTGGATTTTAATAATGTCTCCTTAGAACGAGCATTAAATGAACTGTTGTCTTCTAGAGGACTTAGCTATATCAAAGAAGGTAACTCTATTATTGTGAAGACTAGTGATAACAGCCGTATCGAGCAGTATGCGCCTCTCACAAATGTAGGCTGGCTAGCAGAGCAAAGCCCTGTTCAGGGCAAGGTTACCGATCAGGATGGCAAAGTGCTTGCTGGAGTAAGTGTCGCTGTAAAGGGCGGAAAAATAGCAACTGCATCAGACGCCAATGGAAATTATACAATCGCTGTAAACAGAGGATCAATTCTGGTATTTAGTTTTGTTGGCTATGAGCGTAAAGAAGTAGAAGTGAACGGAGATATCTTGAATGTTAACATGCATCCAAGTCTATCGAATCTGGAAGAAGTCGTTGTCACTGGATATGGTACATTTAAGAAATCGGACTATACTGGCTCTGCTTCAACAATACGTACAGAGCGTATGTCAGATGTCCCAGCAGTAGATTTTTCGACGATGCTCCAAGGTAATGCACCTGGAGTCCAGGTTAATTCCCTATCGGGTCAGCCAGGAGGTTCAACGGATATTCGAATACGGGGTATGGGGTCCATCAATGCAGTCAATAGGCCACTTTTTGTTATCGATGGAGTGCCAGTGATGTCGGGCGATATCTCTTCTAGCAGTTCAAACAATGCTGGCCTCGATGTAATGTCTACCTTGAGTAATGCGGACATTGAGCAGATTACGGTGATAAAAGACGCTGCGGCAGCTTCGCTTTATGGCTCCCGGGCAGCAGGCGGTGTTATCTTGATCACAACAAAATCGGGCAAGGCCGGGAAACCTGTATTTTCGTTCAAAGGTGACTATGGGCTTTCCAGTCAAGCGACAGATTTTCGTGAGGTAATGAATGGTCCGCAACGTCGCGAAATGCTGCTGGAAGGACTTCGCAACAAGGCGCGTTATATCGACAAGTTGACTGATGAAACGCTGATTGAAAATTTTGCACAAAATAATATTGATAAATATGCACCGCAACCCTGGAGCGGCTGGACAGATTGGAAAAAGGAACTATTTCGTCGCAATTCACCGTTTAGAAACGCAGACTTATCAGCTTCCGGTGGGGATTCCAAAGTCTCATACTATACATCATTGGGTTATACCAATCAAACAGGCTTGTCTTATCAGTCTGGTTTTGAAAGGTTAACAGGTCGTTTGAATGTGAAATACAAAATGAGCGAAAAGCTAGAACTTGGGGCTAATATTTTATATTCAAATGTGAACCAGGATGTTAATTCGGAAGGCGGGACTTACACATCACCGATCTATTCATCACGTCACAAACTGACGGCTTCCGAACCTGTATACAATGAAGACGGTACCTTCTTTTTGGATTTTTTCTCCAATGGTCCACGTAACCCGAAAGCATCATCATTGTATAATTACCGTCGGGAGAAAGCAGACCGATCGTTCAATACCGTCTTTGCAAACTATAAGTTTATGGATGGTCTCGTTTTTAATACAATGTTCAGTTTAGATCATACAACGACTCGGTACAATTCCTGGTCTGATCCGCGGACTTCAGATGGTGAGAAGACAAATGGTTCATTGTCTACAAGTTTTACGGACTATAATCAAATGGTGTGGCGTAATAGCTTGACCTATACCAAGACATTTGCGGCGAAACACCATTTGGATGTTTTGGGCGGCTATGAAGTCAACCGTTATCGCAGAGATGGGATGGATGGGGCCAAAGATAACTTTCCTTCGGTAGAAAAGATTGTACTTTCCAATGGTTCGGTGCTCACTGATCTTTCAGGGTCGAATACGGAATGGCGATTGCTGTCCTATCTTTCGCGCGCCAATTACAATTATGATGATAAGTATTTCTTAGGAGGAAGTGTGCGCATGGATGGTAGTTCAAGGATTCATCGGAGCAGCCGTTGGGGCACATTTTGGTCTCTGTCAGGCGCATGGAAGTTTACGAAAGAGAATTTTATGGACTCTTTGAATGATGTGCTGACAGATGGTAAGATTCGGGTGTCTTATGGTACAAACGGTACTTTGCCTTCAAGTTATTTCACTTATATGGATTTAACAGGATTTGGCTATCCGTATGGGAATAATCCTGGTATCAGGGAAACACAGATCGGAAATCCAAACCTAAGATGGGAAAAACAGAATAACCTTAATATTGGTTTGGATGTTCGTTTATTTGATCGATTGGGACTTACATTCGAATGGTATAGAAGACAGTCATCGGATTTATTGAATGATATGCCGACCTCCTTAACAACGGGATTCGGATCTTACCTGACAAACATTGGAGCAATTCGAAACTCGGGTATCGAAGTGGATCTGAATGCGGATATTCTACGTGATAAAGCGTTCAAGTGGAATGCAAGTTTGAATTTCGGTATGAACAAAAATAAGACAATAGCTTTGGCCGATGGTAGTGAGGAATTACGCGATGGTACGTCAATACATCGTATAGGCCAGCCTTGGTATAGTTATTATCTAATTGAGTTTGCTGGGATAAACCGGGAGACTGGGGTACCTCAATATTATGTCAATGACCCTTCAAATTTAGTATCAAGGGATATTACAGAAGATTATACCAAAGCCAATCGTATTCTTTACAAAAGTGTCGATCCAAAACTGATCGGTGGGTTTACCAATACGTTCCGGTATAAGATGTTTGATCTGAATTTTACCTGGACTTATTCTCTTGGGGGCAACTCTTATGACAGTGGAGCAAGCAAGACTGAACTAGGCGGAAAAACTGGCTATGATAATATACCACAGTATTATGAACGGAGATGGCAGAAACCTGGTGACGTAACCGATATTGAGATGTTTATGGTCGGGAATACTTACGATATGAGTAGTGTGGCCAATACACGTCGTGTCCATTCTACGGATCATATTCGATTGAAGAATATGACTTTTGGTATTTCTTTGCCACAGCAGATCTCGCGTCGCCTCAAAGTAAGTAATATTAGAGCATATTTTTCGGGTGTAAACCTATTGACGTTTGCAGCCTACAAAAACTATGATCCGGAAGTACCTGTAAATGGTACCGTGTATTTTGAGTCCCCTAAATTGAAGACAGTAACCTTTGGTTTGGATGTTAAATTCTAAAAAAAGACTATGAAAAATATATTATCAATGGTATTGTTATCTAGCACCTTTTTGGTGGGATGCGGTGACCAATGGTTGGAGAAAGCGCAGCCGAGTACATCAACAGAAAGCTCGCAGGCTATAAAGTCTGTTCGTGATGCGGGATATGCCTTAAACGGTATTTATGATATTATGCGCGGATATGAGTATTATGGCGCAAGAATGACCTATTATGGGGATGTGACAGGAGAAGATATGTTGGCTAATGGTGATACAAAAAGAGCTGCAAAGTATTATCTTTTTGACTTCAATAAAGATAATACACCTAGTTCATTGTGGTATCAACCCTATCGCGTATTAAGAAATGCCAACGGTATTTTGACCTACATAAATGGTGTTCCAGAAGGCCAAATGACGGAAGAGCTGGGAGATATCAAAGGTCAGGCCCTCACACTTAGAGCAATGGCCCATTTCGATTTGGTGAAAGTTTTTGGAGCTCCCTATACAAAAGACAATGGTGCTTCTTTAGGTGTACCGATCGAAACTGAGAAACATGCTTCTACCAATAAACCGGTGCGCAATTCGGTTAGGGATGTTTACAAACAGGTGATTGAAGATCTGGAAAACGCAGTGAACTTGTTAAGTGCAGCGAAAAAGAATGGTAAGCTGAATAAATTTGGTGCTCAGCTACTACTCGCTAGAGCTTATCTCTACACGGGAGATCATGCAAAGGCTTTTGCGCTGACAAATCAATTCATTAAAGACGCCGAAGCGGCACAGAGTTCGACAAAAGGGCAATATATCCTATGGGCGAATAGTGAGTATGCCACTGTTTGGTCAAAGGATTTTACCAGTGAAATTTTATTTGGAATATCCGTTCTAAAGACAGAAAGTGGACCAGGAAAAGAGGGGATTGGCAATTTATTGTGGCGTAATGGGTATAATGATATTATTCTGTCGGATGATTATATGAATCTGATCAAGAATGATGCAAACGATGTACGTCATAAAATCATTACCAAATATACTAGCAAGCAAGTTGACTATTACTACTTAAATAAGTATCCAGGAAATACAGCTGATGGGGAGAATCCAGAGTTTGCAGATATTCCGGTGCTTCGTCTTTCGGAAGCTTACCTGATTGCTGCTGAATCGGCGGTGAAGCTAGGTGACAATACGAATGCTTTAAAGTATTTGAATGCGATTGTTACACGTGCAAATCCGGCAAAATCTATTAGTGGTGTAGTTACTTTAGAACGCGTTATGGAAGAACGCCGCCGTGAACTTGTAGGGGAGGGACATCGTTTGTTTGACGCTATGCGCAATAATATGCGTATCGAACGGAAAGGCGCTGCCCATGTCTCACCTTCATTGAGACCGGAAACAAAATCCTTTGATCGGACATTTTTTAAAACTTTAATGGCCATTCCAAGGGTTGAAATTGATGCAAATAATAATATTGTTCAGAATGAAGGATATTAATTTCATATGAAAATTCATTTAGAAGCAAAGCACGGCGGTTCCTATGGAATCGCCGTGATCTGGTATTTGTTTGTTCTATTGGGCGCTGTGCAGGGAGTTGTTGCTCAAAGTACTTTGGAATTGGGAAAGTTTGACGGTCCTTATTTTTTTTATGAAAATGGTGACAGTAGTTGTATCCGTGTGGAACATGGTCAGGTGTTGTCCGAAAAATCGAAGCATATTAAAGCTTTTAAGGTTTCAACGGAAGACGGTAAGCACCATTTTGAAGTTTGGCGTCATCCCATAGTGGCTCCTGCCTGGTCCTATCGTCCAAGTAAAAAGATTGTGGTCTTGTCGGATCCGCACGGTGATTTTGAATCTTTTTATTCGATTCTCAACGCGCAAAAGGTCATTGGGTTAAACTACGAATGGACGTTTGGGAGCAATCAGCTTGTCATCATAGGCGATGTGTTTGACCGTGGGAAAGATGTTTTGCCTATCTTTTGGTTGATCTATAAACTTGAATACGAGGCTGCAAAAGTTGGAGGGCAGGTCCACTTTTTATTTGGTAATCATGAAGAGATGGTTTTACGCGGAAATTATAAATATACGCAAGAAAAATACAAAGCTTTAGCAGAGAAGGTAGGCAGGGATTATCGTGAGTTTTGGTCGGTAAATACCGAACTGGGGAAATGGTTACAGACAAAGAATACCATAGAAAAGATCGGGGATAATGTATTTGTTCATGCCGGACTAAGTGCGGCGATGTTGGATCCTCAATGGTCGATCTCGGCGGTCAATGACTCGGTACGTCATCATCTGTTTCAACAGAAGGAAGAACGGCAAAAATCGAAAGCTGCCACCTTTCTATTTGGGAGTGAGGGGCCTTTATGGTACCGCGGAATGGTTCGTGAAGAAGAAAAATATCTTCCATTGCCACAAACAGAGTTAGAAAAATTAATGGATGTACATGGTGCTCGAAGAATCTTTGTAGGGCATACCATTTTTCCGGAGGTAAGCAAATTTTATGCGGGGAAGGTCTACGCCGTGAACGTAGCCAATGAAGCCAATCGCCTGAAGGGGCGCAGCCGTGGAGTGCTCCTCCAGGGGGCTAAGGTTATCATTCTTTATGACGATGCCAGCAAAAATAAATACTTCGCCTCTAATTTATAAGCCGCTTAGCAAGTTGATATAATTATCGATAAAGTGCAGTTTGTCTTTGGATTTATATTGCTGGATATAGCGCGGATGGTCGAGGACGGTCATTTTTCCAAACAACTTTTCTTCCTTGTTGATCTTAGCGAGAAAGGTTGCATTTTTCTTTCCGAGGACAAAGACCTCGTCCGTCTTTAAGCCCATGGAAATGTGCTGTTTTAAAGAATCCAGCATAAAGGGGCGGACCATGTCAAAAAGTTGCTTGTCGTCGTAATAGTTTGCATTGATCCAGTTGTTGGGTTTTGTTTCTCGGACAATCGCGAGGGGAAATGGCGAATTGATGTAAAACTGTTTGTAGAAGATATCAGGGCCGCCATAAGCTTCAATCATATCGTACATGAACACCGAAGATATTTCATGGGTATGCGCAGAATGCATTTGTATGCCACATACACTAGCTAGTCTTTTGGTATCCGTAAAAGGAACTCCCGTTACACCCGCCCCGTGTCTGCTCGGATTAATGCCGATAATGAATTTTCTGGTTAGATTATCATTGTAATATTTGTGGTAGAACTGTTCCATCACAACCAATGTCTCAGGATTGTCAAGATAGGGATTAATTACATTGAATTCTGGGGGAAGGCTTCCTTGATAATGAAGATGTTTATTGAATAAAACTACTTTTTCCGCAAATGTTAGCATCGTTTGTGTGTTTAAAAACAAAATACGATTTTTTAAAGAGGTAAAAAACAAAGCCGGGTGTCATTTGACACCCGGCTTTGTTTTTTTGTATCTTGAGTCAAGATTAGTGACCTTGTGTACCGTCTACACCATGTGAATGTCCGTGAGACAACTCTTCTTCAGTAGCAGGACGTACAGTTAAGATTTCGATATCGAAATTTAATGTTTTGCCAGCCATTGGGTGGTTTAAGTCAGCAACAACTACTTCTGGAGTAACCTCAGCTACTACAGCGCGGAATTGGTTTCCTTGGTTGTCTTGTAAAGGCAATACCTCTCCTACTGGAGGTAAACCTGTTTCTTTGAACATATCTACTGGCAATTGCGCGAATGCTCTGTCGTCTTTTTGACCGTAAGCATCATCCGGTGCCAATTCAAATGAAATTTTATCACCAACGTTTAAGTCTGCGATGTTTTCTTCAAATTTAGGTAACATCATACCTACACCATATAAGAAATCTAAAGGTTGTTCTGCAGTTGTTTCTTCAACGAAAACTTTTTCACCGTTTTCTACTGTGTGAAGTCTGTACGTCAATGCTACGACGTCGTTTGCTTTTATAGCCATCTGATTTTGATTTTTGGAAGCCCAAGGCTACCGTTTATTAAATATAATTTATTAACGCTTGTATTGAATCCTGTGGTAGACTGCAGGTCCTGTTTTTACAAAGATATGCTTTTGTCTCCTTTCCGACTCTATGTTCTAGCAGTGGAAGATTTTCTTCTGTACCGCCAAGAACAATTTTATTCGGAATATAATACTTGCCGAGTTCATTTTTTAAAGCCATCGCTTTATCCCCCGTCAATGCAATTTCATTGATCCCATATATTTCTTCTAGCAATAATATTGCCCAATTTGAATAGACAGAGCCATAAGTCTTGATTTGCGGGAATACATTCGCCAGCAATTGGTCTGTAATGGCGATGTAATTTTCATCGTCAAAAAGCAAACCTAATCGTTTCAATTGACGAACCATCGTCGACGAAGAGGATGGAATTACATTATCCATAATTTCGCTTTTCCGTGCGATGAGTTCTTCTGCCTGCGACGATGTGTAATAGAATGTTTTTTGTGATCCATCGTAAAACAATGCAATGGCCTTATCAGCGAGCTGTCGTGCTTTGATTAACCAATTGAGCTCAAATGTCGCCTCATATAATGCAATAAAGGCTTCAATAGTGAATGCATAGTCATCTAGGAAGCCTGCGATCGCTCTATTGTCATCTTTTGGTTGGTGCAATAACTGGAGATCGTCTTGAATAAGATGCGTACAGATAAACTGGGCATTGTTTAAAGCGAGTTCAAGGAAATGGCTGTTTCCAAGACTGTGGTAGGCATCTATTAGTCCCTTTAAAAATAAGGCGTTCCAAGTGGTCAGCTGCTTATGGTCGAGCCCTGGACGTTCTCGTTTTTCCCGATAGTCGTATAATTTTTTCTTTGAAATTTTTAAAAAATCTGCCCATTCGTCAGCTGACATATTGACCTTTGTTGCTAACTGGTCTGCATTTATGGCGCAAATAGGAATATTGGTTTTTTCTTCTCCCCAGTTGCCTGCTTCGGTGATGTTAAAATATTGCCCGAGTAGGGTGGCATCGTCACCCAGTACCTCGTTAAATTCAACTTTGGAGAATGAATAGTATTTCCCTTCAATACCTTCACTATCTGCGTCTAATGCGCTATAGAAACCATGGTTTGGTGCTAGCATCTCCCGTTCGGCCCAGTCAATCGTTTCTTCGATAATCCGCTTATAGAACGGATCTTGACTTTGTTGATAGGCTTCGGCATATAGCGATAGTAATTGTCCGTTGTCGTAGAGCATTTTTTCGAAATGGGGAATATGCCAATAATGATCGACCGAATAGCGCGCAAAGCCACCGCCGATCTGGTCATATATACCACCCGATCCGATCTTTTTCAACGTAAAGTGAATATGATCCAATAGTTCCTGATCGTTGGCCAGCACACCATATTTTAGCAAAAATAACCAGTTGTTTGGTAGCGGAAATTTCGGTTCTTTTTGATAACCACCTTCTTTTTTATCGAACATCTCGGTCCAAGGGGCAACAATTTCATTTAAGTTTTCAATCGTGTATTGATCGGGGATGGGATTGATGGGGAGTTTCTCTGCCCGTTGAATACCATTGTTTAGCTTTTCGGCATAGTCAAATGCGACTTCGGGTTTCTCCGCCCACATTTGTGCAATTTGCAATAAGATATTCTGCCAGTCGTGCGGTTTGAAATAAGTACCACCGTAAATAGGTCTCCCATCGGGCAGGCAGATACAATTCAATGGCCAGCCCCCGGCATTGGTCATCAGTTGCACAGCAAGCATATACACTTGGTCAATATCCGGGCGTTCTTCACGGTCGATTTTGATCGATACGAAAAACCTATTCATGGTTTGGGCGATGGCTGAGTTTTCAAAACTTTCACGCTCCATCACATGGCACCAATGGCAAGCAGAGTAACCAATACTTACAATGATCAGTTTATTTTCGTCTTTTGCCTTTTTTAAAGCTTCCGGTCCCCAGGGCATCCAATCTACTGGATTGTGTGCGTGCTGTTTAAGGTAGGGTGAGTTTTCAAATTGCAATTGATTCGCCATAAGACGAAGGTAGTAAAAAAGCCTCCATGATGGAGGCTTAAATGTGTTTTTTAATATTTGGGTTCTGCAATGATCTGGTAAGTCTCAATAGCATCTTTCGGAGTTCCAATTAAAGCGATTGATGATGTACCTCTTTCCCAAATTGCTATCGGCAGGTGATTAAGCTTATTTTTGAAGAGCTTATTGTACTTATCGTTAAGTTCGGCCTGTTGATTGTTTGTTGTGGTAAGCGTGGGGCTACCAAAAGATTCGCGTGCCACTTCCATCAAATATTCTTTCTCTTTTTCAGGTGTTTGCTTTCGAAATTGATCGCCATAATAGAGATTGACATAGCTATAGGGGTATTGCCCTTTTATATAAGTTTGATCGATGCGATAACCTTTTTTGTAAGAAAAGGATTGTCCTACAATGCTTCTTGTGGGTGGAGTTTCCCAATTGACATTGAAAAAATCATTCCCCGGAACAGCTCTCATGGTGAGGCTAGCTTGTTTGACCACTTTATTGTCCTTGTAAAATAACACATCTAGTCGGTATTCGCCCGGTTTGTGAAATGTAACACCCGTGCCCAAAAGAAAAGGATTAACCCCTGAACTGTAATGCATAATATCATCGATATGCCAAACAATTGAATCAACAACCTCTTTTTCCCACATAAATAAAGTGATATGATCTTTATGATTATCTTTTTCGTATAAATGGATTTCCCCTTGTTCAAATACGTTGATAACCCGATTGTCTGACCATAAATCAATGTTTTTGGTTAATCTTGTTGTAAGGGATTCCACTTCTTTTTCTTCAGGTTGAATTACTTCCGGTATTTCAGGATAATTTTCTTTTGTACAAGAAAAGAAAATAAAAGAAATGCAGCTTATTAAAAGATATTTTTTTAACATTATTTTTATGTTTTTGCAAAAATAGAAAAAAATACGAGAAATTTTTTTGTGGTGTGGCGTTTCACATTTTTTTGCGTTAAATAATAGGTTGTCGGCAAGTGTTTATAGCTTGAAAATTAATTAGATGTTATAAAATGTCCGATGAATTTGATTATTTTTACATGCATTTATTATTAGCTTTACCGAAGTCCTATGTCAAATGACGTTGACCTGCTTAAAAAGATAGTCCAAAAAGATAGAAATGCTTTTGAAGCTATTTATAAGAGTCATTTCCGTAAATTGTATATCTTGTCTTTTCGGTATGTGCGAGAGGAGGCAATCGCTGAAGAGCTCACCAACGACGTATTTATGATGTTATGGGAAAATGCGGGAAAATTGGCCATTAGTCAATCACTGGGAGCTTACCTATCACGCAGTGTTATCAACCTTTCGCTCACCTACCTTAAAAAGAATCAACGTTTATTGGAACGGAATAACGATTTTAGTAAAGAACTGGATCTGACGGATGATGAAGATGAAATTGATCGCGCCGCACTTTACGAATCCAAGTTGTTGATGATCGAAAGTATACTGGAAGGGTTGCCGCCGCAGTGTCGAAAAATCGTTCTTATGAGTAAGTACGATAAGATGAAACAGCAAGAAATCGCAGATCAATTGGGAATTTCAATAAAAACGGTTAAAAATCATTTGACCATTGCTTACGATAAAATTCGGGTCGCATTGGCCAAGCAAAAAACTTTTCTGTTACTTCTAATCGGCTTTTTATTTTTTTCATTGGGACTTTTTGTCCAGTTTATTATCTTATAGTTATGGAAGAAAACAATACTTCAAGATTTATTCCTTATGACTTGATTCAGAAAGAGCTGGATGGGACTATTTCCGAAAGGGAAGGAGTGTTGCTTGGGCGTTGGATTTCGGAGGATGTGGCGAACAACGAGCTATACCATGAAGTTAGAAGTATAGCTGATGACCTTATAGTACTGGAATGCTATAAAAAGGTAGATTCCAGTAGCCATTGGGAAAAATTTAAAAATCAGTTGGATAAAACAGGGGATCAACAAGAAGCGGAGATCGAGACACCTGTACGAGCAATCTGGAAACCCTGGATGAAATTTGTGGCTGCAGCCGTATTGTTCGTGGTCGGTTTTGCCGGCTACCTGAACTTTGACCGTTGGATGGGGTATGAAGTCCGATTATATGGATCGGTAACACAGCAGCCTATCGTACTTCCCGATGGTTCGATCATGACACTTCAGGCCGGAGCCGAGGCGATGTTCAACAAAAGGACATTTCCACAGCAAAGAACTGTTGAGCTAAAAAAGGGAAAAGCACTATTCGATGTCGAACATCAGACAGGAAACTCCTTTGTGGTCGATCTTGAACATAATTATGTGCGTGATATCGGCACTACCTTTGAAGTCAATTTACTGGAAGATGATGTCGAAGTCCTTGTTAAGGAGGGAAGTGTTGCCTTGAGCAGTGGAAAGGGCGATCATGCAAAAGAACTTGTTTTACAGAAAAATCAAAAGGGACTGTATAAAAGACAAACGGCGTCTTTATCTAAAATTGATCTGTTGGCAGATAATGATACTGATGTAGCACAAAAGTTGAGCTACTCAAATGTTCGGTTGGATAGTATCTGTACAGATCTGGAAAAGCATTTTCGGGCGAATATAACTGTCGTTGGAGATAGTTTAAAAGCACGCAAGCTAAGCATGTACTTTGATGGGCAAACGCTCAACGAGATTGTTCAGATTCTTTCCAAAACCTTAAATGTGAAGTGGAAAGCCGGTAAAAAGGGATATAGTATCTACGAATAGGCTCTTCGCTTTGCTGATATGAAAGATAGGATTCTGTATCGTTTGCTCTTTTTCTGCTGGTTGGTTATAGCGATGTGTCCGAAAGCCATGGGACAGAACTCCCCTGCCGAATTACGGATCTCAATTGACACTCATAACAAACAGATTCTTCAGATACTTGCTGAAATTCATAATACATACGATATATCCATGTCTTATGACGAGCAGGTCTTTAATAAAAAGATTATTTATAGCCGATCGTTTGACAAATCCAGTCTGGAAGAGGTTTTAAATTATTTGCTGAAAGATTCCAATGTTGGATTTACAATGATCAATAGGGCGCTGATCTTCTATGAAGAAGATAAAACTTTTACCGTGAAGGGGCGTGTTGTGGACAGTTTAAGTGGCGAAAACCTGATTGGTGCCACCTTGTTGATCGCGGAGAAAGGTAAAAGTAGTTTAAGTAATAAATATGGGTTTTACTCACTGACATTACCACGGGGCGAATACAGTTGTTATGTAAGTTATCTGGGCTATAAGACAAGGTTGGTCTCATTAAATGCTGAGTTAGAAAATAATTACCTGGTCATTAAGCTCGCTCCAGTGGATTTTAACTTGAGTGAAGTGGTGGTTAATGTTGATTCTTCCTTCACAGCGCAGCACATGGGAAGTTTCACAGATAAGGTCAACTGGACCCAAGCACGAAGAAATGCCTTTTATAAAGGTGAGGCTGATATCATGAAGGTATTACAAATGCAAAATGGGATTAACGGATTAACAGAAGGCGGCAGTAATCTTTTCGTAAGGGGGAGCGGTAAAGACCAGAATCTTATTTTGCTTGATGAAGCTGTTGTTTATAATCCATCGCATCTATTCGGTTTAACCTCTGTGTTTAATTCAGACATCTTGAAGAATACGCAGCTTTATAAGGATGCTATTCCTGCAAATCTAGGGGGGCGTCTTTCTTCCATCATGGATATGAGTACTCGAGACGGCGATGCCAATGCTTTTCATGTTTTTGGTGGGTCAAGTCTATTGATTGCTCGGGTTGGTGCTGAGGGGCCATTTATAAAAAAGGGAAAAGGTGCTTTCATTGCCACTGCACGGGGAAGTATATTAAATGCTTTTAATACGGATTATCGCTTGTTTAATGTCAAAGGTAAGTACAGTGATTATAACGTGAAGTTCAACTATACATTTGACGAGAAAAATCGGGTTTACCTTTCGGGGTACTATGGGGAAGATAAGGTTATTTCACCGAATAGGAATACCAATCGTTGGGGTAACTGGACTTCTACTTTGCGATGGAACCATGTGCATAGTGATCGGTTGTTTATGAACCTTTCGGCCATATTCAGTGATTATCATAATAAATTGGATGTTAGTAAACCCGAATCGAGTGATAATCAAATCTGGTTGACACGGATACGTGACTTTAGTTTGAAATCCGATTTTACGTATTTTATGGGATTAGACCGCACCTTGGATTTTGGTCTTCAGGGAACCCTACATCGTTTTAATCCCGGGGAGATATCACCGATAAATTCAAACACGGAAGATAATATTTTTAGGGCGCAAGCTTATGATTATACGGGGTATGTTTCTTTTAATTGGAAGATCGATTCAGCCTTCCGGATTGTTGCGGGAATACGGGCGAATGCCTTTTTTAATGCCTCCTTCGGACGCTATTATTTATTGGATGGCAGCTCGTATAAGCCATTGTCGAACGATGCCGACAAGAAAAAGTCGTATTATGGTTTAGAGCCACGCCTGTCTTTGCAATATAAAATGGGCAATGACTATGCTTTCAGACTGGCTTATAATCGGAGTTATCAATATTTGCAGTTATTACAGAATGATGAACTTGCCTTTTCCTCATTGGAAGCTTGGGTGCCGGCGGGATTAAATATTAAACCGCAATATGTTGATGCTATTTCTTTTCGTATCAACAGGTTATGGTATCATGGAAATATTGGACTCGAAGGGTACTGGAAGAAGATGGGCAATCAGGTCGAATTGATCGATCATGCGCAACTGATACTTAACCCATTTATCGAAACACAGCTGCGACAAGGGAAGGGGCATGCTTATGGACTGGAATTATCTGTCAATCAGCGCGTCGGTGAGTTTACGGGCAGTATCTTCTATAGCTGGTCGAGATCTTTTCGTAAGATCAATGGCATCAATAAAGGAAAAGAGTATGCGGCTAATTTCGATATTCCACATGTGCTTAAGAGCAACTTGTCCTACGATTTGGGGAGGTCGGTGCATCTCAATGCTTTTTATACAATTCATACGGGAAGGCCATTAACCTATCCAATAGGATTTATGGAATATGAGGGTATATATGTTCCGGTGTATTCAAGCCGTAATTCCCATCGTATGCCTACGTTTAGTCGGTTTGATTTAAATTGCTCGGTAGATTTGGAAACTATAAAGCAACGAGAGCGAGGAAGAAGACATACCTTGAATTTTGGATTATATAATGTATTTGATCAGCGCAATCCACTTTATTATAGTTTCTCCGAAGATAGCAACGGGAATTTAGCTATTCAGAAAACGTCATTTTCTGGTCGAGTTCCCTCAATTAGTTACACAATGAGATTTTGATTGATATGAGATTCTTATTGATTATAGTTACTTGCTTCCTAGCGGTTTCTTGTCAGAAATCGGCTGTAGACGAAGGACAATCGTACGATATGATTGTTGAAGGCGGGATTAATACGATGTACAAAGAGCAGTATATCCAATTAAAGAAATTGGACGGGCTAAAGTCTAATTCAGGGACTATCGGGATTAGTGGGGCCACCGTACGTGTAACCAATGGTCCCAATATGATTGAATTCAATGATTTGGGTGAGGGGCTTTATTATGGTGAGCTGTTCAATCTGAGGGACACAGTAGGAAATGTATTTCAGCTTACGATTACTTTGAATGGGAAATTGTATGAAGCACAAGATCAATTGATACCTGTGGTACCAATTGAAAATGCCTTTCTACCGGTTGAAAAAAGTAATTTGAACAATAAATGGACTGTAAAGGTTAATAAGCATCTCTTCGGGATGCGAACCTCCAATAAATGGCTTATTATGCCGCAAAAGGATTTTTCTGAAGATGATATTTCTTCTTTTCGCTCTCCTTTTAGCTACAGTTATCGTTTGGGGGCACCCAATGTACTGAATAACTTACTTGGGAAGACATACAACTATGAAGTTTCGTTGAAGGACAGTTTAATCGTCTCTAAGTTTTCTGAATCGCCACGTTACTCCCGTTTTATTTATAATCTATTTCAGGAGACTGAATGGAAAGGATTATTGTCTGCAGTACCTGCCAATGTTGAAGGTAATATTTCGAATAATGCCCTTGGCTTTTTTTATGTGATGGACGGTGTGCGTAAATCAATTCCAATAAAGGACATTAGAATCAGTAAATAGTGTCGTAGGGAAGGATTTCAGAGCTTATTTATTGATGAATAGCTCCAGGTGGTCAAAGACATTGTTATTATTCAAAGCAAATATTTACACATAATATATACACATGAACACTGCACATTATAAAGCAGATAGATTATTGCTATTTCTATTTTTCTGGTTATGTTTGGCCCTAAGACCAATACAGGCGGAAGTACTGCCAAATTACGTTATTCCACTTAAAGATACCAATAACAAACAAAAGACAATGCTTGTATTTATTACGGGCGATGGTGGTTATAATGATTTTAGTAAAAGCCTGTTATCTTACTTCTCACTCGATGGATATCCTCGTTTGGTCATCGATGCAAAAAAATATTTCTGGAAAAAGAAAACTCCGCAAGAAGCGGGAAGGGAATTCGAACGATATATTGACCATTTCAGGAAAGAATGGGACTGCGACCAAATTTATTTGATAGGACATTCATTTTCTGCCGGAGTGTTACCTTTTGTTCTGAATAATTTCTCGGATCCGTTGAAAAAGTCAATCCGGCATGTTACTTATTTGTCGCCCGATCAGTATGCGAGTTTCGAGGTGACCGTATCGACTATGCTTAACTGGAAACAGAAGCCCAATGGCTACGAAGTACTAGCTGAAGTCTTGAAGCTAAAGCAATTCCCTTCGACTTATGTCTTTTGTAAAGAGGGTGAAGAAGATCTCGTGAAAATGTTTCGTAATGCGGGATTAAAGGTCGATGTACTGGCAGGGCCGCACAATTATAATCGTGATTTTAAGACTATTTATAACACAATTCGATTAAGATAGCATTCGTATTAGGACTTTTTTATAAAAACCTTGTCATCCTACTGAATTTAGATGCAAGGTTTTTTTATGCAATATCGTTTTTTATTGGTTTTACTGTTCTTTACTTCTCGACTATTTGGACAAGGAACTTCATTAACAGGGATTGTCCTCGATGCCTCAACGGCAAAACCTATACAAGGTGTTACTGTAAAGCTTTCCAATACGGCAAAATCTGTAGCAACAAATAAGGAGGGGCAGTTCCAGTTACCATCCGTGCCTGACAATTGGGAGTTACTATTAAGTGCCGTTGGCTATAAAAAACAGGTATTCCCGATGAGTGTCGCACAGGGCAAGAAAGTTCTTATTATCCGTTTGGAAGATGAACAACAAAGTCTCGATGAAGTTGTCGTGAATGCGCCTAAAAAAAGAAAATACACGAATAAACATAATCCAACAGTAGATTTAATCCGTAAAGTAATTGAAAAAAGAGATGAAAATAATGCGTTAAATGGAACAGCCGGTAGCTATCAAGAATATGAGAAGCTATCGATGTCCTTGTCTATCCAAAATCAAAAGGTGGATAAATCCCGCTTGCTCAAACGTTTCGGATTTTTAAAACAGGGGATGGATACGCTAAAATATCCCGGTAGGTCGCTGATCCCGATATTTATGGATGAGAAAATTGGTCAGCGAAAATTGGATGCTCTTAAAGGTAACAGCTTTGTTTTACTGGGTGAGAATCAGTCGCGCGTAGATCAGTATCTGGATGAAGACGGTATTGATGAGTATTTGGATAAAATCTATGGTGAAACAAATATCTATGATACGGATGTCTCTATTGGGAATAGACGTTTTTTGAGCCCTATAGCAACGTTGGGACCTTCGTTTTATAAGTATTACTTGGTTGATACCTTGAAGGATAGTAAACCTTGGCATGCCAAAATACGCGTAGAGCCGAGGAATAGGGAGGATGCACTTTTTTCAGGCTTCATCTATATCCGATTAGACGGGAGTTATGCATTGGATCAAGCGGAGCTGACCATCAACGAAGCGACCAATATAAACTGGGTAAAGGGTTTAAATATTGTTTTGAATTATTCGGAAAATCAAGCGCATCGTTTTTTTCTGAGCAGGGGAGTACTGACGATAGATATGGGGATTTTTAAGGACGGTATGGGCTTGTTTGGGGAGAAAGTGACCAGCAGATCAGCTTCCAATGAAACACAGCTCGCTGTCAATGGTAAAGCATTGACAAGGACAGGGCCACAGAATCCGAATGGGATTGACTGGAATCTTGTGAGACCGGAGAAACTGAGTAGGCTGGAGGAGCAGGCCTTTACGAACATCGATAGTTTAAAACAGTCAAAATCCTTTAAAAATTTGATGGCTTTGGGCTCCTTCATTATGTCGGGTTATTATGGGCGCGGTGTTATCGAAATAGGGCCAGTACCTTCATTTTATAGTTTTAACCCTGTAGAAGGAAGCCGATTTAAATTTGGTGGCAACACGACGGATATTTTTAGCAAGACATTGGTCCTGGATGGTTATGGTGCCTATGGTACGAAAGACAGGCAATGGAAATATAACATGGGTGCCACCTACTCCTTTAACGGAGAATCGGTCTACAAATTTCCTGTAAAGTTAGTCTCTGCTAAGGTTAGTAAAGAGGTGCAGGTGCCGGGACAGGATCTAAATTTTATTGATAATGACAATTTTTTGCTTTCATTCAGAAGAGGGGAAAATGACAAAATGTTTTATCTACAGCGGAGGCAGATCGAATACTGGCAGGAATTTGAAAGCCATCTATCCTTTAAAGTAGGGTTCTTTAATCAAATCCTTAGCCCAGGTGGCATATTGGAGTTTGACCGTCGAGCTTTTAGAAGAAGTAACGGCAATGAGCTGTGGACCTCTGCTTTCACCGGAGAAATTCGCTGGGCTCCACATGAGAAATTATACCAAGGGAAACGCTATAGACGTATTATCAATACAGGTCAGCCCATTTTTACCTTAGCCGCACAGGTTGGTGTGAAAGGTTTATTGGGTGGAGATTATAACTACCAACGTTTTATATTAAATGCCAATAAGCGATTTTTTGCGTCCCAATTTGGTTTTGCCGATATCGTATTTGAATCGGGCATCCAATTTGGAAAGGTTCCCTATCCGCTGATGATTATTCACCGGGCAAATCAAACCTATTCGTATCAGCTCAACTCATACAATTTGATGAATTCAATGGAATTTATGAGTGATAAGTACACGTCACTATTGCTTCAACATTCATTTAATGGTTTTTTTCTGAATAAAGTTCCGCTTCTGAAAAAACTGGATCTCCGGGAGATTGCCTCTGTAAAAATGTTGTATGGAGCTGTCGATGCCTCCAATAGATACACGAAAAGTTTTGATGAATTACCTAAGGATCCTCGCGAACCGCAGCTGTTCTCCCTCAATAATGGGGCTTATATAGAAGGGAGTGTTGGCTTGAGTAATATCTTTAAAATTCTACGCGTCGATCTGGTTCGCCGTTTTACGTACCTGAATAATTCCGGTGTATCTCCATGGGGTGTCAGGGCAAAGATCGGTATTGATTTTTGATGCCTAAAAAAACAAATCGGATTGGGACTATTTTAAAGTAATGATGTCATTAGTAAAAGTGATTTAGAAAAACGAAATAATTGGGTTTGTCAATTTGAGAGGTAATTATGCTGATGAAAAACAAAATGTTGATCTGGAAATCCTTATTGGGCCTATTGGTCATTTTGGGTGCCGTATATTTTTTTGCAAATCAGAGACAGGAGCTGGCATCGTCGGTAGGGCTTATCCAGTCAAGTTCGTTGTTTTGGGTGGCAATCGGGATCGTGGTTTCTTTGGCATACATCGCAATGCAAGGTTTGGTCTATGTCTATAGTTTTAAGTCTTTGCAACAAAAGTTATCATTGGGTGGAGCTACCCGTTTATTTCTAAAGAGAAACTTTATCAGTGTCTTTCTTCCGGTAGGTGGATTTACCTCACTGGCTTTCTTTAAGAAAGAAGTTAATCAAGAGGGAATTGATGATGCAAACGCCAATCTTTCTTCTGTTATCTACGCAGTTATTAGCCTAGTGTCCTTATTTATACTCTGTCTTTTTGTTTTTCTGTTTGTAGGAATCGCAGGTCTTGATGTGCAGATCATTGGAATTATGCTTGTTTTTAGTGTTCTATTGCTGGGGTTTGGCTGGTACTGTAGATCATTTTACCGTGGAGGAGGAGCATATAATTTTACAGTACGTCATTTTCCCTCAGTTGCAGGTACCTGGGATGAACTCCATAAAAAGGGTGTGGATTTTTGGGCTGTATTGCAAAGTCTCATTTGGGCGACAGTCATTGAGCTAGTAGGGATTTTGCATATCTATATTGCTATGCTTGCTTTAGGCTTTGAAACATCGTTATTGGCCTGTACAGTAACCTATGCTGTCGGAACGCTGGTCTATTGTTTTTCACCATTGATGAAAGGGGTGGGACTGATCGAAGTGTCTATGGTTGTCATTCTGTGTAAGTTTGGCTACAGTGAAGAACAGGCTATTTCTATATCCCTTTTATATCGTTTATTTGAGTTTTGGGGCCCATTGGCATTGGGTGGAATTAGTTTCTTCGTGAATAAAAACAACATCTTTGTTCGGATACTTCCATCTGTTTTTATTTTCGTGATGGGGCTTATTAATATCATCTCCGTCTTGACGCCGGCGATTCATAGCCGTGTCACGGCATTAAAGCAATTTATATCTTATGATGCTTTAAACTTTTCAAATGCAGCGGTACTTTTCTTCGGTATATTATTGGTGATGTGTTCGGGTTTTCTGTTGAAGGGGTTACGTATGGCTTGGTATGTTGCGGTTGCGCTATGTTCGCTTTCCATTGTTGCTAATCTTTCCAAAGGGCTGGATTTTGAAGAAGCCTGGTTCGCCTTTTTGGTGCTATTGATGCTCCTTTATTCATCAAAACACTATTTTGTACAAAGTAATAGGAGATTCAGCTCCTTAAACCTCAGCTTGGTTTTGTGGCTTATTGGGGTTGTGCTGTTGTATGGAATTACTGGGTTTTATTTTCTGAATGCGAAGCATTTTAACATGGATTTTACCATTTTAAATGCGGTAAGCAGCACGCTGCACGGTTTTGTGCTACTTAATGGTGATGTTGCAGAACCTCAGACAACGATAGGACAGTATTTTTTGTATTCCATTAATTTTTTTAGTGTGATCAGTCTTTCAGCATTATTCTACTGGATGGTCAATCCGTGTCAGTTATTGGAAGAAGAGGTTGATGGGCAGATTGAAATTGCACAGCGCCTTTTGGAGCGTTATGGTAAATCCCCTGTTGATTATTTTAAGACGTATGGGGATAAAGATCTTTTCTTTAACACGGAGCGGACGGGCTTTATTGCGTATAAAAAATGTTATGGTTTTGCTATGGTGCTCGAAGGACCCGTTTGTGAGGATACTGAAGATGCGATGAAAGAACTGATTAATGCATTTGAACGCTATTGTCGCAAATCGAGTTTAAAAACAGCCTATTACCGCGTTGATGGTAGACATTTAGGGGTTTTCAAGCAGTTGGGTAAAAAATCTTTTCTGATCGGAGAGGAGGCCATTGTCAATGTCGATAATTTTTCGCTGGAAGGAAAGAAACGTAAATCACTTCGAAATGCGGTGAATAGCATTGAAAAAAAAGGTTTTGTTTCGAATTTATATCGCGCACCGTTATCCAATGGTTTGCTTCAGAAATTGCAGGTTGTATCTGATCATTGGTTGAGAGACATGAAGCGTTCAGAACGTGTTTTTTCTCAAGGCATGTTCGACGTTGGTAAGATTAAAAATAGCCATGTAATTACTTTGGAGGATAACGAAGGGCGCATTTTGGCCTTTTTGAATATCATTCCCAATTATGCTCCGGACGAGGCGACGTATGATCTTATTCGGAAATTGCAAGATGCGCCAGGCGGAAATATGGATGTATTAATTATCCGTTTTTTAGCGTATTGCAAAGAGGAAGGTTATTCTTTTTTAAATATGGGACTGGCTCCTTTTTCGGGATTTGACAAGAAGAAAGGGCTTGTTGAACGTTTGATCAATTTTCTATATGAAAATAATCCTTACTTCCGTCAACCAAAGGGCCTGAAAGAATTTAAGGAAAAATTTGATCCCTGCTGGGTCGAGAAATTTGTGGTGTATTCGCATGATCTGGATTTGATTTCAGTGCCTTTGGTGATTGATAAGGCAATGAAATCAAATGCGGGTAAGTGATAAGCTGATCTTATCTGAAGATAAGTTTGTTCTTTGATAGAATTTTAATCAATTATTTGCACAAGATCGGCGCAATTGCCGCTGAGCATATGAAAGGTAAAACCTGCGTCGAGCTTGATCTCTGCACAGGATGAGGTGCGTAAGTAGGCTGATTTACGGGTTAAGTATTCAACAAAATCAGTTAGTGTAGGATTATGACCAAAGAGTAGAACGTGATTGATATGATCAGGAATTGCATTGATAATAGATAGCAAGTGCTTATAAGTACATTCATAAATTGTTTCTTCAATTTGAATATCAAAAGAAGAAGAGCCCATGACATCTAGAAAAATACGTGTTGTTTGCATTGCGCGATTGGCTGGTGAACTGATCACGATACTGTTTTCATCTAAGGTCAATTTTGCCGATAGCTTAGCCGCTACTTGTTTTGCGTGTTGTATGCCGTCGGATGTGAGTGCGCGATCAAAATCGTTTATGCCCGGAATAGTTTCGGCTTTGGCATGTCGGATGATATAAAGTTTTTTACTGTTGTCCATGATTAAAATTTTTGATTCTATACTAATATAAATAATAACGCTTGTTGTTCCGGTTCATTGTGTTTGGGGAATGAGCAGGCTTGCGTATGAATACAAATAATAATACAGGAAGTTTTGAAAAGTATATATTATATGAATAGTTATTGCACTTTATTTAATTCTTTGTATCTCTCAAGAGGACTGGCAATGTATCGGTCACTCGAAAAGTGTGCAAGGGACTTTCACCTCTATATTTTTGCATTTGATGATGCGTGTTATCGCATTCTGTCTGAATTACAGCTGGCTAAAGCTACGATCATTCGATTGTCTGATTTTGAAGATGAGCAATTACTGGCTATAAAATCCACTCGTACTACAGGAGAGTATTGTTGGACTTGTACGCCTTCAATTATTCTATATAGTATTCGAAAATTCGGTTTATCCAATTGCACCTATTTGGATGCGGATTTATTTTTCTATGCCGATCCTATGGAGTTAATTGAGGAGGCGAATGGGGCATCGGTGATTATAACTCCGCATCGATACAGTCCCATGTATGAAGATAGTGAATCGGGAGGAATCTACTGTGTACAGTTTGTTTACTTTAAGAATTCAGAAGAAGGCATAACGGTTTTGGAATGGTGGCGTGAAGCGTGTATAGAATGGTGTTATAATCGCAGGGAACCCGGAAGGTTTGGCGATCAAAAATACCTGGATGTATGGACTACTAAGTTTACGGGGGTGCATGTTCTAGAACATTTGGGCGGTGGTGTAGCGCCCTGGAATGTTCAGCAATATGATTTTGAACATAAATTGGGGCAAGTCTGGGGCAAAGAGCTTGCTAGCCAGCGTTTATTTCCGGTGGTGTTTTATCACTTTCATGCGCTAAAATATGCAGAGAAGAATTCTTTTACTCTCGCAGGAGGCAATTTAATAAGTGAAAATGACATCCATTTCTTGTATAAACCCTATGTAAAAGCATTAAAAAATTCAGGTCGTGAAATACGGTCTTTATCGTGCATACTTCAATTTCATGAAATGAATGAAATTCCGCGTATTCGTAAATCACTACGCCGAATGTTCAATTTATATGTACTTGGCAAATTTAGAGAATATTATCATCAATCCTATTTCTTAAGATAATGGCTTATAAAATTGACTTAAAAACATTCACCGATGACCGTGGAAATTTAACGGTGATTGAAAAGGTAATCCCATTCGATATGAAACGGTTATTTTATATCTATGGGGTGGACGGATCCATACGGGGCGGACATCGGCATCATAAAACTGTACAGGCAGCAATTTGTCTGAAAGGAAATTGCGCGATTTACAATCAGGATGGAGATAGTGAACAAGTTTTTGAATTGGATTCACCAGACCAATGCTTAGTTTTAGAGCCAAAGGATTGGCATCAGATGTTTGATTTTTCGGAAGATGCTATTCTTATGGTACTCGCTTCTGAATATTTTGATTCAACAGATTATATTTACGAACCCTATTTTATACATGATAGTTTACGAGAACTTACAGCAGGTCAATAAGGAGTTTATGGAAGAGTATACGCAGGCTTTTCATGAGGTATTGCATGGTGGCTGGTATATTTTGGGGAAAGAAGTGAAACAATTTGAGCAGACATTTGCGGATTATTGTGGTGTGCAACATTGCATCGGAGTAGCCTCCGGATTAGATGCGTTAGTTTTGTCATTGCGCTATTTCGGCTTTAATTCCGGCGATGAAGTGATTGTTCCTGCTAATACCTATATCGCTTCAATCCTGGCCATTATGCAGGTGGGGCTACAACCCGTACTTGTTGAACCCGATGTGACTACCTACAATATTGATCCTAAAAAAATTGAATCAGCTATTACAGAAAGGACTAAAGCTATTTTAATTGTTCATCTTTATGGCAAGATGTGTGATATGGACCCAATTATTTCTTTAGCGAAAAGATATGATCTGCGGGTAATTGAAGATTGTGCCCAAGCGCATGGTGCTAGCTACAATGGCCAAAAGGCAGGCTCATTTGGCGATTTTGGGGCGTTCAGCTTCTATCCAACTAAAAATTTAGGCGCATTAGGGGATGCTGGAGCCATAACATGTAGGGATGAAAAACCGAATGATTCGATTCGGATCTTAAGGAATTATGGATCGTCTGCTAAATATGTGTTTGATGAAGTGGGCTATAATTCGAGGCTTGATGAGCTGCAAGCAGCCTTTTTGTCTATGAAATTAAAATTTCTAGACAAGATCACAGCCCACAAAAGGAGCTTGGCAGCAACCTACCTAAGTGAGTTAAAGTCTGATTTTATTCTTCCAGTCATACAACCTTTACAGGAAGATGTTTATCATATTTTTGCAATTCGTCACCCTGAACGTGATCGGTTGAAGCAGTATTTATTGGATAATGAAATAGGCACGGAAATTCACTATCCAATAGCTCCACATCAACAAAAAGCGATGAAGGGAATTTTATCAGGTGATAGATATCCTATTTCTGAGAAAATTCATCAAACTATATTGAGCCTTCCAATTTCTTACGGACATACGGAGGATGATATTTTTAGAGTGGTTGAGGTAATGAATAAGTTTTCCTAAAGTTTTTTATGATTAATTTATTCAGAGATTTTAGCATTGGAATTTTTTCCAGCAAAAAAAAGAAGGCAACGCGTCTTTTGTTGGTTTTAATGTCTTTAGGATTAACATCTTGCCAGATTTCGAATGTAACATAATGTAAACCCAAGACCTCTAAAAATTTAAGATCTTTTGTGTTTGGTAAGGTGCCGAAAATCATGCTACCGTTTCTAGTCGTATTTAATAGTTCTGAAGGAGAGGTTCGTAGCCGAAAACTGTCGGGGTTGGTTGAGTTAAGGAAATTACCATAGGTTTCATATTCTGAAAATCCCGAAAGAGATATATCTTTTGCGGCTATATTTTCAAGGATATGATATGGCCAGACCAGATCACCTGCGTTTTTGCTGATCTCAAGTAGCATTTTTTGCATCAGCTTTGTTTGGACCATAAAATGTTCTGATATATACGAGTAGTTGACTGTTTTTTTTAAACCAAGTATATGTTCCATTGTTTTAAAATATATGGTGTGGTTTTCCTCACTCTTATGGATCAATACCTTTTCTTCTTCGTCAAAGAAATTGATTGGTTTTAATGGGATGGTATCTGCATCCCATATTAGATAATAGTCACTTTGAATGATTTTGGAGATTTCCATTTTTAAGAATTGCTGAAAGTACCAGCCGGCTCGATCTTCGTCATTTATTTTTTGTCTTAAGAAGTCGGCGACAGATTGAAAATTAAATCGGTCGAATAATTCATTTTCGTTAACAAAAATTAAGTTCGTTAAATTGAATGACTGAAATTTTTCGAAATGAGAAACGTTTGTTATGAGATAGACTTGTTTTGCTTGAAAAAATCGCTTAACTTGTTTGATCACAACCTTTGCAGTTTCAATGTGCTGCGGACCTAAGCAGATGACAATATCGTATTTTGGGTTATTTGTAAATAATTGCATCATCATAGAATCTAGATGAGTTAAAATGTGACAAAAGTTGGTAGAATTAATCCCGTAGTCTCTATCGTAGCATCATTAATCCATTTTTTTGGCGATACGACAACTTTACCAGGATTATCGTTTAACCAAGCGCCCCACCAGCTAAAACTGCTATTCGCAATAATATGATGTTTACATAATGACATGAGCTGTAGATCACGAAAACTATTAGAGCCGGAGTTATGTTCAACAAAAATCGCATTTATACCTATAAACTTTGATCTACACCATTGTATATCATTAGAAAATACTACAAAAAGCGGTGAATCTTGGGTCTCAAGAATATACTGTATGCTTTTTTGATAGTAGTCCTCTGTACATATATCTTTAAATAAGGGTTCTTGTAGATAATCACCACGTCTAACATGTAACGATACTGCGTTTTCTTCGTCGATAATATGTTTTAAAAGAATATTCTCGCGATCATCCATCTTAGGAAATTGGAGCTTTTGTCGGAGTAGAGGGGCAACTTGACTAAGATAATCTATATGTTGCCAATAACCCCAGTAGTAGCGACTTCTATTGTCTTCAAAAATATCTTTTGTGTAAGAAAAAGGCGAAGTTTCCTCAAAATAGATATGCTTTGTATTATACAGTCTTCTCAATTTTCTCCATAGCCATTTATTGTTGTTCCTGGTATAGATATTTGTTTCAAAAGTGCTGAGTTGTGGAAGTTTAATGTTGAACACTGCTTCTAATTCGAAACCATTATGTACATGGTAGCCATTAAAATCTTCTAAATCGACTTTTACGTGCTTAAATTTTTGTTGTAATGACAAAAAAAATGCATACTGAAAGAGCTGATTTCCTAGGCCGCCTAAGAATTTTACAATCTTCATAAGTTATCTTTTGAGAAAGGACGATAACGTTTGTTTAAGTCCTTTTCTTAGATGCCTGAATTCGCATATGTGCCATTCAAACAAGGGTTTTTTTAATAATAATTTAATTGTTTGGAACTTTCCTGCTCTTATAACAATTTCGAACCACTTATTATAAAGCTCTTTTGAAAAAGCTTCCTGTTTATAGATATTATACTGCTTATTCTTTTCTTTAAGTAATGCAAGGATATAAAAATTTTCTTCTAGTGTGTAATTATCGCTTCTAAAATTAGCTAAAAGAATGGCGATATATTTGCATTCAACATTTAAAGCAAATTGATTAACCTGTCTAATTTTTAAGTTGTAGAGCGCTTGATCAAGCTGGTCTCTTTTCCGTATGGAAATATTTGTTCCATGTATCCTATATTTCACTAGGTAATCTTCTAAATTTTCAATTGCATATTTTTGGGAAATTCTATAGAAGAGATCGTAGTCCTCTATCAGAATATCTCCTTGATATCCATTTACTTCTTTGAATATTTTAGTTTTGATCATTGTCGAAGAATGAACAATTGTGTTTTCAAAAAACAGGGTAATTTTTATTTTGTCTATATCCGTGAAAACATCGAGTCTTTCTCCAGTCTCGTTGCCGTTCTGATCAATAATAAGCGCTCGGCTGCCAACAACAGCAAGATCGGGATTATTTTGGAAGGCATTTAGCTGCTTTTCTAAACGATCTGGTATAGCTATGTCATCGCTGTCCAAAATAGCGATAAAGTTCCCCTGGGCTTCAAGTAAAGCGATATTTCTACTTTCGATTAATCCACGATTTGTTTCATTTTTTATAACTCTTATTCTGGGATCATGAAAGCTTTGAATGATTGTTTCTGTATTATCAGTAGAACCGTCATTGATGATAAGCAATTCAAAGTTTTGAAATGTTTGATTTAAAGCACTCTTTATAGAATCGGCAATAAATTTTGAAGCATTAAAGGCGGCCATTAATATGGTAACTTCTATTTCATTCGACATAATTAATAGATTGATCTTATTTATTTGATATAGATATCCTCTTCACAGCTTTAGCTTCGCTAATTCTAGAAGGAAATTGAGCCTCATCTAAAAATACTTTTTAAATAAAAAATAGATTTTTTGAAAGCGGATATTGGCCAATTTATATTCTTTTGGGGTAGCTTAACATTTATAGATTTTATAAAGTTATCAAGATTACTGGCTGGAAAAAAATCTAATTTTTCCCAACTACAGGCGGGTAAAGGATGAAAATCCAAATAATTTTCATAATTCTCAGCTGATAGTTTATCCCAACTTCTATAGAATTCTATAGTATCGAAGTCATTTACATGGCCCCAATTATTGATTTTCTGCTGTATTTCGGAATTTTCTCTAGCCCAGGATTGATGAATAACATAATAATTTAATATATATTCTTTTGTATTCTGCGTAGCCCTTGCCTTGCTATAAAAGGGGAGGTTGGTCACCAAACTGCACAATTCATTATAAGGGGATATAATAAAAAAACCATCGGTTGTTTTCTTGAATAATACTATTAGTTTGACTCGAAAGGTAACAGGCGTTTTATCCGGTTGTTTCAAAAGAAATCTATTTCTTCTGAGAAATGTTGTTAGTTTCTTAAAATCGTACGGGTACTCGTCGCTATCCAATTGTATATGCCATCCGCCCTTGCCCATAGCTTGAGCGAGCATATTCCGTTGTCTAGTTTCGGATATCAAGGGAGCTTGTCCTGCAACATAGAAATCATCAGCATAAAAATGAATTTTATGATCGGTGTCAAGCTTTCTTATCTCTTCGAAGGTACTTTCTGGTATTTCGAAATAGTTACCTGTCCAGGTTCTTTTATTGATGTCGTAGCTTATAGTTATGCAGTCAGCCTCTGTATATACCTGTTTAATTGAGGGTATAATATATTGATAGTCATAAGATAATAAATAACCTATTTTAATTAACGTCATGATTTTTTGATTGTAATTCTACTGCTTTGATTTTATTAAATAAGGTTTCTCTAGAAAATGGCCGAAGTCCTTTTTCGGAATGCGATTGAATTTTTTTCCATAAAACTTCATCAGTATATAGAAGCAATATTTTTTCTGCGAACTCTTCTGCTGTTTCTGCTAATAATACTGTTTCGCCATCGACTAGTTTCATTCCTTCGGCGCCTATTTGGCTCGTGACAACCGGAAGATAGTATTCAAAAGCTTGTCCGATTTTGCCTTTAACACCAGCGCCATATCTTAATGGCGCAACCATTAATTTACTGTTAAGAAAGTAATGTGTTATATCTGGTACATGTCCAAGTAATTTAATCTTAGGATCGGAAATATTTAATAATGTGTTGACATCTCCCACAACGTGAAGCTCAACTTCCGGGTTTGTAGCCCAGATACGTGGCATAATATCTTCATAAAGAAATTGTACTGAATCGAGATTTGGGAGGTGCTTTGACCCGATGAAAAGCAAGTTATTACGTTGGCGAAAACTAGGTGTCTGCTCAATTTTTACTTTTGGATAATGTACATTGGAAATTACGATCATTTTATTAGCAGAACAGAACTTCTCCATATAAACTCCTTCTTCATCTGATATTGGTATAACAATGTCTGCTCTCGACGCTGCTATTTTTTCATTTCTCAGTGCTTTGATATACCATTTCTTTAAATTTTTATTTAAGGGGTCGTGCTCTAGCATACGTAACAATCTAAGATGATGAATATCAACCATATCAAATACTAATTTCGGTATTTGCAGCAATTGTTGAGCAATTTTATAATAACAGACGAAAACATCGGCGGTGTAGAACCAACAAATAGGACTGATATGCTGAATGTTGCTAAAGAATTTTCTGAGCCCTTTTCTCTTTCTATATTCATAATAAGTGGATACACCCATTTTTTGAAAAAAGGATAAATAGGGATTATCGATCCTATTGGATTCAACAATCAATGTGATATGATAACCTAAGATTTTAAATGCTTTGATTATCTCAGTAAATCTTAAATCACCTGAATTGTTATCGTATTCTGGTAGGCGGTAATAAAAGAAGACAATACTTTTGTTATTATATAATTCCAATATCCGCTGCTCGGTATTTATGGCAGAAATACCTGCGATTTCTTTTGACCATTTACGTTTGAATTTCTCCAAGTTATTTTCGAAGAGCTCCTTTTTAGATTGGTTCTGATATCCGTTTTTAGCGTTATAAGATACTCCATTAAAATGAACCACCTGGGAAAAAGGAGTATAATAAATATCTTTACCCTGAAGATATTTAAACGAGAAACATAGATCCGTTTCCTCGAAATACGCTGGAGCAAATTGTTCGTCAAAAAGATTTAATTCATTATTATCACTATATTTTTTGAATAAGAGACTGCACCCAGAACAGTAATCCACTTTATAAATATAATTTACTTCAGGATAATAATGTTCTTTTCTAACTACTTGACTTATATTGCAGTCTTTCATGAAGACACAACCGGCTTCTTGAAGACTGCCATCCGAATTTAATAGTTTTGAACCAACAGCCCCAACATTTTGAAAGGTTGTGAAAACTTCGTAGAGTGCATCTAAAAATCCTTCTTTAACTATCGTGTCATTATTTAGCAAATAAATATATTCACCACGTGCTATTGAAATCCCTCGGTTTACACTCTTTAAAAATCCTAAATTTTCTGAATTATTTATAATTTGGATATTTTCAATAAGAGAAAAATCAGTTGAATCACTACTTCTATCATTGATAAGAAGGATTTCAAAGCTAACAGTCGGTAGATGCTGGTTTATCGAATTTAGACATGACCAAGTATATGTTTCCTGATTATAGAAAGGAATAATAATAGAAACCTTCGGATTTGAGAAATGCGGGAATACTAGTTTACTCCGCGTAAAGGTTAAAGGTATATCAGTAACTTCAATTTGTTCAGCATGCAGGTTATTGATATATTTTGTTTTGTTAATCCAGTTTTTAATTATCGTGCGAAGTCCCATGTATTATTTCAATGAGTTATGAAAAAGTATTGTTTGAGGTTTTAAAGATAGTAAGAGCAACCGAATATTAAGATGTGCTAAAAAACTTCCTCGTATTTTTTAATGATATCTTTCCACGATGTATTTGCGTCGTGAATTTCGTTATCTAAGCTATAATTTTTTAAAATATAATCGGAAGCAAGTTGTCCTTGGGCTATGATAAGACCAGCATTGTTAGCGAATAGATTTATTATATAAATAATTTTGTCTACATATCCAACGATGTCTCCCTCTTCAACAGCATATGAAAAGTCTGGTTTAAAATATTCTGCGCCTCCTCTGCCTTTATATCCTACAACAATACAGCCACAGGCCATTGCTTCGGCTGGTGGTAGCCCAAATCCTTCCCGATGATTGAAACTTAAAAAAATTGCACTTTCACGCATGATCTGCGCGACTTCTTTTTCTGTTTTATCTTCAATAGCGACTAGATTCCAAGAGTTGTCTAGTCCCTTGAGTCGAAGTACATTGATAACTTGCGCTACGTCGTGAGAAAGTTTTCTTGGCATAAAGCATATTTGTTTTTTCTTCTCTTTGGAGTAAAAAAAAAGCTTATCATTTATACCCAATCTTAGCTTATGGATTGAAATTTCTGGAAAGACATATTTCAGGTAACTTTGAGAGTCTTCAGAGACAGTGAGTACTGCTAGAGTGTTATCGTCAGTATATGTGTTTTTCTGCAATTCAAAGTTAGTTGAATGGTCGAATGTGTAATAGCAGTTTTGATTAAATATTACCCGCGGGAAATTCGGGGTTATTTTATGCGCATTTAAGCCATAAAATTCTGGAAAGACTAATATGGAATTACTTTCTAATTTTTTGCTGACCAACTTTAGAAGAAATAACGTTATTCTTCTGAGGATATTGATGGTTTTTGACTTAGCAATGTATTTTATTTGCTTAAAGATATATGGATTATAGGAAATTGGAGGATCATTTTCTAACCATTTCTCTTTATTCCCATGCCATTTATGTAGGATTCTAGCATTAATTCCAGCATTATTTAATATTTCTACTTGCCTATACATCTGTTTAACCCCACCAGTAGCATATTTATTTGTCGGACAGATAAAATAAATGATAAAATCTTTTTCCATTATGATGTAACGTTTTCCACCCAATTTTCTAAAGAGTACCTTTTTGTTATTTGTAAATCTGGATTAAGATACTCATCTTTTAGAAAATTTTCAGGGATCTCAATGTTATTAATATCTTGAAGATATAGGATATTTGTCGTATTGTAAAATTCCAGGGATTTTACATTCTCGGCTGTTGTAATTAGCTTCTTTTTTAGTCCTAGAGCTTCAAAGGGACGAAAAGAAAGTCCCTTTTGATGTGGATGTGATAGGTCTAATATGATCTTGCTGTCGAAATAATATTCGCAGGAGTTTTTAAAAGGAATAATTTGCTCGATTATTTCCATATTGTTCGGGAGTTTTTCTTTGATTTGATCTTTTTTATAAGCAAAAATTCGTGCTTTTGCTTTTATCCCATGGTTGTTGAAATATCGAAATAATTTAATAGCATCATTAATTCTATTGTCGTATGTTATCAATAAGGCTACGTCAAATTTTATCTCCCCATTTTGAGCTTCCTTAAAGTAAAAATTAGTGATGGGGCTAAATCCATAATTATAACAGTCAGCAGGGTCGAAGCTCAGAACGGTATCAAATTTCGAAAGAGATTCATTTGATTGTGGAATTTTCTCGATGCTGTCCCAAAGAATCGCCTTGCTTTTTTTTGATCTACTTACGGCAGTCTCCAATGCATGTTGTGTCAATAGGTCAGGCCTATTTACGAGGAGCAAATCATACTGTTCGCATTTTTCAATGGATTTTTGAACGTAGAACTCGGATTTTACCTTTTTAAGATTAAGTCCTTTAAATTTCTTGAGAAAAAAATTATATATCCTTTCACCAATATTTTTATACTTATAGGGCTTTGTTGAATCGATTTCAATTACTTCGTAATCACTAAAGGATCGTAATCCTTTATAGACAACTTCATTAAACCCGTAATAATTAGGAGCTATAAAGAGTAATTTTTTTTTCATTTAAGGTTTGTTCAAGACCAAATACTTTGTTGAGCCAATTATCTAGCGTGTATTTTCTAAATAATTCGGTGGGAATTCTTTTATAGGGCGTATCAAAAAAAGATTCGTTTAGGAGCTCTAGGTCGTTAGCTATATATAGGATATTTTGAGGATCGTAAAAATCATAGTTCAGAATACTGGGGTTGTCAGTAATGAGTTTTTTCTCAAAAGCCATCGCTTCAAAAACACGAAAACTTAACCCCTCTTGGCCATCTCGCATAAGATCCAAAATTACTTTGTTTTTCTTATACTCGTCTAATACTTCATCTATATATATCGGGGTCTTTCTTAGTTGAATATACTTGCTAAATAGTTTGCTGGAAGATAATTGTTTTAGTTTCTCTTTCCATACTTGTTTTCCAACCACAATAATCTTACTCCTTACTTCCAATGCCGAGAGACGAACCGTGAGTTTACGAAGGAGTTTAATACGTCGTTTATCATAGGAAGTAATGTAAAATAAGTCATTGTCAATTTCTTCGGCCTGAATGGGTTGTTCTGAAAGATAGTTGTAGTTTGTTATCTTTTCAAAGCCATATTTTTTTACATCTTTGTCTTCAAAAGAATAGATCTTATTAAACAATTCCAATTTTTCTTCAATTGGAAAACGTTCTAAATTATCATAGAGATAAGAAATTAAGTAAGGTGTATATGATTTGATCTCTTTGATGGTCTGATAATCTAATGTATGGGGATTTAGAACGAGTATCTGATCTTGGGGACCTAGTTTTTTCAGTGTATCTACTACGTACTCCTGACGTTTTACATGTTTGATGTTTTTATTCAGAAAAATTTTGCTGATTGCATTTGAAGCCCGCTCACCGAAGTTTTTGTATTTATAGGCACCCATATTGATATGTGATGCATCAATACCCTTCTCTTGCAATTTCTTTACAATGTGGTGGTCGTAATTCCAGTAATCAAAGCTTATAATGCAAATCTTCATTTTTTTTCTTCTCTTTTCAATGACTTAAAAGTTTCATGTACACTGAGACTCTGTAAGTAGCAAAGTTGGTATCCTCGTCGCCCATCTAATATTCCTAGTTTCAAAAAGTATGCCTTAAAAAATTTAAAGGACACTTTAGCTAGGTGACTTAAGAGTGAGTACCGCTTATTTTTAGCGTATAGTTCTTTCCCTTTGAGCTGACCATAATGGACCATTTTTTCCTTGTAACTCGCGTAGTCTGCGAAGGAATAATGCCATATCTTGTTTTTTAAGCTACCAATCGTGCCATTAACCAGTAATGTCTCGTGCACCTTTTTTTTGGTGTCGTATGTTGCTTTACTTTTTTTGAACAGACGGAAATTCTTATCATTTTGTGTTCCCGAAAAATTAATGCGTTCGCCACAAAAGAAAAATAAACGATACATGTAATACGCGTCTTTTGCTTGCGGATCGTTTATTGTCGATAATATCTCCGTTTGGCATGCTGAAGTCAAACGCTCATCGGCATCCAAAAAAAGCACCCAATCGTTATTCGCATAAGTCAGGGCCAAATTGCGCTGTTTGGTGAAATCCTCAAATTTGTTCTGATAAATTTTCACTTTGGGGTGCAGACCGGCTAGCTCAACCGTTCGATCAGTACTGAATGAATCCAAAACGATGATCTCATCTGCAAACTCCATGCTTTTGAGGACTTCTACTATATTATCCTCTTCATTGTATGTAATGATTAAAGCGCTTATTTTTTGACTCAAGGTATACGATATAATTGAAAAATTGGACCATACGCTATTGTAACGTGAAAGCTCACTTATTCGTTACAATTTAGTTGAAAAAATGACATTTAATGTTTTCACAATGTAGATCACCAAGGTGGGCTTTATTGCTTTGTGACAAATATATTACATATTTTTTGTAATAAAATATAAAAAAAATGAAATGTTTGTGAAGTGAATAGGTATTGTTCTAATTAACACTAAGCGATTAACTAAATATTAGAAAATACGTGTTTGTAAGGGATATATCGTTATTTTTGCATGTTTTATAGTTTTGAATTTATTTTTACATCACTATACACGCTGTTTATTACCATAATTTAATTTTTATTCCAAGTGGCGATTCCAAAAGTTATCTATCAGACTTTTAAGACCAATAAGATACCCTTGTTGACAAAGTTTTATATTTGGCGATTTTTAAAGCAAAATAAAGGCTATACTAGACAGTTTTTTGATGATGGTCAAATTGATACACTCATTAGTGAAAATTTTGATCAACGTACTTATAAGGCTTTTGCCCGGTTGCAGATCGGTGCCGCTAAAGCGGATTTTTTTAGATATGCGGTTTTGTATGTTCATGGAGGTATCTATTTGGATTTAGATAGTGATATTATTGGCGTTTTGGATGAAGTGATTAAACCAGAAGATACGGCGGTGATTACGCATGAGAAGAATAGAAGTCTTTATGCACAATGGGCATTGATCTACGATAAAGGACACCCATTCCTGAAAAAGACGATTGAATTGATCGTACGAAATATCGAGGAAAATAGATATCCACATGATGTCCATCAGATGACAGGGCCAACAGTATATACCGAAGCAATAAATCGGGTTTTAGAAGAAGATCCTCAGGTTGCCTATCGTCGTATTACCGACGATTATCAGGGGCTTTTGAAGTTCAAGTATAAACTAAGTAAGATTCTGATTTACGGTGATCGCTCACTACATTGGAAAAAAATGCAGCTTCGTGTACCTGTGGTCAAACCTAAGGACGATTAGATAGTGACAGCTCTTATTTCTTATATATGCTATGAAGTTGAATTTCAAGAAGATCTTTTTAAAAAATAAGAATGTTAAATTCTTTTATTATTTGAGTGTATTTGGACGAAAGCTGAGACCAAAGTTTCTGCTACGGAAAAAGGCCTCGGTGTTGCTGAGCAGAGATTTGACCCAGCAGTCTGAATGGGTTCGGTTTCGGATAAACTATTATAATAAACTATCTCCGCAGCGGTCTTTGTCAAACGATGCGATTCAGATCAAAGATTATAAGATGCCCAAGAAGATACGGGTTTACTATTTCGACAGTAAGCAATTTCTTGATTATTTTAATCAGCAACTGAAATTTCAGATCCTTCCAGGTGATATTATTGCTATTCCGGATAAACCTGCCTTAGTGAAAAGTAGGCCAATCGCAGGTGACAATGCTAACTCGGTATTGTTGAACCTGGATAAGAGCCGACACTTTAACTTTATTACCGACCATGTTGCTTTTCGGAAGAAGAAAAATAGACTTGTTGGGAGGAGTGAGTTTGCACAGGCACATCGGGAACTATTTTTTCAACAATACCATAGTCATCCCTTATGTGATTTAAAAAGAGCGTTTAGGTCTTCTGATCACGATTACCTTTCTATCACTGGACATTTAGCTTATAAATTTATTCTTGCCCTGGAAGGAAATGACGTAGCTACCAACTTAAAATGGATCATGTCGTCAAATTCCATCGCTGTCATGCCGATGCCAACGTATGAAACCTGGTTTATGGAAGGAACCTTATTACCGGACTATCATTTTATCTGTATTAAAAACGATTATTCGGACCTGGAAGAAAAATTACAGTTTTATATAGATCATCCCGAAGAGGCTGAAACAATTGTTAAACAGGCCAATGCCTATGTGAAATTATTTATGGATCAGGCACAAGAAGAGTTCGTTTCTCTTCATGTATTGAAGAAGTATTTTATTTCAACGGGTCAGTCGGTCGATTTATAAGCTGGCATAAATAGAAGCCATCTGTTTGGCAACACATTCATCATTAAATTTTTGAACAAATTCCAATCCTTTTTCGATCATTTCATGGCGCTTGGAGGAATCACTAAGTAAGGATATTATAGCATGCTTTATCTCTGAAATATTTGTAGGGTCAATATAGCAAGATGTCGGTCCCCCCGCTTCTGGGAATACGCCCATTTTACTGGTGATCACAGGTGTACCAGAGTAGAGTGCCTCTATAATGGGAATGCCAAAACCTTCATAAATTGAGGGATAAATGAAAATCGTTGCCGATGCATAAAGAACGGCCAATTCTTCCATTGCTAATCCTTGGAAAAAGAATATCCTGTTTTCCATGTTGTTTTGTTGCATATAGGCCATGATCTCCTGATAGTAGCGTGTTGGTTTACCTACGATAACAAGAGGGATATCAAGGTCCTTTATGGCCTTCACTACTGGTAAAATATTTTTACGCGGTTCAATGGTACCAACATTCAATAAGAAATCCTGCGGTAATTTTAACTTCTCTCGAAGATTTGCTTTCTGCTCTTCAGTTTTGATAGTTTTAAATGCTTCATGGCAGCCTTGGTAAACAACATCGATTTTTTCTTCGGGTATATGAAAGAGGTCGACAATATCGTTTTTAGTACATTCGCTTATGGCAACGATACGATCAGATGCCTCGCAGGCATGCTTGAATTTCTTCTTATAAATCCAACGATCAATTGGATGATAAAGTTCAGGATGTCTCAAAAAAATTAGATCATGAATGGTAACGATAGATTTAATATGTGCCTTTGCTAAACCTAATGGAATTTCACCAGACAGTCCATGGTAAATATCAACTTTATCTTTTTTCAAATCCCGAACAATACGTTGATTACGCCAGAGATTAGGCCAAGTAGTGTTGATAAAACCCTGTGGCAACCGGATATTTTTTTGAGATGCTGGTTGATTGATATATTGATCACCAGTTTTTGGTGTATATTTTAGATACTCATTTTCGGGAGCATACTTTTCGAGCATACGAATTAAGTCCCGACTATAATTCCCTAGACCGGTCTTGTTTAAAAAATAGCGTTTTGCATCGAACCCAATCCTCATCTTATTCCGGTTATTTTTTCGATCACCATTTCCGGTGTAATTAAATCAATTGCTTCTATTCCATCACAATCACAGGGCTTGTTGCCATAGACTGAACTTGGTCTATTGGGGTGCTCAACTTGGATGCAGTCTGTTAGCTGCTGCCCATAACCTGTGAATCCAGCATAAGGATGCGTTGCTCCCCACAAAGAAAAACACCTTACGCCCATTAACGATGCCATATGAAGTCCGGAAGAGTCCATACTGATCATGAGATCTAGATTCGAAATCAAATCCAGTTCCTCCCGCAACGAAAATTTGCCTATGGTATTATAGGTGTTGGGAAATCGCTCGGTCCAGTTTTGGGCAATCTGGAACTCTTGTTCGCCACCGCCGAACAACAAGACATCATAGCCATTGTGCGTGAGTTCGTCTATCACATTTTCCATTTTGATTTGAGGAAAAATCTTATAGCGATGTTGTGCAAATGGGGCAATACCAATTTTCTTTCGATCGAAGTTTGCAAACATACTAAAAGCAGCTTTGGGTACATCCTGCAAATTAGAAACCAATTTTTTGCTGAGCTCAAATTTGAACCCTAATGCACGAAATACGTCTGCATAGCGCTCTACGGTTAGTTTCAGTGGAACTTTAATCTTGTTGTTTTCCCGGGTTAAGGCTTTTTTTTCTTCCCGCCCTTTGTCAAGCTGCTTTACTTTTACGCCCGATAAGGAAAATAATAGATCAATTACACGCGAACGCAAATTGAAATGTAAGTCCGCAATAGCATCTGCGCCGTACTGTGCTAGCTCTTTCTTTAGCCTGACCAAACCAAAAAAACCTTTATGAATTGTTTTGGGCTCAATGGCGTGAAACCGTATGTTTTTTATTCCATCAAAAAATGGTGCAAAGAATTGCCTGCTGACCATAATAATTTCTACATCAGGGTACTGAATGCAGAATTCTTTCAATACGGAGGCAACCATGGCAACATCGCCCATAGCTGAAAATCGGGTTACTATGATCCGTTGCGGTAAGGACATGTTTTATTTTCCTGAAGAATATAGGACAGGGTTCAATGAAGGGTCGTTATACATTTTCATCTGTTTATAAACCTTCATGTATTTGTCGCCAGATGCGATTGCAGTCATCAATTCATCAATACTTTGGGACAAATCTTTCCGTTGTTCCAATAAAACGTTCAGTTTTTCTTGGCAGGAAATGATATGTGCTTCGGAAGCATCTGTGCGCAATGTTTCTTGTTCCATGTGGTAGATTTTTAAAGCCAGAATGGAAAGTCTATCAATAGCCCATGCCGGACTTTCAGTATTGATTGTTGCTGTAGGACTCGCCTGTATATCTTGAAATTTTTGTAGAAAATAACTGTCAATATACTCTACGGTATCTGTTCGGTACTGATTGGATTCATCAATACGTCTTTTCCAGTATAAGCCTTCTTGGGGTTCAATCGAGGGATTACGTACCACATCTTCCATATGCCATTGCACGGTGTCAATCCAGCATTTTAAATAGAGGAGATGTTCCAGGGACTGTTTGTCATACGGATTTTGGATTGGATGATCAATCTGATCGTAGACGTGGTAATCCTGGATAGCACGCTGAAAAATTGGATTTGCTATTGCACTAATCATGGTACAAACTTAGATAAATTGCTTTTTATATGCAATTTAATTCGCTTTACATAAAAAACAATTTATCGGTCTCTCCTCAACCATAGATAATACTTTTATTGAGGAAATATAAAATATATTATGGAGTTATTCTTACTATTCAACGCAGACATTAAGGAATGAATTGGACGATAGACTTATTTAAAATGAAAGAAGTTTTCTGTTTCCTAGAATGCCGAAAGTAATAAATCGGGAAAGATACCTAACATCAACACGGCTAAAGTACATATGATTCCAATACACAAGAGTACCCTATTGAACTTCACTGCTGGAGATCCCGTATTGTCTCTTAGAAACGCATTCAGTGGTATTTTAAAATAATAAAATAGGGAAATGACAGATGTCAATGCACCAACTAGGAGCAATGCCAATAAACCGAAGGATTGGAAGTTTTGGTATTGTTCGAACACTTTGGAAAAGACCAAAAGTTTTCCAACAAAACCTGCAGTAGGGGGGAGCCCCACCAAAGCGATTAAAACAAGTGAAAAGGAGGTGAACAGCAGTGGGTATTGCTTTCCTAAGCCGCGATACGATTCAATTGAAGTATTTCCTAAACTAGCTTCCAAAGCATCAATAAAGATGAATACCGCAATATTCATCAAAGCGTATATGGATAGATAAAATAACAGCACATTTGATTCATTATTTTGATAAACCAATACAGCCATAAGAAGTATACCCGTATGACCAATAGAAGAATAGGCCATCATCCTTTTGGCATCCTGTTGACGTAAAGCGGCTAAATTACCAATCAGCATAGTTGCAATGGCGATCGCAATAATCACATAAGTCAAGAAATCACTAAAATAAAAGGATACGTTCAGCCAGGCTGAAAGTATCTTGGATAATAGCACAACAACAGCAATTTTGGGTACTGTAGCGAGATAGGTTGTAATAACTGTTGGGGCACCCTGGTAAACATCCGGACTCCAGACATGAAAAGGAAAAAAACTCAGTTTGAAACCAATACCTGTCAGCAAAAATAGTAAAGCAATGCTTATCATGATCTGGGGTGCTTCCATCAAGCCGGCAATGTGACTTGGAGCGTCAAAATTCAGGTTTCCCGTGAAACCGTATAATAAAGACAAGCCATAGAGCATAACGGCAGCACAGATCGATCCGAACAGTACATATTTTAAAGCAGCTTCCGATTGAACTTTTGTTGAAGAGAAATAGCCAACCATAATATAGGAGCTGATCGAAACTGTCTCCACTGCAATAAAGATCATCAACCAGTTACTCGACATAGTCAATAGATTCAGACCCAGTGTTGCTGTCAATAGTACCGAATAGAGATCACCTAAGGGGCGACCATACGCTTGATGGCGTTGTTGAATGAATATACAAATGAGAATTGTTGACAACAGGATAATAAGTCGTGCCGAAGTAGCGAAAGCATCAACCTGGATCATATCAAAAAAGCCAGCCATCTCTACCTTACTGAGCCCCTGGCCCACAAGGTAACAGCCACTGAGCAATAGCCCAATGAGGGTGATGACAAAAGAGGTATGCTTCCAGTGTTTGTCAATAAAAAGACTAGCGAGGATAGTACCAATAAAAGTGACGATCAATGTCAGTTCAGGCTTAAAATAAGGAATGCTTACGATAATCTGATCGATGAAAGAACTGATATATGGACTGAATGCGAGCATGCGAATTAAATAAATTGTTGGATAAAACTCACGAGATTCAGAACACTAGCGTTTAGATTGTTAAATACTAATGCCGGCATAACTCCAAGTAATAAGGCGAGCGCTAGGGTAGGAAATAAGATGATCTGTTCGCGTGAATTTAGGTCTGTAAGTGCATTACTCCAAGATTCACCACCTTTTAAGCGAATTTGTCCAAAGAACATACGTTGCAGTGTCCAAAGTAGATAGGCTGCACTTAATAGGATACCTATGGAACCCGCAAGTGCCATCCAGCGCGGTAACCCGGTTCCTATACTCGCTGCATTGAAGGAACCGATAATGACAAAGGCTTCGCCAATAAAGGCTGAAAAGCCGGGCAGGCCCAGGGATGCAAAAAATGCGACAGCGACGTAACCTGTGTATTTAGGCATAATTTGAGCTAGGCCACGGAAACTATAGATATTTCTGTCATGTACTCGGTCATAGACCACACCAACAAGGAAAAAGAGTGCCGCTGATAAGAATCCATGGGAAATCATCTGAAACATGGCGCCAGAAATACCTTCGGCAGTCAGCGATGCAATACCAAGTAGTACAAAACCCATATGAGAGACCGATGAATAAGCAATCATTCGTTTCAGGTCTTTTTGTGATAAGGCATTCAAGGCACCATAAATAATGGATACAACGCCGATTAAGCCAAGCCACCAATTGGATAGGGCTGCCATATCGGGAAAGATGCTATAACAGATACGGATGATACCGTAACCACCAATTTTCAGGAGGATACCTGCAAGAATAATAGATACTGGTGTCGGCGCTTCAACGTGCGCATCCGGTAGCCAAGTATGTAGGGGAACAATGGGTACTTTAATGGCAAAGGCAAAGAAAAGCACAATGAAACCGATCAGCCGAGCCGAAACACCCAAAATTTCCTGGTAACCCTCCCAGCCGAAAATAGAACCCTCAAGATAATTCTGTGGATTCATCATATAGATCATGTTGAAAGTATGTGCTCCAGTCACGGGGTTGATTACTGAAAAATACAATCCTACGATAATCAACAACATAAATACAGACCCGAATAGGGTATATAGAAAGAATTTTATAGCTGCGTATTCGCGTCTTGCCCCCCCCCAGATACCGATCAAGAAGTAGAGTGGCAGTAACATGACTTCATAAAACAAATAGAATAGGAAGAAATCCAATGCGCAGAAAATCCCCATAACGGCCATATTAAGTACCATGAGCAAGGCAAAGTATCCCTTCGGACTTTTCTGGATATTCCAAGAGGCGCCTATAGCCATCAGCATAACAAAAGCACTCAGCAATAACAAGGGCATGGAGATCCCATCAATACCAATAAGATAATCGATCTCTAATTTACCTATTGATCCTAAATCTAATCGGATCCAGGAAAGTTGCTCAACAAATTGATAGCCCGCCAGATCTTGGACTCCTGTTTTGCTTGCATCAAATTGTGCATAACATATTCCGGCCAGTACAAATTGTATTGCTGTGAATGCTAAAGCAATATATTTGTAACTCGATTTATATCGTGTTGGTAGGGCGAGAATGAGCGCCGTAGCCAATAGCGGTAAAAATATCAATAAGGATAAAATAGGCATTTCCTAAAAGAATATAAGATAAATTAAACCAAGTAAAACTAATAAAAAGACGGAATACAATGTTGTCTGTAGCTTTCCATTTTGGACCAGGCGAACCTGATTGCCTGTCCAATAGGCTACAGTAGCAACCGTATTAACAAAACCATCTACAATATATTTGTCTATCCAAACACTTAACTGAGAAAGGGATAAGACGATAAACTGAATCAAAGAAACGAAAGCGTCAACGATATGACGGTCAAACCAATAGCAGAACTGTGCTAATTTTAATGTGCCATTAACAAAGACTGCTTGGTAAAACTCATTGATATACCCCTGGTTGAAAGCGGCTTTTAATGCCTGGCTATCGGGGTTCAAAGGGTATTTAATCTGTACATACCATTTCCAGCCAATGATCCAGCCAATAACAGAACCAAGAAGCAGTATTGCAGGGATAATAAGGTGCGCACTATGGCTTGGTGCAAAAGTATATTCATCCAATAATAGGCCGTCCATCAACCAGGAATCGTGATACGAAAACGGATTGAAAGAAAACAGTGGAAATAAGCAGAACAGTCCCAAAACAAACATGGGGATCAACATGGTCTTTGGCGCTTCATGCAACGGATGATCATGTAGTTTGCCCTGAAGTTGTTTCAACAGTCTGAACTCCCCAAAAAAGGCTTTGAATAGCAAACGACAGATGTAGAAAGCCGTTAAAATACTCACCAGAATCAAACTTATGGGGATGATAAGGTATAAATTACCTTTTGAAATAGCCCATTCAAAGGAAGAGATAACGATACTATCTTTGGATAGATAACCTGAAGTCAAAGGGAATCCTGCAAGTGCTAGCGAAGCTATGCTCATCAGCACGAAGGTCTTTGGCATATATTGACGTAGCCCGCCCATATTCCGTAAATCCTGCGGGTCAAAGTCTAGGTTGCTATGTTCTTTAAGATGGGCCATTTCATGAATGACAGCTCCGGCAGAAAGAAACAACAGGCACTTAAAGAAAGCATGAGTTGTCAGATGAAATAAAGCAGCATCCCATGTTCCAATGCCAATGCCAACCATCATAAAACCAAGCTGCGATATGGTCGAAAAGGCAAGAATACGTTTGATGTCGTATTGGCCAACCGCGAAGTATGCGGCCAAAGCAGCGGTTATTGTACCAATGATGGCAATAAATAATAAGGCAGATTCATTAAATAATGGAAATACGGTAGCCAGAAGGAATACACCAGCAGCAACCATTGTCGCGGCGTGAATCAACGAGGATACGGATGTAGGGCCTTCCATGGCATCAGGAAGCCATACATGTAATGGAAATTGTGCAGATTTAGCCATAGCTGCCAAGAAGAAGGCTAAGCCTGCAATGGTAAGCCAAATCTGAGGTAAGCTATTGACTGGAGATATCCATAATCCTTGGGCGATTGTGGATTGATAGATTAAGCCATTGTCCCCAAATAGATCGATTAAATTGAGGGTTTTGAACTGTGTAAATAGGATCGCAAGCCCAATTAGAAAACCGAGGTCGCCGATGCGATTGACCAAAAATGCCTTTTTATTGGCTTGTACAGCTGTCTCACGTGTGAACCAGAAGCCGATGAGGAGATACGATGCAAAACCGACCAATTCCCAAAAAACATACATCAACAGGAGGCTATCCATAATGACCAATCCCAACATCGCAAAACAGAAAAGGCTGAGATACATCCAATAACGGTGAATACCTGCATCGCCATGCATATAGGCTCTGGAGTATATATGTACGGGTAAGGCAACAGTCGGTACCAAAAAAAGCATCAAAGTGCTCAAATTGTTCAGCAGGATACCAACTTTAAATGACGTTTCACCGATGGTGAACCAATTTACCTGAATTGATACCGCGGGATTATTCCATATGGAGAACCAGGTTAAGCCGCCAGCGATAAAGCTGAGGATGATGGCCGTGAGAGAAACAAGGCCGGACTGGTCGCGTTTACCTACTATTGCTTGATATACGAACGCCGCTAATGGTGCTATCAAGGTAAGCAACGCGGTCAGAAGGGGTGATATGTGAACAAATTGATCCAATGCTTACTTGTCTTTTAATTGGTTTATCTCATCCGGATTAATGGTTTTGTAATGTCTATAAACATTTAATACGATAGCCAATCCAACAGCGACTGCGGCCGCAGCAAGAACGATGGCAAATAATGCAAAAATTTGCCCACCATAACTCAATTTATCATATTTTCCAAAAGCAACAAAGTTCAGGATAGCGGCATTGATCATCAACTCAATACCGACCAAAATCATAATTGCATTTTTCTTGGAAAGAACGGTATAAAGACCAATGCAAAAGATGCAGGCACTGACAACTAAAAAATGCGTCAGCGTAATCATATTGTACGCTCCTTTCTGGATAAATGTGAGGCACCTATCAAGGCCATCATCAAAAACACGGATATGATTTCAAATGGCAATACATAAAAAGTCATAAAACGTAATCCGATCTGATGAATATTATTGTCTGTTGCGACAATCTCGGTGTTATTTTCCCTAGCTTGTAAAATCCACGTAGAAGGGGCTTGTTGCCATTCAATAATGCCGTATAGCATGAGTAACAGGAAGCCAAGCACTACTGGAATAGTCTGCCATTTGGGTATGCTTAAGAATGAACCGCTACTATCTTGGAGATCTTTTAAAAGCTCTTTATTGGAAAGCATAAAGGCAAATAACATCAATATGAGCACGCCGCCAACATAAACCATAATTTGTGTAATGGCTACAAAATCGGCCAAAGCAAATAGGTAAAGTCCTGCCATTGCAAATAGCACAATAAAAAACAAGAATAAAGCACGTGCAATATTTTTAAGATTGACGAGCAAAAGTGCTGAACCGATTGCTAGGGTAGCAAAGGCGTAGAATAAAATACTTTCCATCTTTTATTTTTGCTTTGCTGCCTCCTTTTCAGCTTGAAACTTGGTCCATTCTGCTTTACGTTGTGCGACCTCGCTATCGGTCATATCTGAGAAACCATAGATAAGATCAGTCAGTTTTTGTGAGCTGCGGTCATATTCGTTGGTCATGGTAATACATTCTGTCGGACATACGACAGTACATAGCCCACAATACATACATTTGGCCATATCAATATTGAATTTGGCCGGGTATAGTCTTTTAACGCTACCATCGGAAGTTTTTCCAATCGCTTCCGGTGATTTGATGGCTTCGATTTCGATGCAGTCGACAGGACAAGCCTTTGCGCATAAATCACATACAATACAGTCCTCGATATCGACTTGCAGCTGATAGCGGGCAACCTCGGGGATAGGCATTTTTTCACGTGGGTATTGAACAGTAACAATACCTTCCTGCTGATCAAAGTAGTTATCCTTTTTGATATTTAATTCCGTTCGCGAACGTCGGGCACCAAACAAGTGTTTCACAGTCAAAGATAAGCCCTTGATTGCCGTACGAAATGCATGCGAAGCCGTTTTAAATATCATATCCTATGCTATAACTAAAATTCGCCAAATTGCAGAAATGGCCATACAAAGAAAAGCCAGCGGCGTCAATACTTTCCAACATAAACTCATCAGTTGATCTGCACGCAACCGTGGTAATGTCCATCGAATCCACATTTGGATACCAACAATAAACAATGATTTGGCTAAGGTCCAAAATATTCCCCACACCAAGCCTGTGGTCCAATCGGCCAAACGTATCGCACCTATGTTTGGTAACGGTGTATTCCAAGCTCCTAAGAATAGAACAACCCCCAACATCGATACCAAAAACATCATGGCATACTCCGCCAAAAAGATAAAGGCAAATTGTATCCCGCCATATTCTGTATGGAAGCCACCGACCAATTCAGATTCGGCTTCCGGGATATCAAAGGGAGCACGATTACACTCGGCAAGGGTTGCGATAAAGAATATGATGTAGGTGATAATCAAATGTGGAGCCTGAAAAATATTCCAGGCGAAGAGGCCCCCAATCTCATTGACTTCCCAAAGGCCCAAGAATTTAATGCTTCCATTGGTTAGGATGCCCTGTCCAATAGCGATTTCATTTAAATTTAGGGTTTGGGTTAGCATAACGACCGTAATCAGTGAGAGGCCTACCGGAATTTCATAGGATACCATCTGTGCTATGGCACGCATGGATCCTAATAAAGAATATTTGTTGTTAGATCCCCAGCCAGCCATTAAAATGCCCAAAGCATCAATGGAGATGATGGCCATTATGAAGAACAGACCCGTGTGCGTATCCGCTGGAATAAAATCTTTAGCCCAGGGAATAACGGCAAAACCTGTAAATACAGCCACGAAAATAACGATAGGAGCAACTCTAAAGAGAATTTTATCGGCCGATGAGGGAGTAATTAATTCTTTTTGTAATAATTTGAGAATGTCGGCGATCGTTTGGAGACTGCCATACTTTCCTGTTTCCATCGGTCCTAGACGATCTTGTACAAATCCTGCGATCTTTCGCTCGGCATATACTGCAAACAAGGTGAAAGCTGCTATAAAGGTGAAAATAGCAATGGGAACCAAGATATGTAGTATTGTTTCTAACAAGTCTTATTTATAATGATTTTTAATAAGAGACCAATGAATACGCAAACTTAACGAAAAACAGGGAATTTAGATAAGGAAAAATTAAAATATACTTAACAAGTAGATTATCGTGACAATAGCGTAACGACAAGTAATCATATCTTGTTCGAGTGGGTGGTTTCGGACAGCTGTAATGCCATCCATGTTAGCTCAGATGAAAATAAAAAAGCACCCCGAGGGATGCTTTTTTAGGATATAAATCGAAATCGGATTAACGATTTGAAAATTCAACGTAGTCGCGCTCTGTGTGGCCAACGTATACTTGTCTTGGACGACCGATAGGTTCTTTGTTTTCGCGCATTTCTTTCCATTGTGCAATCCATCCCGGTAGACGGCCTAAAGCAAATAATACGGTAAACATATCTGCTTTGAAACCTAATGCACGGTAGATGATACCTGAATAGAAGTCAACATTTGGATAAAGTTTTCTGTCGATGAAATATTGGTCATTCAATGCTGCTTCTTCAAGCTTTTTAGCGATATCCAATACCGGATCTTGAACGCCTAATTTCTCCAAGATATCATCACATGCTTTTTTGATGATCTTAGCACGAGGGTCGAAGTTTTTGTAAACGCGGTGACCGAATCCCATTAAACGGAAAGGGTCGTTTTTGTCTTTTGCTTTAGCAAGATATTTTTCAGCATCACCACCATCGTTTTTAATGGCCTCCAACATCTCGATTACGGCTTGGTTTGCACCACCATGTAATGGTCCCCATAATGCATTGATACCCGATGCAACGGATGCATAAAGGTTTGCATTGGATGAACCAACGATGCGAACAGTAGATGTTGAACAGTTTTGCTCGTGATCAGCATGTAAAATCAACAATTTGTGCATGGCGTCAATGACAACAGGATCGAATGTTTTTTCATCGTTAACTTCTCCGAATAACATGTTTAGGAAGTTGTCAATGTAGCCAAGGTTGTTTTTTGGATAAACAACAGGATGACCTAATGATTTCTTTTGAATCCAAGAAACGATTGTTGGCATTTTTGCCAAAAGATTGATGATCGTTTGATCTTCTTCTTCGTCTGTTAAGTTTGGATTTAAAGATTCTGGATAAAATGCCGACAATGCGCCTACTAAACACGAAAGTTGGCCCATTGGGTGAGATTTGGATGGGAATCCAGCGAAGAAGTTTTTCATATCTTCGTGAATCATCATTTGCTTTTTGATGTCAGCTCTGAATTTTTCCAATACCTCTTTTTTTGGAAGCTCTCCATAAATCAACAAATAAGCAACTTCCAAGAAAGTCGATTTCTCTGCCAATTGTTCAATTGGATATCCTCTATATCTCAATATGCCTTTTTCACCATCAAGGAAAGTAATCGCACTTTTCGTTGCACCTGTGTTTTTGTATCCTGGGTCTAACGTAATAAATCCGCTTAGATCTCTTAATTTGGAAATATCAACTGCTTTTTCATTTTCAGTACCGACAATGACCGGAAGGTCATACGAAGTGCCGTCTAAATTTATAGATGCTTTATCTGACATGTTTATATATTATCTTATATCTGATTTGTTATGCTAATCTCACAAATTTAACTATTTGATATTTAAAATTGAAAGTTCTTTTGGAATTAAAATGACA